>CAWCYS010000070.1:0-26666 GCA_963799715.1 Terriglobia bacterium | reverse complement strand
GGCTCCGTCGGAGCGCTCCTGCTTTCAAGCGTCGGGAAGCAACAACGCGCCGTGTGGCTGGGACTCGCACAAATCGCGCTCTACGTTTCGCTCTTCTCGATGCTCTGGCGAAAATTCAATTTGATTGGAGCAATTCTCGCGTACGGTTTGGCCTTGCTCGCCTCCAACGCGTCGCTTTTCCTCGCCGGAAAATCCAGCGTGCCGTTCGCGATCTCTGTCCGCCGCCCGTACGCGGCTCTTGCATCGCTTGCGCTCGCGGCCAGCTTCTTGCAAATGGTCCGGCCCTGTCACGATGCCCTTTCAGCCTCGGCTTTGTGCTGCGTTGCGATGGGGCTCTTCCTATATTGCGGTGGCTATCGGTTACTGGAATGCGTGGGGCTGTTTCGCCAATTTGTTCCCCGTTTGGCGGACGTCGCCGGGAGCGCTCGTCCAATATGAATTTCGATCCCACGTCCGGCGCAGAAGTGGAGCGGCCTCTCGTCCCCGCCGAGCGGAGCTATGGCGCGCGGAAGGTCGTCAAAGTCCTGCACGTGGAGGTCGGGGGAAGTTACGGCGGATCGCTTCGCATTCTGGAAACGTACCTCCGGCACGCCGACAAGAAAAACGCAATTCACGACATCCTCTTCTACTATCCCACCCCGGGCGCGAAATCCCTCGCGGGCCTGGTCAGAAAGATGTTTGTGTTGCGCGCCGCCGCGCCGTCCGAGCCACCCGCCGCGCAACCTGGTTTTTCTGGCGGCAGCCCAGCGCCTCCGAACGCCGTTTCTCTTGACCGAAGCGTCCGCGATCTGCGGAGAGTCCTGCGCCTTCCCACTGTTCTGAGAACGATCGGGGGCATCGCCTCGCTTCTGAAGCGGGAAAACTATGATGTGGTGCACGTCAACAACACATTCTCCTATCAAACGCCGACGCTATTGGCCGCGAAGTGGACGAAAACGCGAGTTCTCGCGCACGTTCGCAATCCGGTGCCGGACACCAAGCGCAATCGCGCGCTTCTGCAATGCCCCGACCTAGTGGTCACGATGAATCGCTCGCTTGAGGACGAGCTTCGCGCCTGGCGAACTCCCGCATTGCTGCGAACCTGCCGCGATGGAGTCGAACTGCCCGCCCCCGACGCTTCGCGCACACTCGCCTGGCGCGCACGACTCGCGCCCCGCGGCCAACAAATCGTCGGGTCCGTCGGGCAATTGCAGCCGCAAAAAGGGTTCGACGATTTCGTGCGCGCCGCGCGCCTGGTGATTGCTTCCCGCCCGGACGTGCGCTTCGCCATCGCCGGTTCGGGGCCCTTGCGAGCTTCGCTCGAATCACTGATCGCCGAGCTTGGCTTGCGAGACCACTTCGTTCTTTGCGGTTTTCAGTCCGACGCCGCGAGTTTTCTCGCCGCGCTGGATCTATTTGTATGTTCCTCCCATTGGGAAGGAGGCCCGCTCGTGGTGCGCGAAGCCATGTTGCTCGGAAAACCAATCGTGGCCACCGACGCGGGTTGGAATCGCGAAATGCTCGCATCTGGGGCGACGGGGGAATTGGTGCCCACGCGAAATCCGCGCGCCCTGGCAGGTGCAATTGTCCAATCGCTTGCAGATCGCGGGGCCATGGCAATCCGGGCCGAAGAGCAAATTCCAGCGATCCGGCGGAACTCAGACCCAGCTTCGAGCGCCCGGCAAACCGACGCCCTGATTCGAGAAGTGTTCGAGCTTGCTCGATGAAAGAGCTTTTCGTTCTTCCGGCGGGAGACGTTCGCGGCGTCGCATCAGGCTGGAAACGAGTGAGCGGGCGGCAAGAAACAATTATCGCGGAAGATAGCTACAGGCGAATCTTGCTGAACGAAGTAAATTGCGAAACCGAATGGCTGGATCTCGGCTGCGGTTGGCAGCTCCTACGGGAGTGGTTGCCGAACGGGAAGGCCGATCAGGCAGCGCTTTCGGCGCGGGCGCGGCGTCTAGTGGGGATCGACCGTGAAGTTGCGGCGATGGCGCGCAACGAATATGTGCGCGAGAAAGTGGCCGGAGACTTGCTGAATCTGCCGTTTGCGGATGCTTCCTTCAATCTGGTGACGGCGCAGATGGTGGTGGAACACGTCGAGCGCCCGCTCGAATTGCTGCGCGAGGTGAAGCGGGTTCTGCGGCCGGGAGGCAAGTTTATTTTTCTAACGCCGAATTTTCTGAACTACCAGGTATTCGCGGCGTCGTTTTTGCCGGACGGACTAAAGAAACGCATCGTCCGGCACCTCGAGTTCCGGGAAGGAGCTGATGTCTTCAAGACCTACTACCGGTTAAACACCAGGCGCCGCATCTCCGCCACCGCGAATGCCGCCGGACTCTCCATCGGAGCGATGCAGTTGGTGCATTCGGCGTGGGAATTCCGGCGCATTCCGCCTTTGCTGTGGGTGGAGAAGGCCATTTTTCGATTGCTCGATCGGGAACGAATGGCGAACTTCCGAAGCTGTATCCTGGCCGTGTTAAGCAAGCCTCCGCTCAATTCCTGATCGAAAAGCCGCGGAAACGTTTCCGGCCAGCAGAGAGTCCGAATTCGCAAGGAGGAGTGGCCCCCATGAGTGAGCCCGATTATTTCGCCGTCCGGAATTTTCGCAAGGAAGTGCCGCAAAAGTTTCGGGAGTTCCCGCTGGTGTCCGACCGCGACGGATGGATTGCGCGCCGGGTCGTAAAGCAGGCGCGCAAAGTCCTGG
This sequence comes from Terriglobia bacterium, assembly GCA_963799715.1. Classification (GTDB taxonomy): domain Bacteria; phylum Acidobacteriota; class Terriglobia; order Acidiferrales; family UBA7541; genus DASPOJ01. The sequence continues at coordinate 23,980 of CAWCYS010000070.1, read as the reverse complement.
AAGTCGGCGCCGGCGATCGGCCCTTCCTTCCGGAGTTGCTCGCCCGCGGATATTGCGGCGAATTCAAGACCATGGACGTGAATCCCGGCCGTAAATTCGATTACTACTCAGTGGACGAAATCAGCGAATCGTTCGATGCGATTCTGCTGCGTGAAGTCGTCGAACACTGCCCCCGTCCGCAGTTCTACGGCTATCTTGAGAAATTCGCGCAGATTCTCGCCCCCGGAGGCCTGCTGATCCTGACGACTCCGAATCCCTGGGCGGTGAGCTGGGTATTCTCGGATTACACCCACGTCTCTCCCTGGCCGCCGGCCGATCTATACGGCGTGTTGCGCTGCTTCGGGTTTCAGCCCATTGAAATTCTCCGGGTCGTCTGGCCTTCCAGATTTCTCTTTCTAAAGCGAATGTACCGGGCGATCCATTCGAGGTTTTACGACGTCGATTTCGCCGGCTCGTATATCGCCGTCGCGAAGAACCCAGCCGATCGTCAGAAGTGTTCGATGGCATTGATGAGTGCAGCTGAGGATGCGCCCCAATCGCCGCGCTCCTTCGGCGAATAATCGGTATAGAAAGGCAAGCCATCTTTTCGGATCAAAGTAGTCTCGTCGGCGCGATGAGTCCTCGCAGTGGGAGTCTCGCGCCCGGCGCCGCCGCGCTGAAAACGCGGGAGGAATCGCGCGCGACGATTGCGGAGTGGAGCCGCATTGACCGCGGATTCCTCACCGCGCCATGGATTCTTGCGCTCGTGGCGGCTTTCATTGCCGCGATAGTTTTCAAAGTGAGGCCGCTTCTGGCCTTTTCAGTTTGCGTACTCGCGGTCGATTTTGTTTTCTTCTGTGTGCGCCGCGCGCGAACGCTGGCGCGCCACAACGCAGACCCAAACCGGCTGGTCACGGCGGCTGATTGGGCCGCAGTGAGCCAAGCATTTCTCGAAGCCGGCGTCGCGGAGCCGACCATGAGCGATTGGGAGCGCGCCGCCGGCTACGCCGCGCACCCGCAGTGGCGAACGGATTTGCGCTACAAAGAATTGATGCGGCACTACGCTGGCGGTGTCGTGGCCGACGTCGGATGCGGCGACGGCCGGTTGTGCTGGCGCTGCCGGATCTGCGCGCCGCAAGATTACGTCGGCGTCGATGTTTCCTCGGGCTTATTGGACGAACTGCGGGAGAAGACTCACGCTCAGGCGCGAGGGGCGCAAGGAACCGCCGAATGCACCGGGCTGCCGAACGCAAGTGTGGACTTCATTGCGTGCAGCGAAGTCTTCGAGCACTTGCCCCATCCGGAACTCGCAATTCGCGAATTCAGCCGCATTCTCCGGCCATTCGGGAAGGTGGTGATCCAGTCGCCAAATGCGACGCGCATCCGCAATGCGAATCCATTCCACATTTTCTCCTGCGCGATCGGCATTCTGTTCCCTGCGGTGTTGCTGCGGAAGAGACTCCACGAGAATACATTTGTGCGCGCCTGTACGTATCATTGGGATTTCACCCGGCAGGATCTTCGCGCGTTTCTCCGAGGCTCCGGCCTTTCTCTTCGTTTGCTCACCTGCGCCACCTACCGATTTAATCCGGAGGGTTCGCTCGTGCACCGCGTGGCGTATCGGGTGTCGCGATTGCGGCTGGCCGCTTGGGCATGGGGAGATCTTACGGTCGTGCTGCAGAAGGATGGCGCGTGATTGCGCTAATGCGCGGTCAGCCAGAGCGCGTTGCCGCTCCTGGTGAGCGTGATCACGTCGCCGAAGTTTCCCGATTCACCGCCGCACGAAAATTGCGAGAGGGGTGCGGAGCAGGCCACGCTCGCCATTGAGTCTTCATGGGCGTCGTAGGCGTTGTCGAGGTGTGTGACCAGTCCCCAATTGTCCTGCTCGCCCCAATTGTCCATCCAGGCCCAGACCGTCATGCCCACGTGGGGAATCGTGCCGGCGGAATTTTTCGCCGTCGCGAGGATGGCCGCCAGGGAATCGTAGTAGGCCTGTCCTTTGGCTTGCTGTGTCGCGTAGTTGCCGGCTGAGGGTCCGGGGAACGCGGAGAGCGGGGAATCGGCATTCGCTGTGCGATAGGAGCCGGCGATCAGTGGTTTATCCCCTGCGTTCTGAGCGATGAAGTCCAGTTGCTGTTGCGAATAGAACGACGTCGCTTCGCCGGTAATAATCACATCCAAATATTGCCCCGCAGCTTTCAGTACGGGCGCGGGAGCGACGCCGTCCCAGGTGCCGAGTCCTGGGCCGAGGACCAGCACGTTGGGGAAAACAGACTTCACCTCCGTACGGAACATGCCGAAGTACCAGCCCGCGGTCGTTTGCAAAAAATTGTCCAAGTCCGCCTTTACTCCCGGTGCCATCTGTGCCACCTGTGTGCCCGAAATCGCCGGAGTCAACCCGTCCCAGGTATTTCCCAGCCATGCTTGATGCGACGCCCTGAAATCCTCATCCAGTAGCCCCGTCCCGATTCCCCACGCATTCTGGATGTAACTCGCAGTAATTGCTGCGCCCGCGGCGGGAGCCTCTCCGGACGCAAACGTAACGGTCAGCGCGCCGGTCGCGTAGTTGATGCTGCCTGTTGCGAGTGACGGGCCGAAGATCACGCCGTTTCCCGTGTCGCCCGCCACCGCATTTGCGCCGACGAATACCTGCACGGAGTTCGCGCTCGGCTGAAGATTTTCCAAGGTGCGCGCGAAGGTGAGCGTCGCGCCGTCTCCCGTGCCCACGGGCTCGTTCGTAATTTGCGTTCCCGAAGAATCGAAGGTGGTGTAATGCGAACCCCAAGCGGAATTGAGCGCGGCGATCGTCGTGTACTTTGCTTCGAGCGCGTCGTGCAGCGCTTTTTTTGAGTACAGTACGGTGTCGACATAAACAAAGCCTAGGCTTGCGTTCGCCGTTTGCACCGGCGATTCGCTGAGAATCATCAATGAGAGATTGAAATTGTTGTGGCCGGGAGGGATCGTCGGGAAGTCGGGGCCCGATTCAAAGCCCATCAACTCGTCGGTATCGTCCGCCATAATGCCGAGAAGATATTTTTCGTTTGGAGAGCTCTGAATGGCCTTCATCGAATAATCGCCTTTGAGAAAACCGTCGAGCCAGGTCTGCATCTTGGGATCGAAATAATCGCCGATGCCGCCGGGCGGCGCGTATCCGGTGAAAAACGCGGTGTGTCCGTTCATCATGTTCTTGATGGGTTCGGGTAGCAGCGTGGCGACTTGGCCGCCGCCTCCATCCACCGGGGTGTTGCGCATCGCGTAGTAAGCGGGCCGCGCGTAGTGAATAAACGGAAATCTGACCGAGAGCGTGCCGCTGTAAAGCACGGGCCAAAGCTGGTTGTGCGAGTAGATGCCGACCGTGTTGAAACCCCAGAGCTGCAAGCGCTGAAGTGTGGCGTCCAGCCAGGCCTGCGTGTTGTTGGCGTATTTCGCGGCAAAAGCGGCCTGGGCCGTGCTGTCATTGTTGTAGATCGTCTCTTCGACATCCTGCTCAAAAAATGCGTTTCCCGCCGGCGTGCAGAGCCACCAGTGCGCACCGATCTTCTGCGTGTGGAACCAGCCCGTCGTCTGGGCGCACGCCAGTGCCGTGCGGCCGCCGTAGGGATCGAGAGCGGGCCCGGCAACCGAGAGATTTAATTTCAGTGGCGCGGGCGCCGATTGGCCGCTCTGGTCCGTCACTTCGATGCTGGCGCTCGAGGGGCCCGGCTGGACGGGAGTGCCGGAGATTTGTCCTGCGGCCGGGGTCAACGTCAATCCCACCGGCAACTGGCCGGAGCTCACACTCCACGCATACGGCGGCACTCCCCCGGCGGCTTGCAGAGTTTGTGCGTACGGTCGCTGAAGCATCGGCTGCGGCAAAGAGCTGGTTGTGATGGTCAGCGGCTGGGCCGCAGGTTTCTCGGCCGTCACCCCGATGCAGCCAGAGAGCAGCACGGCTAGTGGTAACAGGATTGAGAACGCCAGTTTGTCAGCGGCGGGGAACATGAGAATTAGTTTTGTGCGGCTGCCACTTTGAGCCCTCAGTAGCTGCAAGCGAGACAACGGAGCGGCCGAAAACGCCCGACCCGGCGCGAAACTTTCCGGATGGAAGAGGAGCAACGCTATAAATCGTAGCGTGGAGTATCACTGATGTCCATAATAAAGTTTATTAACTTCTGTGATAATTAGTTCGAATCTGCGCGTGCGTACAAGGAGCGCGATTTCCGGCTATCCCCCGGAACCGCGAGATTCTTCGTCCGCTGCGGCGGTCTCTGAATGACCGTCCCTTTCCTCGCGGCACCGGTGGAAAGTGTGATGTGTAACTGGCGTCGCGGGTGTGACGTTAGGACGATCGCTTCGCCTGTGAATGAGAGGGGAAAGGCGCTGGGGATTTCTTGACGTGGGTCGCAGGGCATCATCTAATCGACGGGGACAAATGATTTGAAAGCACTCCTTCACACTATTGCGAGGGCATTGTTTCATGCGGGCGGGTTGGGCCTGCTGACGCTGGGGGCGCTTGATTCGTCGCCCCTGGTGGTGCCGATGGGGAATGATCTTCTCGTGCTGGCGCTCTGCGCGCGCTATCACGAGCGCGTGATCTATTACGTGCTTATGGCCACGGCGGGCTCGCTCATCGGCTGCTTCGCTACGGATTGGATCAGCCGGAAGAGCCAGAGTGGGTTGAAGAAAGTCCTGTCCGGCAAGCATTTGGCCTACCTGCGGAAACTGGTGGAACGGCGGGCAGGGGTGACACTGGTGGTCGCATCGCTGATGCCGCCCCCGTTCCCATTCACGGCGATCGTGGCGGCGGCTGCGGCGTTCCGCTGTTCGCGAAAAAAACTTTTCAGCTCCATTGCTGCAGGACGATTGATGCGTTTTGCGATCGAGGCAGCGCTGGCGGTGCATTACGGGCGATGGATCATCAAGCAGGCTGAATCGCCGTGGCTGGAGCACGTGATGATCGCGCTGATCGTGATTTCAATCGGCGGGAGCGCGATTTCCATTTACCAGTGGGCGGAGCGGCCGGGCGCACATCCACCGGCGCGGCACTCCCACCATACAAAATAGAGACACTTTCGTTTCCGAGTAAGACGCAAACTTAAAAGGGCCTTGAGCCGGGGGATTGTCCCTGGTCCAAGGCTCGTTCGATCTGCTGTTTCTACCACGGATTGTGATCGTCGTCGTGATGATCGCCGCCGTCGGAATCCTTCTCCGGCGCGAACGTCACCCCGCGTTTTCCGCAGCTCGATTTCCGCCGCTCGCGGTGAAGACAGACATCGTCTGAAAACTTCGGCGGGATGTCGGGGCGAACCAGCGCGGAATCGCCGGATTGTAGTATCATGTCGAGTTTCGCGGACGTTTCGTGACCGTTTAGGGGGCAACAAGACGGTCCCGTGGCGGCGCGGAATGTTCTCCGGCACCCGCACGAAGCTGCAAGTGCTTTTCCCTGACATCGAGGGAGCGGCGGAATTGAAGCAAGAGCAGCGCCGCGGCGCGACCCTGCATTTTCGGCACGGACGATGAATTCAATCCTGAATTACGAGAGGGCATGACGTGGCTAAGAAAGAGTTTGCGATCGCAGCACCGAAGGGAAAGTTGGGCGTTATGACCGTTGGAATGGGCGCCGTCGCGACCACGACGATCGCGGGCGTCGAGGCGATTCGCCGGGGGTTGGGACTGCCCATCGGCTCGCTCACGCAGATGGGCACCATCCGCCTGGGCAAGCGCACCGAAAAGCGCATCCCGAAGATCAAGGACTTCGTTCCACTGGCCAAAATGGACGATCTGGTGTTCGCGGGATGGGATCTGTTGAACGACTCCGCTTACGAATCGGCGTTGAAGGCCGGGGTTCTCGATCCGCATCTGGTAAAGCAGCTAAAGGACTATCTGGATGAGATCAAGCCCCTGCCGGCGGCCTTTGAGCAAAAGTGGGTGAAGAACATCGAGCCCAATAACGTGAAGAAGGCCAAGACGAAGATGGATCTTGCCGAGCAGGTGATGAAGGACATCCAGGACTTCAAAAAGAAGCACAATCTCGCCCGGCAGATCGTGATCTGGTGCGCCTCGACGGAATCGTACTCGGAGCCCGGGCCGGTGCACCGGACAATGGCGACATTCGAGAAAGGGCTCAAAGAGAATAGCCCTGCCATCTCGCCCAGCATGATTTACGCCTACGCCGCGCTGAAGCTCGGTGTGCCGTTTGCGAACGGTGCGCCGCACGTCGCCGCGGACTTTCCGGCGCTGATCGACTATTCGTCCGAAAAGCACATCCCGATCTGCGGCAAGGACTTCAAATCGGGCCAGACCTTCCTGAAGACGCTGATCGCGCCTGGCCTGAAGGCGCGCATGCTTGGGCTCAAGGGTTGGTTCTCCACGAATATCCTGGGAAATCGCGACGGAGAAGTCCTGGAGGATCCGGGAGCATTTCTCAGCAAGGAAGTGAGCAAGCTCTCGGTTCTCGAATACATTCTTCAGCCGGATCTGTATCCTCAGCTCTACAAAGGCTACTACCACAAAGTCCGCATCAACTATTATCCGCCGCGCGGTGACAACAAAGAGAGCTGGGACAACCTCGACATTTTCGGCTGGCTCGGTTACGACATGCAGATCAAGATTAATTTTCTCTGCCGCGATTCCATCCTGGCAGCCCCGATGGTGTTGGATCTGGTTCTGTTCCTGGACCTCGCGCAACGCTGCCCGGAAATGGCGAAGAAGGGAATTCAGGAGTGGCTGTCGTTCTACTTCAAGAGCCCCATCGTCGCGCCAAAGCTCTATCCCGAGCACGATGTTTTCATCCAATTGATGAAGCTGAAGAACACGTTGCGCTACCTGCGCGGGGAAGAGCTCATCACGCATCTCGGCTTGGAGTATTACGATTAGCTCGGCGAAAATCGCCTAGCGGCTCGCGCGGCGGGCTGGAGTCCCATGAAGGCGGCGTTTCTTACCGGTTTGCGCGAAATCAAGATTGCGGATGCGCCGGATCCCCGAATCGTTCATCCGCATGATGTGCTGCTGCGCGTGGAGTCTGTCGGAATTTGCGGCTCTGACATTCATTATTACTCCACCGGCCGCATCGGACCCCTCGTCGTGGACTTTCCCTTCATCGTCGGTCACGAATGCGGCGGCACAATCGTCGAAGTTGGCGACGACGTTGACGATCTGGTTCCCGGCGAGCGCGTCGCCATCGAACCCGCCATTCACTGCGGCGAGTGCGAACAGTGTTTGCGCGGCCGGCATCACACCTGCCTGAATCACAAGTTTCTCGGCTGCCCGGGCCAGCTCAACGGCGGACTCGCGGAATATCTGGTGATGCCCGCCGAATGTTGCGTCCCGCTTCCGGAGTCGATGACGGCGGATCAAGCCGCGTTGATCGAGCCGCTCGCAATCGCCGTGTACACGCAGCGCATGGCTGCCGCGCAGGACGGCGCGCAAATCGCCGTTTTGGGCTGCGGCCCGATTGGATTGTCCGTGCTGCTGGCCGTGCGCGCGGCCGCAGATTGTTCTGCTTACTGCAGCGAGCCGATCGCGGCGCGGCAGGCGGCGGCCTTGCGCTGCGGCGCGGAATGGGCGGGGAGTCCGAGCGACGTGGATATTGTCGCGGAGATTCGCAGACTCGCGCCGGAAGGATTGGACTTTGTTTTTGAATGCGCGGGCCAGCAGGCATCCTTGAATCAAGCGGCCGAACTATTGAAGCCGGGGGGGACGCTGGTGATTGTCGGGATTCCGGAAGTGGAGTGCGTGAGCTTCCCGATTCACACCTATCGGCGCAAAGAGCTCACCATCCGCAACGTGCGGCGGCAAAACGATTGCGTCATTCCCGCGATCAAGCTGCTCGCCAGCGGCAAGATCAACATGGACCAGCTCGCGACCCACCATTTCCCGCTGTCGGAAACCCCCGCCGCGTTTGACACCGTGGCGAATTATCGCGACGGCGTCATCAAGGCGATGATTCGAGTCTCTGGCGAATCCTAGCCGCTGGAATTCGCGCCGTCCGGCCGGATGGCGCATTCTTCTTTGCGCGCCGCGCGGGAAATGTCCCGCTCACTCGATTGCGTGAACGTCGCCCGGTAGGTCGAGTACAATTTCGCAGCCGGCGGGAGTCGCGTCGCAAATCAATCTTCCGCGACGGAGGACTTGCGTAGGCCCGTCGTCGGGAAATGTTACGCCGAAATCCGCGGACATCAAGGACTTCTGCGCGTCCCGCAGCGAGTCGGATCCAGAGAGGAACTTCACCGCAGTGAGCTTCTCGCCGGGGCCGAACAGGAGAAAGAAGTCAGCAGAAGCGCTTTTCGCCACGATGCGCGGAAGTTTGATGGTACGGAGATTGGACAGAGAACCAGAATCACGAACTCCACCCCTGGCTGTCTTGTTGGCATGCAAGGCCGCGAGGCGGTCGGGCGTTTCCTCGGGAGCGTTGCCGGCGTCGATCGCCCACCGATAAGCCTGCGCCGCTTCCTTCTGCTTCCCAAGTTTCTCGCAGATTTGGCCCAAGTGGTCGCCGATAACTCCATATTGCGAAAGATTCCAAGCCGAGCGCAGGTATTTTTCCGCGGTAGTGTAATCGGCCCTCTTATAGTAGACCCAGCCGAGGGTGTCCCAATAAGCGGAGAGCTGTCCCATTTCTGCGAGATCCTTCAGTTCGAGCTGGTCCAGCGACAACTTCGAGGTCTCCGCCTCGATCCCCGCGACGGCTTTCTTGGCATCATCGAGCGCCTCATCCAAATGCAAATTGCCGTCTGCGAACTCGTAGGCGACGTTGTTCAGCATTTGGGGGCTGGAATCCAAGCTGGATGCTTTCCTCAGCGCCGTAGTTGCACCGTCCGGATCGCCGTTGTGGATCAATGCGTCGCCGAGGACCAAATAGAGCAGCGCGTTATCCGCGATAATTTTCGTCGCCGTCTGCAGCTCCTGCACGGCTTCCGGGTAGTGCTTCTGCTCAACAAGGTAACTCGCGATGTTTCTGGGTGGATCTGGATCGTTCGGGGCCGTTTTCTCCAGGAGTTTCCAGAATTCCAGGGCCAAGTCAGGATGATTAGTGCGAATCAGGAGCGGCGGGATGCTCTTGTACGCGGTAAGATTTGTCGGGTCGAGTGTTACGGCGTTTTCGACGTCCTTCATTCCTTCCGACACGTCGCCGAGCCCGATTTGGGTGCCCCCTAAGAGGAGCCATCCAAAAGCAAAATTCGGGTCGTCCTGCACCGCTTCCTTAAAACTGCCGACGGCAGACGCCGTGTCACCACGCACGAGCGCCTGCCGGCCCCGCTCGAACGCCGCGTGCGCATCGCCACTTCCAAATACGTAGACAGGGGTAGCGGAGGGGCTGGACGGCTTGGTCGCCGTGGTACTGATGAGGGCGATCTGCTTGTATTCGCTGTCGAGAACCGACTGTTGAAATTTCTTGTACTCCGCAAATTGGCCGGGATCGATGCTCAAGACCTTAAACGCGAATCGCCGGTCGGCATGCAGCACGCGATCCACGACCGTGTAGGAGCAGTGATACTCGGCGAAAGGCTCGACAAGGTCGACCGGGTCCGGGAGCTGCGTGGTGTTCCAATGCTCCGGCAGTTTCATTGTTGCTTGCAGGTGAACTTCAAGCTTGGCGTAGAATTCCAGCGGCTTCGCTTGCTCGGCGGGGTCGTCCGGAACCTCGGGCAGGTAGATCGGCGGCAAGGGTGCGGAGATCGCCTTTGCATCCCAATCGCCATAATTGTTGCGAGTGTAGGAATAATCCAGCTGAAACGGAGCGTCGACGGCCTCCGGCTCGCTGGCGACCACGTCGCTGACGGTTCCGCCGAATTGCCAGGTCCTGGAGATCTCCTGGACGACATCCGTCCACTTGGATTTCCCCGCTTCGCGCAGCGCCGCGCGATAAAAGACCTCACTATCGCCGCGAACCTCTGCGTGCATCTTGCTCTTGAAGGTTCCGGAATCGTCGAGGGCGCCGTCCGCCTGAAAATGGAAAAACGACTTGAAGGGCAACTCCGCCGGAGTCTGGACCAGATGCGCCGGACCTTGATCGGGAATCACGAGCGCTTGCTTGTCTCGCAACTCCGGGACCAGGTAGCCGAAGGGGGCAATTTCGGTGGTCGTATCGAGGAACAAGAGACCATCGGTCTGGGGGATCGCGGTGATTACATGGTCGAACTGTCCGGGAGAGGGGACATCCGGATCGAGTTTCGCCGAAGATGATTGGATCAAGACGGGATACGCCTTGATTCCCTCCGCCGCGAGCAGGGCTGTAAACAGCGTGTGCTTGTCTTTGCAGTCGCCATATCCGTTATCGAGCACGTCCGCGGCGGAATGCGGCTGGTAACGCCCAATCCCGAGGGAGATCCCGATATAACGGAACTGCTGCGAGACAAAGGCGTACAGCAACCGGATTTTTTCGTCCTCTGTTTTGGCGTCCTTCGTTATCTCGTCGGCTTTGGCTTTGACTTCCGGTCCAGGCGCGGCCCTTGGCGCCGCGAGACTCCGGAACCACTGGCCGACCGCGTCCCAGTCTTGATATGTGGTGATTTGGATGGCGGGCCGATCGTCGGGCGGTTTGGCCGCCGGCTTGGGATTCGCGTCTTTCGATTTTGGTTCGAGGTTGGCCGTCTTCCAGGTGTAGATTTTGCGGCCGTTCTGCTCGGCGACTGTGGGCTGAACCTGCGAGGATACAACCTTGGCGTGAAGTTCCGACGGAAAGCTGATCTGAACATCCTCTTCGAGAACGATGCCGCCTTTAAAGAAGTTGTAGGCGTTCCAATACATTCCGGGATCGAGCGCGGAGGTTTCATGCTCGCGATACTCGTATTCGAGCGAGTCGCCGACCGCCAGTCCTCTAACTGCGACTTGTTTTTCCTTTACGTCGCTGTAGAAGGGCGCCTGTCGGGTGATGTCGGCCGGCATTTCGAGAATATTCTCCGGGCCCGTCTCCACGATGTGTCCGCCGGGCTTGGTCACGCGGACGTAGACAATTTCCAAATTCGTCGTTGCCGATGCATAAGAGAAACTGATAAGGCCGAAACGCTGGAGCCCCGCGTCCGATTGGATGCGAACCCGGGCGGTGGTGTCCGAATTGTATGTTCCATCTGCATTCACATCGGTGCTGGCGGAGATCTTCTCGACGACGAACGGCTCCGCGGAATAATCGGGGGGCTTCGCGTCGTCCGCGCAAAGGCGGATCGCTAGAGTGGCCACACCCGCCAATAGGGAGAGCGAGAGGCCGAAGAACGCAGACGCTCGAAATCTTCGTCTTCGCACGGGATCTCCATCGTAACTACACAGCTACTTCCCTCGGATTCTACCGGGAAAACGCAGAATTAGACAGCGGCGGAAAAGCGTGTTGCACCCGGTCGGGAAGGGATGCGTATTGCCGATTGCCAGGCAAACCTTCAGAGGAGGAATGAAAATGGCTCGGGCGAATCAATCCCACGCCGTCGCGTGAGTTGATTCGCCCGAAGCGGTTTCTATCGTTGTCAGTGGCTTGACGAAGAATCCGGCTCGATTTCGACCGTTCGGCCGGGGAGTACCCGGATGTGTTCTTGGTAGAACGTGTGCCCGCTGGCGTCGCGCAACTCGATGTCGTGCTCGCCCGTCTTGAGCGCGAATTTCTTGACCTTGTCGGCCTTGCCGATGAACCCGCCATCCAGGTACACCGAGGCGTCCTTCATTTTGGTTTCGATCTTCACTTGGCCCGAATTCGGCCCGGATATGTAGCGGAAGCCGTACGGCGCTCCCCAATAGCCGTAGATCCAGGGGCCGGGGCCGAGGTAGCCGAAGAAGTGCGGGCCGTAGAAGCCGCCGTAGAATCCGCCTCTGACGATCAGCACGCCTCTTTGCGCTGAAGCTGCGGGGACCAGGGCCAGAACCGCCAGAAGTGCGATGGGCGCGAGCTTAAAAATCCGTTTCATGGGTTTAACCTCCTGCCGGGGGAAATCCGCACCTCCCGGCTGTGACCGCCTATTTCTCTCTACCCTATTAAACTCAGATGCGCGAAAAAAGTCGCTCGTTGCGCATGGGTTCCGGTTTCATTTCTGAAACTCATTCTGTTTCCTTAGCGATGGCTTCCGGCGCCCGCTGCTAGCGGATTGGATCCCAATGATCGAGGCCGGCCAGGAACGTGTGAGGATCGAATGCGGTGGATTCTGCGACCGCGCACCGGATGACCGCTACGTGAGGCAGAGAGCCGCGGCGCCCGGCACGCCGGAATCCGCGCCGTAGCGGGCGAGCACGAGCGGGATTTCCTGGCAGCGCGGGTTGACGGACCACGCCGGCAATTTCGACCGAATATACGTGAACCATTCGCTCGCGAGTTCGCCGATCCCGCCGCCGAAGATCACGACTTCGGGCTCGAGAATGTCCACGATGTTGCCCAGCCAAATGGCCACCAGATCGAACGTCTCGGCGAGAATCCCCGAGGCGAGCGCGTCGCCTTTGAGCCATGCGTCGGCGACGGTTTCCGAGGAAATCAGCTCGATGTTGCCGCCCGAGAGCTGAATCAATCGCGCGCCGCGATCCCCCGCGACGGCGACCCTTGCGCGGGCGCGCGCGGCAATCGCCGGTCCCGAAGCGAGCGCTTCGATGCAGCCGTACTTGCCGCATCCGCAGCGAGGCCCATGATAATCGATCGTCATGTGGCCGCCCTCGGCAGCGGCGCCCGTGCGGCCCCGATAGACGCGGCCATCGAGGATAATCCCGGTGCCGATCCCGGTTCCGAGCGTAGCATAGAAAACCCAGCGATAGTCCCGGCCGGCGCCCCAGAGAGCCTCGGCGAGTCCCGCGGCGTTGGCATCTTTATCGAGGTGCGCGTCAACGCCATACGCCGCGCGAATTTTTTCAACGAGCGGGAAGTCGCGCCAGCAGGGAAGATTCGGAGGGTTCAGCACCACACCCGAATGCGGGTCAAGCGGGCCCGGCGACGTGATGCCGACACCGCCTAGCTCGACGCCCGTTTTCGCGGCGAGCGCGGCATCCATCGCGCGGCGCACCGAATCGAATCCTTCCTCCGCGGAACCGTGCGCGCGCATGGGAGCGCGTGTCTTGAAAACAATTTCGCCGGAACCGGTGACGAGTCCCGCCGCGACTTTAGTGCCGCCGATGTCCACGCCGAGAAAGAGTTTCGCCGGATCGGGCATTTTAGATTCTAGCGGGCGCGAGACTATCACAACTGCGTTCCGCAAACGAAACCGGATGACTTCTGGCGAACGAATTAAGCTAAAATTCGAGCGGCGCGTTGCAGGCCATTCGACGGGAGAACCCCACATGCGGAAGAAAAATGCGGTCCAGGTATTCTGCTATCAACCGAAGCCGGGAAGCAAAGCTGCTTTTGTAATCGCATTCTCCGCCTGCGCCGCGCTTTTGATCTTGGCGGCGCCGCACAGAATTGCGGCGAGGCCCGCGCCCCAGCCGCAAGCGGCGAACCAACCAGAGCTGTTTTCGGTGACCGGAGAAGTGAAACAGGAGTTGCACCTGACCGCCGCGGACTGGAGCGCGCTGCCTCGAACAAAAGTTACCGCGAAAGGCGAGCACGATCCGCAGCCGCGAGTTTACGAGGGTGTGGCGCTAAAGGATTTGTTGGCCAAGGCGGGCGTGCCCACCGGCATGGACATGCACCACAAAGGAATGACGTTCGGCGTGGTCGCCAACGCCGCGGACAATTATCATGTCCTTTTCTCTTTGGGTGAAATCGACTCGAACTTCGGCAACGCAACCATTTTGGTGGCGGATCGCGCGGACGGCCAGCCATTTGATCCCAAAGTCGGGCCGCTGCGATTGATCGTGGTTGGAGACAAACTCGGCGCGCGCTGGGTGCGCCAGCTGAAAAGCATTACGGTCGTGGAGGTCGGCTCCGCAAAATAACTGCCCGCACCGGCCCTGATTATTGTTGCGCCGGCCCGCTCCCATTTGTGGGCGCAGGCGGAGTGCTCGTCGCAGGCGACGATGGCGCCGACGGAGCGCTCCGCGAAATCACTTGCTGTGGCGTTGGAAGTTGCGACGCATCCCAGCCTCCGCCAAGCGCCAAAATCAATTGCACGCTCGCCGTCATCTGTTGCGTCCGGATATTGACCGCCACTTGCTGGTTGGTGAAGAGCGCTGTCTGGGCGGTGATGACGTTGAGATAGGGATCGATTCCGAGGCGGTAGCGATCGGTCGCCAGCGCGAGATTTCTTTGCGCCGAGAGGACCGCGTCGTCCTGCTGCGCTCGTTCCTGCGAAAGAATGCGCAACGAAGCGAGGTTGTCTTCCACCTGCTGGAAAGCGGTCAGTACCGTCCCCCGGTAATTCGCAACCGTGGCATCGTACGTCGCGCGATATTGCTCGAGTGTGGCACGGCGCAAGCCCGCATCGAAGATCGTCTCCGCCGCCGCCGGACCGATGGACCAGAATCGGCTCGGCCAGGTGAACCAATCTGAAATCGAGGTCGCTTGCAATCCGGCAGCAGCGCTCAAAGTGACGGCCGGATAGTACGCCGCGCGCGCCACGCCGATTTGCGCGTTCGCTTGAGCCACTTGGCGTTCCGCAATGGCGATATCGGGACGCCTCTCGAGAAGATCGGACGGCACACCGGTGGGGATCCCCGGAGGCGCCTCATCGAGCGGCAAAGCGGGAAGCGAAAACGTGGAGGCCGGCTCGCCCACGAGCGTCGCAATGGCGTGTTCGTATTGGGCGCGGAGAATGCCGAGCGCGGTGTCCTGCGCCTCGACCGTTTTCAGCTGTGTTTCCGCCTGCGCGACGGATTCATCGGATGCGATGCCCGTCTGGTATAGCACCTTTGTGAGGTCCAACGATTGCTGGTAGGCAACCACGGTCGAATCCAAAAGCTTCTTTAAGGCATCTTGTCCGCGGAGCGCGAAATAATCAGCGGCGAGTTCCGCCCCGACGGAAAGGCGCGTGTTCTCGAGGTCGCCCGCGCTGATCTGCGCTCCCGCGCTCGCCGCCCTCACCGTGTTGCGAACGCGGCCCCAAAGGTCGGGCATCCAAGTGGCGTCAAACGGCAGCGAATAGTTCGTGAAAGTGGCGCCGCTGGATTTGCTGGAAGCCGTGACCGTGGCGGCCTGATGCTCCTCAACGATGCTGGGGTCGGTGGTCGCCGTCGGGAAATACTGGCTGCGCGCCTCGCGGACGAGCGCGCGCGCAGCCATATAATTTGAAAATGCCTCCGCGATCGTCTGGTTGGAGATATTGACTTTGTCTTCGAGCCCGTTGAGTTGCGCGTCGCCGAAGATCGTCCACCATTGGCCGTGCAGCGCGGCATCTTTTGGATCGGCAACGCGCCAGCCGTCGGTCACTTTCTGGTCCGCCGGCGTGAGTTCTTTGTACGCGGGAGGAGTCGTCGCGGCAGGCCTGTGATACTTGGGCGCCAGGTCGCAGCCGTTGAGCGCCAGCATTCCCGCCAGCAAAAGAGCCAACGAAACTTGAGTATTCCACTTCACTTGGGGCACCATCATCCGATGGACTCCTGCGGCGCCCCGGCGGCGTGCGGACGCGCGCGCGAACCCAACAACCAGTCGCGCAACCGGTCCATATAAAGGTAAACGACCGGCGTGGTGTAGAGCGTCAGCACTTGGCTCAACAACAACCCGCCGATAATCGTAATTCCCAGCGGGCGGCGAAGTTCCGATCCGGTACCGCCTCCCAGCGCCAGAGGCAAAGCCCCAAACATTGCGGCCATGGTGGTCATCAGGATCGGCCGAAATCTGAGAATGCACGCTTCGTAAATCGCGTCAGCGGGGCTCTTGCCTTCGTTCCGTTCCGCCGCGAGCGCGAAATCAATCATCATGATAGCGTTTTTCTTGACGATTCCAATCAGCAGGATGATTCCGATCATCGCGATTACACTCAGCTCCGTACGAAACAGAAGCAGTGCGAGTATCGCGCCCACCCCGGCGGAAGGCAGCGTCGAAAGAATCGTTACGGGATGAATCAAACTTTCGTAGAGAATGCCCAACACGATGTAAACCGCGGCCAGAGCCGTCAGGATGAGGTACGGTTCCGACGCGAGTGAGGACTGAAACGCCTCGAGCGTCCCCGAAAACATTCCGTGGATTGTGCCCGGCATGCCCATTTGTTGCTCTGCCGCGAGGATGTCACTTGCCGCCTGGCCCAGCGCCACTCCCGGCGCCAAATTGAACGACACCGTCACCGATGGAAACTGGCCCTGGTGGTTCACGGATAGAGCCGCTTGCAACGTCTCCAGATGAGCCACAGCGCTTAGGGGCACCACCTTCCCCTGAGCCGCGCGAATATAAATGTCGTTCAGCCCCTCGGGCGTCTGCCAATACTTCGGCTGCACTTCCATCACCACGTGATATTGATTCACGCCGGTGTACATCGTCGAGACTTGGGCTTGTCCGAATGCCTGGTACAGGGTGCTATCGATGGTTTGCGGCGTAATGCCGAGGCGCGACATCGTCGGACGATCGTAGACCAGCGAAGCTTCCAGGCCGTTATTTTGCTGATCGCTGTTGACGTCCGTGAGATCCGGAAGTGTCTTAAATTTGCGGTACAATTGCGGCCCCCACTTCACAAGATCCTGCAAATTGTCGCTCTGAATCGTGTACTGGTATTGCGCGTTGCTCATGCGGCCGCCGATGCGCAAGTCCTGGCCCGCCGCCATAAACACCGTAACTCCGGGCACAGACATCATCTTCGGTCGCAACCGATCGATCACCTGGCTCGACGAAATCTTGCGCTCCGAAATCGGCTTCAAACTCATGAAAATAAAACCGCCGTTCGTGGCCCCTTGGCCGCCGGTGAACGCCACAACGTTCTCCACCGCGGGGTCGCTCTTGATCATCTGCACGAATCGCCCGGTAGCGGCCTGCATCGCTTGAAACGAAATGTCCTGGGCGCCCTGCATTCCGCCACCGATGGTGCCGTTGTCCTGCAGGGGGAAAAAGCCTTTGGGGACAACCCAAAACAAGTAAACGTTGAAGACAATCGTGAGGATCAAGGCGGCAAGGGTGAGAGGGGCGTGACGCAACACCCAGGTCAGCGTACGCTCGTAAGCGCCCAACAATGCGCGGAATGCGCCGTCGCTCGCGCGATAAAAAATGTTGTGTTTCTTACCGGCTTCTTCCTCCTTCAGCAGCCGCGAACACATCATCGGCGTGGTCGTCAGCGAAACCGCCAGCGAAACGAGAATTGCCGCCGAGAGCGTCACGGCGAATTCCCGGAACAGGCGTCCCACGATCCCGCCCATCAAGAGAATCGGGATAAAAACCGCTACGAGCGAGAGGCTCATCGAAAGCACGGTGAAGCCGATCTCCTTGGCTCCCAGCAGTGCCGCTTGCATCGGCGGCATCCCCTTTTCGAAGTGGCGCATCACGTTTTCGATGACCACGATCGCGTCGTCCACCACGAATCCCGTCGAGATCGTCAGCGCCATGAGCGATAAATTGTCGATGCTGTAGTGGCACAAATACATGATGCCGAACGTGCCGATCAGCGAGACTGGGACAGCCACGCTCGGGATCAGCGTCGCCCGGGGATTCCGCAAAAAGACGAACACCACCAGTATCACCAAACACACGGAAATCATGAGCGAGCGTTCCACGTCGTTCACGGACGACCGAATCGTCAATGTGCGGTCCAGCGTCACAGAAACATTGATCGCGGCGGGGATCGAAGCTTTCAATGAGGGAAGGGCAGCCTCGACGCGATCGACCGTGTCGATGATATTGGCGCCCGGCTGTCGGAAGACGATGAGCAGCACCGCGGGCTGCCCATTCACAAAACCCGCCGCTCGAACGTTTTCCGTCGAGTCCACGACGTCGGCGACATCCGAGAGTTTCACCGCGGCTCCGTTGTGGTAGCCCACCACGAGCGGCTCGTAATTCACGGCCTTCATAAGCTGGTCGTTCGTGGAGATGTCGGCCGTCGTTGTGTCGTCGGCGATGCGTCCTTTCGGAAGATTGGCATTCTGCCGGCTCAACATTCCGCTGACGTCCGAGAGCCCCAGCCCGTAGCTATTGAGTTGGGTGGGATTGACCTCGACGCGTACCGCGGGCAAGGAACTCCCTCCCACGCTCACTTGTCCCACGCCCTGGACCTGCGAAAGTCGTTGGACCATGATTGTCGAAGCGGCGTCGTAAAGAGCGCCGCGGTCGTAAACGTTTGAAGTGAGCGCCAGGATCAGGATGGGCGAATCGGCGGGATTGACCTTGCGGTAACTGGGATTGCTCGGCAGATTCGACGGCAAATAGCTGCGGGCCGCATTGATCGCCGCCTGAACGTCGCGGGCGGCGCCGTCGATATCCCGGCTCAAATCGAATTGCAGCGTGATGCTGGTCGTTCCGAGATTGCTCGACGAAGTCATCTCCGTTACACCGGCGATGCGCCCCAATTGCCGCTCGAGTGGAGTCGCAACGGAAGACGCCATCGTTTCTGGGCTGGCCCCCGGCAAAGCCGCACCCACGGAGATGGTGGGGAAATCCACCTGCGGCAGCGGCGAAACCGGAAGAATTCGGAAGGCGACGGTGCCGGCCAGGGCGACAGCCGCCGTCAACAGGGTCGTCGCCACAGGGCGCCGGATGAATGGGGTCGAAAGACTCAAGCCTAATCTCCCGGAACAGTTTCAGGGTCTGCCGCCCCCGCGCTGCGGGCCGCCAGTCGGTGAGCGACCCGGTCGAAGAAAATATAGATGACGGGCGTCGTGTAGAGCGTGAGGATCTGGCTCAGGATCAGGCCGCCAACCATGGCGATTCCCAATGGACGGCGCAACTCCGAGCCGATGCCCGTTCCCAACGCCAGCGGAAGGCCGCCCAGCATGGCCGCCATGGTCGTCATCAGAATCGGGCGGAAACGAAGCAGGCAGGCTTGGTAGATTGCGTCCTCGGCCTTCTGTCCCTCTTTGCGCTCCGCGTCGAGCGCGAAGTCGATCATCATGATGCCGTTCTTCTGCACGATCCCGATCAGGAGGATGATGCCGATCAGCGCCACGACGCTCAGTTCGGATCCGCAGATGAGCAAAGCGAGAATTGCGCCGACGCCCGCGGAAGGAAGCGTCGAAAGAATTGTGACCGGGTGAATGTAGCTTTCGTACAAGACTCCCAGAACGATGTACACCGTCACCAGCGCGGCCAGAATCAAGATCGGCTCGTTCGAGAGCGAAGCTTGAAACGACGCCGCCGTCCCCTGGAAGGCCGCTTGAACACTCAGCGGCATGCCGATCTCGGCTTGCGCTTTCTGAATTGCTTTGGTCGCGCTCCCCAAGGATGCGCTCGGCGCGAGGTTGAAGGAGATCGTCACCACGGGGAATTGGCCTTGATGATTCACCGAAAGCGGCGCCGCTTGCGACTCAAAGTGCGTGAATGCGCTGAGCGGGACTGCCGATCCGTTCGCTCCCGTCGTGGCCGCAGGATTGGCGGAACCGATGCTTGGAAGGGCAGTGGAAGTGCCGGCCTGTCCGGTGCCTCCTCCTCCTCCCCCGCTGGCGCTCGTCGCCGTGATGAGTGGCGCGGTGGTGGCTCCGTTCGCGTTGGCGGTCCCGGTCGCTCCCGTGGTAGTCGCGCTCGAAGCCAGCGCGGAGCGCACGTAAATATCTTGAAGTGTCGCGGGGCTCTTCTGAAAACTCGGCATCGCTTCCAGAATCACGTGGTACTGGTTGAGATCCGTGTACATCGTCAAAACTTGGCGTTGCCCGAAAGCGTCGTACAACGTTTCATCGATTGCCTGCGGCGTGATTCCCATCCGGGAGGCAGTTTCCCGGTCGATCATCAGCATCGCAGCGAGCCCTCCGGTCTGCTGATCGGTCGCGAGATCGCGAAGATCGGGCTCTTGCTGCAACCTGGCCATCAATTTCGCAGTCCAGTAATTCAATTCATTCTGGTCGGGGTCTTCGAGCGTGTACTGATACTGCGTGCGGCTGACGCGATCCTCGACCGTCAAATCCTGCACCGGCTGCATGTACAGTGTGACTCCGTCCACTTTGTCCAGTTGGGGTTGCAGTCGGCGGATTACGTCCGAAGCGCTGATCCCGCGATCCTCGAGCGGCTTGAGATTGATTTGAATCCGGCCGGAGTTCAGCGTTGTATTGGTTCCGTCAACTCCGATGTATGAGGAGACGTTTTCAACCGCGGGATCTTGCAGGATGATTTTGGTCAGCGCTTGCTGCTTTTCCCCCATTGCCGGAAACGAAATTGTCTCCGCGGCCTGCGAAATCCCCTGGATGATTCCGGTGTCCTGAATGGGGAAGAATCCCTTCGGCACGATAATGTAAAGAACGATGGTCAGCACGAGCGTCGCGGCCGCCACCATCAGCGTCCCGAACTGGTGCTTCAGAACCCATTGGAGCGTTCGGCCATAGAATGCGATCGTGCGCTCGAATACCTTCTCGGACCATTTATAGAAACTGGTTTGTTGTTCTTGCGTCTTGTGCCGCAATATCCGGGCGCACATCATCGGCGTCAGCGTCAGCGAGACGACCGCCGAAACCAAAATCGTCACGCTCAACGTGATCGCGAACTCGCGGAACAGCCTCCCAACAACGTCCCCCATGAACAACAGGGGGATGAGCACGGCGATCAGC
This sequence comes from Terriglobia bacterium, assembly GCA_963799715.1. Taxonomy (GTDB): domain Bacteria; phylum Acidobacteriota; class Terriglobia; order Acidiferrales; family UBA7541; genus DASPOJ01. The sequence continues at coordinate 3,514 of CAWCYS010000070.1, read as the reverse complement.
GAAACGGTCAGCGAGATGATGGTGAATCCAATCTGCTCGGAGCCCTTCAGCGCCGCTTCGAGCGGCGGCAATCCCTCCTCGATGTACCGGACGATGTTCTCGATCATGACGATCGCGTCGTCCACCACAAAGCCGGTGGAAATCGTAAGCGCCATCAGCGTGAGGTTGTTCAAGCTGTAGCCCGCGAGATACATCACGCCAAACGTTCCGACCAGCGAGAGCGGAACCGCAATGCTCGGGATGATCGTGGCCGAGATGCTTCGCAGGAAAAGGAAGATCACCATCACGACCAGCGCCACGGTAAGCATCAATTCAAACTCAACGTCGCTTACGGAGGCGCGAATCGTCGTGGTGCGATCGGTGAGCACCGACAAATGGACGGAGCTGGGCAAAGTCTGCTGCAATAGCGGCAGCAGACTCTGAATGCGGTTCACCACCTGGATGATGTTTGCGCCTGGTTGGCGCTGGATATTCACAATCACCGCGGGCGTCTCGTTCATCCATGCGGCCTGTAGCGAGTTCTCTACGTCGTCGGTCACTACCGCAACGTCGGAAAGCCTCACCGGCGCGCCGTTGTGGTAGGCGACGATCACCTTCCTGAAATCACTGCTGTTCAGAAGCTGATCGTTCGATGCGATTTGGTAATCCTGCTGCGGGCCGTCGAAGTTGCCCTTCGCCAAATCCAGACTGGTCTGTTGCAGCGCGGTGCGGACGTCCTCGAGGTTAATCCCGTTCGCCGAAAGCGCCACCGGGTTCACCTGCACGCGAACCGCGGGCTTTTGTCCCCCGCCGATGCTGACCAGCCCCACGCCAGGCAATTGCGCGATCTTCTGCGCGAGCCGCGTGTCGGCCAAGTCCTCCACTTGCGGCAGCGGAATCGAGTCTGAAGTCAGGGCCAGTGTCAGAATCGGAAAATCTGCCGGGTTGGTCTTGCTGTAAATCGGCGGCGTCGGGAGATCGGAAGGAAGGTAGCTTTGCGCCGCGTTGATCGCGGCCTGGACCTCTTGCTCTGCGACGTCGATGCTCAGGTCCAGCGAAAATTGCAGAACGATAATCGAACTCCCGCCGGAGCTCGTCGAGGTCATTTGGTTCAGGCCCGGCACCTCGCCGAACTGGCGCTCGAGCGGTGCCGTGACGGCGGACGCCATCACGTCCGGACTCGCGCCCGGATAAAACGTCACAACTTGAATCGTGGGATAGTCAACTTCCGGCAGCGCGGACACCGGCAACTGGGTAAACGCCACAATTCCTGCGAGCAGAATCGCCGCCATCAATAGCGACGTGGCCACCGGCCGCAGGATGAAAGCGCGCGACGGACTCATTGCCCCGAAGTCCCTCGCTTTTGGTTACTGGGCGAGCTGCTGCCGTTCGGGCCGCCTGGGTGGCCGCCTGTCGCCGGGGAAGCTCCCGGAGTCCCGCCGCCACTGTTGCCGTTGCCCCCGCTGCCCGGCGCTTTTTGGATATTGACTTTGGCGTGGTCCTGCAACTTGTCAAAGCCATTCGAGGCGATCGTCACTCCCGGATCGATGCCTGTCACCGCCGTAATGGTGCCGTCCGTGGTGCCTACCGTAACTGGCTGCATAGATGCGGTCTGGTCTGGCTTGATTACGTACACGAAAGGCCCTTGCGCGTTCCGCTGGATGGCCGCAGCAGGGACGATCGTGTCCCCCTTTTCTGTTTCCACCAGCAGCCGGGCATTTACAAATTGGCTGGGGAAGAGGGAACTGTCCGTGTTCGGGAATTCGGCTTTCAGCTTCACCGTGCCCGTGCTTGGGTCTATGACGTTATCGAGCGTCAGCAGCGTGCCGCTGGCGAGCTTTTGCGTTTGGTCGCGATCGAAGGCATCCACTGGCAGCTTGTGGCCCTCGCGCAATTGCGTTTGGATCTGCGGCAGATAATCTTCAGCGACGCTGAAAATCACCGTGATCGGTTGGAGCTGCGTCACCACCACCAGCGAGGTCGAACTATTTGCCTGCACGATGTTTCCCGGGTCTACCAGTCGCAGGCCGACGCGCCCGTCGATCGGCGAGGTGATGTGGCAGTAGTCGAGATTGACGCGCGCGTTCGCGAGCTGTCCCTCGTCGTTTTTAACCGTGCCCTCATCCTGTTGCACAATCTGTTGTTGGTCGTCGAGCTGCTGTTTCGCGATCGCGTTGCGGCTGTATGCCTGTTGGTAGCGGTCCAGATCGATGCGCGCCTCGTTCAGCACCGCTTGATCGTGGGCCAGTTGGCCTTCCACTTGGGTCAACGCCGCCTGGTACGGGCGTGGGTCGATGTCGAGCAGCGGGTCGCCCTTGTGTACCATTTGCCCTTCACGGTAATTCACCTGCACGATCTGCCCTTGCACACGGCTGGTCACCGTGACTGTGTATACCGGCGTCACCGTGCCGATCGCCGTGATGTAAACCCCCACGTCCCCCTTTTGCGCAACCGCGGTCGCGATGGGAACGCCTCGCACCACCGGCGCTACCTTCACGCTCGCCGCCACCGAGGCGCTGTGCCAGCGGTAGAGCCAATACGCCCCGACAACAATGACGACCACGACTAAAATCCAAATCCACCAGTGCCCCTTCGGGCTGGCCGGCACATCGGGCGTGGACGGCTCACGCGTCAGATAACCGGAACTGTTTGCACTTTGTTCAGGCAAGGCAAGCCCTCGCTTCTTCTCGAATTGCATACCGGGCGGTTCTCTCGATGCCGCTCCGGGGGCGTCTCTAAAGGCTGCTTCTATTCGATCGCTTGGGATCCCTCTGAGGCTGTTCCGAGATTTTGCCGCGAGTATCTGCGGAACAGCTCCCAACGTTTTTTCACTGGGGCGCTAACTCACCGCCTCAAGTAGTCGGTTGTACCTACCGCATAGGCTGCGCGCACTGCGCTGAATGGGAAAGCGGTCCATTCTCGACTGCGGTCAAGAAAGCCTCAAGCTCCCGCACGCGCCCGTCATTTTACCTGGTCCCAGGGGGACACTCATCCTCGGAGCCCCGTTCCGGCCCCCACCCTGATTACCGTAAGTAGATAGACGCACTCTGAGGGACCTATGGTTTCACTTTATCGCCGTCGGGGCAAGATGTGGACATCTCCGTTACCCCCGGCCGTCGGGGGCAACATAGGAGACGTTTCTTCCGTCGGCTACCGGTGACCGGGCCAGCCCGCATGTCTTCATCCCGATTCGCTATGGCTCACGCCGGACTAATCCGGCGGCAAAAGGATCATGGGAACCATGTTGTTCTTCTTGCGATTCAAGTACCAGCAAGGCGCATAACCGAAATGCGGAAAAATCGCATGAACGCAGGTGTCGGTCTCCGCATCTCCCAGATAGATCTCTTCTCTTCCGTCTTTCTGCGGAACCGTATATAGCGGCAGGATTCTCACTGCTCCGAAAGCGCCCCCGTTTCCCGGGCGACTTTTCTCATAGTGAACGTAGGCGGTGTCCCCGGCGTACAAGAGAATCGCCAGGCCCAATACACCTGCGAGAGCCCGTTTCACGAAAATTTTCGCCCTATTCAGTGGATAC
>CAWCYS010000069.1:0-38738 GCA_963799715.1 Terriglobia bacterium | reverse complement strand
CGGTCACCCGCTGCCAGATCTGCCATCGCACCGTCGCGTACCGGCCCGGCACCTCGACCGAGGTCTCCTGACCGAGCACTACCGCCGGGCCCATCCCGAAGCGCTCGAGCTCGCATCCCGGTAGCCAATCACGGGGACCCCTACCCGTACGCGGCCCTCACCCACGCCAGGCCGTCCCCAAGCCGCGCGCCGTATATCAGTCGATCTGAAATTGTTCCAGCCAGCAACAATATCCCGCTGATCACGCTACGCAATCGCGAAGGACGCTAACCGAGCCTGTTGTGGCCCACCTGGATCGCCGTCGTTGGTATGAGCTGCCGGTTACAAGACGGCCACGGCGAAATGCCGCCCCCGCTGACCGAGCAGATCCGGTGAACCGAACCCAGGGTTCAGCCGTGACACCTGAGGAGGCGGTCGCGGCCGTCGGCTCGTGGCAGCCGAGACCGCCTGCCATTTCCAGCTCGCCCGCCAGATGGTCCATCCGGCTACGCGCGAGCCGGGGCCGGCATGGCCGGACGGTGGTCACGTGGCGCGGGCTCGGGCCTGGCCTGCCCCGGAACTCGAGGAGCGCCGGCGGGGACCAGGAGGCCGCGGTACGTCGCGGACCCTGGCCCGGAGGATTTCCCCGGCCGGGGTCCAGACCCCGACCAGAACCAGAACCAGAACCAGAACTAGAACTGGAGGCAGGCGGATGGCCGGCATTCACCCCGAACTGGCGGCGGCCCGGGCCCGAGCCAAGGAGGCCGGGGCGCGGTGGGAGACCCACCCGAGCGCCGAGACCGGTCGTGAGAACGAAGCCGCCGCCCGTGCGGTCCTGGCCGCCGAGGTCCAGTACAACCACGAGCTGCCATGGGCCGAGCCGGACCCCGAACCGGAACTAGAGGCCGGATGACCGGACCTGACCCATCGCCGCACGGGCCGCGCGGCTTGAGGACCTGCGCGGCCACCTGGCGCGCGGCACGGGCGAGACCGGCCCACCTCCGCGCCCGCCAGAAGGACGGAAGCGGCGAGGTCCACGCTCCGGCTGGACATCGGAAACCCGGCGAAGATCGGCGCGGTGATCGCCCGACGGAACGCCGCGAGCCCCCGGCGCCCTGCTTGCCCGGCCCGGGCCGCCAGGAGTACGCGCCAGGCTCGCCGAGGAGCGCGTCTGGGTCGATCAGGTGGCCCGGGGCCCGATACGCCGGTGCTACGTCAAGAAAGCTGCCACCCTGCTCAGCCGCCCGAACGCGTGCTGGCAGTGGCGTGTCTTGACCTCTTCCCTGTCAGGGAGAATAACCAGCGTCCTGAACTGGCTCCCAGCGGCCGTGTCGTACTATTAGCTGCGGTTATGCGGCTGGACATCGCTGACTGAAGCTGCATGTGGCTGGCAGTTGGCCCCCAAAATGGCCCCCATCCCCGGAATCATCGAAGCCATGAGCTCACGACGCGGCTGGCGCGAAGACGGGGTTTCTTCGAGACACGATGGCCCCTGCCGCGACCGCGACAGGCACCGGCACTGCCAGGGCCGGTGGCGGGGAGTGGTCAGTCTCGGCTTCGCCGCGGACGGCAGGCGGATCCGGCGCAAGGTCTCCGGCAAGACCAAGGCCGTCGTCAAGGACCGGCTCAAAGCGCTGCACGGCGAGCTCGAATCAGGCCTGCGGTCAAGCCCGAACTACACCGTCCGGCGTGCCGCCGAAGACTGGCTGGCGGAAGGCCTCGACGGCCGGTCCGCCAAGACGATCGCGAAGAACCAGAACGTCCTGGCCCCGATCCTGGCCATCATCGGACCCCGGAGGCTGCGCGAGCTGACCGCCGACGATGTCGCCAGGCGCTGACGGTGATGGCGTCGCGGTATTCGAGTGCCGCCGTGGCGATGGGTCACAGCGCGCTGCGGCGGGCGATCCGGCACGCCGAGGCCCGGGACCTGGTGGGTCGCAACGTCGCCGTTCTGGTCGATACCCCGAAGGGCCAGGCAGGACGGCCTAGCAAGAGCCTGAGTCTGGAGCAGGCGTCGGCGCTGCTGGCCGCCGCCGACGGCACCAGGATGCACGCGTACATCGCCGTGTGCCTGGGTACCGGCATCCGGACCGAGGAGGCCAGGGCGCTGCGGTGGGAGCACATCGAGTTCGGTGATCCGTCCGCTAAGCCGCCGGTGCCGGCCAGCGCAGCGGTGTGGCGTTCGGTCCGGGCTCACGGGGATACCAAGACCGAGAAGTCGCGCAGGACGCTGGGTCTGCCGCAGGTGGCGGCCGATGCGCTCCGGGTCCACAAGGAGCGGCAGGCCGGGGAACGGCTGGCTGCGGGCGCGCAGTGGAGCGATCACGATCTTGTTTTCACCACTCGGACGGGCGGCGCCCTGGACGCGGCTAATGTCCGGCGGGAGTTCCGGGCGGTCTGCAAGGCCGCGAAGATCGGTGAGCGCTGGACGCCGCGGGAGCTGCGTCACTCGTTCGTGTCTCTGATGTCCAGCTCGGGAGTGCCTGTCGAAGAGATCGCCAGACTGGCTGGGCATTCAAGCTCAAGAACGACCGAGGTGGTTTACCGGCGCGAACTCCGGCCGGTGCTGACCGCCGGAGCCGAAGCTATGGACAGGCTGCTCAGGGTTCAGGCGTCCTGAAGCTCATCGTCCTCATCATCCGGCGGGTCGACCACGGCCCAGAAGTCACTCCCCGGCCCCGACTCGATCCGGTAGACGCCGGGGCGAAACGTGACGGTTCGCATCTGACCCTCATAACCGCGGCGTTCATCCAGCCAGACGCCCGCATACCAGTCAAGCCCGGGATGCGCGAGGATTGCCTCACCACAAGAGTCGGTCTCAACCGCGGCGCGCCGTAACGACCGACCGACTCCTCACCCTCCACCACGATCTTCCAGCCTGCAGGCATCGTGATCGGCGCTGAACTGCAGGCCGGTAGTACTCGCCGATCCTGTCGTCGTTTTCCGCAGGCTTACCGCTTCGTGTCATCCGTCGCATCGGAGGTTTCGCCGCGCCGCTGAAGCCCTCGGAACCGAGACCGCCGAGGGAGTTGGCGAAATCATCGTGTACGAGTGCGACGACGGAACGTGGTTGAATGTCGTACGGGACCGCGTTCCGGTGCTGGCTACGTCGGCCTACGCGTCGAGGGAACACTAGGATCACGCCGTGCACGGCGCCCTGGAGGATTCGTGGATCTGAAACTAGGTCACCACAACATGGATGGCATCGAGGTCGTGGATGTCGAGGGCGAGATCGATGTGTACACGGCGCCGCGGCTGCGTGAGCTACTCATGGATCTGGTGAATAAGAACATCTATCAGATCGTCGTCAACATGGAGAAGGTCGAGTTCCTGGACTCGACCGGCCTCGGGGTGCTGGTCGGCGGCCTGAAGCGGGTGCGCACATACCAAGGCTCTGTGGACATCGTTTGCACGCAAGAGCGGGTCCTGAAGATCTTCAGGATCACGGGGCTCACGAAGGTCTTCGACATCCACGATACGGTCGGTCAGGCTATCGCTACCAGGAAGTCCACGAAGTAACGCTTGCGGTCGAAGGTAAGTTTGTCCCTCCACGCTACGGCAAGCTCTTCTAGCTCCAAAGCGTACTCAAATAAGTACCTTCCGTGTCGGGACCCCAGTCGGCCCTCCCTTACGGTACGGTGTGCGAGTGGGAATGCAACAGCACCTTACCCGTGGTGAACTCGCTCACGTGTTCTTCCCCAATGCTGCAAAGGACGAAAAGGTAGGCATTGAGGTCGAGAACGGACTTGTTGACCCAGTGACAGGGCGCAGTGTTGCGTATGAGGGTCAACATGGCGCGCGGGCGCTACTAGACGCCATAGTCCAGGAGTTGCGGGCGGGGATGGATTGTACGTTGAGGGTAATGACATAATTGGGGTAGGGCTACCGAACGGCGCTAATTTCACCCTTGATACCGGTGGCGCATTTGAGTACGCGTCAAATCCTTCGGTCGGATTGGCTGAGGTTGTTCGCAGTGCCCGTGATGATTTGCTGCGAGCTGCCTCGATTGCTGCTGAGCTTGGAATAGCCTTGCTGTCTGGAGCCTGTCTTCCATTCACGCCCAGGGATCAGATACCTTGGATACCCAAGCCGCGGGTAAAGATAATGCTAGATTACTTCGACCGGCTGGGTGAGCCGGGCATGTATGCTGAAGAGGTAATGGGCCTAACCCTGTCTACGCAAACCTCGCTCGACTACGTATCTGAACAAGATTTTATGGATAAGATGCGGCTGCATGTACTGGCGTCGCCGATTGTGGCAGCACTGTTTGTCAATTCACCGATCGCCGAAGGCGGCGATTTCGGCGTCATGTCACGACGGATGCAGTACTGGCGTAAATTTGATCCTCGGCGTTGCGGCGTTCTTAGTTTCGCGCTCAACAGGAACGCAAGCATATCTGACGTTGTTGATTGGGCTATCAAGCTCCCAATGATTTACCGGCATATCGAGGGCGCGTCTGACCACGTACATGCAGCGGCATCCGATCGCTCCTTCGCCGACCTCATGCGTCGTGGATTCGACGATGGCACCTGGCCAACCAGCGACGATTTTAGGCTGCATCTTTGTCAAACGTGGCCGCATGTACGCCCTCGCCGGGGCATGCTTGAGCTACGAGCCTCGGACGGTCTTCCATGGCCTTATTTCTCTGCTGCACCCGCCATCTGGGTTGGGCTTACCTATGATGCAGAGATTCGCAGGCAGGCTACTGTATATTTGTCGGATCTTACTGCGCTTCAGCTCGAGAACGCAATTGACGACATCGCCGTTAAAGGTCTTCAAACATCGATCGGAATTTATGAGGTCAAAGAGCTGGCGCGCGAACTGCTGCGCCTCGCTAGATGCGGCCTACAGAAAAGGGTGGCCGCAGGTATCGAGCCGGAGGAAGTCCTATCATACCTTGACCCGCTACAGCAGGTCAGCGAAAGCGAAGAAACCTTTGCCGAGAAGTCCATTGCAAGCTGGCAGGACGAGCTGAAGGAATCGCCGGAAGCGTACGTAGCAAAATATCGGCTACCTTTTAACTCATAATAGGTCCCGGCCATAGGTCATTCATGAAACGGCGATTGTATCCGGGGTGCCCCCCGCGCTCTATCTGGCTGCTGATTGGATGGGACCTGGCCCACGCGCGACACTGGATTCGCCGTGGCGCTCGGTATTCTCTGCCAACTCGCCGTCGGCCAAATCGTCAAGGCCCGCGTTCCCGTTGCTTCCCGGCATCCCGTTACGCCGCAGCTCCCGGCCATACTCCAACCTGTCCGTCAAGCTTTTCGCATTGCTACTCGCCGTTAGGCTCAAGACTAGGGGCCAAGAGATGTGGCAGCGAAGGTGCGCCAGGTAACTCACTGGACCCGCATGTCCGGAGGGACTGCAGCGCGAAAAGGGTTCCGTGTCGACGACAGTCCGGGTTGGATCTGGGACGCTCAGTTGCTCTTGGAGGCGAATCAGCCGTACCCTCGGACAATAGCGGACGTTCAGGGACAGGGACGGACATGAGTGGGGCGCTGCGTACGGATGACCTCGATCTGGATGCGGTGCGGACCCCTGGAGACTTGGCAGACCTGCTGTGTCAGGTACGGACGCGGGCTGACGAGCCGTCCCTCCGTGACCTGGAAACCAGAACACGTAGCGGATCAACGTTTGTGTCGAAGACCGTGGCCGGAGAGGTGTTTGGCGGCACGCGGTTTCCGCGAATGGCTGTGATGGTTGCGCTCCTCGACGCCTGCGGAGTTCAGGAAGGTGATCTGCCACCATGGCGGCAGGTCTGGCGGCGGCTAGCCAAAACCCGGCGTGAGGCTGCCCAAACCACTCCCGAGGCGAAGCGGCGCATTGATGATGAGATGGAGCTCAGGCGGCTCCAGGAACAGATCAGTGAGCTTACTGCGGACAACGAGAGACTTCCGCCAGCTGCTGGAGAAGTCGGCGACCTCCTCTCCCCAGACTCTGGCCGTGGACGAGCTGAGGACTACCGGTTACCCCGCAATGCAAGACGGCAGCATACAGTACTTCGCCATAGAAGACGATCTCAATAGCGAACAACTATTTTATAACGAGCTAGCAGAATATGTTCGGAATGCAAGGGGGGAAGTGCTTGTTATCGGTAAGGGCTTCCATGATGATTGGAAGTCGCCAGTTTATGACTCATTGATTCAGGCGGAGAACGAAGCGCTAAGCCATGGCGTCCGGATGATCCGGATTCACACCGGCGATCTTGTGGCGGATCGCTGGGCCCAGGGTTACGCCGGACTGCTTAAGCGATTTCCGCACACATTTACAATGCTCGCGGATTTGGATGAGGTATCGGATATCGACGTGATCCTTATTGACCCGCGTGACCGCGATCCAGTTGTCAGCTTCCTATTCGAGTCGCGAGAGGAGGCGGAGTTCGGGTTTGTCGGTCGTCCGATTGCTGCGCTACTTATTAAGAATGCGCGGCCGCTCGCGAGGAACCTTTCCGCCCATCTCCGCAATCATAGCAGAAGAGGACTTGAGAAGATCACCTCACGTAGCGTGCTCGAGCTTGCCACGACGCAGACGTATTTTGCTTGGGGCGTTCACATGTATTCAGGTAAAATGCTGCGCGATGTTCCCGGTGCGAGTTTTCGAGGTACGGCGGTTCTCCACGGGTGGCGCCGTAATATTACGGCCATGCTTTCCGGTCCGGCCTATGAAGCCACTATCGAGCCCGGCAGCGAGCAGGACGCATTCGACGGAGTTGCATACGAGCTTTCCTGGTCTGGAAAGGCAAGGTTGGACCGTCTCGAAAAACGCGCCTATAAAGAGGAGAAGGTTACAATTGAACTCGACGATGGTCGACAACTTCCGGCCTTTACCTACGTACCCTTGCCCAAGTCTGCGAGAGGGAAACGGCCAGCAAGCGGAAGCTGGATGGATCTCGTGTGGAGGGAGCCCGTGAGAAGCAGACGTACGGCCTCTTGGCCCAGCTACGGGACGCTGGAGTTCCGATCGATATAAATAGGCTTTAGCCGCACACGCCGAACATGTCATGGTCGGAACTGACAAATGCGTTTACCCGGCAGAGCCGACGCCGCGACGAAAGAGACGTGGATTCGTCGCATCAATCGATGAACGATAATTTTAGTCATGCTAAGTGCCACTCTCCAGCAGCATAAGGGACGATGCGAAACAGTCCAAACCCATTGAGCAATATTCTGATGAGCGGCGACTATTTGTCCTCGCATCGAAGGTGCGAACTGGCCCTCGGAGCGACCGGCCTTACGGGGACCGCCTAGCTTCGCTAGCCTTCGCAGAGTTGCCTGATCGGATTAACTGTCCGCTGTTGTCCCAGAGTCTTAGGCTATTTAATAGCGAAGGCGAACGCGCGTCCCGGACATACCCGGACTGTCATCGAGATGACCCGCTAGTCCGCGGCCCTACCGGACGCTAAGTCCAGCTGGTTTCCGAAGAACAGGGCCAAGAACCGATGTGCGAAGTGCCCGACCGGCATAAAGCAACGAACGGGGCACGGCCTGCGCGACTACCGTTTACGCCTTCTGGGTGCCCAACAGCTACGAGGAGGGTCAAATATATGAAGTACGCCATCAGGATGACCGGGCTGGTTCAGCAGACCTTGCGAGCCATGCTGGCCGACCCGGCCGCGTCGTCGTACGGGCTGGAGATCAGCAAGCTTGTCGGCCTGGAGACCGGCAAGCAGGCACGCCCGTGACCCGCACGCTCCCGGACCGGCCCCCGCCGGCCAGCAGCCTGCCCCGGCACCGGGCCATCGTCGCCGTCGACATCGAGCAGTCCACCAGCCGCCCCGACCCGGTCAAGGCCGAGCTCCGCCGCACCCTCTACGACCTGTTCGACCAGGCGCTGCGCTCGGCGGACATCCACCGGCGCCATCGTGACCGGTTCACCGACCGCGGCGACGGCCTCCTCGCCCTCATCCACCCGGTCGACCAAGCCTCCAAGCCCAGTCCTGCTGAACCGCGCCGTACCCGCACTCAGCCAGCTCCTCGCCGACTACAACGCCAGCCTCCCGCGCGCCGGCCGCCCGCACCACCAGCTCCGCGTCCGCGTCGTGGTGCATGCCGGAGAAGTCCACTACGACGGCAACGGATGCTTCGGCGAAGCACTCGACATCGCCTTCCGCCTGCTCGACGCCCCCGGCGTCAAGAAGGCACTCCGCGCCGCAGCGGACCCGCTGACCCTGGTCATCTCCGGCGACATCTACCAGACCATCGTGCGTCACGGCTACGACGGCATCGACCAGCACGACTTCCGCCCGCTCATCCGCGTCCACATCGCTGGCCAGCGCTACCCGGGATGGATCCACATCCCCCGCGAAACCACCCAGCTCCACCTAACCGACACAACCAGCCACAAACAGACCGCCTGATCTCCATCCGGCAGCGCAAAAGCACAGTCGGCCACGCCATTGTCCCGGCGGCTTCAAGCCGTCGGCAGCAACGTGGGCCAGAGCGCATGTACCTTCGCCAGTTCAAGGCACCAGTGCGCCGCGGGATCGGATTCCCCGAGAGTCGGCTTCGTCTACGAGTCGCTCTACTTCGCGGTAGTGATCGGGACCGTTAATGCTGCCTCTTCGGTCGAGGCTTGGGTCTGCTCTTATTGGGTCGGTTGACGACGATTAGCGGCTTGCCGGTCTTGCGCAGCAGCCGCGCAAGCTCCGCGTCCAGCGGAGTCAACCCCACGCGGGCGTCCACAACGAGTATCAGCCGCGTCGCGGCTTCTATCGCCACGCGTGCTTGGCGCAAAATCTCGCGCGGGATCTCCGCTTTGTCGTCGGGAACGAGCCCGCCGGTGTCCACAACCTCAAAGTTGCGGTTGCGCCAGGTCGCGGTGCCGTAGATCCGATCGCGGGTGATGCCGGGCTCATCGGTCACAATCGAGCGGCGCGTCCCGGTGAGCCGGTTGAAAAGCGACGATTTGCCGACGTTGGGGCGGCCCACAATGACCAACAGCGGCGCCAGAATCGGCGGAGAGGACGGCAACGAGGGTGCGGACGCGCTCATAGAGGTTTGGAGGGGAGTCTCCAGCACTCCAATGTACCCCAATTGGGGCGGTTCCGCGCAGATAACGTTGCGCGTCAATAGGTGATAGATTCGGGAGCGGTGGCGCGTATTTATGACAGTGGATGCGACGAGAACGCCTGATAGTGCGCGGCCCGTCGCTGCGTCGGAGCCCACGGAGACGATCGCCCGGGCGCGAAGCGGCGACGCCGAAGCGTGGGGCGAGTTATACAGCCACTACGCTGCGGCCGTGTACCGTTTCTGCCGGCGCGTCATGCGGACTCGCGAAGATGCCGAAGACGCCACGATGGAGATTTTCGTGAAGCTGCGCGACAAACTCGGCCAGTACGATCCCGGCCGTTCGTTTACAGCGTGGCTGTACCGGGTTTCCGCGAATCATTGCTGGGACTTGTTGCGGCGGCGGCGCGTGCGTCAGGACCTGGAGACGGAAGACTCCGAGGTTCTTCCCCTCGAGCATCCCGATCCCGGCCAGTTGGAACAATTGATCGCGCAGCAGAGCGGCGAGCACATGCGCACTGCGCTCGCGAAATTGCCGGAACGCGCCCGGATGGCGCTCGTCCTGCGCTACTACGCCGATATGGACTACGAAGAAATTGCCGAATCGCTGGGCGTGCGCCGGGCGTTCGTGGGCGTGGTGTTGCTGCGCGCGCGGCATCATCTGCGCGAAGCCTTGAAGGGAACGGGCGCGGCAGCGGAAGTTAAGAAATTCGGAGCGGCGGATAGCAAGGGGGCTTCATGAATCATTTCGACGAGATGACGTGTCTGCTTTATCTCGAAGGAGAGCTGGCCTCGCCGCGCGCTACGGAGCTCGAAGCGCATGCGAGGGAGTGCGCCGAGTGCGGCGCGCTGCTACGCGCCCTTCGCGCAGAGTCGCTGCTGCTCACGGCATCGTTGCGCGAAGCGGACGAGCCGCTGCCGGCGCGGTTGAACGTGCGGCAGGAGTCCGGCGCGGCGCGCTGGGCCTGGCTGATGGGACTCGGCCTGGCGGGCGCGGGCGCGTACATGGTTTGGACGGGATTGATTGTGCCGTGGCAGGAAAGCGCGAGCCAATCAGGCATGGGAGTGGGGAGTTTGCTGACGATGCTCTTTTTCAGCGGCGCTCTCTGGAAAGGGTGGAGTTCGATGATTGACACAATTCAAGCGGCGGCATTGGTGACTCTGGCGGTCGGCGCGCTCGCGTTTCTGCGCGGAAAGTGGCGCCGGCGCACGACGTTTGCGGCCGTGCTGGCGGCGCTCGCGTTGCTGGTGGGCCTGCCGCAACCGGCGAGCGCGGCGGAGGTTCACAAAGCTGCCACGTACGCGCTGCCCGCCGGCCAAGAAGTCCACGACGATCTGATCGTGACCGGAGATTCCATCCGCATTGACGGCAAGGTGGATGGAGACGTAATCGTGTTCGGCCATAACGTCACGGTCAACGGTCACGTCACCGGCGACGTAATTGGATTCGCGCAAAACCTGCGCGTCGGCGGGATCGTGGATGGCAACATCCGCGGCTTCGTCAACGTGCTGACACTGGACGGCACTGTGGCGAAGAACGTCTCCGTGTTCGCGCAGACGCTGGAGTTGAATTCGGACGGCAAGATCGGCGGCACTCTCACGCCGTTCACGCAAGAATGCGTGCTCGACGGTAAATTGGGCGGAAGCATGCTGGCATTCGACGGCCGCACGGACCTCGAAGGAACGGTAGGCGGAAGCGTACAACTTTACGGTAACCAGCTTTCCATCGCCTCGACGGCGGTGATTGACGGCCCAATCCAATTCACTGGCCAGCAACAGCCCGACGTTGCTCAGGGCGCGCACCTGGCGAGCCCCGTGCAGTTCGTGCAGGCGGAGCCTCATCAGCGCCAACGCGAAGACTACGTCCGAACGGCAGTGCATCAGGTGTTGCGCTACGGCGCGGCCGTGCTGATGGGGCTGCTGCTGATGTCGGTGCTTCCCGGGCTGTATCTGGATGGAGTACGGTCGGCGGGGCACTTTGGCGTGGCGATGGGCGTGGGCTCCCTGTCACTTATATCTTTTATCGCCCTGGTCATCCTCAGTCTCGTACTGTTGTTCGCCGGGGTGGGTGCAGGACTAGCGATCGCGCTAGCGTACGTGCCGATGATGTACCTGGCGCAGGTCTTCGTTGGCGCGTGGCTGGGAAATATTATTCTGGGTGAGAAGGCGGGAATCGGAGCGCAGCTGGGACACGTAGCGCTCGGACTCTTGATCATTCACGGAGTCGAAATGGTGCCGTTTCTGGGAGTGCTGGCCTCGGGAGTCATACTGGCATGGGGCTCGGGCGCATTCTTGATGGCGATCTACCACAGGTCGCGCGCAGTCGCGGTGGTGCCCGCAGCCGCGTGAGGGCAGTCTACGCCCGGGGAAGAACAGGGACGGCCATGCGAAGAATTCTGCCTGCAATCGCTGCGCTGGCGCTTGCTGCAAGTTTCGTTTCGGCGCAAGAGCCTGCGGAGAATCAAAGCGACGCTGCATTTCGAGAGCCGGAGCTTTCCGAAGCGGGCGAGCTTGCGATCACCAAATTCGCTGGCGGAATTGGAATCGTTGTTCTCGAGCCCGTGATTGGCGAAGACGGAACAGTCGAGTCCGTGGAGACGATTCGCAGCACGCCGGGCCTCGAGACTTGGGCCGTCAGTGCGGTGAAGGCCTGGAAATTCCGGCCCGCTTTGATGGACGGCAAACCGGCCGAGTCGAAGACGACGGTCGTGGTCGTTTTCAACCAAGGTTTCAACGTCCCGCCCTCGTTCTCACTCCCTCCGCGTGCCGAGCAGCCTGACGACGACCATCCTCGCGAAACTCAAAAGAACGCCAAGCTGGCGGATTTTGTCCCCCCTCTGCCGACGGACGTTCGTCATACCCGAATTCCCCGTCATGAGCGTGCTCACCACCACCGTGGTCCTGCGCGTGAAACTGGAATCTTCCGGCGACATCGAGTCCGTGAAGCCCCTTCAAGAGGTAGCGGCGTATTCGCCGAGAGCGGTTGACGCAGTGAAGAAGTGGCAATTCTCTCCGGCAACGTTTCAGGGAAAACCGCTCAGTTCAAATATGATTATTGCCGTTCTCTTCATGCCGTCCCCGGCAAACGATTAATCGAAATTTCGCGCAGCGATTAGTGGGTGACGATCTTCGAGGCGATCAACGTGGGGAGGCCGCCGCCGGCGACGGAGAACAACTGGCCCCGCGCGGAGATCGTCGCATGAGTCGGGATGGCGCTGCACGCGTTGGCCGTGCCCGCGAATTCGGTGAGGCCGTTGGCCGACGAGCTGGAGGTCAGGATCGAGATTTGCGCCGTGCCTGCGGCGCTGATGAAGGACGGCAAATTGGAGATCGTCAAACTCGGGCACGCCGGGGCCATCGCCAAAGTCGTGGAGATGCGGGAGGCGCGCAGAAGAACGCGATCGGCGGTGAGTGAGGTTCCCGAGGAGAGCGTCGAATTCCGCAACACGGAAACTTCCTGCCCCACCATCAGGTCCGCGACGCCGCTAAACAGATAGCCCGTTGTATCGATTCCCATGTCGTCCGCGGTGAAGGTCGCACCCGTGGTGCTGACCGTCGCGGCGCTCCCGACAGACAAACCCGACACACCGCCCGGCGCCGACTCCTCGAGAACGACATAGGTGAATTTCTGCGCGGGCGCGTTCACCGAAGTGATCACGCCTTCGACTTCCGGCTCGGCTGAGGTCGCGTCTTTGTAGTAAAGGTCCGTCGCGATGAGCGCCGCCGTCGATTGCAGCGCCATGTTTGCGGAGACGATTTGGCCGACGCTGATGCAGGTGGCCAACGAGGACTTGCAGCTCGACGGAAAATCGTGAAAGGCGGTGCTCGAATTCACCGTCGCGATCGAAGTGCCGAGCGAATTTTGAATCGTGACGGTCGAGCTCGTCGTGTCCACCGCGGTCACTTGCGCGACGACATCCTCGAACGCGGGGAGCGGCTGGCCGAGCGTCGGGGAAATAGTCGTCACGCTCGAGCCGGCGGCGAAGTCCGCCGAAAGCGTGTTCGAGAAGAGATTCGTAAGATTCAAATCCACGTCCAGAGTGTTGGAGGAGCCGCTCGTCACCGCCACCGGGCCCGGCAAATTGATTGTAATCGTGGAGTTCGCCACCGTCGGCGTGACCGTGCAGATGGCGCCATTCGCGCACACCGTTCCGGCCACCGTGATGGAAGCGCCGGTATTGTTCTCAAACGTGAGACTGGGGCTCGAGAATTTCAACGTCAGGCTGGTGTAATTGCCCAGAGCAATCGCGTCGGACGTGAGAAATCCCACCTCAGTTTGGAGGCGCCCGATTTCTAGTGGCGCGGTGGGCGTCGGCAAAGTCACCGAGGTGTTGCCGGCATTGAGCGTCGCGCTCGAGACGATAACCGTGAAGGACAGAAGCGTCACCCCGGTCGGCGGGGTATCGGTCATGACCATGTTGACGATTCCGGTTTGCGGCGGGTTAGACCCCAACCTAACATTGGAGGTCGTCGCGCAGCCGGCCAGCGCCAGGAACGACGCCGCAGCCACCATCGTGATCCATCGAAATCGCGGCATAGGAAGCCCCCTAACCCTAACACAGGCGGCCGGGAGCGACTTGCAAATGAGTCCGAGTCGTGAGCAAAGAGTCTCCCCACGGTCTCCGGCCGCCGAATAAGAAGAGCGTCGGCGCAAGAATAAAATCAATGCTTTCAACAAGATGGCCTCCCAGCGTGGGGCGCATCCAAAAAACCAGCGGGCCGGAGCTCTGGGCGATTAGATTGTTGGGTCCGCGCTTCTGGTTGTAGCCGGTCTAGGCCGCGATGACGCCCAGGCTGCGACCCACATCGGCCAGTATTTCGCAGGCACGCTCAAGATCCGCGCGCTTATGCGTCGCCGTGACGATCGCCCGCAAGCGGGCCTTCCCTTCGGGCACAGTCGGGTAGCCCACGGCAGAAATGTAAACGCCCGCTTCATACAGACGGCGTGAGAATTCGTGCGCCTTGGAGGCGTCGCCGACGTGGATCGGCGTAATCGGCGTCCGCGACTTTCCGGTGGAGAAGCCGAGCTTCCGCAGCCGGCGCTGAAAAAACTTCGTGTTGGTCCAGAGCTTCCTGATTAAGCGTTCTCCGCCCGGCGAATCGAGCAAGGTGAACGCCGCCTGGCAGGTTGCGACCACTGACGGAGGGTGGCCCGTCGAAAAAAGGAATGGCCGCGCGCGGTGATAGAGGAAATCGATCAGCTCGGACGAACCGCACACATAGCCGCCCATCGCGCCGATGGCTTTGCTGAGCGTGCCGACTTGAATGTCCACGCGGCCGTGACAGCCGAAATGATCCACCGTGCCGCGGCCGCCGCGGCCGAGCACGCCCGAAGCATGCGCGTCGTCCACCATCATGATGCAGTTGTACTTTTCGGCGAGATCACAAAGTTGCGGCAGCGGGGCCATGTCGCCGTCCATGGAGAAGACACCATCGGTGATGAGGAGCTTCTTCCCCGGCCACGCGGCCGTCTCCTCGCAAATGCGTTGGCAATCGGCGGCGTCGGTGTGCTTGTAGACCTTGATCGTGGCGCGCGAGAGGCGGCAACCGTCGATGATGGAGGCGTGATTCAGTTCGTCGGAAATGATGAGGTCGTCCTTGCCGAGAATCGCCGCCACCGTGCCGGCATTCGCCGTGAACCCTGATTGAAACACCACGCACGATTCCGTGCCTTTGAACCGCGCGATCTGCTGCTCAAGTTCCATGTGCGGGCGCATCGTGCCCGCGATGGTGCGCACCGCCCCGGCCCCCACGCCCCATTCGCGGATCGCGGCCACCGCGGCGCGGCGCAGCAACTTGTGCGTCGTCAGGCCGAGATAATTGTTCGAGCTGAGATTGATGACGTCCTTGCCGTCGAAGTTCGCGACCGGGAGTTGTTCGCCCTGGAGCACGCGCAAATGAAAATGCAGGCCCTTGGCTTTCATCTCCTCGAGCGCGTCGTGAAGGTAAGCGAGCTGCGGGCGGCCGGAAACCGTCATGGAAATTCCTCCTGCGGCGGCGCGGCCTCAGCGGGGCGCGCCATTCGGATACAAGAGAACTTTTCCCGCCAAGCCGCCCTGGAGAATCGAGAATGCGTCGGCGAAGCGGTCGAGCGGCATGCGCTCTCGAAAAAGCGGCGTGAGATTCAAGCGTCCGGCCTTGAGCATTTCCGTCATCTGCACCCAGGTTTGGTACATCAACCGGCCGTAAATTCCCTGGAGCGTGATGCCTTTGGTCACCACCTCGGATGCGAGATCGAGTGTCACGGGATCGGGGAAAATTCCCAACAGCGACGCGCGCCCGCCCGGCCGCAGCATCTGCAGACCCTGACGCAAGCCACCCGGGTTGCCGCTCATTTCCAGCAGGACGTCCGCGCCCGTCCCGGAAGTTGCGTTGCGCACCGCGGCGACACAATCTGCGTCCGCCGGATCGAGCACCACGTCCGCGCCCATCTGGCGCGCCAGTTCGCGGCGATGCGCGTTGACCTCGGTGGCGAAGATCGTCGCGCAGCCGCAGGCCTTCGCGACGGCGATAGCCATCAATCCAATGGGGCCGCAGCCGGTGACCGCGACGGTCTGCATGGCGATTTCGCCTGCGAGCACGGAATGCACCGCGTTGCCGAGGGGATCGAGGATCGCGGCGTAGTGTTCGGGGATGGCGGGGTCGATCTTCCAAATGTTGCGCGACGGAATGCGCACGAACTCCGCGAAGCAGCCGTCGCGATCCACGCCGAGAATATTCAGATTCTGACAAACGTGCGGCTGCCCCACGCGGCATTGCCGGCATTGTCCGCACACCACGTGCATCTCCGCGCTGACGAAATCGCCCGGCGCGATTCCCGTCACTTCTTCCCCGATTCGCTCCACCGTGCCGCAAAACTCGTGGCCAAACGTCATCGGCGGCTTGATCCGCGAAGCGGACCAGCGATCCCACGTGTAGATGTGCAGGTCCGTGCCGCAGATGGATGCGGCGCGCACACGAACCAGCACGTCCGCGTGCCCAATCGCGGGAATCGCGACGCTTTCCAGCGCGGCGCCGCTTCCGGCGTGCACTTTCCGCAGAGCTTTCATCGTGGCGGCTGTCATGGGAGGGAGCCTGCCGGCCTCAACGTGCGGCAAAAACATGGTAGCACAGCCGCTCGCCGGGGCGGCGTGGCGGTAGCGCGGATGTTTCGTTACAATCGCGCCGCTGCTGGGCGCGGTCAGCGCGAGCGGCGCGGGAGAATTGGGTGAGCTTCGACGAGCGATTATCCGAAATCCGCGATGGCTTCGCGCCCGCATTCTGGGTGGCGAATCTCACCGAATTGTTCGAGCGGCAAGCGTACTACGGCGTCCAGGCGGTGCTGGCGCTCTACCTTCACGAAATGCTGCGCTTCAGCGACGCGCAGGCCGGCGATCTAATCGGATATTTCGGCGGTATCGTCTGGTTTCTCCCCATTTTCGGAGGCGCGCTCGCGGACCTCTTTGGATTTCGCCGTGCTCTCTCGTTCGCATATCTCGCGCTGTCGGCGGGCTACTTCCTTCTCGGTTCGCTGGGCGCCACTTGGATGGCGCCGCTCGCGCACACCATGCCGCTCGGACGGCTGGTGGTGCTGATCCTGATCGTGCCCGCGCTGGGCCCGGCCATTGTGAAGCCCTGCGTCGTGGGCACCACGGCGCGCGCCTCGAAGGAAAATGTCCGCTCCATCGGCTATTCCATCTACTACATGCTCGTCAACATCGGCGCGATGCTCGGCCCGCTCAGCGCTTCGCTGATTCACCGGAGCTTCGGAGTGACGCCCGTGTTCCGGTTTGCGGCGGGATTGATGTTCGCGACTATGCTGGCCGTGATTTTCTTTTTTAAGGAGCCCGGCCACGCCTCGGAAGTGCGAACCGCCAGCTTGGGCGAAACGATCCGCAATCTCTTCACCGTGATCGGCAACGTGCGCTTTGTGGCGTTTCTGGTGGTTATCTCCGGCTTCTACGTGGCCTTCTGGCAGCAGTTCATCGCGCTGCCGCTTTATCTGCATCCGTATGTGAATCCTCATGCCGATATTGAGCGAATCCTGGTGACCGATCCCGCGGTGGTGATCTGCCTGCAGCTTCCGGTGAGTTATCTCACGCGGCGTATTCCGCCCTTCACCGCAATGACACTGGGCGTTTTGATCTCGGGCGCCGCGTGGGCGATTCTGGCGTCCTGGGCGAGTGTCCCGGGCGCCGTGCTCACGCTCGCGGTCGTCGCTCTCGGTGAGACGCTGTTTTCGGCGCGCTTGTACGAATACATTTCGCGCCTCGCGCCTCCCGGCCAGCAAGGGACGTACATGGGTTTCGCGTTCTTGCCCGTTGCGATTGGATTTGTAATCGCCGGCGCGATGGGCGGCCGGCTCGTTCACCATTTCGGCGAAGTCGTGCACCGTCCGAAAGAAATTTGGTGGGTAGTAGCGGGAGTCGGTCTCGCGACGGCGTTGCTTTTATGGCTTTACGATCGGCTGGTGCGGCCCTCGGCCGCTTCGCCCACCGTGGCGAAATGACAGAGTACGGCCAGCGAGTATAGAATCCACGAGTTCACGGGCTAGTGAAGCGGGCTTTTGCGGTCTGCCTTTGGAGGTGCGTGATGAAACAGTGGCTGAAAGTCGTCATGGCGGGCGGTTTGATCGCGCTTGCGGCGGTCGGTGCGTACCTGTTGGCATCGCCTCCGAAGGCGCAAATGATCGAATACAAGAGCGGCAACGATACCGTCCGGGCCTATCTCGTTCTTCCCGATTCGCCCGGCCCGCATCCCGGCATTGTGGTCATTCACGAATTCTGGGGATTGAATGATTGGGTGAAGGAGCAGGCGCAGAAACTGGCGGACCAGGGCTACGTCGCGCTGGCAGTCGATCTCTACCGCGGCGCCGTGGCCACCGATCCTCAGGACGCCAGCGCATTGATGCGCGCGTTGCCCCACGACCGAGCCGTGAGCGACCTCGAAGCTGGGTACGACTACCTCGCTGCGCGGCCCGAAGTGGACAAGAACAAAATTGGTTCGATCGGATGGTGCATGGGCGGCGGGTACTCGCTGCAGCTCGCGATTCACGAGCCAAAGCTTACGGCCTGCGTCGTGAATTACGGCGCGATGCCCACCGATCCCGCTGACATCGCGGCGATCCAGGCGCCCATCCTTGGCAATTTCGGCGCCGATGATAGAGGCATCACGCCGGATGCCGTACATGCTTTCGAGAGCGCGATGAAAGGGGCCGGAAAATCGGTGGACCTGAAGATTTACCCGGGCGCCGGCCACGCGTTTGAGAACCCCAACAATACGGCGGGCTATCGGCCCGAGGCTGCCGCGGACGCCTGGAACCGTATCGTCGCGTTCTTGGCGAAAACATTAAAATAGTAGCGCGCCCTTGCCGGGGAGTCACTTTGAACAACATCGCGTTTCGGTTGGCGATCGCCGCAGTTGTCGTCTGCGCCTGCGGCGTTCCCCCTCTCACCGCCGCTCCTCCCCGGACAGAAGTCGTGCAATATGCCAGCGGCTCGGAGACCGTGCGCGGTTTTCTCGCGCTCCCTGGCGCTCCCGGCCGTCACGCTGCGATCCTGCTGGTGCATGGAGATCGCGGGCCCACGGAGTGGATTCAGGACGAAGCCAGGAATTTCGCGGCCCAAGGCTACGTGGCGCTGGCCGTGGATCTGTATCGCGGCAGAGTCGCCGCGGACGATGAGGAAGCGCACGAGCTGGCGCGCGGCCTGCCGGACGATCGCGCCCTGCGCGACGTCCAAGCAGCCTTTGCATACCTTGCCTCGCGCAAAGACGTCTCTTCAACCCGCATCGGCGCGATCGGCTGGCAGACGGGCGGCTGGTTCGCGCTCGAACTCGCGATCCACGAACCGAAGCTCGCCGCCTGCGCCGTCAGCGACGCGGCGCTGCCCACGGACCCCAACGACATTGCACAGATTCGCGCTGGGATACTCGGAAGTTTCGGTGCCGATCAAAGGGGGATCACTGCCAGTCAAATTACAGCTTTCCAGAACGCGCTGCGTGCGCGAGGTCTTCAAGCGGACACGAAAATCTATCCCGGCGCGGGCAGCGATTTTGAAAACTCGGCGGACAAGAATCACTACCGAGCCGATGCTGCCGCCGATGCATGGTCGCGCGAGCTCGGGTTCTTCTCAAAAAATCTGAAAAAGTGACGGAGCGTCAGGCGGAACGCGCGGTCGAAGCCCCGAGCTGTTGCAACGCTTCGTTAGTGGTCACCAGACGCGCGCCGGCGGTGTGAAGTTCATCTAAGGTGCGCTGGCCGTCCTCCCGCTTGATGGTCTCGATCGCGTCTGTGACGATGGCCACGCGCCGCCCGCGCTCGAGCAATCCCTTCGCGGCCGCCTTCACGCAGTATTCGGTAACCACGCCGAAAACGATGAACTCCGCACCCGGATCGGTAAATTCCGCGATTCGCGCGAGCACTGCGTCCATATTGGGATTGTCGAAGACGTCGAGCGTCTGCTTTTCAAGTATCACTTGCTGAAAGCGCTTGAAATCGGCGGGCAGCGGCGCGCCGGGCCGGTTCGGGACGACGAAGAAATGTTTCGTCAAGGTCTCGGGAACGATCCCGGCGCCGGGCGTGCCGCGCATGCAGTGCGGCGGCCAGGTGCGCAATTCCGGATCTTCGGCGGTATGCGAATCGCCGCTCGAAACAAGAAACGCGCGGCCCTCTCGCGCAGCCTCCGTCAGCCGGTTCAAATTCGGCAGAAGTTTCTCCGCGCCCGGAACGCAAAGCTTGCCGCCGGGCAGCATGAAGTCCGCTTGCGTATCCACATCCCAAAGAATTATTTTGGAGGAAACCATAACGGCTTCACCTGGCCATCCAGCTCCGCGGCGGCATGCACCACAACATTAGACGCGCGCGGCCTTCTCAACCCTTCGGCGAACTTCGTCCAGCAGTTCTTCGAGGCGCTCGCTGTGATGCACGGGATACGCGGGCGCTTGGCCCAGCATTTTTAACTCATCGGGCAGGCCGGCAACTTGGCGCAAGCATCGCGACTGCGCCTCGTCCAGGGCCTGCGGCGGAGAAGTTCTCGAGCCCGCCTTCATCACGAGTTCCAGCAACGGCTGGGCCCCCGCGATGCGCTCGTCTTCGAGAGCAATAACGTCTTCAACGAAGCGGCCTCGCGAATCCACTTTGCGAAACACCTGTTTGCGCCCCGGATAAGTAATTTTGGCGGCGCTGAATTTCGCGGAGCTTCGCACGGTCCCGCCCGTCTCGACCTCAACGAGTTTGTAAATCACGCCCAACGCCGGCGCATCGAGCGACGTCGAAAGCGCCGTGCCCACGCCGAAGGCGTCTATCTTCGCGCCGGACGCGACGAGCGATTCGATGCGATCCTCGTCGAGATCGCCGGAGGCGAAAATCTGCACGTCCTTCCATCCCGCATCGTCCAGCCGGCGCCGAATCCACTTGCTGTCCGCTGCGAGATCGCCGCTATCGAGCCGCACGCCGCGCGGTCTGCGGCCCATCGCGATGATTTTCTCCACGGCCGCCTGGACGTTGTACGTATCGAGCAGGAGCACGCTTTCGTTGGGGAAAATATCGAGGAAGCTCTGAAACGCTTCCTCCTCGTTTTCGTGCGCCATGATCCAGGAATGCGCTTGCGTGCCAAACGTCGGAATGCCGAAGCGGTGCCCCGCGGCCACGTTCGACGTGCCGCGGCATCCGCCAATGAACGCCGCGCGCCCCGCCAGCACGCCGGATTCAGGCCCATGCGCCCGGCGCGTTCCGAACTCCAGCACCGCGCGTCCCTGAGCGGCTAGCGTCACGCGCGCCGCTTTGCTCGCGATCAACGTCTGAAAACTCATGCTGGAGAGAAGATACGTTTCGACGATCTGCGCCTCGATAATCGGCGCGGTGATTCGCAGCATCGGCTCATCCGGGAAACAAATCGTCCCCTCGGGCACGGCCCAGATGTCCCCGCGGAAACGAAACTTCGCCAGATATTCGAAAAACGAGTCGTCGATTGCCGCGAAGGCGCGATGCGCGCGCAGATACGCAAGCTCTTCGTCCGAGAATCGAATCCGCTCCAGGTACTCCAGGCACTGCTCAAGCCCGGCGGCAACCAGAAAATTCCGCCGCTTCGGCAGACTCCGCACGAACAGCTCGAAGGTGGCCTGGCCCTCGAAGCCTGCCTCGAGGTAGCCCGCCGCCATCGTCAGCTCGTAGAGGTCCGTCAGCAGGCCGGAATATGGGGCGCTTGGCTCCATGGAACGGACGGGATCTCCTGGGAAAGATTATGCCATTCGCAACGAGAGAGGCGCTAGCGCCGCGCGCTCGAGATAGAATCGGCGGCGCTCATTCTTTGCCGGAAAAGAAAACCCTCAGGCGCTTCCTGCACCTGAGGGCTTCCTCAAAACGAAATCTACTTTGCCGAACGGCGCTTGAGAAACTTCTCCCCCTTTGGCGCGAACCGACCGGGTTTCATCCGCGCCTCACGGGAAGCCGTGCCGAACGTCGCAGCCCGATTAGCCCAGGACTGCGTCTTTGAACGCCTTGGCCGCGCGCAACCGCACTACGGTCTTGGCCTTGATCTTAATCGCTTCACCGGTTTGCGGGTTCCGGCCCATGCGCGCCTTGCGATGCGCCTTCACTGCGCGCCCGATGTTCGGAATCACAAATTTGCCCGCCCCGCCCTTGCATTCTTTGACGGCCAGTTTGAAGAGCTCGTCAAAAAATGCGGCGACGGTCTTGCGCGGCGTGCCCACCTTCTCGGCTAGGTGGCCCAGGATCTTCGACTTGCTTAGCGGCTTTGCTGCCATTTAATCTCGATCTCCTTCTGTGGTGTGCGTGATGTTGCGGCAGTTTCCGGCTTCTGGGCCGGTCAATTTGCCGGGAGAACTATATCGGCCTGCCGCAGCGAAGGCAAGCAAAAATGCCAAAAAGCCTGAAAAAATGCGGCTTCGCGCGAAGTGGTCCGTCCGCCTCTTCTTTTTCAGCGCGCGCAGAAGGTATACTTGCGGCGCCACATCAGGAGACACGGATGCCAAATTGGGCCACGCTCCAGACGGAATTCACTTCACTCTTGCAACTCAAGCGCCCTCCGGTGGCAGTGAGTTTTCTCGATAAGGCTCCGGAAGGTGTCGAGCGCTTCGCCGGTTCCTCTCCGGCGGGCTGCACGTTTTGGCGGCTGGCGTCCGAAGGACGCGTTTTCTACACGGTCGCATCGGACCACTACAACTGCGCCATCGGGAGTCACACGCACAACTTCCCGCTCCCGCCCGAGTTCGCCAAAGGCGCCGAGCAAACTCTTGGCATGATGTTTCAATTGGAGTACGTGCGCCCCTCGGAACTGCCGCAGATCCCACAGCTTGCGAGCACGCCCGCCGCGGTGCTTTACGCCCCGCTCGGCCGCACGCCCGTTGCGCCCAGCGTGGTTTTGTTCTGGTGTCCCGCGGGCTCCGCGATGCTGCTGCATGAAGCGGCGACGCACGCGGGCTCCGGTGGCGTCCTCCCGATTCTCGGCCGTCCGACGTGCATGGCGCTGCCGGCCGCGCTCCAAAAGGGAACTGTGGCGAGCCTCGGATGCATTGGGAATCGCGTCTATACGGGAATTAGCGACGACGAGATGTATTTCGCGGTGCCGGGCGCGGACCTCGAGCGCGTGGCGCAATCACTCAAGGTCGTGGCCGCTGCGAATGCGGCGCTGTCGCAGTACGCGCGCGGGCGCCTCGTGCAGCTCTCCGCAGGTTGAACTCAATTCCGCAACGCACGGCGAGCTGCCGTTTAGATCCGCGTGCCGCCGAGTGATTCGTAGAAATACGCGATCGACTTGATTCCGCCGAAGTAGTTATCGAGCGCGATGTGCTCGTCCGGGGCGTGCGCGTTTTCGTCGGGCAAGCCGAATCCCATCAGCAGGCAGGGAATCCGGAACGCATCGCTCATTTGCGTTACAAACGGGATCGAGCCGCCTTCCCGGATAAACACCGCGCGCTTTCCGAAGCCTTTCTCTAGCGCTTGGTGCGCGTGCTCGAAGAAGGGATGATGGTACGGCGCCACCCAAGGCTTTCCCGTGCTGAGCACTTCAAATTTCAGATGAACCGTCTTCGGCAGCAGCTTGCGAATCTGTCTCTCGACGAGCCGGCTGATCTCCTCGGGCTTCTGGTTCGGCACGAGCCGCGTCGAAAATTTCGCGAACGCCTTGGCGGGAATCACGGTCTTCGAGCCTTCTCCCATGTATCCGCCCCAGATTCCATTCAGATCCAACGTCGGCCGGCACCACAGCCGCTCGATGATCGTGGCGCCCTTCTCCCCGCACAGCCCGGGCGCTCCGACGGTCTCGCGAAACTTCTTCTCTTTCCAGGGCAGCGAATTGAGCGCTTTGCTTTCCGTCTTGGAGAGCCTCGCCACGTCCTTGTAGAAGCCCGGCACCGCGACGCGGAAATCCTTGTCGTGCAGCTTTGCGAATAACTCGGTCAAAATCGTGAGCGGGTTCGGAACCGCGCCGCCGAAAACGCCGGAGTGCAGATCCTGCGACGGCCCGGTGATTTCCACCTGATAGTAGTTCAGTCCCCGCAATCCGTAAGTGATCGAAGGCACGCCCACGCCCAGCATCGACGTGTCCGACACCACCAGTGCGTCCGACTTCAGCTTCTTCTTGTTGGCCACCACGTAATCCCAAAGATTTTCGCTGCCGACTTCCTCTTCACCTTCGACGAGCATTTTCACGTTGATCGGCAGTCCGCCCGTCAAGTGCCGGATCGCTTCGAGCGCGCGCAGGTGAATGTGCACCTGGCCTTTGTCGTCCGCCGTGCCGCGGCCGTAGAGATTTTTCCCGCGGATGGTCGGCTCGAACGGGGGAGAAGTCCAGAGTCCCAGCGGCTCGGGCGGCTGCACATCGTAATGGCCGTAAATCAAAATCGTCGGTTTGCCGGGGGCGTGCAGCGATTCACCGTAAACGAGCGGATGCATCTTCGTCGGAATGATTTCAACGGAATCCAGTCCGACGCTGCGCATGCGGTCCGCCACCCAGTGGGCGGCCCGTTCGATACCCGGTTTGTGCTGGCTTTGCGTGCTGATGCTGGGAATGCGCAGGAATTCGAATAGATCGCTCAGGTGCTCATCGTGCTTTGCATCCACATACTCGGAAAGATTCATCCGGGCTCCCCCATGCCGCTCAGGGGGTTATATCATGAGCGGACACTCCCCATTCGCTAGGTTTTCCAGTGGGATGCCGGATTCATCAGCATCGCGCGCAGCTCCCCGCGGATCTCATCCCCCTTTCGGTGCTTTCCGGCGCCCCACTGGTCGGAAGCTGCCTCGGTCCCTTTGGACAGTTTTCTTATTGGAACGCTCCCTCACCCGGAGCGTTGACGCCAAGCCGCACGTGGGCCACGATGATTCCTATGCCGGTTCCTTCCATCTCCAGTGAGCGACGCAGCACTCGCATCTTCCTGCGCCTCCGCGTAGTCGTTGCGGGCAAGAATTCCGACGGGCGCCGGTTCCGCGAAGCCTGCGAGACGATTGTCATCAACGCCCACGGCGGTCTGCTTTACCTGAATCAGCCGGTCACCCTGGATTCCATGCTGGTGATTGCCAATCCCTTCACGCAAGAAGAACAGGAATGCCGCATCGTCTATCTCGGCGACGCGGTGGAAAAAGGCCAGCGCGTGGGAGTCGAGTTTCTTTCCCCCGCTCCGCATTTCTGGGGTGTCGAATTGGCCCCCGGCGATTGGTCCGGACGCTCCCAAGGCTCCGCGGACGGTTCTGGCCACCCTCCTTCCGGCAGCAACTAGCCGCCCACCCTTAATAATTCTCATCGCCAGCCCGAAGGCCAGTTACTGCCTGTTCCCTCCGGATTATCGCCCCTGTACTCCAAAGGACCCTCCGGCCAGTAGTCCCTGACTGAGCTGCGGCTCTAGTGTGGCTTCAGAGGGATCAGGGGAATGACACACACACAGAGTTTTCAGCGGAGAATTTCCACGAGCCGCGGAGTGGCACGCTCGCTCAAAGTCACGCCGCAGCAGGGCATCTTGGGGCCGGTCATCGTGCTGATGATCCTGATGGCGGGATTCGCGCTGTCCGGCCGCTCGCGGGATCGGCATGGCTCGCCCGTCCTGACAGCGGGCAGCGCTCAGTTGAGTTTTGGCAGCGTCACCGTGGGCACAACGTCCACGCAGACTTTGCAAATCACGAATACCGGACGCGAGTCCTTGACCGTCTCGTCCATCGCTGTTTCGCGTTCGACGTTCAAGATTTCCGGAATCAGGTTTCCGCTGGACCTCGGCCCCGGCAGTAGCCATACCTTTAAGACGACCTTCGCCCCCACCTCTGCGTTAGTGGACTCGGGGTTGCTCACCATCTCCAGTAATGCGAGCGATCCCACCGTCACCATCCCGCTCAGTGGCACCGGCACTGCAGCCCAGTCAACGGGTTCGCCAGCACTCGCGTTGAGCGCGTCCTCGTTGAGTTTCGGCAGCGCCAATGTCGGAACCACCACGACGCAGAGCCTCACGCTCT
Source organism: Terriglobia bacterium (assembly GCA_963799715.1). Taxonomy (GTDB): domain Bacteria; phylum Acidobacteriota; class Terriglobia; order Acidiferrales; family UBA7541; genus DASPOJ01. The sequence goes on along the minus strand of CAWCYS010000069.1, from coordinate 13,310 downwards.
CCAATTCCGGTTCCGCCGCGCTGGTCATCAGCAACGCAACCGTCAGCGGCACGGGCTACACGATTTCTGCTCTTTCCTTGCCTCTAACGCTCAACCCCGGCCAAAGCACGCCGCTGGCTGTGAGTTTTGATCCTACCGCAGCGGGGAGTAGTGTCGGATCGGTTTCAATTTCCAGCAACGCGAGCGTCTCACCGGCCAGGGTCGCGCTCTCCGGAACAGGCGTCGCCGTTAGCACTCCGGTGCTCGCTCTGAGCTCGGCCTTGCTGAGTTTCGGCAGCGTCAACACCGGAACCACGACGACACAAAGCGTCACGCTCTCCGAACTCCGGCACCGGCGCACTAACCATCAGCAGCGCCAGCGTCAGCGGCACCGGCTACACCATCTCGGCTCTCGCCGTTCCCGTCACGCTCAATGCCGGCCAGATCACACCGTTGACCGTGAGCTTCGATCCCAAGACGGCCGGAAGCAGCACCGGCTCAATCTCCATCACCAGCAACTCGACTGGTTCGGCATCCTCGGTCGCTCTTTCCGGAACGGGCGTCAGCCTGGTCCTGAACGCCACGCCATCTACGGTAAGCTTCGGCAGCGTCGCCACCGGAACCTCGAACTCCCAAACGATCACTCTGAGCAACGCGGGAGTCGTATCCGTCAGCATCAGCCAGGCGCTCGTCACTGGCACGGGCATGAGTATGACGGGAATGACCATGCCCTTCACCATCGCGGCGGGCAAAACTGCTTCCTTCAACGTGGTTTTCGACCCGACCACATCGGGAGCCATTGCCGGTTCAATCGCGCTCGTGAGTAACGCCACCGATTCACCGCTCAGCCTGGCGCTCTCCGGCACCGGCACAACCTCGACGCAGTTGCTATCTGTCAGCCCGGCGAGCTTGGCCTTCGGCAACGTGACGGATGGCAGCACCAGCCAGCTTAGCGCGACATTGACGAACACCGGCACCTCCAACGTCCTCATTTCCTCCGTGACGGCGTCGGGGACCGGCTTCAGCATGACCTCTTCCACGTCTTCCGTCACGCTCACACCCGGCCAGTCTGTCACGGTAACCGCGCAATTCGCGCCGGTTGTCGCGGGCAGCGACACGGGCAGCATCACCGTCGCCAGCAACGCGACAAATTCTCCCGGCAGCGTTGCGCTCACCGGGACCGGAATTGCAGCAGCAGTCAAGCATTCGGTGTCCCTCAGCTGGACGCCGAGCACCTCGACCGTTGCTGGCTATAACATTTATCGGACGATCCCCGGCGGCCAGTACGCGATCGTGAACACATCCTTGATCACCGGAAACACATTCACGGATTCCACAGTGACTGCCGGCCAAACCTACAATTACGTCGCCACCGCGCAGAATTCTGCCGGTGTAAACAGCGCTGATTCCAACATGGCCAGCGCCAACGTTCCGGCGCAGTAGATTTCATCCGCTGCGCATCACGCACCAACGGGCCAGCCGAAATCCTCCCCGGCTGGCCCATCCCCTGTTGGGGGACGGGTTTGGGTTTCCCGCCACACGACCCGGCCCATTGCGCGCTACAATCGGGGGCGGAGGAGTGGCCGAGCGGTTGAAGGCGGCGGTCTTGAAAACCGTTAGACCCGAAAGGGTCTCGGGGGTTCGAATCCCTCCTCCTCCGCCATCGAGTTTTCCGTCTTTCATTGTTTGCAGTCTTGAGCCGAAATCGTGTCTTGACGCAGCCTAGGTTGTCCCTGGCTTTCCCACTCGGCGCCACGGACTGAATTCGACGCCCCCGCTCCGCGCCCCGCGCCCAGTCTCTACTTAATCAATTCGTACGCCCGGACCACGCCAAACCTCCGCGGCCGACCCCCGGCGCTAGAATGAGACTAGTGGGTTTCTATCCCGGATGAGAGTCCGCTCCTCTTCTCGATGGTTAATCGCATGCTGGGTCTTGGTGCTCGGTTCCTATGCTTTGGTGTCTGCGCACTTCGGACGCGGGGATCGCCTTGCTGCGTTTGGGGACACGGTGCAATGTCTCCTCCCGCTGCTGGCCAACGCCGCATTGCTGATGAACGCCGCCTCCGCGAATTGGCGCCGGTCGATATTCTGGATGCTGCTCGCCCTGGGCAGCACGCTCTGGATGATCGGCCAGTTCACCTGGACCTATTACGATGTCTATCTCCACGCGCCCTTGCCGGCGCCATTCGCCGGCGACATCATCATCTTCCTGCACACGGTTCCGCTGATCGCCGCGCTGGGCGTTCACCCGTATGCCAAGCGCATTGCTCCCCCGCTGCGGTTCGGCAGCGTGGATTTTTCTCTTCTGCTTCTCTGGTGGATGTACCTCTACATCTTCGCGGTAATTCCGTGGCAGTACGTTTCGCGCAACCCAGCCCGCTACTCCGCGAATTTCAGCGTCGTGTTCACGATGGCAAATCTGGTGGTGGTCGTGGGCTTCGCGACGCTGGCGTGGCGGCACCGGGGCGGTTGGCGCCGCATCTACGCTCACCTGTTGGGCGCCTCCGCCACCTACGCCGCATTCTCGCTCCTCGCCAATCTCGCGATTGCGCGCGGTGGGTACTACACCGGAAGTGTGTACGATCTTCTGCTGCTGATCTCGTTCCTGTGGTACGCCACCGCCGGAGTCGTGGCGCATCGGCAGCGAACGGAAGAGGATTTGCAGCCCGCGGCGGCGCCGAGCGCGCTCGAGAACCACCGGAAATTCAACTCTCCGCAAACGTCCTGGCTCGCCATGGGCGCCGTGCTCTCGCTGCCCGCCTTGGCGATCTGGAGTCTGTATTGGAGCACTGCCACCCCGGCGGTCCGCGAGTTCCGCCTCGTTGCCACTTTGATTGCGATTCTTCCGTTCACGTTTCTCATCTTCCTGCGCCAGGGCATGGTGGACCGCGATCACCAGCGCCTGCTCGGCACCTCGCAGACTTCGCTTGAGAATCTGAAGCGCCTGCAATCGCAATTCGCGCAGGCGGAGCGTCTGGCCTCGCTCGGCCAGTTGGCCGCCGGCGCCGCGCATGAAATCAATAATCCGCTGACGGCCATTCTCGGGTACTCCGATTTGCTGGCCGACGATACCGCTCTCGATCCCAAAGCCCGGAAAATCGGACAGAAAATCCGCGAGCAAGCGCGCCGCACCCGCACGCTCGTCACCAGCCTGTTGAGTTTCGCGCGGCAGGCTCCTTCCGCGCAGCGTTCCCTGCTCGATCTGAATTCCGTGCTCTCTCGCGCCGTGCAACTTCGCCGCCTCGACTTGCGCGGCAAGAACGTCCAGATTGAACTGCACGTCGAGCCGCTGCTCCCCGGCGTGCAGGGCGACCCGAACCAATTGTTGCAGGTTTTCTACAACATCATCAGCAACGCCGCGGACGCGATGGAGGAGACCGGCGGAGGCACACTCAGCATTCGCTCCCGCCGGACGCGCACCACCGTCATCCTCGAGTTCTCCGATACCGGCCCCGGCATCAAGCAGCCCGAACTCGTCTTCGACCCGTTCTACACCACCAAGGCCGTCGGCAAAGGCACCGGCCTCGGACTCAGCATTTGCTACGGACTCGTGCAAGAGCATGGCGGCCAAATCTCCTGCTTCAATCGCAACGAAGGCGGCTCGACCTTCCGCATCGAACTCCCCGCCGTGCCGGCCATGTTGCCCCTGCGAGAGGTTCCCCTGACCACTGTCCACGGTCACTGCGGCGGAAACGGCGATCCCGAATAGCCCTTCGTCGCCCGCGCTCCCCTCCTCCGCAAAGCATTTATCGGTCGAGCGCCCCCTGCGCACGAGGCAGCAAGAAGAGCATCCTGTGTCGCGCTTAGCCTCGGGCCATTCTAGAATCCGCGCGCGGCAGTGTCTCTAATCGCGGCGCGCTTTCCCCTTTTGAGATCCTGTGACCGCCATCACTTTGGCGTGTGACTCGGGTCATTTAGCGAATTTTCACGCAGCGTTAACCTGTTATTGCAAGATCTCCCGAGAAGGAGACTGGAGGTTGGTCCATGGCACCCCACACAGTAGCCACGCCGCCGGAATCGGGAACCGCGAAAAGCGGAGTTCCGGGCGACCCGGCCAGCAAGAATGCAAAAGCCCAAACCAGTGTCCTGGAGAAGGGGGGCCAGGCCTCCACAGCGCGCGACGCAGCCGGAGTCCCGGCGCACCGCGCGCCTGCCCTTTTCGCCGAGGCTCTTCTCGAAAATAACGAGTTAAAGCAGCCCAAACGGGCCTATTCCGTGGTTGTTTCCGTGATTTTCCAAGTGATACTTTTGAGCATAGCGGCGATTATCCCCCTTCTGTTCTCGCAGCAGCTCGATCTTAAGCAGTTTACGCGTACGTTCCTCGCGGCGCCGCCACCGCCGCCGCCACCGCCACCGGCCCCTACCATCACGAAATTGCCGGCCGCGCAAATGAAGAAAATATCCCTGATTCAGGCGGGACGATTGGTCGCGCCGACGGCAATCCCCAAGAGAATAGTCATCGTGAAGGATGAACAGATGCCGCAAGTGGCAGAAGGGTTCGGCGTTCCCGGAGGAGTTCCCGGTGGGGTGGGTGGTGGACAAGCGGGGGGAGTCATCGGAGGAATTCTCGGAGGGATTCCCAGTACTGCGAGCGTGCCGCCGCCACCCCCTGCCGTTTCCAAGGCACCGCTGCGTGTCGGTGGGCGCGTCAAGCCGCCGCGTCCCATCTCCACGCCGCGGCCTATGTATCCGCAAATCGCTCGGGCCGCACGAATCCAGGGTGACGTTGTCATAGATGCGGTGATCGACACAAACGGCAACATCTCGCAGATGAAGTTGATCTCCGGCCACCCCATGCTGGTTGGTGCCGCAATGGAAGCGCTTCGCCAGTGGAAATATGAACCGACATATCTGGATGAGCAGCCGATTTCAATTGAGCTGAATGTGACCATCAGTTTTTCGATGCAGTAGACGGTTGCTGTGCAAACCTTCAATGGAGGTCCCCTCCTGGCAGTGGCTCCTGTAGCTACAGGGGCCACCGCTTTCTGCTTCTGGCCTGGGCCGAAGCCAAAAAATCCACCCTATCTCTACTGGGCCCGCCAAGCGGAAACCGCCGCATCCCCATGCCAAGCCAATGGCCCCGCTGACGACTTCGAGTGGAATTTTTGCTTCGGCAACGGCTTCCAGGGCACGAATCTACTGGCGAACAATTTGTACGTGATTGTCTATTACCCGGATTCTGCCACCAAGAATTCCGCGCACTACCCGCAAGCCCTCGTACCAGTTCGTTGCCTACACCGCAGCCCGCCATGATCCCCAAGCAACCATCTGGCGCGCGCGCGAGTCTGTAACCTCAGGGACCAAGTCGCAGTTTGTCAGTTTGACAACGGGGTACAGGTGCCGCGATGGGCCGATGCAATCGCTTCGCGTTCCCGCTTCTGATTCTAGCCTGGATTTCTTTCTTCATTCTTCCCGTTCTGCCTGCGCAAGAGACAACCACTCAAGACACGAACTCCAACCAAACGACCGGCAACAAGAACGACCATTTGCAACGGCCGCAGCGCCTGCGCGAGCTCGAAAAAGACGGCCCGAATCCTTACAAGGCTTGGCTCGAACAGGATGTGGTTTACATCATCACCGACGAGGAGCGGGCCGCCTTTCTGCAATTGAGGACTAACGAGGAACGCGAACAATTCATCGAGCAATTTTGGATGCGTCGCGATCCGACTCCCGATACACCCGAGAACGAGTTCAAAGATGAGCACTACCGACGAATCGCATACGCGAACGCGCACTTCGCCACAGGAGTGCCCGGACGGAAGACGGACCGGGGCAGGATTTACATCATCTGGGGACCGCCCGACGAAATCGAATCCCACCCGACCGCAGGCACCTACGAACGGCCCAAATCACAAGGGGGCGGCACGATTTCCGCGCCTCCGTTCGAGCAGTGGACTTACCGCCACATGGAAGGTATCGGGGACAACGTCACTATGTGCTTTATAGATCCGAGTAGGACGGGCGAATATTACCTGTCGACCGATCCTGGCGATGCCAACAGGTTGGTCGCTGTGACTCACGACGATTCGAGTTATGAACTGGGCAAGCCTCGCAGACAGCCGGAGCGAGTCACGCCCCCGGCTCCTCATTCGACAGGTCAGACGCCCGACAGCGAAAGAGTGCCCGCCCGTATTGAGGTCGTCGTTAGGGCGTATAATCCGCCGCCAGTCAAATTCAAGGATTTAGAGGAAATAACTGTCTCGCGAATCCAGCGCAACGATATTAAGTTTTGCTACCGCTTCGACTTCCTGCGGGTCACCGCTTACACCGCCTTGGTTCCCATCACTGTAGAGATTCCCAGCGGGCAATTGAGCTTCCCGGAAGAAGGCGGCGTGCCTACGGCGTCGCTCAACTTGTATGCACGCATCTCGTCGCTCACGGGGCGTACCGTCGACACATTCGAGGACGTTATCCACGGCGGTATCCCGGATTCCCAACTGGAGCAATCACGTAACGGAGATCTGGCTTACCAGAAGACTGTGCCGCTCTGCCCCGGCCTGTATCGGCTGGACATCGTAATCAAGGACGTCAACAGCAACAAGGTGGGCATTGAAAGCGCGCGCTTGACCGTGCCACCGCTGGACGATGACACGCTCGGCGCCAGCACCCTGATTCTTGCCGACCAGACGCAACCGGTGACTCCAAGTCAGATCGCCTCGGACCAATTCGTCATCGGCGACACCGAGGTACGTCCTAAGATCAGTCAATCGTTTACCGCTGACCAGCCCCCCGGTATCTATCTACAGATTTACAATTTCAAGGCAGACCGCATAACTCACAAGAACGACGCCCTGATCACGTTCCACCTCACGAGGAAAGGCCAAAACGTGATCACCGAAGCAATCACCGGTCAGGCCCTTCAGCAGAGTGGCACTGAAATGACGATCCAAGACAATGCCATGTTGAGCTCGCTCGCCCCAGGCCAGTATCACCTCGAAATTCAAGCGACCGACCAGATCAGCAAGCAGACGATCGCACGCGCGACGGATTTCACGATCGCACCACTGCCCACCGACGCCGGGCCACAGATGACCCCGGAGAAGTAACCGGACAGTCAGGCGGGGTGCGCCAAGCGCCGCACTTCTGCGGCCCCTTCTCGTTTCAGCTATAATTCCCCGCCATGCCGCGCACCCCGAAATCCCCGCCGCGGAAAGCCGCGCCTGCCCTGCCTGTCCGGCAGGCGGGCGGCAAGCAGGCGCCGGCGTTTGAGCCGCCGCGTTTCATCGCCGTCGAAGGACCGCTTCGCGTGGGCAAATCCACGCTCGCGCAGGTTCTGGCGGACCGCATGCACGCGCGGCGCATCTTCGATTGCGATGACAATCCCTTCCTCTCCGATTTCTACAAGGAAAAACCCGGTGCGGCCTTTCGCACGCAGATGTTTTTTCTGATGGAGCGCCAGCGCCGTCTGCGCGACGCGCAAATCAGGCAATCTTCCGGCCCGGTGGTCTCGGATTACCTGCTCGAGAAGGACAAACTTTTCGCCTACATCAATCTCGATAACGAAGAACTGAAACTCTACGAGCGCTTCTATCCGTTCCTCACCGCCGACATTCCCACACCCGATCTCGTGATCTATCTGCAAGCGTCTCCCGAAATCCTGCGCGAGCGCATCGCCCGGAAACGCGCCCCCGAAGAGGCCCGCATCTCGAAACAATACATCGAGGAAGTCGTGCGCGCCTACGAGCATTTCTTTTTCCGTTATTCGTCGTCCGATCTGCTCGTCGTGAACACCACCGAAATCGATTTCGTGGATCGCACGGAAGATTTGCAGCAATTGCTGCGCCGCTTGCAAGAACCCGTCAAAGGCACGCAATACTTTCTGCCGCTCGGCCCGGGCTAGCATGCCGTCAAGGATTTGGGCTGCCCGCTTTTTAGGAGGTGGGAGCTTCAGCTCCCACGTTACAGGTCAAGAATGGGCAGGGGCTTTAGGCCCTGAAGCGAAAATAAATTTTCTTTTCGTCACAAAGTGCTCCTAGGAGAGCGAATGGATTCCGCAAACATCGTCATCATCGGCGGCGGCGTGGTGGGTTGCGCGCTCGCGCGCGAAGTCGCCGCGATATGGAGCGACGTTTTCCTGCTCGAAAAAATGCCGCACGTCGGCATGGCCGCCAGCACGCGCAACAGCGGCGTGATTCACTCCGGCATTTACTACACGCCCGGCTCGCTCAAAGAGCGCTTGTGCGTGCGCGGCAATCGGCTCATGCACGAATATCTGCGCGGCGCACGGCGTGGCCCATCGCCCGTGCGGGAAACTCGTCGTGGCCACGTCCGAGTCCGAACGCGCCAGCCTGGAAAAGTTGATCGTCACGGGCCGCGCCAACGGCGTCCAAGGCCTGCGCATCGTGGATCGCGCCACCGCGCGTCTTCGCGAACCGAACATCGAATGCGTCGCGGCGTTGGAAGTGCCCTCGGCCGGCATACTATCCGCCGAAGAGTTGGTGAAAGCGCTCGCCCGCGAAGCCGCGGAGCGCGGCGCAAACATCGTGACGCACGCCAGCGTCATCAGGATGCAGCCCGGCGCGGACGGGATTCGCGTCGAAGTGGAGATCGGCGATCCCGATGATGCGGGAGATGCGCCACGGGAAACGATCGACGCGCGCTGCGTCGTGAATTGCGCTGGTCTTTATTCCGACGACGTCGCGGCCATGCTCGGGAACACAAGCTATCGCATCTACCCCAATCGCGGCGAATACTGCGAGGTCGTCAAGAATAAATCGGATCTGGTGCGCGAGCTGGTGTACCCCGTCCCGCACGACGCCGGCTCGACGCTGGGCACGCACCTCACGAAGACGGTGTGGGGAACCGTGCTCGTCGGCCCAACCTCGGATTACATTCAGGACAAAACCGATTACGAAAGCAATCGCCATCCGGTCGAGGAATTCGTACGCCGCGCGAAGCCGATGCTGCCTATGCTGCAAGCGGAGGATTTGCGTCTGGCCTATAGCGGCATCCGCGCAAAGTTGTTGCCGCCCGGCGTGGGAGGGATGTCGGACTTCATCATCACGCACGATCCGGAAGTGCGCCGCGCGATTCAGCTCATCGGCATCGAGTCGCCGGGCTTGACGTTGTCGCTGGCCATCGCCGAATACGTGCGCCCCATGGTGGCGGAAGTGCTCGCGTAACTCTTCTCGCGGTCAGCGCCGCGCGCTCGCCGTTTTCTCCGTCAGGTCCGATGCGAACACCAGACGGATCCCGGCCGCCTGAAGCTTCGGCAATTCCTCCGCCACAACTTGCAGCGTGACTTGGTGCGGATGGCCGATCGCAATCGCGAAACCATTTTTCCTCGCATCGCTTGCGGCGAGTTCGATCTGCGCGCGCACCGCGTCCGCCGTCTGCACGTCGTCGAGAAATACATTTCGCGAGGCCGCGGGAACGCCCGCCCCGATCGCGGCATCGAATGCGACGGTGGAAGCGGTGGTGCGGCTGTCGATGAAGAAGAGTTTGCGCATGGCCAGCGCGGCCATCAAATTGTTCATCAGCGATGAATCCGCGGTGCCACGCGAACCCTGGTGGTTGTTCACGCCCGCCGCGTGCGGCACGGTCTCCAGCATTTTATCCAGCAGCGTCGCGACGTCCTCGCGGCTCATCCCCAGCCGCAATTCCTGCGGCTCGGGTTTTTCTCCACTCTCGGATTGCACCGGAAGGTGCAGCATCACCTGGAAGCCGCGGCGGTGCGCCTCTTCGGCGATCTCCGCGGAATACTGCAAATTCGGCAGAATGGAAACGGTCAGCGGGAATTGCATCCCGAGCAGAATCTCCGCGGGCCCGCGATCGTTGCCAAGATCGTCGAAGATGATGGCGAGACGCGGCTGCGGATTTTTTTCGTTGTGCCTCTCTTCGACGCTCACGCTGATGGGGAATACGATGTGGATGGAGTGGGTGGCATGGCCGTTGAAGGCATAGTCGAAGCGCAGCTGGCCGGGCGTGGCGGGCTGCGATTGCCGCACCAAATGATGCGCTTCCGCGACGCGATCGAGCGCGCGTTCGACGGCGGCGACGGTGGCGTCCTTCTCCCCGGCCGGGAGGGTGATGAATATGTGATCGGAGTCGAGCGGGCCTGGGCCGCCGTCGGGTTCGCGGGGGCCGTACTGGCCGCGGTAGCCGATCTCGGCCTTGGCGCCAGCGGCATCGCGGCCGGCGGAGATCATCTCGCGCGTGATGGCGCGAATCTCGTCGGGGGAAGGCGGCTGGTTCTTGCAGCCGGAAAAAATCAGCGGAATCGCCGGCAGAAAAAGAAAGAAGAGAAAAACCCGCGGCAGGGAAGAACTGTAAGCACGAAACAATCTCGTCGTGAAAAATCGAGCGCGAAAAATTATTGTGGGCCGCTGCGGCGCGCGCGACGGCGGAGCCACTTCCTCAGGCGGCCTTTTGGGGCGCCGCGCCCTTCAGCAGTTCGAGGGCTTTGAGGTAGGCGGGATCGTCCTTCGCCGGGAGCTGGTTGATGCTCAGCGGCGGCGGGGGCTCGGCGGAGTCTTCGTCGGAATCTTCGTCGGGCGGCGCGATCTCAACGGTCGGCGCGATTCCGACATCGAGAATGGCTTTGTCGTCGGGCCCGCTGTACAGCGCATCCGTGAGGAGCAACGCCGCGCCGTCATCGAGCGGGATGAGCTTTTGCTCGGCGGCGGTGCCGGCCGTGCGCCCGCCGACCAAATCGCCGCGCTTATTTTCGCCGATGGCCGCGGCCAGCACTTCCGCCGGGCCGGCCGTGGTGCCGGAGATCAGCACTTCCACCTGTCCGTGCCAGACGACCTTCGCGGGATCGGCTTCAAAATCCTGCTTGGTGACGGTCTGCCCCGCGAGCGTGGCGATGGTGCCGCTCGGGAGAAAGAGTTGCGCGGCGGCGATGCCTTCGGAGATCGGGCCTTCCGAGCAATCGCGCAAATCGAGAACGAGTTTCTGCACGCCTTGCGTCTGGAGCTGTTGCAGCTTCATGCGCAGATCGGCGGCGGCGCCGAGGTCCAGCGTGGCGACGCGGAGGTAGGCGGTGTCGTCGGTCACTTTGTCGGCGTCCACATAGATCAAAGGCAGTATCGCGCGCGTGATTTCCACTTCAGCGGGCTCGGTCTGCCCGCGGCGCACGACGCCGACTTTCACCGTGCTGCCCGGATCGCCTTGCAGGAGCGTGTCCGCCTGCGCGACGGACAACTCGCGCGTGGCAAAGCCGCGCACGGCTTCGAGAATATCGCCGCTGCGAATCCCGGCCTTTTCGGCGGGGCTGTCCGGCAATTCCGAGACGACGTAGATGTAGCCGTAGCGCTTCGAGAGCGTCATGCCGACGTTGCCCTTAGCCTGATTCTTAATCTTGTCTTTGTAATCGGAGTACTCGCGCGGGCTGAGGTAGGCGGACTCGGGATCGAGCGATTCCACCAGGCCGTGCAACGCGCCCGCGGTGACGAGCTGCAGGTTCGGCTCGTCCACGTAATTGTCCTGGACATTCTGGAGGACTTCGCCGTAGACGGTGAGCGAGCGGTAGGTCTTGTCCTCTTCACTCTTGCCGAGCAGATAACCCAGCCCGGCATAGCAGAAGACCACGATCGAGAGTGAGACGACAAGAATCTTGCCAAAACGATTCATCGGTTCGCTCGCTTTCCAGGGACCGCCATTGTAGCACGGCGCAGGTCCGGCTTGCCGGGACGTTCCGCGCGGGGTGTGCCCGATTGCTTAGAGGGGCGTCTTTACCGTCCGCCGCGGCGGGCTCCCTCCAACCGGCGCCGGGGACTTTCGCTCGCAGAGTGCGTTCCCGGGCGCCTGGGCACCCTGACTTTGATGCGGCGACGGGGTAACCGCGATGCCGGGGAACTCTCCTCGAAGAATTTGCCGGGCACCCCCCTCCCCCGGTGTTTTCTTGTAAGTGTTGAATCCAAAGAATTTGTGGCGAGAAAACACGTAAGTGTTGATTCTGAAGGAGTTGAAGCCGCGTGTTTTCAAAGAGATGCGGGCAGCTTGCAAGTGTTGATTCCAAAGGGGTTAGCGTGGCTGTAAGTCCTTTGCGGTGTATCACTTTTGGAGCAGAGGCCCGAAACATGAAAACCCCGACGGAATCGTGGAAGAAAGCTCTCACCCCTCGTGCTGAACACTCGGGACAAGCCCCTCGCAGCGAAGGCTCGGGGTAAACCACGGATGGACCCCCTGACGGGGGCAAGCACGGATGAACACGGATTCGTCGAGAGAAGAAGCCGGACTGAGAGGCGGCCCCTCGGCTCGCCCCTTGCAGAACTCGCTCCCCGGCAAGGCCGGGGCAGGCGGGACTCGCATCCTTCGTCGGATGCGAGCAGGAAACCGGGCCGGGATTTGCGACGATCAACAAGAGACGGGGCAGCATGGCTCTATTATTTCTCAAAATCTATTTCTGTAAATAACCTTTCGAATGATTCGAGTGCGACGCAGCGGAGATGCGGAGAAGAACCCACCTTTGCAAACGGCGCAAAGGTGTGGCACCCGCAAGATCCTCTCACCGATTAGGGGCCCGCCTGCCGCCCGAGCCTGATCGCTCAAAAAAGCGGTTATCGTGAAGGTTGCCCTCCTATCCTTCCTGTGCTAACTATCACACCAATGCCAGCGATCAATGAATGGACCTTTGCTGCCGATGTTTGCAAGACGATCCAAGCCATCCTTGCTGAGGCTCCCGAGCTTCCCTTCTCAGAGGCAAAAGTTGAGCAAGGTACCGGGCAGGGAAGAAAACGTCGCGATCTCACGCTATACAACCGCGACGGAAAGGCGGCCCTTACCGGGGAACTCAAACTACCTGACCGCCCAGACGGACAAAGCCCCTACGCTGACGCCCTACTTGAAGATGCTTTCCAAAAAGCCAACGCCAAAGGCGTTGAGTATTTCTTTACTTGGAATGTTAATCGTTTTGTTCTTTGGAAGACATTCCAAGTGGGGAAGCCCATAGCGGAGCGCGACCTAGAGCATTTCAACGTCACTTCGATTGCCCGAAGCGAAGAACTCGACAGCACCGTCGCGCAAGGGGAAATCAGGGGCTTCCTCGTACAGTTTCTGGGTCGATTCGCACGGATTGTGGAGGGCACCGAACCGATCAGCTCCAAGCCTTTGGACGAAAAATTTATCCGAGTCTTAGAGTCGGCTCTAGAACTTCCTATCTTACAAACGCAGAATGCCCTTTCCCAAAGGTATTTCGTTGACAGGCGATTCGCGCGGGACCTGGACGCTTGGATGCGGGATGCTCAGGGCTGGTTGATCTCTTCTGACGCGAATATTCAACGGGAAAACCGAGAACGCGCTGCGAAATTCAGTTGTTACGTGCTGGTGAACAAGATCATCTTTCAACAGGCTAGCAATACGTAACTCAGCCAATAAAAAAAAAAAAA
>CAWCYS010000068.1:0-16322 GCA_963799715.1 Terriglobia bacterium | reverse complement strand
TCATTTTTATGTTGTTAGTCTACTCGGCTCAACACTTCTCGTATTGCTGGCGAGGCATGGCAAGCTTTTTGCGATCTAGTAGCCTGTAGACAAATCCCCCCAGTCGTCATTCCGAGCGCAGCGAGGAATCTCTCTTGGTGGTGAATTGCGAAGAAAAGAGAGATTCCTCGTCGCCCGCCGCGGCGGGCTCCTCGGAATGACTGGCTCGTGTGGCACTGCAAGAAGCTGCCAGAAAAATTCAAGGCAACGGTGGCGGCGGAATGACGTAATCGTCGCCGGTGCGATCGAGGAGCAATTCGCGGCGATGCTTCAGCATGGCGAGCTGATCGGTGAGCTGCTTGAATTCCTGCTTTTCCGCGGCGGTTAGATCGCGGCTCGGCTGCGACAATTCGTCCAGGCGCGCCTGAATGCGGGGGATTTCGCGGTCGATGAAAACGGGATGGATGAACATCGCCTTATCGAATCCGCTGCGCACTCGGAGGCGATTGTTCTCGCCCCAGGTGGGGATGATGCCAACGTCCGCCAACTCGAACTGAATTCCCGCTGGCCCGTAATCCTTCTTCACGATTGAAAATTTCGCCACCATCTCATCGCGCGGGTCGCCGTTTTTGTCCGGCATCAAGCCGCCGATGTAACTGGCGGACTGATTCGAGAGGAAATTCCCCAACGAGTAGAAAATCACGGTTTTGCGATGATCCTGCGTGAGATACGTTTCCACCGGCTGCAAGACGTGCGGGTGGCCGCCGACGATCGCGCCGGCGCCTGCTTCGAGCATCTTGTGCGCCATGTCCACATCTTCGGGGCGCGGCGTGGCCGAATACTCGATTCCCCAGTGAATCGAGATAAGAAGGAAATCGCACTGGGCGCGCGCGTTTTTGATCGCGTCCAGGACGCCGGCTTCGTCGCGGCCGGGAGCGCCGTTCGATTCGCCGGGATACGGGAAGAACGCTACGTGCGGCTCGGAATCTTTTGTGGGATTGCGATTGCCATTGAGCCAGCGCGTCATGCCGAGCCAACCGATTTTGATGCCATTTTTCTCGAAGATTACCGGTTTCCAGGCGTCATCGGCTGAATCACCGGAGCCGACGTAGAGCAGGCCTTGTTCCTGCAAATGGCCGAGCGTCTCGTTGAACGCGGCGTAGCCCTGGTCGAAGACGTGATTATTCGCGAAGGAGACGATGTTGATGCCGTTCGCTTTCAGCGATTCGAGCAGCGCGATGGGCGCGTTGAACATGAACGCTTTGGTGCCGTGCGAATGATTCGGCGCGACGGGCGTCTCGAGATTCACGAAGCCGAAGTCGGCTTGGCGAAAAACGTCGGCGACGTCGGCAAAGAGGGCGTCCCAGCCGTCGTGATCGGTGACGGGCACGGGCGGCGTTGCGGGGGTGGCCGACGCGGAGGTGGCGTCAGGCGCGGGCGTCGCAACGGCAGCGGGCGGGGGCGTCGACGAAGCGGACACGGCTTGCTGCTGATTCTTTTCGGCGGCCGTCGCGGATTCCACGACGGCCTGGTGCGGGATCACGTCGCCGGAAATTGCGAACGTGACGCGAGCGATCTCCTGCGGATACGTGACGCGCTGGGGAGCGCTGCCCTGCACGTGGTTCCCTCGCAAAATGAGAACGGAGAGCGCACAGAAAAAAATCAGGGCGAGGGCGTAGAGGCGGGCGGCGGCGGATCTTCTATGTGAGTGAAGTGGAGTCATGCCGGGGCCCATTCTGCCGAGACGATCGCGGGGAAAGGGCGCATAGAATTCTTGCCGCGCTAATGCCGGCCGCAGCCGCCCGCGCCACAGCCGCAGGAGCGTGCCGGAGCCGCCGCTTTGGCGGAGGATGCGCCGTTTGCCGCGGCGGGCGCGGCGAAGACGGAGAATTGCAGCGCGTGGCGATTGCTGCCGCACGAAGGACACGCGACGCGCTCTTCCGAGCGCAGAACGAGATGCTCGAAGCGCGTCTTACAATCCTCGCAAACGTATTCGTAGATGGGCATGGAATTCCGCGTTACCGCTCGATTCATTCTCCCGAAGAAATGCTGTGCGCGCAAGCGCAGCGCATTCGAGTCGTTACCCTGCGCCTGCCTGCCCTGCTTACCGGCGGGCAGGCGGCAGGCAGGTGTCACGACGGAAGACGGATGAGGTGAGCTTCCGTGAGCGCGGCAATTTCCATTAGCGGCGCGAGGATCGAATCCGGCACTTCGCCATCGAGGCGCACGACCGAAATCGCTTCGGCTTCGGGGACGGGGGCGCGGCGGCCCAACGCGTACGTCGCGATGTTCATGCCGAGCGAGCCGAGCAGCGTGCCGACTTTGCCGATGGCGCCGGGAATGTCGCGATTGCGAATCAGCAGGAGCGTGCCCTCGAGCGGGGCTTCGAGCGCCATGCCGTCCACGCGAAGGACGCGCGGCGACGTGCCTTCGAGGACGGTGCCTTCGACGGAAAATGCGCCCTTGCCCGGCTCGTTCGCCGGGCGCGAAGCGCTGGTTTCGCCAGTAACTTCGATCGTATCCGGGAAGCCGCGCTCGCGCCGGCCGGCGCGCTCTTCGACGACGATGCCGCGCGCGGAGGCGATCGCTTCGGAATTCACGAGATTCACTTTTTCGGCGAGGGCGGCGTTCAGCACGCCCGCGAGCACGGCGCTGCGCAGGACGCGCGTGCCCAACTCGGCAGGCTCGCCGGCGAAGGCGACGCGGATGCGCTCCAGGCGCGTGCCGCGGGCCGCGATCACTTGCGCGACCATCGAGCCGAGCCGCTCGGCGAGCGCGAGATACGGCTGCACGCGGCGATACTGCTCGGCCGAAAGCGACGGCAAATTCACGGCGTTGCGAACGATGCCGCTCGAGAGATAGTCGCGCACCTGCTGTGCAATGAGCGTGCCGACCTCTTCCTGCGCTTCCACGGTCGAGCCGCCGACATGCGGCGTGGCCACCACGTTGGGCATCGCGACCAGCGGAGAATCCTTGGGGGGCTCGACGGCGAACACGTCAAGCGCGGCGCCGCCGAGCTGGCCGGAGCGAAGCGCATCGATGAGAGCGGCTTCGTCCACCAGTTCGCCGCGCGCGGTATTCACGAGCTGCGCGCCTTTCTTCATTTTCGCAAGCGCTTGCGCGTTGATGATGTGGTGGGTCTCGGGAACGGACGCGGTATGCAGCGAGATGTAGTCCGACTGCGCGAAAAGCTCATCGAGCGTCACGAGCGAGACGCCGGCTTCGTTCGCGGCCGACTCGGTGACGTACGGATCGCAGGCCAGAACTTTCATCTCCAGCGCGCGGGCGCGCCGCGCGACCTCGCTGCCGACACGGCCCATGCCGATGAGGCCCAGCGTCTTGCCGCGCAGTTCGGTGCCGAGGCCTTTGGATTTTTCCCAGCGGCCGGCGTGCATGGCGGCGTCCAGCATGGGGATGCGGCGCGCGAGCGCGAGCAAAAGCGCCACGGTGTGCTCGGCGACGCTCGGCGCGTTGCCCCCGGGCGTATTCATCACCAGGACGCCACGGCGCGTCGCGGCTTCGAGATCGACGTTGTCCACGCCGGTGCCGGCACGGCCGACCACCAGAAGCTTCGGCGCGCGCTCGAGAAGCTCGGCGTTGACGCGCGTCGCGCTGCGAACGACGAGGGCCTCGGCCGTGGCGATTTCGGCGCCGAGAGTTTCTTTCGTTGTGCGAATGACTTCCCAGCCGGGCTGGCGCAGCAGCTCGACTCCACGCTCACTGATTGGGTCTGCGACGATGACTTTCATAGTTAGCAAAGCGTAGACGCGTGCGGGCGGACTGTCAATTCTCATCTCGGTTGATATCGCAGACGGGCGGCGGGGGCATCGGCCTCGCGGTGTATGCTATAGTTCTCCGGCACGAACATGGCGCTAATCGAACTCATCTCGAAAGACTTGACGGACGCGATGAAGACGAAGGACGAATTGCGCCTGAGCGTCCTGCGGATGGTGAAATCCGCGCTCAAGAACAAAGAGATCGAGAAAATTCGTTCGCTGGACGACGCGGAGTCGCTACAGGTGCTGCAGACGCTGGTGAAACAGCGCCGCGAATCGGTGGAACAATTCACGCGCGGCGGGCGTCAGGACCTGGCGGACAAAGAGACCAAGGAAATCGCGATCATCGAAAAGTATCTACCCGCGGGCGCGAGCGACGCCGAGATGAACGCGGCGATCGAAGCGGCGATCGCGGAGACCGGCGCCAATTCACCGAAACAGATGGGCGCGGTGATCAAGGCCGCGCGCGCGAAGCTCGAAGGCATGACGGTGGACGGAAAAGTTCTATCCGATCGTGTGCGCGAGCGCCTGGCAAAGCTGGGCTGACGCAAAGGAAAGCGGCGTCGAGCCGCCGCACTCCATATGACGGCCCGCGCGACATTTTGCTTCGCGTTCTGGCGGCGCGGGGCAGTATGCTCCGTACGTGGCACTCCCCGAGACAATTCCCGTTCGCTATTCCGACGAAGAGGCGGGCTACGTCAGTCTGCGGCCGATCGTGCGGCAGACGTTCGGCGTGCACGAACTGCTGGACATGGTGTTGCGCGTGACCGGCAAGGACGCCACGCGCGTGCGGCAAATCCTGCGCTCCGGGACGATCGCTTATCACTACCATCGCTACTGGTGGACAGGCTTCGATGCGAACGAAGCCGAATTGGCGGAGGCTCTCGCGCGCTTTCCGGACGCCGACCCCACGCGGATATTTCGCCCGGAAGAATCTGCGGCGATTGTGTTGGAGTCAGGCGGCGTCGCAACGCGAGAGATCGCGAGGATCGAGCGTGGCGCGGCCGCGCAAAAGCGCTGGCTCCGGCCGCGCAGCTTGTGGGACGTCGTGATCGCTCCGGTCCGCGAGACCGCGCCGGAGTATCAAGGCTATTCCTACGAATGGAACGCCGACGTATTTCGCCGCGACGTCACGGAAGAAGAGGCGAGCAAACTCGAAGCGGAGGCGGGGAATCTGGCGCCGCGCGGTTTGCGGCCAGCCATGGGTTCGCTCGCGGGCGCGCGCCGCATGCTCTTCATTTGTCCGCGAACCGAACGGTCCGGCAAGAACGAAGCGTCTTAATGCACTGTTGGGTCCCGTCGATTCGCGTTCAATTCGCAGCGCGTTTCAACACCGCGCTGGCGCCTTCGTCGTCGCTAATCTGCTCGTAGAATTTCTTGAGGTCGGCAAGTTGATCCGTGCCCACATCCATATGCTTGATCTCATAAGTGCGTGAGTACCGCAGAACCTTGCCGTCGCATTCGACCTTGCTGGTGTAACTCGCGAAAGGATAATCGGCATGAACGGGAGGAGGCAGTTCGTCCACGACGTAGCCGGGCGGAAGCGCGATTTCAAAGACGTCAGTTTGAACCGTGGCGGTGCCGAGTTCCACCGGGTACGTGCGAGGCTTTTCCTCGAGCAGTGCGCTTCCCTTCTCCCCCAGCACGCGTGGACGTACAAGCAACAGATCTCCGGAGCTCTGCGCGTAGTTCGGCGCACTAAATTGGTAATCTACGATTAGGGTCTGATCGTAATTGTGCAGGTTCTCCACGCTGTCGTTCACCAGCTGAAAGCCTTCCAGGAAAGTGGAAAGAAAAGTCTCGAGAGCTTTGGGCGGCGACGAGGTCGACTTTCCCAAGAGCTGCGCGCGCGTCATCACGGCAGGCTCGCCCCAGCGAACCTCGTGGACACCTCCCCGCAGTGTTCCGTCCGGAGCCAGGGACAACTGGGCCGTGCGTGACAGGCGGTTGGTGGAGGCAGGGAGGAGCGGCAACTCGACCAATTCCCCGCCTTGATCGGCCACCAAGAGGCCGTAGTTCAACTGCAGATCCTCAGATAAATAGCCAAGCGGAACGAGCTCATCCGTCGGATCGAAGAAGAGCAGCGTGCCGAGTTGAGGGTGGTTGTACGTAGCATAAAGCTGAGTTGTCGGCACCCCGGCTGGGATCCGAATCGCAAGAATCACGTGATCAAAGCCATCCCAGGGGGGATCGTCGCCGCGAATAACGCCGCGTCGATGATTGATGATGACGTAGTAGGAATCTACGCCGATATCCTTGAGCATCGTGCTCAGCAACGTGGCTTTATCTTTGCAGTCTCCATAGCGATTGGCGAACACCATGGAGGCGGGATGCGGCTGATGCCCGCCGATGCCGATCTCGATTGCATAGTAGCGAATGTCCTGCTGAACCCAGGCCGCCAGCGCTTTCACTTTGTCCAGCGTGGTCGCCGCATTCGCGGTGAGTTCCTTCACTTTGGCCGAGATTTCAGGGGCATCGTCTCTGCGGTCGGAGGTGAGTTGAATGTACCAGCGGGCCAGGTCATTCCACGAGTCGAATGTTTTCTGGCGGATCGCCGGATCGGATGGAAAATAATCGACGACCATTCGTCCTTCCAGCGATTCTCTGGGCGGCATATCGTCTTCCGCCGCGATGCCCGGAATGTTGTGCAGCTCCCATTGCCAATTGTTATCGCCCTGCCGTACCGGCTGAGTTTCCGCAAAATTTACCCATTGCGCCTTGTATTCCCAGCTCGGCGGGAGCACCAGTGTGAACCGGCTCACCACCACTGGGGTTAAGCTCTGGAAATCCCACTCATCCTGCAGGAGCTCGGGGTGCACTTTTTTCTCGACTTCAAACCCAACAATATTGCCGGGCTCGGCCGCCGGCGCGATCAGCACCTTATAGCGGAGGTCGCTGTACGTTTGCGCATCCACATCTGCGAAATCAACCGCGTCCTTGTCTTTAACTTCATAGGCCTTTCCAACGGCGGGAAGAGTCCAGCCCTTGAAACTCGTGATTTTTGAATCCTTGTTGTAGTAAGCCACGAAGCCGCCCTTGGTGCAGCCCGACGTGCGTAGAATCTTGCACGCCACTCGCAGGTGCCAGACGACCTCGCCGTCGGCTTGAAGTGTGATCGTTTCATCGTAGAGCAGTTCGACTTCTTTGGTTTCCGTTGGATACTTGGGGAGAGACGTTGCCGATGCCGCGGCGGCTTGCAGCCAATCGGGGGCGTCCGCACGAGCCGCGGGTTGAATCCAGGCCAGTGGAACCAGAAACAAAACTGCCGGAAGCAGCCTATGGACCTTCATGGGTACCTCTCACATCGATGATGACCTGCTGGCCGTCAGTGGATCTCGCATGATCGAAGTACGCGCGCAAATCCGTGTAATACGGGACGTCGTAGTAGAAACCCGTGAGAGACATGCGCCGGTGGAAATGCAAACCGCCCGGCGCCTGTTCGCAGGTGAGGTCGTATTGCCCGTAGCCGGGCGCTGCCATGTGCACGGCAGGGGGGATCGCTTCCGGCTGGAGAACGAGCGCTAAGGTGAGATTGATATCGTCGGTGAACTCCATCGGGTAATCGAAGTAAATAGGGTAGGTGCGCAAAGGGTGATCGAACCGCACGGCAACCAGATTCGACAGGAGCGATTCCGACATCAGCAGCCTGCGACCGGTTGAGGCACCGACAAATTTCGTGCGGACCTTGAATTCCGCGCGCAACGGCGTCTCCGATCCGGCCCAGTCGGGCTGGTTCGTCAAATCGAGCGTGGCTCCCGCGGGAAGCCATTCCTTCACGGTGTCAGTGAGATTCTTATTCCGGGTCTCATCGTCCTGGTTTTCGGCGTTGTGGCGCCGCCACAAGGCTTCCTGGCCGTTAAAGTCGACAGCCAGAGTTCCGGTCAGCCAGCCATCATTGCTCAATTGGAGAGTGCCGGTGCGCGCGATGAGCGCGTCAGAGCTTTTCGGCGGTGGCGTAGTCATGAAGGATCCGCCATCCTTATCGAGCTTGATGCCCTGAACGCCCGTCTCCTCCCACGGCAATAAGCCAAACGGACAATGTTTGGTCGCAGGGTCGAGGTAAATGTCCTGCCCGTTGAGGTTGACGGCGACGATCACTTCGTCGAGTTGCCTGTGGTCGAGAACGTTGTAACTAAAAAAGTAGTTCGATCGGTCCGAAACGATTACGGGGCTTGCCTGAAAACCGGCAGCGCGCGCCAAAGCCAGGAACAACCAGTCGATGCCGCCGCCCCAGGAGTAACCGTTCTTGAGCACATCCACGACGTTGTTGATGTCTTTCAGTTTCTCGCGCTTCAATTCCTCGGCGGTCTTGTCCGGCTCGTAGGACAGATAGCGGATTTGCTGGGCCCGAGCGTACAGCTTGCGAAGCTTGACTTCGGGAGAGTCGCCCGGCTCGATGAGCCGCGCCACCTCCTCCTCGATTTCTTTGTGTTTGCCGACAAATTTCTCGATTGACGCGTCGTTATCCTGTCCCACCTGCTTCCAATACTTGACGGGATCCACTGTCGCATCCACGACATAAAAAAAATCTACACGGCCCTTCAAGACGCTTTCCGGCGGTGAATACTCTTCCTCTTCGATGCCGGGAATGTTTTGGAGATCCAGATGCATCAGACCGTCCGATCCCATTTTCGGCATCGTATTTGAGGGCATTCGCTGGCCTTGAGTTTCCAAGCTGTAGCCTATGGCGTAACGCTTCAGTGTATAGTGGGCTCTGCGAGTGAAGAGATTCTCGTTGTAATACCAAGTCGTATTCAAGAGCATCTGCGAATCCCAGCCAAGTCGGTATCTATATTCGATGATGCTTCCGACTTCGACGTCGGGCAACGTAAACGTCTGTTCTTGCAACTTGACGCCTCGCGCCTTCACAACGGTCTCGTCGACGGCCGTTCCATTCCACGGGACCACAGTGCCATCGGCGTGAATGGTGCGGCCGCGAATGTCGGAGATGCTCGTCAGACCCTTCGTGTACCGCAGCTCTACGTTGCCGTACTTCTTCCCTTCCTCCGTCAGGACCTTGATGCGGTAGTAGAAGTCCTCGTGCGCTTGGGTGTCGTCATCCAGGGCCTCCCGATAAAGATAAATCGCCGGCGCGCCCGGCGCGAGCGGCTCGTCTTTCATGGCCAAGTCAGCGGGATCGATCGGCTGCCATTCGCCTTGCGCGCGAGCCGGAGAAGGACGAAAGAAAGGAGATGCGAGTACAACGCACCAGAAGGCGAGGGGGATCCATTTACCACGCCACATTCGGGTTTCCTTTCGGGCGCGCACTTGAACGATCGAGGCGCTAGTCCTTGACGGCCGCAGACCTCGACCGCGTGACCAGTGCTCCTTGCTGAGCGGAAAGTACTTGCTCTTACCGTTGGTGTCAATAGTCTGCCTTTAGTATTAACTCGCGCTTGTCATTCTTGAGCTTGAACGCGCGGTCCCGGATGTCCCGCCCGCAATCAGCGCAATCTAAGCCGCTATTCGGCGGCGCGCTTTTGCGCCATAATGCCCGCTTCCGCACGGCCTGTGCGGGGCCGGGATTTTGGTTGGCAGCCGAGATTGGAGGTGCCGAGTGGATGAGAAACCCTGGAGTTCGATCGCGCCGCCGGGTGAATTCCGGCCCTATGTGCCGCCCGAAGCGAACCTGCCGGAATTCACGCTGCGCGCGGTCCTGCTGGGAATTCTCGCCGGTCTATTCTTCGGTGCGGTGACGGTCTACGTCGGCTTGCGCGCCGGGCTGACGGTCTCCGCCTCGATCCCCATCGCCGTGCTCTCGATCAGCATCCTGCGGCCGTTCGGCAAGGTCAGCATCCTCGAAAATAATATCGTGCAGACGGCCGGCTCGGCGGGCGAATCCATCGCCGGCGGCGTCATCTTCACGCTGCCCGCGCTGATCTTCCTCGGATTTCCGCTGCAATACTGGAGCGTATTTTTTCTCGCGCTGATAGGCGGTTGGCTGGGCGTTCTCTTCATGATTCCTTTGCGCCGCCAACTCATCGTGAAGGAGCACGGCAACCTGCTTTTCCCCGAAGGCACCGCTTGCGCCGACGTGCTCGTGGCGGGCGACAAGGGCGGATCGTTCGCCGGCCGCGTATTCTGGGGACTCGGACTCGGCGGCCTCTACGCCTTCTGCATGAATACGCTCACGCTCTGGCGCGACACGCCGACCTACAGTCCCAAATGGCTGCCGGGCGCGTCGCTGCGCGCGAACGTCACTCCCGAGTATCTGGGCGTCGGCTACATCATCGGGCCACGGATCGCGGGCGTGATGTTCGCGGGAGGCGTCTTCTCCTGGCTCCTCATGATGCCGGCGATCCAATTCTTCGGTTCGCTCGCTCCGAGTCTGGCGCTGTACCCCAGCACGGTGCCGATCCCGCTCATGACTTCGGACCAACTCTGGAGCAGCTATATTCGTCCCATGGGCGCGGGTGCGGTCGCGGCGGCGGGCGTGATTACGCTGCTGAAGACCCTGCCGACGATCTGGTCAGCGCTGCAAGCTGGGTTGAAGGATTTGCGCGCCGGCCGCCAAGGCGCGGCTGTTGCGACCAGTCGAACCGAGCGCGACCTCTCGATCAAGATTGTGCTCGTGGGATCGCTGGTGATCCTTGTCATGATGTGGGCGCTACTGACCTTCCGGCCGGTTCCCGGCGCGCAGACCTCACTCGGCGCGAACGCCGTCGCGGCGATTTTTGTGCTCGTGTTCGGTTTTTTATTCGTCACGGTGTCGGCGCGCATCTGCGGTCTGATCGGCACCAGCTCGAATCCGATCAGCGGCATGGCCATTGCCACGCTGATGGCCACCTGCGCGATGTTTCTCGTCGCTGGCTGGACGCGCGGAAACTACGCGGTGTTGGCGCTGACCATCGGCGGAGTCGTTTGCATCGCCGCGGCCAATGCCGGCGGGACGTCGCAAGATCTCAAGACGGGATACCTTGTGGGCGCCACTCCCTCGAAGCAGCAGATCGCGCTCATTATCGGCGCGATGGCTTCGGTCTTCGCCGTGGGCCTCACCCTGAAGTTGATGAACGCCGGCCTCGCCGAGTACCACCCGGTGCAAATCGCCGTGGACATCGCAAATCTTCCCAGCGGAGCGCAGGTCGAGACGCAGAACTACCAGTATCACAATAAGTCCTACGTGCTCATCAACGCCCTCGGCTCGAGCGTCATTCCCGACGGCAAATACCTCTACGACGCGGGCACACGCCAAATTGAAATTCAGTGGATTCAAGGCATCGGCAGCGACAAAGCCGCGGCTCCCCAAGCCCGTCTCATGGCCACCGTCATCAACGGAATTTTGAATCGCAAACTGCCGTGGCGGCTCGTGCTGCTGGGCGTTTCGCTGGTGATAGCAATCGAGCTTCTCGGCGTGCGTTCTCTGCCCTTTGCTGTGGGCTCGTATCTTTCCATCGGCACCACCGCGGCCATTTTTGCCGGGGGCGTGGTGCGTTGGCTCGTCGAGCGCAGACGGAAGGGCGACCAAAGCGATATCGGGCCAGGCCCTCTTTACGCGAGCGGATTGATCGCGGGCGGAGCCATGTTCGGGCTGCTCGGAATCGTGATCACACTGTTGGCTGATGCTGATACCAAGCACCACATTTTCAAGCCGGGGATGTTTCAGTTCGCGCAGCGGATACACTTCATATTTAAATTGGCGAATAGCCATCTCTTCGCCGTGCTGATGTTCGCGCTGCTCGCCAGCTCGCAGTATTACTTCGCGCGGAAAAAGATGGAGTGACGCCGGAGGCTTGGGCACCCTTTTTGACTCGCCCGGCCCGCAGGCTTAAACTCTAAGAAATGGGTTCCTACGCGCGATCGTCGGGCTTCCGCATGAACTTCCGCGGCATGATCACGCCGGCGATCAAAGCGATCGTCATCATCTGCTCGGTCGTCTTCCTCTGTCAGACGCTAATTGGATTATTCGTACCGCCTTCCGCCGCCGGCGCCGCGGACCATCTGTTTCGGTTAGAGCCTTTGTACGGAAGCGAGTTGCTCAAAGTCCCCGCCGTCTACCTGAACCATGTGCTCGGTCTGGCGCCCTACCTGGTAACGCATCGCGGATGGATCTGGCAGCCGCTCACCTATATTTTCCTGCACGGCGGGCTCTGGCACCTGCTGCTGAACATGCTTTTCCTCTGGATGTTCGGCGTGGATTTGGAGCGGGCCTGGGGCACGCGGCGCTTCTGGACCTATTTCTTGGTTACAGGGATTGGCGCCGGCGTCGTGAACATCATCGTCAAGACGATTTTGGACCCGCACGGCACCGGCGACTCGGGCGTGCCGACGATCGGCGCTTCCGGTGCAATTTATGGAATTCTCTTGGCCGCGGCGATCATGTTTCCGGACCGGCAAGTATGGCTGATTCCGTTCCCGGTCCAGATTCCGATGAAGATTTACGTTCTGGCAGCCGGCGCAATCGAGTTTTTCTTCACGCTGGGGGCCGGTGGCGACAACGTCAGCCACGTGACGCACCTCGGCGGGATGCTGGTGGGCTACCTCTATTTGCGGCGCGGCTCATTTTTTTATCGCGCGAGAAACGGCTACTTCGATTGGAAACGCAAACGCGCCCGCCGTAAATTTGAAGTCTATATGCGGGACCACAACGACGAACCGCCTTCCCGGCCCGACCGCTGGGTGAACTAACGGGGATATCTCATCGAGTGGGGCAATCCGTTGCGAATGACGTCGAATCTCCGCTGTGTCTCTGTGCCCTCTGTGTTAATTTTTCCCTTCCGACAAACCGTCACAGCAAGAAAGAAGCGAAATCTTAACGCAGAGGGCACAGAGGTCCACAGAGAAACGCGGGATAAGGCCGCATCATTGCCGTCGCTGGCGGGAATTGCGGCTCAGCCACCGACTGATCCGACCACGTGAAATTTCATGAGGTTTGTCGTGCCGACAACGCCGAAGGGGGTGCCGGCGACGATGCCGATGACGTCGCCCTTGCGCACGAGTTTCTCTTCGAGCAGCCGCTTCTCCGCCACCTGCGCGAGGTCTTCCACATCGCTCACTTCGCCGATGGTGCGCGGCATCACTCCCCAATACAGCGCCATGCGGCGCCGCGTCTCCTGCACTGGAGAAAAGGCGATGATGGGCGCGCGCGGGCGGTGCTTCGAGATCAGCCGGGCCGAGGATCCCGTCTGCGTGAAGACGGCGATCACCCGCATGTTCAGTTCTTCCGAGGCGTGGCAGATTAGCTCGGCGGTCGTCTCAGCGACGTTTAGTTTGTGCGGCGTGGGATGGGGAAATCTGACGATGCTGGATTCGGCCGCGCGAATGATGCGATCCATCATTTGCACGGATTCGAGCGGGTAATGCCCGGACGCCGTCTCGGCGGAAAGCATCAGGGCATCCGAGCCGTCGAAGACCGCGTTGGCGACGTCGGAGGCCTCCGCGCGTGTGGGCCGGGGATTCTCCGTCATGGATTCGAGCATCTGCGTGGCGGTGATCACCGGGCGGCGAGCATCGCGCGCACGCGCGATGATTTGCTTTTGCACTACAGGCACGCGCTCGGGATTCATCTCCACCCCCAAGTCGCCGCGTGCGACCATTACGCCGTCCGCAATTTCGAGGATCGCGTCGAGCTCCTCAATCGCCTCGGGCTTCTCGAGTTTGGCGATCACCGGCGTGTTCGACCCCGCCCGCGCCACAGCATTCTTCACGGAGCGGACGTCTTTCGCGCTGCGGACAAAACTCACCGCGATGTAATTGGCGGTGTGCTTCACCGCGAAGCGGAGATCTTCGTGATCCTTCGGCGTCAAAGAAGGGACCTTCAGAGGAACCCCGGGCAGATTGATTCCCTTGTGTTCCCCAAGCAGGCCGCCATTGGACACTTCGCAGACCACCTGCGTTCGGCCCACGGACTGTGCCCGGAGTTCGATCAGCCCGTCCGCGAAAAGAATCCGGTCCCCTTTGCGCACTTCGCGGGGCAGGCGCGTAAAGGTGGTCGAAACGCCTTCGCAGGTGCCGGGCGAACCGTCAATCGAAATCGTAAAGCGCTGGCCGGTCTTGAGAAGGACGGGAGCCCCGCCGACAAGTTTGCCGGTGCGAATTTTCGGCCCCTGCAAATCCGCCACCAGAGAGATGGGCATTTGCAAACGCCCCGAGGCCTGCCGCAGTTGCGCAATGGTATTGGCGTGTGCCTCATGGGTGCCGTGAGAAAAATTGAGCCGTGCCACGTTCATCCCGGCGCACATCAAGGCTTCGATCTGTTCGCTCGAACCGCAGGCGGGACCCAATGTGCAGACAATCTTCGCGTGTCGAAATTTCATCTCCGTCCGCTCTTGGCGCATTCCGCAGCCGCTCCTGCCCGACGATCCGCCCCACGCTTGCTCGTTTTCACAAAGCATGCGCGGGGCAGCCGCCAGGCTGAACTCGAAAAAAACAGAGACCGTGCGTCGCGCCGGGAAATTGGAGGGGCGGTCTGCAGACGACTCGGGCTGCGGGCCAAGCCTCTCGTGACTCTCTCGGCCGCGCTACTGGGCGCGAGCGAACTCGCTCACCACATGATAAAGGAAGCCGACGCCCTGATGGAAGCTCGCCATCGGCATGCGCTCGTCGGTTCCGTGCATGCGGAGCTGGTCGTCCTGCGAGAGCGGGAACGGCAACAGCCCGTAGGCCTGGACGTTGTGCAGCCGCAATTCCGCGGAATCCGTGGCGCCCGTGGAGAGAAACGGCAGCACCACCGCGCCGGGAAAATCCTGTTGGGCATCGCGCACGATCAACTGGTACAGCGGCGTATCGAGCGACGATGGCGGCGCATTTTCGCCGCCGTCCGGCGCAAGCTCAAAATGAATCTGCGGATCGGCCACGATCTTCGTGAGCTGCGCGATGAGGTCTTGAATCGTCTCGCCGGGCAGCAGGCGAACGTTCAAATTCGCGCTCGCTTCCGAAGGCGTCACGTTTCCGCGGAAACCACCCTGCACCATCGTCGGCGTCACCGTGTTTTGGAGCATGGCGCTCCACATCGGATTGGCATCGCCGAGGTGGCGCACGGCGAGTTGCAGACGCTCGGGCTGCTCGATGGCGCGCATCCACTTTGCCGTGTCTTCGTCCTCCCATTGCGCCAGCCCGTCAAAATATCGCAGGACAATCGTCTGAGGCTTTGCGGGGGCGTCGTAAGCGCCGATTTTCGAGAGCGCGTCCGCCAGATGCGTGATCGCATTGTCCGGCCGGGGAATCGAGGCGTGGCCCGGCGTGCCTTCCGCGACCATCGTCACGTTGTACGGAACCTTCTCGCTGGCCTGCACGCCGATGTACTGCACCTTATTCCCGTCCACGGAAATGACTCCGCCCTCGTTGATGGCGTAAGCGCACGCGATCTTGTTCCAATATTTCGAGATGACGACCTTGATGCTTGCGTCGCCGCCTTGCTCTTCGTCGGCTGTCGCGAGAAACACCACATCGCGCGTCAGGCGCGCGCCCGAACGCTTCAACTCGATAAACGCCGCCAGATTCGCCGCCAGCATCCCCTTATCGTCGATCGCGCCGCGGCCGTAGATGTAACCGTCCTTGGTCACGCCGGCGAAGGGATCCACGGTCCACTTGTCCGCCTCCACCCCTACAACGTCCAGGTGGGCCACCAACATCAGCGCTCGCGATGGGTCCGGCATAGCCCCGGATTGCAATCGTGCGATGACGATCCCACGCCCCGGCGCAACCTCGATGACCTCAGGCGTGATGCCCTCCTTCTGCAAAACCCCTGCGACGTACTTCGCAGCCGCGAGTTCGTTGCCCGGAGGATTGGTGGTATTGATGCGGATCAGATCGGCAAGCCAGCCCGCGGCTTCGTCCCCGAGGGAATCCAATTCCCCGGAAGGCGCTGGCGGCACAGCCGGAGACGCCTGGGCGCGCACCAAGAGAGGCAAAGCGAGCAGCGCGGCCCAAACTGCGAGCCCTCTAAAATGGCGAAAATTCAAATTTTCCTCCCTAGAATGGCGGCTTCCGGAACCCATGAATCAAATTTAATCGTACCATGCCCCTTTCACGGTTCCCGGGAACCTGCCGGCCTTGTGCGCTGGAATTGAACATCCCCGCAATTCATGGCAGCATCTCATCGGGAGACAGGCCAATGCGATACAACATCATTTTCCGCAGTCTTTGGGTCGGGATCCTGATTGGGACGATTATTCTATCCGGAGGCAACCTGCCTCTGCGGGCGCAGACCGCCGGCCCCGTGACGCCTCCGCAATCCGCACCACCGGCGCAAGCTCCCGCGCAACCCTCGCAGTCCGCGCCGCCACCGCCATTGCCGCAGCAACCGCCGAGCGGCGGCTACACGATGTCCGTCACGATTCCGGTCGTAAACCTCAACGTCGTGGTGACCGACGAAAGCGGCAACCCCCTGACCGTGTTCAAGCAAGCTAACTTTAGAGTCATCGAAGACGGCGTGCCGCAGACCATCACAAACTTCGGCTCCACGAACGCGCCGATGACCGTTGTCCTGCTGCTCGAATTCAGCCAGTTAGGTGGCGGCCTCTTCACCTACAACGGCACCAATTGGGCGGCGGAGTTTCTAAGCCAGCTCCGGCCGGCGGACTGGGTCGCGCTGGTGACCTATTCGCTGAATACCCAAGTCCAGGTGGA
>CAWCYS010000067.1:0-15933 GCA_963799715.1 Terriglobia bacterium | reverse complement strand
CACACCACGAACAACGTCGCCGAATACTACGCGCTCATCGCCGCCCTGGACGCCGCCACGGCGCGAGGCGTTCGCCGGCTGCGCATCCAAAGCGATTCGGAATTGCTGGTGCGGCAAATGCAGGGCGCGTACAAAGTGAAGAGCGCCGACCTCAAACCCCTGCACGAACGCGCGCAGAAAGCCAAGCGCGCATTTGAATTCTTCGCCATCGAGCACGTGCCGCGCGAGCGCAATCGCGAAGCCGACGAGTTGGCGAATCAAGCGCTCGACCGCACCGCCGCCATCACTCCCCCGACGCGGCCTCGCGATTACCGCGCCGTTCGCGTGCGCGCGCGGGTGGAATCGGGAAAGCTCGTCCCCGCGGAAGCGCTCGAATTCGCGGAAGGCGAAGAAGTGATCCTCACCATCGTGCCGGCCCACAAGAAATTTTCTTAAGCGAGCGCGGTCCCGCGCAGATCTACCGGCGTCCTCCGAGCAAAACTGAAAGCGATTCTTAGTCCAGGCCGTACTTCTTGCGTTTGTCGAGGAGCGTCTTGCGGCTGATGCCGAGGACCTCGGCGGTGCGGGTGATGCGGTAGTGCAAGGCTTCGAGGGTGGCGTGTATGGCGTCTTTCTCGATCTCTTCGAGCGAGCGCAGGCCGGAACCGATGCCGTTGTCCGCGATGCGCACGCCCTCCGGAAAATCGCGCGGCTCGAGCGTGGTCGCATTGGAGAAGACCAGCGCGTGCTCGATGGCGTTCTTCAGTTCCCGGATGTTACCCGGCCAAGCGTAGGCCAAGAGCATGCGCCGCGAAGGTTCGCTCAGCCGCGCGTCGCTCCGGCCGTGCACGGCGCCGAGCCGGGCGAGCAAATGTTCGGCGAGGGGCAGAATGTCCGCCGGACGATCGCGCAGCGGCGGCACTCGAATCGTCAGCACGCTGAGCCGGAAATACAGATCCTCGCGGAAGCGTCCGGCGGCCACGAGCCGCGTCAGATCGGCGTTGGTGAGCGCCACGAGGCGGGCATCGATGGTGAGCGTGTCCGTGCCGCCGAGGCGCTCGAAGGAACGCTCTTCCAGCACGCGCAGCAACTTCGATTGCGTCTGCATGGAAAGCGCCGCGATTTCGTCGAGCGCGATCGTGCCGCCAGCCGCCATCTCCAAACGGCCGCGTTTGCGCTCGGTGGCGCCGGTGAAGGCGCCGCGCTCGTGGCCAAAAAGTTCGGATTCCACCAGTTCCTGCGGCAAGCTCGCGCAGTCGATTTTAAGAAGTGGGGCGTCGTGGCGCGGGCCCATTTGGTGAATGACGCGGGCGAGTTGGTCTTTTCCTGTGCCGCTCTCGCCGACGATCAGCACCGTCGTCGCGGTCTCGGCCAACCGGCGCGCCATATCCAGCACGGCAAGCGAGGCCGGATCGGCCGCCACCCACGCGATGCGCGCTTCGCTCACGCCGAAGCCGCTCCCGGCGCAGGATCGGGAAAGTCTTTGCGGCGCGCGGAGCGCCACAACCGTTCGAGATCGTAAAAGAGTCTGGCCCGTTCGGTGAAGACGTGCACCACCAGCGCGCCGAAATCGAGAAGCACCCATTCCGATCCGGTGGAGCCTTCGCGGTGCGCGAGGCGCAGGCCGTGGTTCGTAAGCGCGTTTGAAATCGAGTCGCTGATGGCTTCCACCTGGCGGGCGCTGAAACCGGTGCACAACAGGAAGTGTTCGGTGAAGGCGCCCAGACCTTCCAGATCGAGCAGCGTTACGGCCGCGGCCTTCTTATCGTGCGCAGCCCGAATCGCCAGCCGCAATTCGGATCGAAGCGAGTCCGTGGTCACCTTTTATAAAGGCCCTGTTGATTAATGTAGTCCTCGACGCGAGCGGGCACAAGACCGCGTATGGACCGCGCGTTGTCTAAACGCCAGCGTACCTCCGTGGCGGAGACGTGGCTGGCGACAGTGTCCAGCAGATAGACGGATGTGCCCTCTTTTGAGCTATGCCCCCGATGCAAAGTGAATACTGCGCCGCGCTCGCCCGGTCCGGTCCGCAGCTCTTTGGGCACCGCGCGCTGGAGCGCCGCGCTTGGAAAACCCGGCCGGCTCGCAACAATGAAATCGCAAAGCGTGAGGAGTTCTGCCGGAGTGTGCCACTCGCGGATGTGCAGAAACGAATCGGCGCCCAGAAGAAAATAAATCTGATCGCCGCGGTGCGCGGCTTCGCGGCGGAAATGCCGCACGGTGTCCACGGAATAGAATATCTCCCGGCCAGCCATATCCTTTCCCGCCTCGGCGAGCGACGCTACAAAGCGCGACTCGCCCGCGCAGGCCAGTGCGACCATGGCGTAGCGATGCGGGAACGCCGTCAGATTGGCGCGGCTCTTGTGCGGCGGCCGTCCGCACGGAATGAAATACACGCAGTCGAGTCGGAATCTGCGCAGCGCCGCGCGCGCCACGGCCAGATGCCCGTCGTGAATGGGGTCAAACGTGCCGCCGAACAGCGCGATCCGGCGGCCGCGCTGCGCTTTCGATTGGCCGTGTTTCGTTTTGCGGCGCGCGCTCACCGTTCCCCCTCGGCTGGATCTTCCGACTCATACGCCGCAAGGTCCGGCTCGGCTGCTTCCGCGGCCGCCGTCGCTTCTGCCGCGTGGCGAGGTCCGAGACGATCGAGCGCGTCCGCCATCGCGTGCACCAGCTCCGGAATGCCTTCGCCCGTGGCGGCCGATATGGCGTGAAATTCCAAGCCGCGTCCGGCGCAGAATTCGCGCAGCCGTTCGAGCCGCGCGCGATCCGTGGTGGCGTCCAGTTTCGTCGCCACCACAATTTCCGGCTTGGCCGCGAGGTCCGCGCTGAACGCCGCCAGCTCGCCGCGAATGATTTCGTAGTCGCGCACGGGATCGCGGTCGGAAGCGTCGCTGGTGTCAATCAGATGCGCGACGAGTCGCGTGCGTTCCATGTGGCGCAGAAAGCGCGTGCCCAATCCGACGCCCGTATGCGCGCCTTCGATCAGGCCCGGCAGGTCCGCCACCACGAACGTCCGGCTGTGCTCGCGGCCGGGAACGCCTTCGGAAACTACTCCGAGATGCGGCTCCAGCGTCGTGAACGGATAGTCGGCGATTTTCGGACGCGCCGCGGAGATGCGCGAGATCAGCGTGGATTTTCCCGCGTTCGGAAAACCGGCGAGGCCCACGTCTGCCAGCAACTTTAACTCCAGGCGCAGGTGGCGCTCCTCACCCGGCTGGCCGTCTTCGGATTCCCGAGGCGCCTGGTGCCACGGTTTTGCGAAGTGTTGGTTGCCGCGTCCGCCGCGTCCGCCGCGCGCCGCCACCAGGCGCTGGCCCGCCGCCGTGAAATCCGCCAGCGTCTCGCCGGAATCCTCGTCGAAAACAAGAGTGCCGATGGGCACGGCCAGCACCATGTCGCCGCCCGAGTGGCCCGTGCAGTTCGAGCCTTCGCCGTGACGCCCGCGATCCGCGCGGAATTCGCGATTGAAGCGGTAGCGCAGCAGCGTATTTTCGTGAATCGTGGACTCGAGCACGATGCTTCCGCCCGAGCCGCCGTCGCCGCCGGATGGCCCGCCATGCGGCACATATTTTTCGCGGCGGAACGCCACGCAGCCGTTACCGCCGTTCCCGGCCTTCACGTAGATTTTGGCTTCGTCAACGAACACGGCTCAAGCGCCTCTCTTTATCCCACTGCAACCTAACAGGATACGATACCCGGCGGTGGCTTTGCACATCGGGTCCAGCAGGAGAGGGCTCCCGTGGCTTTTCCCCCGCCGGCCCCCAAACGAATGGATTCTTGCTTCGCCGCGGCCCGCTGGGAGTATAATCACGCCGGGTCCCCGCCCGAAATGAAGCTTCGATTCACCATTGCGGGCCTGTGTGTATTCGCACTGATCGCCCTGCCCCTGCGCGCGCAACATGGGGGCGGTGGACACGGCGGCGGGGGCGGCCACGCCGGTGGCGGCAGCCACGGCGTTGGCGGCGAAAGTTGGCATGCCGGCTCGGCAGGTTCAGGCGGCGGACATTATTCCGGCGGCGTCGGCGAATATCACGGCAATCCGAGCGGCTCCTACGGGGGAACAAGGATGTATCCGCCGCCGGTGCATGGCCGGGCGACAGTGAGCTCCCCAGAGCCCGGTCGGCCGGGTGCCGGTTACTCCACGAATCACGAACCCTCCTCGCAATCCGGCTGGCAAGCGCTCTACTCAGACGGCCCGGACATTCACTTTTCCGCAAGCATGTTGCCGCCGAACGCCCGCGGCTACTCGGCCGCTCCGCGCGAATCGGTTTCGGGAGTCACGCCGGGAGCAACTCGCAACGAGACGCGCAGGTTGCAGTCCGAGTGGATCGCGCGCCCGGAGATGGATGGGATCAGCCACCACCGCCATCATTTATATGGTGGAGTTGGCCGGGGGTATGGCGGGTATTTCTGCGGACCGTTCCGGGGTTTCGGATTTTGCGGCGGGCCGTTCTTTTATGGCTTCTATGACGAAGGATTCGGGTGCGGCGGAGGAAATTATTGGGGCGTTTCGGACGGGGAACTCTCGCCGCCCGTGCTGAATTTTGCGCCGTGCTTCGCTGCGAGCTACGCGCCGGATGAAAATCAGACTTCGCCTTACGATTCGTACGATCAATCCGGAAATGTCTCCCCGCCGGACGCCGCGCCCGCCGGCGAAAACAGCGTGGAAGAAACCGCTGCCGCGCCCGTCGTCGCGGAGCAGCGCCCGGAGACGCTTCTCCAACTGAAGGACGGCTCAATGTATGGCTTGATGCAATACTGGGTGGCCGGAGGCCTGCTGAATTACATCACCGATTACGGCGCGAGGAACGCCATCCCATTTGATCGCATCGACTTCGCCAAGACCGTGCAGCTCAATTCGCAGCGCGGCGTCCCGTTCGTTCTTCAGACCAACGCGCCCTCGAACTGACGCTCACGGCCCCTTCGGAATATTTCCCAGCCAGTGCAGTCGTCGAACCTCCGGCGCAATCGCCTCTACTCGAACGCGTCGCCCGGTCGTAAGATTCCCGCGGGGGAATGTACCAAGCGAGATCCAGGGGAATTGCCCGGGAACGGCCCATGCGAGGCCAAATCAAGGACGGGATCGCGAAGTACCTCACGTACCTGCACTCCGTGCGCAACGCCTCGCCGAGCACACTGAGAAATTACCAAATCGACCTCGAGCAATTTCTCGGGTACCTGACTCCGCCCGGCGCCAAACCGCCGGCGCTCGAAGACGTGGATCATCGCCTGATCCGTGAATTCCTCGGCCACTTGCACGATCGCGGGCTTCAGAAAAGTTCGATCGCGCGCAAGCTGGCGTCGCTCCGCTCTTTTTTCAAGTTTTGCGTGCGCGAAGGTCTGCTGGAGCAAAGCCCCGCGCGGCTGGTCTCCACGCCAAAATTGCCGAAACGCATTCCCAGCATTCCCTCCACCGAAGATCTGAACGTGTTCCTCGACCAGCTCACGTCGGCGGGCGAGGCCGCGGCGGCGCTGGGAAAATCGCGCCCCGGCGCTAGCGAAGAAGAATCGCGGCTGCTGGTCAAACGCGACCGCGCCATCCTGGAATTGCTCTACTCCTCGGGTTTGCGCGTCAGCGAACTGACCGGCCTCAACATCGGTGATGTGGATCGCCAAGGGATGATGTTGCGCGTGCGCGGCAAGGGGAATAAGGAACGCGTCGTGCCGTTCGGCAGCAAAGCCGAGCAGGCGCTCGAAGCCTATTGGCCCGTTCGCGCCGACATGCTCACCCGCGCGCACGGCCGAAGCGATCCGGAAGCCATCATTCTGAATTTCTGCGGGCGGCGGCTCTCCTCGCGGGGCGTGGGCCGCATCGTCAAGAAATACGTGCGCTTGATCAACATGAACTGGGACCTGCACCCGCATTCCCTGCGTCACGCTTTCGCCACCCATCTGCTGAACGACGGCGCCGACCTGCGCGCCATTCAAGAATTGCTGGGACATGCGTCGCTCTCCACCACGCAGAAATATACGCACGCCACGATTCGCCAACTGATGGAGGTTTACGACAAAGCTCACCCGCGCGCGTAAACCGCAACTGATTCCCTTCCCGCACACCACGCCTGTGCCGCCCTTCATATAGCAATCAGTTGAGTAGTATGTGATACACTACGCCCGTTATGGCAGCCCGTCGTACGTTTTACTGGGCGGTCTTGTGTTCCGCGCTGATCCTCGCGGCCGCCTGCGCCTTTGCCGACTCCGACGACCTCGAACCCGCCCCGCATTTCCACGCCAAGTCTCTCGACGGCGCGCTATTCAACAATGACTCGATAAAGGGGAAAGTTGTTCTCCTCGATTTTTGGACCACCTGGTGCCCCTACTGCGCCGCCGAAGAACACCTGGTGGACAGCCTTGGCGCGGAGTTCGCCGACAAGGGATTGATCGTGCTGGCCGTGAATGTCGGCGAATCGAAAAAGACCGTCAAGAGATATCTCGAAAATAGCCCGCGAAAGACGCCGATCGTCTTAACCGACGACACCAATCTCGCCGCCATGTATGAGGCCACCGTGTACCCGATTTACGTGGTCATCGACCGCGACGGCAACATCGCCGGAACGCAGCGCGGCGCCGGCGGCGAACGCGCGTTGCGCAGACTCCTCGCCCAGGCTGGAATCGAGTCCAGTAAGGATCAGGATAGCGAGCAATAGGAACAGTAAGAGCGTTCTTGCTTGAATGCGACGCGGGAGCAGGCTCCGCTTGAGCGCAAGGCGCCGAACCTGCGCGGCAAACCATCGTCCGGATTCTAATTCTCGTGGTTCTCCTCGCCGGGAATCGGCACAATCCGCCGCCGGAAAATAAACCCGAAATGGCGCGCGCTGCATTGCCGGCACCGGTAGGGCCGCAACATAAGAATCGGCAGGATCAAGAACTCGAGCAGACCGCGACGGTGCGATCTCAACACTGTTTCGCTGCCGCACAGGGGACAATGCCTCGGCCCGAACTCGAGGGTGATGGCGTCAAACTTCAAAGAGGCTCCCAAGAAACCTCCATGATGCTTCCGCCCAACCGCCGATGCAACGCCCTGACTTCGCGTGCACGTGGCATTGCATGGCCTCCGCGCGGCTGGCTGCGGAAATTGCAGATGCCCAGACTTTAAATTCAGAACGAGTCGATTCGCTGGAGGCGCCGGGCGGGGGCGTCAGGGCCCTTCTTCCTTCGCGAGCGCCCAAGCCAGGGCCGCTTCTCGGTCTCGGAAGACGCGGACTCCGGTTTCACCTTTAGCTTCGCGAATCATTTCATACATGCGCGCAAGCCCGAAGGCCAGGTCGTTATCGGCCAGCAGCGCCCGGTGGGATTTTGGAGAGAACACGTTTCTCTCGGCAAGGAAAAGAATGTCTTCGGGCCTGATGTCCACCCGCGTGAGATTCGTGAAATCGATGATCTGGGAAAAACTGGGGTCGAAATCGGGGTCCTTCAGCAGACGGTTCTGGTGACCGACCATATCTTCGCGGGTCAGCACGCCGCTGCCGGAACTCATTACTACCCTGTGTTCTTTGTCGATGAAGTAGAAGGCGGGCACTTTCCCTCCCCAACATCGCAGCGAACCCCACGGATGAGGGCCACTATACTCTCAACCGCCTGAGAAGCAACTGTTTCGGTTCGTCGGACAACGTCACCGTTTGGTCACCAACCTTGCTGGCGGATCGGAAGGCCGGCCCTCCGCTCGGCGGTGAGAATCCAGATCTGCAGAAGGCAAAGCGCCCGAATACTGCGAATCTGAATCTCCCGGTCTGTTCCGCTACGAGCGCTCGTCCGAATATCCCCACTTTCGGCTGGCGCGGAGTCATCCTCCACTTACAGGATCGTTCTCGAATTCTTCATGTTTCTTTCGCGCGGATGCAACGCGCCGCTTGCCGGTTCTCACAACTCTCACAATCCTAACGAGTTCTCTCGTGCCGTTAATTCGTTGCGCGTGAAGTAACTTGGCTTTCGCGAGCGAGAGCAATTCGAAATTTCTTCTGGCGTTGATTCGGAGTTAACAGTGAGGCCATACAACACATTGCGCGGGCGCCCACGGCATCGCCAGAGAAATAATTTTCTGGCGGCATGCACGCTGCACGTGTGTCGCAACCCACCCTGCAAGGAGAACCAAAGACATGAAACAGGTTGTCAGCAAGACGATTGCATTGGCGGTCGCCGCGGCCATGACGTTTTGTCCGGCGATTCCCGCGTTTGCGGACCACGATGACTTCCCGACTCGAACCCCCATCAAGCACGTCGTCGTCATCTTCCAGGAGAACGTTTCCTTCGACCATTACTTCGCCACCTATCCCCACGCGAAGCCTAATCTCGACGGCACCCAGTATTTCACCGGCGCGGCGGACGACACTCCCCGAGTGAACAACCTCGAAACATCCGGCTTGCTGACCAATAACCCAAATTCCGCCAATCCCGTGAGAATCGATCGCAGCGTTCCGAACACCTGCGACCAGGACCATGCTTACACGGCCGAAGAGGCCGCATTCGATGGCGGCTTGATGGACATGTTCGTGCAACAAACCGGGTGCACCGATCCCGTACTCGGCAAAAGCAGCGTGATGGATTATTACGACGGCAACACGGTCACGGGGATGTGGAACTACGCGCAGCACTTTGCGATGAGCGACAATTTCTTCGGTTCCACCTTCGGCCCCTCCACACCGGGGGCCTTGAACGTCGTCTCGGGCACCACATTTGAAGGCTCGGTGACGAACGGGCTTTCACCCAAGGGCTACATCGCCAACAACGTCAGCATGGGCTCAGTGATTGGCGATGCTGATCCCGCCGGGGACACGTGTTCCAGTTCCACGCGCACGCAGATCACGATGTCCGGCAAGAACGTCGGCGACCTGCTCAACTCAGCCGGCATCACCTGGGGCTCGTTCATGGGCGGCTTCGCCAATTGCACGCACGTGAGCACCGGCATCACCGGATTGAGCACGGCGGACTACATCCCGCACCACGCCTGGTTTCAGTACTGGGCTTCCACGCTCAATGCCAATCACCTGCCGCCTTCCTCCGACGCGATGATCGGCAAAACCGACCAAGCCAATCATGAATACGACATCAGCGCCTTCTGGACCGCCGTGAAGGATCACAACATGCCCGCCGTAAGCTACATCAAGGCGCCCGCGATCGAGGACGGCCACGCCGGTTATTCGGATCCCATCGACGAGCAGTTCTTCGTCGTGAATTTCATCAACGCGCTGGAGAAAACCGACGAGTGGAAAGAGACCGCCGTCTTTATCACCTACGACGATTCCGATGGTTGGTACGACCACCAGATGGGACCGATCGTCCGGCAATCCGACGTGTCCGACGACGTGCTCCTCGGGCCGGGCAATTGCGGCAAGCCCCGCGCCTACGATACGGCGGGCGACGTCCAGAACGGCCGCTGCGGATTCGGTCCGCGCCTCCCGCTTCTGGTGATCTCGCCTTACGCGAAGACCAACTACGTGGATCACCGTGTCCTGGATTTTGCCTCCATCGTTCGCTTCATCGACGACAATTGGAACCTAGGACGAATCGGCAATGATTCGGGGGATGCGACCGCCGGCAAGCTCGATGGTCTGTTCGACTTCGACGATGGCCCGCAAGCGCCGAAGGTGTTCCTCGATTCCACGACGGGCCGGATTCTGCACATCGACCACGATTGGGACAACCACTAGAGGCGAACCAGCAAAATCGCGGCGTTCGATTGCTGCCGCGACTACCGGAAGTTGGGAGGCCGCTGCGGAACTTCCGCAGCGGCCTTCTGCACTCCTAAACCCACAGTGGTGATGGGCGCGGCCCTTCCGACATCGCCGCAGTACCACCACGAACTTGCCGGTGGATTACCTCCACTTCTACAAGAGTGCTGGCTCGTAGCGGTTCGCGTGAGCAGGGCAGGCCTCCGCGTGGTAGGATTCGCGTCCTAACCGCCCCATGAGGTCAACATGCCCGGCACGATGATGAATTTTCCGCTGGTGCTCCCGGTGTTGCTTGAGCGCGCCGGGAAGCTATTCAAGGACATCGAAATAGTCTCCCATCGGCCGGACAAATCCGCCGTGCGCTCGACCTGCGGCGCTTTTTATTTGCGGGCGCGCAGGCTCGCGAAGGGGCTGACCAGATTGGGGTTGCGCCGCGCAGAGCGCGTCGCCTCGATGATGTGGAACCACAGCGCGCACCTCGAGGCTTTCTTTGGAGTGCCCTGCGCCGGGGGCATCCTGCATCCACTGAATCTGCGTCTTCACCCGCGCGAAATCGCCAAAATCGCAAACCACGCAGAGGACCGATTCTTGATCGTGGATGACGTGCTGCTGCCGCTCTACGAGAAATTCCGCGAGAGCGTGAAGTTTGAGAAGGTCATCGTGGTGCCATTCGGCGGCGCGAGTGCTCCCCAAGGATTCCTAGATTACGAAGCGTTGCTCGAAGACGGGAATGGTGACTTTCAATATCCGGCGATTGACGAGAACGATGGCGCGTCCATGTGCTTCACTTCGGGGACGACCGGATCTTCCAAGGGTGTGGTGTACACGCATCGCTCGCTGGTGCTGCATTCCATGACCGAAGCCATGGTGGATAACTTCGCGCTGGGCCACCAGGACGTGCTCATGCCGCTGGCGCCGATGTTTCACGTGAACGCCTGGGGTGTGCCGTACACCGCGGTCATGACCGGCACGAAGCAGGTCTTCCTGGGCCCGAACGTGGACCCGGAGTTTATTCTGGATACTTTGATCGCGGAGGGCGTGACGGTGGCGAATGCCGTCCCCACGGTATGGATCAATGTGCTCGAAATGCTGGAGAGGCACCCGGGGCGCTGGAAGTTTGAAAAACCGCTCCGGGCGGTGAGCGGCGGAGCCGCGCCGCCGACGGAGCTCCTGCGCGGCCTCGACCGCCACGGCATTCACATTCTTCACGCTTGGGGCCTGACGGAAACCTCGCCCGTGGCCACCACGGGGCACCTGAAATTCAGGATGAAGGACTGGCCGGAGGAAAGAAAATATCCGATCCGGGCGAAACAGGGATGGCCGGTGCCGCTGATCGAAATGCGCGTCATGCGCCCGGAAGGCGAAGCTCCCTGGGACGGTGAAACGGCGGGAGAAGTGGAGGTCCGAGGCCCGTGGGTAGCCGCGCAATACTACAAAGCGCCCGACCAGACTCACCGGTGGAGCGAGGACGGGTGGTTCCGCACCGGCGACGTGGGAACCATCGATGCCGACGGGATCATGAAGATCGTGGATAGGGCCAAAGACCTGGTGAAGTCCGGCGGAGAGTGGATAAGTTCGGTGGACCTGGAAAATGCGCTGATGGGACACCCCGCGGTGAAGGAAGCATGCGTCATCGGGCTTCCCCATCCCAAATGGCAAGAACGGCCGCTGGCCGCCGTGGTGCTGAAGGACGGCGCGGTGGCCACCGATCAGGAGCTGAGGGAGTTTCTCGCAAAAGATTTCGCCAAGTGGCAGCTACCGGACGCGTTTGTGTTTATCGATGAGATTCCCCGAACCAGCGTGGGCAAATTTAAGAAGATGGCGCTGCGTCAACAGTTCGCCGGCTGGAAATGGGAGGCGTGAACGACTCTCCGCAGCGATTGCCCTGGCCCGCCCGACAGCACCACGGTCTTTCCGCAAACGATGCCGTTGGATTTGGATTAAGTCCGGGTGTATAAGAGGGCTGGTCCTTAGCAAAGGGTGGCGCGCTCTTCAGTCCGAGATCTGGCCGAGGGAAAAGCTACCCATCTTTAGTGAAGCATGTGTTCGACTGAATTTAGAATCAACATCACCGCGAGATACGCCCCCCAAAGTAGACGAGTACCTTGATCCCGGAGCAGTTGCTGCATCTCTGGATTCGCGCCAGTTCTGCTGACCTGTTTCCTGATCAGTCGGTAGGACCCAAGCGCAAAGACCCAAGGGATTTGGAGGGCACAAAACATCGTGGTCGCAGGCAAGAACCACGATTGATCCCCAGGGTGTCTCGAGTGCCAGCCATACCAGTAGCCGATCGCATCAAGGTTAGCGACCGCCGCGAAGAAGACTCCGAGCGTCAAGTTCATCCAAGTGAACAGGTGCGGCGACGGGTCCTTGGGGCGACGCTGCGGCCAATCCTTCTCAAGCTGTTCCAGGTTGTCGGTCATGGGTGCCTCCCATGTACTTATGCAGGACTCTGCGCCTTGCTTTGTGCGAGGGGTAATCGCACGTTATTGACGAAGAATCAAACACCCCGCGCGTTACTTGGCATCGCATTTGGTTTGACGTGCTCACGCCACCGCCCATATAATGGGCAATTCGCTTAGGCCTTTGGAGGGAAGATGTACGCCGTCATTCGCAGTGGAAGCAAGCAGTATCGCGTCGCGCCGGGTGAGACCGTGAAGGTTGAGCGGCTGCCGGGCAAGGTGGGCGGCAAGGTCACGTTCAGCGACGTCCTCGCCGTGCGCACCGACGAGCCGAAGCTCGTCACCGGCGAAGCCGCGGCCGCGGCCAAGGTCAGCGGCAAGATCGTCGAGCAGGGCCGCCATCGCAAGCAGATCGTGCTCAAGTTCAAGACGGGCGGGCAATACAAGATTCAGCGCGGACACCGGCAGGATTACACCGCCGTCGAAGTCAGTGAGATCACGCTTTAGACCAAGTCTAATTCAACGCAGGCAAAGGATTTTTCGTCATGGCACACAAAAAAGGCGGCGGGTCATCGGTTAACGGCCGCGATTCCCAGGGACAGCGGCTCGGCGTCAAGCGGTTCGGCGGCCAACTCGTTAATGCCGGCACCATTCTCATTCGGCAGCGCGGCACGCGCCACAAGCCCGGCCTGAACGTCCGCCGCGGCAAGGACGACACGCTCTTCGCGCTCATCACCGGCATCGTTCTCTTCGAGAACAAGGGACAGGACGGCCGCTACATCAGCGTCGTGCCCGTAGAAACCAAGCCCGTGCCCGTTTCTTAGTCACGATCCGCATTTCTCACCAACCGTAAGACCGAACGCGGTCGCTCTTCTATTTCTCTGTGCATCTCTGTGATCTCTGCGTTAGGTTTTTCTGGGGGAAACCCTGGATAACACAGAGTGGCACAGAGAAATTCGCCGTCACTCGAATCGGAATGCCTGCGCAAAAAAATTGAGTTGGAATTACGGCTGGGCGGAAACTGGCTCTTCCGCGGGCGCTGCGGCTTCGGCGGCAGGCGCCACCATCTCCCAATCGCAGCCTTCCTTGATGCACGCCCGCACCGTTCCCATCTTGCCGGTCTTTTCGACGATGAACGGCGCGCCGCATTTCGGGCACGACTCGGGGATCGGCCGGTGCGGCGTCGTGAAATCGCACGCCGGATATTTATTGCAGCCGTAGAAGACGCGCCGCCGTCCCTTGCGCGCCATGCGTTCGAGAAGCTCGCCTTCTCCGCATTTCGGACAAGCGATGCCCAGCGTCTTCGCGCGAATGAATTTGCACTTCGGATAGCCCGTGCAGCCGGTGAATTCGCCGTACTGCCCGTGCTTGCGCACCAATTGCTTTCCGCAGTCCGGGCAATTCTCGTCCAGCAGGACATCCGGCTGAAGCGCCTTGCGCGTGCCTTGCACCATGCGCCGCGTCGTCTTGCACTCGGGATAGGCGCTGCACGCGAGGAAAGTGCCGAATCTCCCGCGCTTGATCACCATCTCCTTGCCGCATTCCGGGCAAGCTTCGATGGGATGATCGCCGTCCGCCTGATGCTCGTGCGAAAGGTCGCGCGTGTAATCGCAATCGGGATAGCGGTCGCAACCCATGAAGAATCCGTTGCGGCTGATGCGCTCGAGCAGATGGCCCTGACCGCACTTCGGGCAAAGCTCGTCCGTCTCGATTCCCTTTTTGTAAGACTGCATTTCGTCCCGGGCCACGGCCAAATCTTTCACGAAGCGGGTATAGAAATCGCCGACTGCTTCCTTCCACGGCAGCTTGCCCTCTTCCACTTCGTCGAGTTCCTCTTCCATGCGCGCCGTGAATCCGAGATCGAAAATATCCTCAAAGCTTTTCACCAGCAGGACGGCGACCTTCCCGCCCAGCATCGTCGGCGTGAATTTCCCCATCTCTTTGGTCACGTACTCGCGCTCGACAATTGTGGAAATAATCGCTGCATAGGTGGAGGGCCGCCCGATTCCTTTTTCTTCCAACTCTTTCACCAGCGTCGCTTCCGTGTAACGCGGCGGCGGCTCCGTGAAATGTTGCTCTGAGCGGACCGGCGGCGTACTCTCGCCGCCCTCGACCGGTTCCACCGCGGCCAATCGCAAAACCTCGCCCTCGTTCACCCGCGGCAGACGCTTGCCTTCCTCTTCCGCGTCGTCGCCCTTTTCCCGATCCTCTTCACCGGAGCGGTAGGCGGCGAGGTAGCCGGCGAATTTCTCAACGGAGCCCGACGCGCGGAACGTGTAATCACCCGCCGCAACGTCGATCGTCGTCTGGTCGAACACCGCGGGCACCATCTGCGAGGCCACGAATCGCTGCCAGATGAGCTGGTACAACTTGAATGCTTCGTCATCCAGATAGCGGCGCACCGAATCCGGCGTGCGCGCCGCGTCCGTGGGACGAATCGCTTCGTGGGCGTCCTGCGCATCTTTCTTGCTGCGATAAAAATTGGGCTTTTCCGGCAGGAAGTCCGGCCCGTACTGTTCCGGAATCAGCGCGCGCACTTGCTCCAGCGCATCGTTCGAGACGCGCACCGAATCCGTGCGCATATAGGTGATCAGCGCTACCGAGCCTTCCTCGCCCAGCGGCACACCTTCGTACAATTTCTGCGCGATGCCCATCGTGCGCTTCGCCGTGTAACGCAGGCGGTTGTACGCGGCCTGTTGCAGCTTGGAAGTCGTGAACGGCGGAGGGGCGTTGCGCCGCTTCTCTTTCTGGACCACTTCCGCAACTTGCCACTGCGCTTTCTTCAGCTCTTCGAGGATTCGTTTGGCCTGCTCGCCGCTCGATATCTCGATCTCTTCGCCCTTATATTTTGAAAGTTTCGCCTGGAAGGCCGGTGGTTCCGCAGCTTGCAGGCGCGCGTGAACCGTCCAATATTCCTTGGGGACGAACGCTTTAATCTCCAGTTCGCGTTCGGCGATCAGTCGCAGCGCCACCGTCTGCACGCGTCCCGCGGAAAGCCCGCGCCGCACCTTCTCCCACAACAGCGGCGAAATTTTGTAGCCCACGATCCG
The DNA here is from genome assembly GCA_963799715.1 of Terriglobia bacterium. Taxonomy (GTDB): domain Bacteria; phylum Acidobacteriota; class Terriglobia; order Acidiferrales; family UBA7541; genus DASPOJ01. The sequence goes on along the minus strand of CAWCYS010000067.1, from coordinate 831 downwards.
GTCCAACACCCGGCGCGCCTGTTGCGCGTCCACCAAGTGCTCGTCCACTTGCCCTGCAGCATCGAACGCGGCGCGAATCGCCTTCGGCGTAATTTCGTTGAACATCACGCGGAATATTTTCTTCCGCATGTCTTTCGGCACGTCCACCGCCACGGGAGGAGCGATCGCGTTGTCTTCCGCTGTTTCTGCCGCGGTGCGTCGTCCTCTACGGCCCCAGCGGTTTACCGCCGGCGTGTAGCCCTCGAAAAGATCGTCCTTCGACATCGTCAGCACTTCCGTCAAGTGCGCGCAAATCGCTTCGCCTTCGCGATCCGGGTCGGCCGCCAGATAGACGGCCTCCGCCGCGGACGCCGCCTTCCTCAAATCGTTCACGACTTTATCCTTGCCGGGGATCACCACGTAGGTCGGCTCGAAAATCTTCGCGGGATTGTACGGACGCACCTTCACTTCCTTTTTCTTCTTGCTGCTGGCGCGCTTCCTGGTCTTTTTCTTCGCCGGCCTTTCCTCGTCCGGCGGCAGGACGATGCCGATGTCCTTCTTCGGCAGGTCCATGATGTGGCCGATGGAGGCTTTGACGCTATAATTGCGGCCTAAATATTTATTGATCGTCTTCGCCTTGGCCGGCGACTCGACAATGACCAGTGACTTTCCCATTGAACTCTTGTAAACCTAAATCCTTCCCAGCGAAAGCCATGTGTCCTTCTCGCTACCTTCAACACGTCTCTCGACAGTCACGTTGGATGACGTTCGGGACGAAAAAGGTTCACTGCGGAGAAGCTGCGGCGGGGCACATTCAGTGTACTGGAGCTGTCAAGCTTTCGTTGCAGAGGT
>CAWCYS010000066.1:0-21069 GCA_963799715.1 Terriglobia bacterium | reverse complement strand
TAATTAGGAGGAAGGTAGGGCCAATGGGTTCACGCGATCGCGATCGGGAACGCGACGCCCGCAAGGAGCAGGCGCTCGAACGCATTCTGCCCGGCGCTCTCGCCGGAGAAAATGCCGGCGGCGAATCTTGTCCCGACGCCGAACTCCTCGCCGCATTTTACGAGCGTTCCCTCGCTCCCGCCGAAGTGACCCACTGGCGCGCGCATTTCTCGACGTGCCGACGCTGCCAGTTGTCGCTCGCCGCGCTGGCCGCTTCGGATCCGCGGCCACTCTCGGAAAAAGAAGTCGCGCGTCTCGGAGAGCTCGTCGCCGACGCCACCACGCCTCCAGCCGTCGCTGATTCGCCCGTCCGGGCGAAGCCGCGAAAAATAAAATGGCCGTGGTACCTCGATCCGCGCGCGCTCGCGCCGATGGCCGCCGCAGCCGCCTTCGTCGCGGCCGTCGGCTTGACGATCCACTCGCAACGCGTCGCGATGCAGCTCGAATCGCAAAATGCAACCTCGCAACAGGTGATCGTCGCTGAAAATCGCGGCGAACCGGCTCCGCCCGCGCTGCAAATGCCCGCGCCCTCCGAAGAATCTCGCGCCGCGGCCCCCGCCGAGCCTAAGAAAGTATCGAACTCTACCGAGCCTGCCCCGCTCGGTTCGATGCCTGAATACAGCGTGGGCATCACCGCTTCGCGCGAGGAAACGCGCGCCCAATCCGCAGCTCCAGCCGAGCAGCCCGCGCCTGCTGCCTTTGCGCCTGCCGCGCCGCCACCGCCTCCTCCGCCCTCTCCGGCAGAAGCAACGGATCGAGCCGCATCCGAGAACGGCGCGGCTCCAGGAGGAAATTCCGAGGCCCGGGGCGGGACGGCAGCGCCTCCGCCGGAATCGACTCCGGCTGAGGCGCCTTCAGCATCCGCGAACGCGCCCGCGAGCGGCGCCCCCGCGCCAGCAGCCACAGCCTCGGCTCCACTAGAGGCCCACGCCGCGAGTTCGCACGTTCGACGCGAAAAAGGTGTTGTGTACCTGGGAAATTCCCCAGCTCAGACTGAATCTTCAGAAGGCGACTTTATCGGCGGGAACGCGCCGGGGAAATTCAGCGCGACATCTCCGGATGGCCACACTGCATGGCGCTTCGGTCGTGGTGGCCTGATTGAGCGCAGCACCAATGCAAGTGCGGCGACGGCGGACCAGATCTGGACGCGCGAGAAGAGTCCGCTTCAAATGGACTTGCTCGCAGGTTCCGCGCTGTCGCCCACCGTATGCTGGATCGTCGGCCGCGCGGGTGCGATTCTCCGCACCACCGACGGCGTCACCTGGCAAGTCATTCCGACCCCGCCTTCCGCTGCCCGCGATGGCGCCCTCCCAGATTTTGTCTCCGTTACTGCCACCGGCGTGGACACCGCCACCATCACTACCGCCGACGGCCGCACCTACCATCTCACCGACGGCGGCCGCACCTGGCAGATGCAGTAGTCTTAGTTGTTGATCTGTCCGCGGGTGCGCCACTTATCAGTGTTATCCTCTCCTCGCTGAACGAATTCGGCAGCAGCGAGCAAGCGATCGCCCCGCCATCCACCCAGCTTCGACGGAGATGGGCTGAAGAATTTACGGACTCCAGGACCGGCATCCGATCCCGTCGAACGCGACCTTTTGCGAGCGCTGCGGCCAGCCGGTCCTGCGTGCCTGAGAATGGCGGAACTCGGGCCATCGGACCCCGCCATTCATTCCATCGGCGCCCCGTCAATTCCAAATACGGATCGAGACATCGCCGAACCAGCTGCCCGTCGGCGCGTGAGCTTGCGATTGAGATCGGGCCAATACTCCTGCAAAATGTTGATCGGCACGCTGAGCCCGATCTGCTCGCTGCCGTTGCCGAAGGTGTACTCCGCCAGCGAGTGATGGCCGGGTCGCCACGTGGTGGAGATCGCGGTCGAGGCGTAATACCCCATGAGTTTCGCGAGGTTCAACGTCGGATGCCCCTGATTGTTGTACGTCAGCAGACTGTATTCGATCGCGTGCAGGATGCGTCGCTTGCCTCCGCTCTGGTCGGAAATATAGCGGAACGTCTTCATGCAGTGCCGCGGCCAGCGGCGCTCGAATTGTCCCTTGGACAACGTTGCTAGCCACCCGCGAAGCCACGCGCGGTCCGAATCCTCCCCACCCGCCGCCCCAGCGCGAAGGTGCGTTGGTCGCTTGATCGATCACCAGCGCGAAAAAGATGGGCCGGATATACGCTCCCGCGGAAAAGAAGTCTTGGGTCCAATATAGCTTCCAGCGCTCTTCCCCGGTCAGCGGAGTGAAATATGTTGCGGACGACACCGTCAAGCCGGTCACGGGATTCACGGCCAGCCGCGCCTTTTGGCTTTGCGCCGTGGAAGGCGCCGGGTCGCTCGCCGGGGGAGCTGGCGGCTGCTGTGCCGCGGATTGCTGGCTCGCATTCTCCGGGCCAGCCGGCGCGGCGCCGGAATTCTTGTCCGGTTGAGAGGCCGCTTGTGTCTCGCGAGGGCTTTGTTGCGGATCGCTCACGGCCGCGCCCGCAGCCCCTCCCACCTGCTGCGAATGCGTCGCGAGAGGAAGGGCCAGCAACGCAATCGCGGCAAGAGTCACTTTGAAGACAGTGTTTCCCCTTAACATGCGCCATCTCCGCATAGATTTGGGAAGTCCCCTTGTGGAGCTGAATCTGCCGAATCCCGGGGAGTTTAGCCTATTTCAGATGATAGCTTACCCGCCGATTGGACGCTAGAACATCCGGAACAGTGGAGAAAGTCTTTTTCCTCTCGGGGGGCGGTGCCGCCTTTGAACCTGGCGGTGGGACGCCATTGCAATTGGGCTACGGATGATTGGATGACGTCGGCGGCTGCTTCCTCCGAGCAGGTTTGGCGGGTGACGCGGCTTTTGAGGGGAGCGTGGCCCGTCTTTTGTCCACAGCGGCGGGCAAAGGATGGGGGCGGGCCTCAAATGGGAATCACGTCGGGATCATTCCCATCGTCCCCAACCGCGTCCCCACCAACTGCGGCCACCCCATTCCGCCGAACGCAACCCTTTGCCAGCGCTGCGGCCGGCCCGTCCTGCGTGCCGGAGAATCGCCGGGCGCCTGCGTGGCATGGGTGGCGGCACGAAGCCTTCCTCCCCGAATTGACGCTCGCCCGCTAGCCGGGTGCGGGTCATCTCGAGCCCGAGAGGGGTCCCTCGGCCTGCTCCTTAATGCCCTGAATTGGGTCCACAGCTTATTTGTCCCTTCTCCGGCTGTGATAGCGCAACCTCCATTGCCGGTTCGGCCCTGGATCAGGGCCCTCTGAGGTCCATCTACAACTCTCCTTGGTGCTCATGGTACTAGTACTACATCGGACACGCCGTTTGACCAAATTTGTCGTTTTGCTGACCCCCAGATCCTAAAATTGAGTTGTTAAAGCTTCGGAGCAGTCCAAATCGGCCATTTCCGATCTTAATTTCAACTTGGGAGAGCGAGATGAAAAAGCAGGGGTGGTTGGCAGTATCGGTACTAGTACTTACTTTCGTATTCACTGGCGCCTCGGCGCACGCGCAAGACGGCAAGATCAGTCTCTTTGGAGGCTATTCCTTCGGAACGAATAACTACTACTCCGAGGATCCCGGGCTCCAGGGCTATGCTGCGTCTGTCGTCTACAATTTCAACAATCACATCGGCTTGGAGGCAAACTTCGCCGGTCACAATGGCACCTCCACGATTTACACCGAATCACCGACAACGGATAACACGGGGTATAGCGAGGTCGTCCGGCAAGATTTGTATGAGTATACGTTTGGGCCGAAAGTGTCTGTACCCGTGGGCCACTTCTCTCTTTTCACTCACTTCCTGGTCGGCGCAGCGCACGTTCATGATGGCGAGACGGACAAATGCGCCCCGGCCACGGGCGAGGATGAAGAGACGTGCTCCTCCGACTACCCTTATAATTACAGCTCACACGGCAACGGCTTCGCCTTTAAGACCGGTGGTGGCGTTGACTGGAACCATGGGAGTTGGGGCGTGCGAATCCTTGAAGTGGATTACGTCCGCACTGAAGTTTACGCCACGGAAACTCAATCCTGCACTGGCTGCACTCCGTACACCTACACCTACCCCCTAGCCACAAACAACTTCGAGTTGGCTGCGGGCTTTACCTTTAACGTCAAGTAGCCGCCTCGGCTGATTCAGAGAAACAACTCCGCCCGTCCTTGGCATTTTCCCCGTCGCCGCAGCGGCGGGCGAACGCGCCGGGGATGGGCGGTTTCTTTTGCGGGCATTGCAGCGAGTTTCGCAGCGAGCAACGACGGAAACAATGGAGAGAAACTTTGTTCGCGGGTCGGTTTACGGATGGTGCGTTAACCAGGCATTAAGAGCAGCCAAAGCAAGAGCGAAACTGAATCCGGATACCTAGCTTCCGTTTTGCGGTTTCGCGGGCTTCGGCGCAAAGTATCCCCGGCGCGCCTCCAGTTTCAAGCCTTCCTGGTCAACTTTGACTTTCAGAGGGTGATAATCACCGTCATGCTTCACGTTCTGGAGCGACATCTCCAGCACGTATACATATTCCGGGACGGCCGTCAGGGCGCGAAATCCACCTTCCAAGTCATTGCTGTTATGAAAAAAAGATCCGCCTGTGCCGTCAGCGAGTTCCGCCATGATATTTTCATTGAGTCCCATGCTTTCGCGGTGATATTTGGTTCTGTTTTGCTGTGACCGGGCCGAGCCGGTAGGGTCCTCGCCGGCGTCGTCCATTCCGGTGTACAACCCGCGCGCATCGAGCGCGCTGATGGTCACGTTGGCCCGTGCGGCGATATCCAGAATCTCCGATGCCTGTGCTACCGCCAGCGGATTTATGGCCAGGAAGCCCGGCGAGATCAGGACGAGCGTGCGTTGGCCTGACAAGGTGCTCATCTCGTGGATGACTTCTCGGATGCGACTGAGCGTGACGCGAATATCCAAATCACCCATCCGCGCAACTCGTTCGGCGGATTGTTGCGCTAATATCACGGCTAGATCGTTTCGGCAGTCACAGCAGGCGAGCGCAGCCTCGGTAGCGTCATTCAGCGCCATGCCATCGTGGATCTCCACAATCCGTTCGGCTTCGTAATAATCCATCCGCGGGCAGATGACATCATTATTGCGATAGATAGTCTGCGCCCTTAACTTCATGATCGCGTCCTGCAACTTGGCGCGATCGCGCGTAAAACCGCTGCCCGAACCGGATGTGGAGACCACCGCCGCCCAGTCCGAATCGCTCAGCGACCCGGCGATCATCTTCGTTGCCACCTTTTGAATCTGCGCCAAATCCCCGCTTTCGAGGTGCAGGTCGTCGAACAAGAACACGGTGAAACGTTCCGGCGTTTCTGCCGGTGGCGGTGCACTGCTTGGAGGGGAAGGCGTGGAACCGGAATTCGTCGGCGCCGGTTCCGCACTCGGCCGATCATTCTCAAGGCCCGTTCGCTGCTGAATGCTAAACCCGGAGATAACTTGCGGCTTGTTCCTATCGAAAACCTGGAAGTCTTCCTTTTTCAAGTTGCCTACCGAGTGGCCTTGCGAATCCCGGACCACCACGGGGATCAACAGCACATTCACCTCGACTTCGATCTTGGCGGGCGGGGACTGTGACGGCGTTTCATTGGTTTGTTGCGCGCACAAGCACATGGACACGAGGAGGACCGCCCCGGCGATTCGGGCGACGGCAATACGGGAATTTAAGGTCCGCTTCATCTTAATAGGGAGATTGTATCCTCAAACCTTCCTCCCTCAGAGAGCGAACGGCAGTGTTTCCGATCCATTGTGAAAGCAGCCAGGCAGAACCTCTTAGAACTTTTCGGCGGGCCCGGGCTTGGTCGCGGCAACGGCTGCCGCACCCCAAGCCGGACATTGCGGGCGATATCCACACCAATCGCAAAGGGCGCTCTTGTGCGCGGGAAATTCGTCGGCGCTCTCGATCTTCCGAATCAAACCGATGGTGCTCTCCGCCAAGCGGCGAAGCTGCCCCGGCGATCGCTTCGAACGAAGCGTCTGGCCGAGGCCGACGTAGTGCCAGATGAGTTCGATGTGGCGAGCTTCGGGATACTGTGCGCGCGCGCCGATTTCGTATAAACCCAATTGCTTGTCGCACTCGGCGTCTTGCTGAGACGGGAGATGCCTGGCCGTCTTGTAATCGTGAATCTCGTAGACTCCGTCGTCACGGCGCGCAATGCGATCGATGTAGCCCTGCATTCTGTAAGTGTTCTGTTCGTCCAGCGAAAATTGAATGTGGCCTTCCAATAGAATTGTGATTCCCTGGCTGTCCGGCCAGATTTTTTCGTAGTAGTTGCGCACGCAGATTTCCGCGTAGCGCGAGTATTCGGCGGCGCTCTTGTTTCTGCGCACGATTTTCACTCGCTCGTTCCAACTGGTTTTCCATTGACGGCGCAAGAAATCCAGCAACTCTGAAAGCGTGGTTCGTTTCCCTTCGGCCTGTTCTCGGTGAAGTTTTTCGAGCGCTTCGTGTACTCGTTTGCCGACAAACTGCTCGATAAATTCCGCGGGTTCTGCGATCTCCAGAACATATTTGAATTGATATTTCAAAGGACATTGTTCATAGGTCTCGAGGCGCGAATGCGAGTAGGTGGTCACGAGTTGCAGAAAGAAAAATGGAAATTGCCAGCGCTCGCGGGCAAATTGCGCTTGTGTCCTTGTGGAACGATACCACAACATCTAGACGCTTTGGACACGCGCTCCCATACATTTTGCGATTTTTTTTCGAAATCCCCTTGACAACTTTCCGGACTCCCTTGTAGATTGCGCGCTCAGATTCGGTGGGACGTGTTTCGGTTGGCTCTGAACCCGCACCCCGGGATCCCCGAGTCGCCGCCTCACGTAGCCTGTCCGGGTTTCGTCCAGACAACGAGGGGGTATTTTTTCACTCCCCCGGCCGCCTCTCCCAGCGGAGACGGCCAGAGGTCTCGAAAGCGCGAGGAGTCGTCGCGAATGTGCGACCGCGAATCGCCTTTGGGGATTTATTCGCCATTTTTGGCGTTGTCGCGAACCCGCCTCGCTCCCCCTGAATCCAGCAGTGCTCGCCGGAGAATCGGGCGCTGCGAACTCTCAGGCTCGCTTGGGAGTACAATAGACGGATTCACCGCTTAACGGTGAACCCGCCGTCCTGCGCGGAGGCGGATCATGGCTCAATCGAAGATGGCTCTCAACGAAAAAACTTTCGAAACACAGGCGACTGCACCGGCACGCACACAACCCCGCCCGGGACTGCACTTTGAACGGCGCTTCACGGACGGCCGAACCTCACCGTACGACAAGGTGGAATGGGAGCTGCGCACCGCGCAGATCACGAATGAAAAAGGCCAGGTGATTTTCCGCCAGGAGAATATCGAAGTTCCGAAGACCTGGTCGCAGACGGCGACCAACATCGTCGCGTCGAAATATTTTCACGGAAAGATCGATACGCCCAAACGCGAAGGCTCGGTGCGGCAACTCATCAGCCGCGTGGTGGATTCCATCGTGCGCTGGGGCGAAGCCGGCGGCTATTTTGCGAGCGACGAATCGCGCGATATTTTCCGCGACGAGCTGACGCACCTGCTCGTCGAACAAAAAGTCAGCTTCAATTCGCCGGTGTGGTTCAACGTCGGCGTGCAGGCCAAGCCGCAGTGCTCGGCGTGCTTCATCAACTCGGTCCAGGACGATATGGAATCCATCATGAACCTGGCCAAGACCGAGGGGATGCTTTTCAAGTGGGGCTCCGGCACGGGAACGAACTTCTCCGCGCTGCGCGGCAGCCGCGAGACTCTTTCCGGCGGCGGAATCGCCTCGGGGCCGGTGAGCTTCATGAAAGGGTTCGACGCCTTCGCCGGCGTCATCAAGAGCGGCGGAAAGACTCGCCGCGCCGCGAAGATGGTGATCCTCAACGTCGATCACCCGGACATTCTGGAATTCATCGATTGCAAGATGAAGGAAGAGCGCAAGGCCGGCGTGTTGATTGATAACGGCTACGACCCGGCGATCGACGGCGAAGCCTACTCCTCGATTTTCTTCCAGAACGCCAACCACTCGGTGCGCGTGAACGACGACTTCATGCAGGCGGTGGAAGAGGATCGCGACTGGTGGACGCGCAACGTGACCGATGGCCGTCCCAACGAGAAATTCCGCGCCCGCGAACTATTGAATCGCATGGCCGATTCCACCTGGCACTGCGGCGACCCGGGCATGCAATTCGATACGACGGTGAACCGCTGGCACACCTGCAAGGCCACGGCGCGCATCAACGCCTCGAACCCGTGCTCGGAATACATGTTCCTCGACGATACGGCGTGCAATCTCGCGTCCTTGAACTTGATGAAATATCTCGGCCCGAACGGCACGTTCGACGTGGACGGCTTCCGCCACGCCGTGGACGTCACCATCACGGCGCAGGAAATTCTGGTGGACAACGCCAGCTACCCCACGCCGAGAATCGAGAAGAATTCGCACGAGTTCCGCCCGCTCGGCCTGGGCTACGCGAATCTCGGCGCGCTGTTGATGTCGCTCGCGCTGCCTTACGATTCCGACGCCGGACGAGACGTCGCCGGCGCCATCACCGCGCTGATGTGCGGCGACGCCTTCGCGCAGTCGGCGCGCATCGCCGATCACAAGGGCCCGTTCGCGGGATACGAGGTCAACCGCGAAGCCATGCTCGGCGTGATCCGCATGCACCGCGCCTCGCTGCTGGCGATTCAGCCGGAGAACGTGCAGCCTTCCCTCTTCGCCGCGGCGCAAAACGCCTGGGACACCGCGCTTTCGCTCGGCGAAATGTCCGGCTACCGCAATTCCCAAGTCACCGTGCTCGCCCCCACCGGCACCATCGGCTTCATGATGGATTGCGACACCACCGGCGTTGAGCCCGATCTCGCCCTGGTGAAGCACAAGAAACTCGTGGGCGGCGGCTTCATGAAGATCGTCAATCAGACCGTGCCGCAAGCATTGCTGCGCCTGGGTTACTCGCCCGAGGAATGTTCGAAAATCGTTTCGCACATCGACAAAATGGGCACCGTCGAAGGCGCGCCGGGATTCAAGCCCGAGCACCTTCCGGTTTTCGATTGCTCGCTTGCGTCGGGACCCGGCGGGCGTTCGATCTCCTGGCGCGGCCACCTGAAAATGATGGCCGCCACCCAGCCGTTCCTTTCCGGCGCGATCAGCAAGACCATCAACATGCCGGAAGAGTCCACGATCGAAGACATCATGCAGGCGTATATTGAATCGTGGAAGCTGGGGCTAAAGGCCGTGGCAATTTATCGCGACAATTCGAAGGGCAGCCAGCCGCTCTCCGCCGCGGGCGACAAGGACGACAAGAAAGAAAAGGCCGCGGCGCGCGAAGCGGCCGCGAAAGCCGCGGAGCCCGTTTCACCGGCCGCCGGTCAACAGGAGCTTTTCCTGCGCGCCCTCCGCAAGAAATTGCCCAGCGAGCGCCAGTCCATCACGCACAAGTTCGGACTGGGCGGTCACGAAGGCTACATCACCGTCGGCATGTATGAGGACGGTACGCCCGGCGAGATTTTCATCAAGATGGCGAAAGAAGGCTCGACGCTCTCCGGCATCCTCGATGGATTCGCGCTTTCCGTTTCCATCGGTTTGCAGTACGGCGTGCCGCTGAAGGCCCTCGTGGACAAGTTCATCAACACGCGCTTCGAGCCGTCCGGCTACACCGGCCACCCGGCGATTCCGTACGCAAAGTCCATTCTCGATTATCTCGCGCGCTGGCTCGGCGGCCGCTTCATTTCCGCCGATTACCTCACCCACAACGGCGAAGCAATGCTGACGGCCACCACCGCCCCGGCGCTTCCGGCCGCGGTTGCGGGGCACGAAGCCGACGATGCGAATCTGCGAAATGCACCGCGGCCGTTCGCCACCTTCGACGGCGCCCCCACCTGCTCAGAGTGCGGCATGCTAATGACCCCGAACGGGGCCTGCTATAAGTGCGAAAACTGCGGCGGGACTTCCGGCTGCAGCTAGGGCGTTCCGCGGAGAGCTCTGGCGGCAAGGGCATCCAGAGGATTCAGGTCAAAAAAGAAAGGGGCCCATCTGGGCCCCTTCTTTCGCACCCCATTTTCCCATTAGAGCCCTGTCATGCAGGGCTGCCACCCCGGGAAATCTGCAATGGCTGTAATAGATGCAACTTGGATGCCACGTTTCGAAAGCTGCCCAGTGACACTATAACTCATTTATTTTCATGCTCTTATGTATTCTTGCGCCGCAAAGTGTCAACCAAAAATCCTCTGAACAGCTATGTAATCTCACAGCCGGACGGCTTTGCCTACAGAATTTAGAGAGTGGTGCCCGTAACGTCGGTCGGATGTCTATCTTCCACAATGCGGGCAATCAGGAGCCGATGGCCTCACGGATTTCATTTGCCAGGGCCTCGGCCCAGCGCTTCACGTCGGACTCGTGCTCCGCTTCAACCATTACCCGCGCCTTCGGCTCCGTGCCGGAGTAACGCAGAACGATCCGGCCGGATTCGGCGAGGGCTGCCGTCCCTTCGTTGAGCACGCGGCTGACCCCGGGCAGCGAATCCAGCGGGGGTTTGGAGCGCACCGGAATGTTGATGATGGTCTGGGGGAAAACCTTCAGGCCGAGCACCAGGTCATCGAGCGGCCCGCGCAGCGCGACGATACAGGCGATCTTCAGGGCCGTGAGCAAGCCGTCGCCAGTGGTGGCATCGTCCAGGAAAATGATGTGCCCCGATTGCTCGCCGCCGAGGTTGCAGCCGCTGCGCAGCATCTCTTCGAGGACGTAGCGATCGCCCACCGGAACGCGCGTGAGCGGCAGGCCTTCGCCGGCCAGTGCGCGCTCCAATCCAAGATTGGCCATCGAGGTGCCCACGATCTTCCCACCACGAAGTCCGCCCGTGGATTTCAAATAGCGCGCCGCAGCCAGCAATACGCCGTCGCCATCCACCACGCGCCCGGAAGCGCTGACGAACATGGCGCGGTCCGCATCGCCGTCGAACGCCACGCCAAGCGAGGCGCGCGTCTTCAAAACCATTCGCTGCAATCCTTCGGGATGCAGTGAACCGCAATTCGTGTTGATGTTTCGTCCGTCGGGCTGATCGTTGATAGTGATCACTTCCGCGCCGAGCGAGCGGAAGAGCGCCGGCGCGAGCGCGAACGCGGCGCCGTTAGCGCAATCGAGGACCAGATTCACGCCCGCCAAGTTGGCACCGGGGATAGCGCGCGAACGCAGATACTCCAAATAATCTTCGTCCAGTTTCGGCAATGCCGCGTACTCCGGATTGCCCGCGTGCGTGCGCTCTGGATAACGCAAGATCCCCGCCTCCAACTTCTCCTCCACCTCATCCGGAAATTTCATTCCGCTGCCCGCGAATAATTTCACGCCGTTGTCGTGATACGGATTGTGCGAGGCGGAAAGCACGATGCCCGCGGAGAATTTCTCGAGCCGCACCAGGCAAGCAATACCCGGCGTGGTGATGACTCCGGCGGATTCAAATTCGATGCCTTCATCCGCCAGACCAGCCGCGATTTGGCGCGAAATATGCGGGCCGGATTCGCGCGTGTCCATTCCAATCAGCACGCGCGGATGCTGTTCGCGCTCCAAAAGGTATTTTCCGAGAGAGCGGCCCACCGCGTAGAGCGTCCGGTCGTCCAGCGGGGGCGTCCCGGGCACTCCTCGAATGCCGTCTGTGCCGAAAAGTTCTTTAGACATTTTGGAGAAAAGCGAATCTCACGGAAGAAAGGTTACGTGCTCGAAATAGTCTAGCACGGGAGCTTAATCCGTCGGAGGAGGACTGTGATGGGATGTGAGCACAGCGTCAAATTCGGAGGGCGAGAGGCGAACCACGCTCGCGCCGAACGGCACACCGACCATGTCCGGGGTGAGCTGGATCTCGCGGTCTCCCGGCTGCGCGTTTTTCAAATCCACACGCAGGCTCAGATCCACCGCGCTCAAGCGGCGAACCAGCCCGGATCGTCCCCGGACGCGAACGCGGATGGTCGTCGGCACATCGGTGGAAATTTCCAATTTAGGCGGGACGTTGATGAACTCAAGCGGCACCGTAAATCCCACCTCCGCGAACGGCTCCGCGTTGTACGTCGCCCAAAGGAAGAACGAAATCCCGAGCGCGAGGAGCTTGAGGCCCCAATTCGAGAAAACGTACTTGCGCAACAGCCGCATCATGGCGATTTCCGCTCCCTCACTTTCGCACCGCGGGCGTCGCGGGCACACCGGGCAGGAAAGAGGTCTGCCGGCGCCGCCCGGTCAGCTCGATGAGCCGCTCTTGAAGCTGGTCGGTCGTGAGGTTGATCTCGATCGAGCCGGCGTTGGCCAACGAGATCGCGCCGGTCTCTTCCGAAACCACCACCGCCACGGCGTCGCTTTCTTCCGTGACGCCGATCGCGGCGCGGTGCCGCGTCCCGAGTTGATTGGAGATCATCGGGTTGAGCGAGAGCGGCAGAAAGCAAGCGGCCGCGCAGATCCGATCGCCTTGCAAGATCACTGCGCCGTCGTGGAGCGGCGCGCCCGGACGAAAAATCGAGATGAGCAGGTCGTAACTGAGATTCGCGTCGAGTGAGATGCCGCTTTCTATGTAGGTGCGCAGCCCCACGTCGCGTTCGATGACGATGAGCCCGCCGATGCGATTTTGCGAGAAGTAGCCCGCGGCGAGCACGAGGTCGTCGTATTGCGGCGTGACGCTCTGGCCCACCAAGTGTCCGAAGGAAAGATTTCGCCCCAGCCGCGAGAGAGCGCGCCGAATCTCCGGCTGAAACAACACGATCAAAGCGATCGCGAAATACGGAAGCAACGTGGTCAGCAACCACGCGACCATTTCGAGTTGCGCCCAGCGCGCGCCTTCGTAAAACAAGAACAGCAGCAGCACGGCGATCAGCATCTGCACGCCGCGCGTTCCCTTCAGCAATTTCAGCAAGTAATAGATCAGGATGGCGATCAGCAGGATGTCGACGGCCGCGCGGAAGTCCAGCCGCGCAAAAGGGATGGGGTAAAGTGCCGCGGCTAGCCACATGATTCCATCTACCCTAGCGCGGCTGCCCGGTTGGGGCAAGCGCGGCGTGGCGCGATTGTGAACAGCGGCGGGGTTGGTTGTTTGTGGCCGTGGCTCTGCGGCGGCGTAGTTCCGGCACAGGCGGTATGGTAAGGTGAATCAACGCGTTATGCTGGTCGATAACATCAAATTCACAGCCCGCGCGAACAGCTCGCAGAAGATTATTGCCGCGGGAATCGTCTTCGCGGTGCTGTACCTGGCCTCCAGCATCGTGATGACGCTGCTGCTCGCCGTGCTGATTGCGTACTTCCTCGATCCCGCCGTCGGGCTGCTGGACCGCTTCCACGTGCCGCGCGCGCTGGGCGCGGTGCTGGTCCTGATGGCCGCGACCGCCATTCTCGCTGGATTGGGTTATATCTTGATTCAACGCGCCGACGACTTTGCCGCGGATTGGCCGCGCTACAGCTACGTGCTCCGCAAGACGGCTGTGGCGGTGGACCAAAAGGTGGCCAGCGTTGAAAAACACGTAGCCGAAATTACGCCGCAAGAAGAGGAAGGAACACGCACGCGGCCGGCGATCCGTATCGAAAATTCCGAGCCGGTGCACGAACTGTTGTTGCGCGGCATCGGCTCTCTTTACGCGATCTTCCTGGTGGTGACGTTCCTCCCGTTTCTCATTTTCTTTATGCTGGCGGCAAAGCGCCGCCTATGGCTCGCCACGCTGCACCTGTTTCCAGAGGCTGACCGCCCGCGCATGGAAGCCATGCTCAATGAGGTTGGCGTCGTGCTGCGCGGGTACATGATGGGCAATTTGCTGGTGGCGATAATTCTTGCGCTGGCCAGCGGCCTTTTCTTTTGGATGATCCATCTGGACTATCCCTTTCTCGTGGGCACGGTTTCGGGACTGCTCAATCTGGTGCCGTATCTAGGCGCGGCGCTTTCCTGGATTCCGCCGACCCTGGTGGGCATGGCGGAGTGGAAATCCATCGGGCCGTTCCTCGTTGTCGCGGGGACGCTCAGCGCGTTCCATGTCGGCGCCCAAAATCTGCTGGTGCCCGCGCTCGTCGGCAGGCGCGTCCGTCTCAACGCGCTGGCGGTCACCGTCTCGCTGATGTTTTGGGGATGGTTGTGGGGCGCGGTGGGACTGCTTCTCGCCATTCCCATCATGGCGACCGCAAAAGTAGTGTGCGATCACGCCGACGGATGGCAGCCGCTCGGCCGCTTCCTCGGTGCGCGGGAAAAGATCAGGCCGAAGAATTGAGTTGCCGCAACCTGGAAACTACCGCCACCAGATCCTCCACCTCTTGAAATAATCGGATCGCCGCGATGCCCACTGCCCCCGCCGCAATGCACGATCCGGCATTCGCTTCGGTGACGCCCCCGATCGCCAGCACCGGCAGCTTCACGCTATCGCACACGCGCGCCAGCCGCTCGAGCCCCTGCGGCGGCCCGAATCGATCTTTGGACGGCGTCGCGAAGACCGGCCCGAACAAAATGTAATCCGCACCCTCGCGTTCCGCCTGCAAACACGATTCGAGCGAATGACGCGAGACGCCGATCATCAGCGCTGTGCCCGTTTCCCTTCGCCATTCGGATACCGCGCCAAGCGGAAGCGATGACTCTCCGAGGTGAACGCCCGCGGCTCCCGTTGCGAGCGCCACATCCAATCTGTCGTTCACGAGGATCCGCGTGGCGGCGCCGCGCGCCGCGGCGACGGCCGCATGCACGCATTCCGAAAGCGCTCGCGCTTCGAGATCCTTCTCGCGAATTTGAATGAGATCAACCCCGGCAACGACGGCGCGGCGAATCGCGCCGGCGAGCATCGCGCAGGAATCGGCGTCGCGCTCGCGAACGAGTCCGCGGCGGTCGGTGACGTAGCAGAGAATCGGCTTAGGATCGCGGCGCAATTTTAGCGGAATCGCGGCGCAGCACTCCGGCCGCCAGCACGATATCCAGGGCGCCGAGACCGGAAATCGCTCCGCGCACCGAGGGATGCAGCAGGATTGGAATCAGGGCCGGATAACGCGTCAAAAAATAATTGCGCTCCCAGGGACCCAGCCAGGGCAGAAAAATCAGCAGAACGCCGAGCAGAAAAAAGTCCAGGCAGAGGAGAACGCGGAGGAAACGGCTCATCGTGGCGCGCCGATCAACGCGCCCTTTCGAGGGCGGTGATGCGATCGGCCACGTCGCGGTAGTCGATGTTGGACGCGTACACTTGAGAGAAACTCTTCAACGCCGCTGATTTGTCGCCGGCCAATTCCTGGGAAATGCCCAGATCGTAGCGCAACGCCAGAATGGCTTCCTGATCGAGCCCCGGAGTGCGCAGAGCCCGCTCGTACCACATGGCGGCGATCGCCGGCTGTCCTTTCTCCATGAATAATAGACCCAGCAGCGTACAACATTGCATGGCGTAACGGAAAGCCTGTCCTTTCTCGCTCGCCTTGGCGACCTTCTGGAATTCACTGATGGCTTCTTCCAGTAGGCCCATTTCGCGATACGCGACTCCGAGATTGTAGTGCGTCTCGAGATCTTCCTCTTCGACGCCCATCTCGCCCAATTCCGCGCGGAACTCCTCGAACACCTCGCTGAGCGGTCCCGCAGGTTCAATGGGCTTGGCGCGCGGCGCGGGAGATGGCGGCGCGGACGCTTGAACGGCGGGAATCTCGAGGGGAGGAGCGATGGGCGCCGGCGGAGCTGGCGTCGGAGAGTTCGCGGGTATTTTCGCTTCCGATTCCTTAGGAATCAAATGAACGGCGGCGTCCAGTTCCGCGGCAAGTTCCGCAAGAAGTTGGTCCGCGGACACAGAAACATCAGCGTTTGCCGCCGGCGCGGGCGCTTCCAATTCCAAATCGAACGCGGGTTGCGCCTCGCGCACCGGCTCGGCTGGCGCGGGAGGCGCGGCCTCGATCGGCTCCGGGCTTTCCGCCTGCACGGGCTGCGCCTCAGGCGAGGCGGTCTCCGCGCCATCCAGTTGTTGAGAAAGAGAGGCCCACTCTTCAGAGAGATCCACTTCGTGGGTCTCGGACTGCGCTGCCGGTACCTCCGGACTCTCCGGCTCGGCCGGCTCAGGGGTTACGATGGGGATTTCAAATTCGGCGTGTGGCGCGGCGTCCCGCACGGGTTCCGCTTCCACCACGGGCACGGCAATTTCCGTCTGCCGCGCGGCCGCCTCCACCATGTCTTGCGTGTCCATTCCCGCGGCGCGCTGAAATCTTTTCCGCAATTCTCCGAAGTGTTCGGCGCGCGCGCGATCGCCCCGAGCGTTCCATAGCGACTCCAGCTGGGCCGCAAGTTCTGCTGTGCGGCGTTCCTCGCCCGCGCCCAATTGCATATCCAGAAGGCGTTCCAGCACGGGTGAATGGCCCGGCGCGCGGAGGCGGACTTCCTCCAGCAGATCGATGGCCTTCTGCGTCAATCCGTAACTTGAAAAGAGGTCCACATCCGTCAGCGCCTGGGCGACGTAGTGTTGCGTATCCTCATCGAGCGGCGGCTCCGGCGGCGGCGGCGGCGCGGCGGACAGCGGCTCCGGGGCCTCCATCTTTACGGGCGGCGCGAGATCCGCGGAAGGTTTCATCCCCAGGCGGCCGAGCAATTCGCTGTACCGGTGGCGGGCCGCTTCATCTTCGGGATTGCGGTCGATGAGCTGCTCGTACACTTGGCGCGCGCGGTCCGTGTCGCCGGCCCGCTCAGCGGCCTGGGCGAGTTGCGCAAGGGCGTCGGGCATGCGGAAGGAATCGTTGGTCCGGCCCAAATGTTCGACGAGCCATTCGAGCGGCTCGATTCGTTTGGGCATTACCTCGGCGGCTCGGCGCAAAACTTCCTCAAGCCCTTCGTGATCCCCGCTGTCCGTCATGGCCATGCGAATCTCACCGAGCAGCGCCAGCGCGGAATCGCATTCGCCTTTTTCCAACAAAACGGAAACGGCTTCGCGCGCGGGTTTGTAATTCTTCGCGGGAGATCCAAAGATGCGCTTGGCCAGATCGATGGCGGAAGCGAGCTCGCCGACTTCGAGATACTGCGAAACGAGCAGTTCGGAAAGCGCGCCGCCTTCCGCCTGATTCGGGAGCGACTCCAAAATCTTGATGGCTTCGTTGCCCCTTTTCGCCGCGATCAAGATGCGCGCCTTCAATTCCAGGCACTCGGCCTGGCCGTGCTCGATCTCCAGAGCCCGATCGACCAGACGCAACGCTTCGCCGTGATCGCCGTGTTCGTGCAATCGTTGCGCGCCGCCGCGATAGGCCTGCATCGCTTCGCCGGTTTGGCCCATGGCGATATAGAGTTCCGCGAGCCGCAGTTGCACGCGCAGATTATCCGGTTCGGCCTCCAGTAATTTCTTCAACAGAGAAATCGCCTGCGTTTGCCGCCCGGCCTTCAAGTGCACTTCCGCCAGTTGCAAGTAGAGCGGCCGCGCTTCGCTGAGCACGCCTTGCTGGACGTACAGCTCGGCCAAGCGCTCCAGCGGCCGGCTTTCCTCCGGCGCGAGCTTTGCCACTTTCTTGTAAATCGCGATGGCCTTGGTGGTGAACCCGTCGTTCAGAAAGATCTGCGCCAGACGCTCGAAATATTCGATCGCCTGGAAGGTTTCTCCCTGGCGGACGAATAGATCGCCCACCGTCATCAGGATCACCTGATCCTTCGGCTCGTGCTTGAGGATTTGCTGATATTCCGCGATGGCCTGTGGGACTTTTCCCTGTTGCAGGTATTTTTGGGCCGCTTCAGCGAGCTTGGACTTGTTGAAAGCCATTATGGATGCTCTGCTCGCCCCCTATGCCGGAGGGCGTGGACCAACCGGCGCGGACAAATTGATTCGCGCGACCCACCTGCTGCGTACAGAGGCAAAATCCCACGCGTAGTGGAAGCAAAACTACGCTAGCACGCGCTGAAAAGCCGCGTCAACGGACTGTGGCGCGTCGTGTGCGCGGGAGTTATCAGGCGCGAATTCAAAAAGCCGCGCAGCGCCCCGGCCCGGCCGCAGGAGCGGCGGCGGACAGGCTCGGAATCAAGGTTCACCCCCGTACGGGGGTAACCCGAGAGCGTTCACCGCAAGCGGCGAGGCGAGCGGCAACGGCTCCTGGGTGGCGCCGGAACTCCAGCAACAGGCCTCGCGGACGGGCGCGAAAGAGAAGCGGTGGTGCGGCGTCGGACCAAACACGCGAAGGGCCTGAAGATGGTCGGGCGTGGCGTAGCCCTTATTGTGCGCGAGGCCGTAGTGCGGATACTGTTCGTGCCACTCGTCGAGCAGGCCATCGCGCGCCACCTTGGCGAGGATCGAGGCCGCGGCGATCGAGACGGAGCGCGCGTCGCCCTTGATAAGCGAGCGCTGCTCGATGAGCAGGTCCAGGCGCATCGCATCAATCAGCAGATAGTCGGGCTGAATCGTAAGCTGCGCGACGGCTTCGGACATCGCCTGGCGGCTGGCTTGGTAGATATTCCAGGCGTCGATGCGGCGCGCTTCCACCTGCGCGATGGCGAAAGTCAGCGCGTGCTCGCGAATTCGCTGCGCCAGGGTTTCGCGGCGGTCGGCGGAAAGCTTCTTCGAATCGTCCAGTCCGACGATCCGGCGCGCGGGATTCAGGATGACCGCTGCGGCCACCACCGGCCCGAAGAGCGAGCCGCGACCGACTTCGTCAATCCCGGCGATGCGCAGCCAACCGCGCTGCCGCGCTTCGCGTTCGTAGCGGGAACAGCAAAGTCTCCGCATCGGCGCGCATTCTAGCACACCGCGCGCAACGCGGAACTTGCAGATGAACTCCAAAAATGAGTCATTCCGAGGAGCGAAGCGACGAGGAATCTCTCCTTGTCTTCGATTCCACGCCGCAGAGAGATTCCCCGCTGCGCTCGGAATGACACCCAGAGGGATGTGTCGACGACTACCCTTCCGCGGGCGAGGGCTTCTCTTGCGTCTGTTGTTTCTCGACGCGCTGAATGCGCGCGGCTTTGCCGCGGAGTGTGCGGAGGTAATAGAGCTTCGAGCGGCGCACGCGTCCCTGATGGACGACTTCAATCAGGCTGATCGAAGGGGAGTGCACCGGAAAAATCCGCTCGACGCCGATGCCGAAGCTGACCCGGCGAACCGTAAAGCTCGCCCCCGTGTGCGTGCCGCGCTTCTTGATCACCACGCCCTCGAACTGCTGGATGCGTTCCTTGTCGCCCTCGGCTTCCTTGAGGCGGACGTGCACGCGAATGGTGTCGCCCGGGCGGAAGGACGGCAGGTCCTTTCGCACTTGAGCCTGCTGGTATTTTTCGATCGTAAGATTGCTCATGGCTGAATTCCTGGCAGACCCACTCTGGCGGGGCCGGCATCACTGCGACAATCGGCGATTATAACAGAAATCGGCGGTCTTGTCTTGAAAAACAGGGGAATTTTGCCGCTGCAAAGTTGGATGCGCAGGCGACCCTGCAGGGGGATCTCGCCGTCAAAAGCCCCACCTTTCGCGCCGGGCGCGAAAGATGGGGCACCCGCGCACCCGCGATGTCCCCAGCGATGTCGCAGCCGCCGGGCTTGAGCCCCCGCTCCGAGGCTTGGGGAAACGGTAGAATTCGCACAAGATGTAACTTTTGAGAAAAAGTACTTGCGGTCTATTCAAAAAATTCAAAGTCCATAATATTCTTGATTCAAATACTCCTAGCGGCGACGGGTGCTTCCGTCTCTGGGGCCGGGGGGTAAGCAATGGGATTTGATACCAACGAGGATTTGGCCCGCGCACGCAGCTGGATTCAGGCTGCAGACGCCATTGCTGTTCTCACAGGGGCGGGTATCTCAGCGGAAAGTGGTGTCCCAACCTTCCGGGATGCCGATGGACTCTGGCGCAATTTCCGGTTCGAAGACCTTGCTACCCCTGAGGCTTTCGAGCGCGACCCCAAACTCGTATGGGACTGGTACAACTTCCGCCGCGAACGAATTGCAACAGCCCAGCCTAACCGAGGCCATAAGGCACTGGTTGCGCTCGAAACACGCAAATCCGAGTTCACACTCATTACACAGAATGTGGATGGACTTCACGAACTCGCGGGAAGCAAGAATATTCTTAAGTTGCACGGCGACATCTGGCTGGTTCGTTGTACCAAGTGCGCAGCTGAGTGGGTCGACCGCCGCCCTTCGCTGCCGGAGATTCCACCGCACTGCCTGTGCGGTGGTTTGGCACGTCCCGGAGTAGTCTGGTTCGGCGAGCCCCTGCCAAAGAGAGTAATTGATGAGGCCACGCAAGCGGTAAAATCGTCACAGTTATTGATAGCCGTTGGAACGTCGGCAATCGTTTATCCCGCAGCCGGCTTGATTCCAATAGCGAAAGCCCAGGGCCGCACGGTGATTGAAATCAATCCTGACGAGACTCCGTGCTCAGATATGGCCGATTGCTCTCTTCATGGGCCAGCAGGTGAGATTTTGCCGCTCTTGGTAACTTAGCAGGGTTCAAAGGGAAATCACTCTGTGATGGTCATCACCAAACAACTGTGACGATGCGGCGGCAATGCTATTAGCCGTCAAGGAGCGGCTGCCCCTAAGTACCATCGTCAAATCGCAGACATACTTGATAGCCTATTCGAAAACGGAGGTCACACCTGTGGTAAGTGCAATCCAACGCATTGCGTCAGACACGTTGAAGGGCGGGCTTCCTGGTTTCGACTTCTTCGACCGAATCATCGATAAATTTGCGTCGCGGGAAAGAATCAGGGTTATCGTTTCGAGTCCCGACTACCTGGAAATCGAACTCCTCTGGGGATTGGGGAAAATAACCAAAGGCTCGCGGGAAGAATTCCTAATCGAGGGTGGCCCACGATTCTGCCAAGCCGCTCTCCGAGATTTAGAGGAGCACTCCAAGGCCGTCGAGATTCTCACGAAGCATCTTCGGCCGCAACTTCCTTGGCATCGCCGTTTGTTTGGCGCGGGTGGATGAGAATGGGGGCAGCTGATGACTTCCAAGCAAGGACGGTCGTCCAAGAAGTCCGGCATGACGCCAGTTCAATGGATGCTTACCTTCAGAGTCGCCTTCTTGCTCGTCAGGGGAATACAGGCGGGTGGCAGGCCCTTTCAGTTTTTTTGTTGAAGCACATTCGCACCTCAATGATACCACCCTAATACGTCGCCGAAGAGAGACTGGTTTGCTCTT
>CAWCYS010000065.1:0-4785 GCA_963799715.1 Terriglobia bacterium | reverse complement strand
GCCCTCTACTTCGTTCAGTTCCCTATGCTGAGCCGCCATCGCGGCGGCGTCGCCTCCGAAGTGGACATCGCGCAGGCGCAGACGCAACTCGATACCACGCGCGGCCAGGCGATTGACGTCACAGTGGCGCGCGCCCAGTACGAACACGCGATTGCCGTGCTCATCGGCAAGCCCGCCTCGGAATTCAGTATTCCGTCTTCGCCGCTCGAAATCGCTCCTCCGGCCATCCCTCCGGGCGTGCCTTCTGATTTGCTCCAGCGCCGCCCAGACATCGCCTCCGCGGAACGCAGCGTCGCCGCCGCGAACGCCGGAATCGGCGTCGCGAAATCCGCTTACTATCCGAATGTCACGCTCACGGGCGAAGGCGGCTTTGAGAGCGGCGTTATCACCACGCTCGTGAACGGCCCCTCGAGTTTGTGGTCGGTCGGCGCGAGCGCGCTCGAAACTATTTTTGACGCCGGCGCGCGCCGCGCGACCAATGACCAGGCCTGGGCCGCATACCAAGAATCCGTCGCGAATTATCGCCAGTCGGTTCTCACGGCCGTCCAGGAGGTTGAAGACAATCTCGCGGCGCTGCGCATTCTTGAAGAGGAAGCCGCCACACAAACTGCCGCCGTCGCTGACGCCCAGCACTCGCTTGATCTTTCCATCACGCGCTATAAGGGCGGGGTCACTACCTATTTGGAAGTCACCACCGCGCAAAGCAGCGCGCTCGCCGATCAAATCGTTGCCGAGCAGATCCGCGCCCGCCGCATGACCGCCGCTGTCTTGCTGATCAAAGCCTTGGGCGGCGGCTGGAATGCTTCTTCGCTGTCTACGGTCGCAACGTCTTCCTCTTCGCCGGCTTCAACGCCGGCCGCGACCGCACCTTGAAAAAAAGAGGCGCGGCCTCTGCCGCGCCTCGGGGTGGATGGGGACGTTTTTGGAAATCTAGGCGGCTATCGTTTCCGCGATGGTCGTTTCCGCCTGTGCCAACTTTGGCATCCAGATGTCGAGGATGCCGTTCCGCAGTGTCGCCACGACCGCATTCACTTGAATGGGCGCGGACGATTCGATTCGACGAAAAATCTGGCTCGCGCAAGAATCGCGGTAGATCACCTTCCCCGAAACAATCTCGGAGGCGGTCTCGCGTTTGCCAGTGAGGGTCAGGCACTGCGGCTCGACGGTCAACTCCAGGTCCTTCTCGCTGAATCCCGGAATCTCCGCGCGAAGCAACAGCGCCTCGTCGGTTTCTTGAAGTTCCATGTGAAAGGTGTGGAACAACTCCGCTTCGGCTCGGCTCCAGTCTTCGGAGTCGCTGCCGTGCACAAAACCGCGGCTCGCGAAAATCTCGTACGCCCGGCGCGCGATCGCTTCATTGAGTTCTTGGATTTTCGCAGGCAGGGAGTCGAGATCACCGAAGCGAATCGAGGGTGCTCTTACAACTTGTGTGGCGGTTGCTTTCTCCATCCCAGTCCTCCTCAGCGTGGACTCGAGGATCGGAGCGGCACTTCCTGCCGGGCACGCCACCAACTGCCCGCGCCTTCCGCGTAAGAGGGTTGAGCCTGCGCGGCACTTGGCGCAGTGTCCTGTACCACTCCGAAGGCATTCTACTCCTCGCCATTCGCGCGGGAACATATAATTTGAAGGCAACAGACATTTTTCCCGGGCCGGGGCTCGAAATCTCCGCGGGATCAGGACGCCCGCGGAGGCGATGCGAATCGCCGGAGCGCCAGGTGCGTCGGAATGAAACCAATCACGATGGCCCCGGCCAAGACTACCGCCAGATGAGCGGGGGCCGGCCCCCAGGAACGTCCGAGGAATGGATCGCGAAACGCGAAATTGATGTTTTCCGACGCCGGAGCCGCCCGCGAGGCAATCAGCGTTAGCGCGAAGGTCAGCGTCCCATACCAAATCGCCCGCCGGTCGTATCCGGCGCGAGCGATCGTCCAGAGCAGCACCACGGGCAGCGCCACGTGGTACAGGGAAAGCAGCCGGAGGAAGAGGGAGAGCTTGGCGTCCCAAAGGTACTCCGTCCCGCCGAAGAGCCCGTGCCGGAACGCCAGATGCCAACCAGCATCGAGACACCACGCGAGGTCGGGCGCCATGACGGCGACGGCCTGACTCGAAAGCAGCAGCGGACTCTCCAGCCAGATTCCGGCAACGGTGAGGAAGATCGCAACGTCGCAGATGTGGAGAAAGTTCGCCCATCCCCATCCCCGGGCGTAGAAGGGAACCCAGACGGCGAGCCAGGCTAGGGCTGCCCAGCGCAGGACGGGGAATTGCACGCGACGAGGTGCCATGATTCAGCGGACAGCATAGCGCGGGCCGCGCCTGGGTCAAGCGCCGGGAGGCGCCAGCGGCCGGCATTTGCGGGGAGACTAGGCGGCCTGAGCGCGGTTCCTGTGCGCCGAGTGCGATTGGGGCTTCGACGGAGTGGCCTTGGGGGCCACGCCATGCGTCGTCGGCTTGTGGCAGGACTGCGCCCACCAGCGGTCCTCGTACTTGGGGATCTCGCACATCGTGCCGCAGTGCCGCGAGCCAAACGCATGATCGCAGCCGCAGTAGCAGACGCCCTGCGTGCCCATCTGCATGGGCCAGTCGCCCGGGTCGGCAATGGCGGCGACTGTGGCGGTGAGTGTGAGGATGGCGGCGGCCAGGAGCACCTTGCGGAGAGTACGTGTTCGTTTCATGTGCCATTCTGGTTCGCGGCACTGAACACGAGTGATAGCGCTTAGGTTGGTTCCTTCTGGTAGCCGGGGACTGGAGCGTACTGACTTGTAGTGCTAGGACTGGGTCATCCCCCACCCCCCCCTGTTTTTGTGTAAGTGTTGAATGCAAAGGGGTTGCGGCGAAAGGACGCGTAAGTATTGGTTCTGAAGGACTTGAAAGCGGGTGATTTCAATCAGTTGCGGGCGGCTTGTAAGTGTTGATTCTAAAAGGGTTAGTGGATAGCTAAGTTGTTTGCTGTCTATCAGATTTGGGCGTCACAAATGGGAGGCGAACGTTGGCGGTTCTTTCGGGGTGCGCGGCCCCTCCCGCCGCGGATCGACAAGCGCACCCTCCCCAAGGGGCGGGCAGGCTACGGCCCTCCCCAGTAGGGCCGAGGCAAACGAGGCTCCGATTTTCGTCGGCTCGCAGCGGACTTCGCAGGGTTGTTCGAGGCTCACACCATTGGATAGCACAGACGTTAACTAATGTCAATATACATCTAGAGGTTAGTTTTCGAAGAGACTCTTTGAGCGCTCCAAGTGGCAGAGGGCCACACGCACTCCAGAAGGCTCAACGAGAAGGAACGGTGGAGGAGTTCGCGCCGGTGAAATAGGATTGCGCTTTTTCCCAAGCCCGCGCGGCAACAAGTTCGCCCAACTTCCTTCCGGCCAAATCGCCACGCGGAAACTGAATGCCGCCATAGCGTCCGGACAGTCCGGCTTCGTCGGCCGCATCTCGAAATGTCTCCCATTTCAACTCCACGGGTTCCCGTGGCGTCACTCCGGGTTCGATCCGTGAGCTGTGCGCGGGAAGCGTCACCGAATATCCAAAGTGATTGTTTTCAGTCCAGCGCTCCAGGACCCAGGCCGCTGCTTCGCTGAAAGCACTCTGGTCGGCTACGTATTCCGGAGTCGGCGGAGTCGGGGAGGTCTGCGGCTGATAGGGAATCCACTGCGAGCCGTCCATTTCGACGGCGCCCTTGCCCGGGCCGCCCCAGGCGCGAATCTTCTTGCCGTTGAAAAGCACCGCAATCGCCGTAAGGGGTCGCTCGGAATCGTAGGCGCGCTTGGCGTCCCAGGCCGCGATGCCGGCGTCGAGCATCGCGTTCGTCAGCGCAAAGTACATCCGCACATCGTCGTCGAGGGTGTGACGATCACGCGCGGAGATGAACGCTGCGAATTGCAGCCAGCGATCGAGAGTCTCAGGCATGTTCCCCGCGTCGGACCAATATTCGGCTATCATTTTCTGCCGATCCGTCAGGTTGGCGCTCAGAGCGACCAGCTCTTCCGCCTGCTCTCGGTATTCAGCCGAACCGTACTTGAATGGGCCGGGATCGACGGCAGAGCGAAGGTCATCGCCCTTCGCAAGAGCGAACGGCGTGATGAAGCACCATTGTGGCGCCTCGAACATTTGCACCACCAGGCTGCCGCTCGAATCCGTGTACGTGAGCGGCTGCCAGTGGTCGGGATTGAGGGGCTTCACGAGCGGAAAATGTGAAGGCACTGAACCTGGCTGATTCACGGGCCGATAACCGCTCCAGTCGCTGTACGCGCCTAGCCCTGCGTTTATGCCTGCGCCTTTAACTGGAATCATGTCGCCGAGCTGATTGGACCTGTCGTGATGCCGGAATTCGAGAACGGCGGCGCAAGTGACATTGCCGATGCCGTCGGGCGTCTCGATATCGGTGGAATTGTCGTTTGGGTCGTACCCCAACTCCCGCATCAAGGGCTTATAAACCGGCTCCGTTTCCACCGGCAGCACGTCCACCAGCGCCCGGTACGCCGCATAGCTGATCGCGCGCTCCTTATTCGCCTCCGTCCGTTCGTTCGCTGGACGCCGCAGCGCCCCGCGCAACTGCGTCCCTACAGCGCGCTCGTCGTACGCTGCCCAGGCGTCGTACATGCACGTGTGCACGATGGCCAGCGCCCGCGCCGCCGTCGGCGCGCCCATCTTCGCGTCGCGCACGCCCTGAATCGCTGCGCTGTCCCATTGGACGACAACAGTCTGAGGCGCGGCGCCCGCTGACAAGTTCGGGATCCACGCTGCCAAGAGGAGAGCGACATAGGGCGGGGATTTCAATTCAAGTTGTTCCAC
>CAWCYS010000064.1:0-26111 GCA_963799715.1 Terriglobia bacterium | reverse complement strand
CCATTTCGCGCAGCTCGCGGATCTGGTCGATGCCGCGATTCGATGCGGCGTCAATCTCAATGACGTCGAGCGAAGTGCCGGCGGCGATTTCGCGGCAGGAGTCGCATTCGTTGCACGGCTCGGCGGCGGGGCCTTTCGCGCAATTGAGGGCTTTCGCCAGGATGCGCGCCGTAGTCGTTTTTCCCACGCCGCGCGCCCCGCTGAAAATGTAGGCGTGCGCCACGCGGTTCGCGAGGATGGCGTTGGCGAGCGTCCGCGTGACGTGCTGCTGTCCGACGACTTCCGCGAACGTCTGCGGCCGCCACTTGCGCGCGATTACTTGGTAGCTCATTTGTTTTTGCAGATGCTGGGCTTAAGCCCGGCGCTACATTAAAACCTTCGGGCGCGACGCGATGGAAACGATGAGAGGAACTTCGGGTACTCCGCGGCACACGAGGTGATCCCGCTACCGTTGCTCCCTTCCGGGCCTGGCGGAGTTTGCGGGGCCTGGTTGCACAGAGCCCGAAGTTCCACGCATCGCCAGATGGAAATTCCCGGTGCGACCGGCGATTTCCATCTGCGAAGCGAGTCTAGCACAGCGAGTGGTGGCGCGGAAGATTCCCGGGCGCAGCTGTCGATGGACGGGGCGCGCTCGCGTACCTATTGACAGTCGATAGGAGCGAGGTGTATACGTATTGGCGCTCTATAGGAGAGCGTCGTGACGGAGCAAAACACCGAATTGGTGCAGGGAACGCTGGACTTGCTGATCTTGAAGGCGCTGGCGCTGGGACCGCGCCACGGCCTGGGGATCGCGCGGCGGATCGAGCAGGTCACTCGGGGAACATTTCAGGTGAAGCCGGGCTCGCTCTTTCCGGCGTTGCATCGCATGGAAGAGGAAGGCTGGCTGTCCTCCTCGTGGGGTGAGTCGGAAAACAATCGCCGCGCAAAGTTTTATCAACTCACGCGCGCGGGCCGGCGGCAACTCGGTTCGGAAACGCAGCGTTGGGCGCGCGTATCGGCGGCGATCGCGCGTGTGCTGGCGGTGGGCTAAGGAGAGATGGATATGCGCGGCCTCAATCGCGTGTGGAGTTTCTTTCGGGGTCTGGTTCATCGGCGGACGGATGAACGAGAACTCGATGCGGAGGTGCGGGGCTACGCGGAGATGCTTGCGGACGAGAAAGCACAGCAGGGAATGAGCGAGGCGGCGGCGGGGCGGGCGGCGCGGGTGGAGATGGGCGGAATCGAGCAGGTGAAAGAAGAAGTGCGAAGCGCGCGCGCGGGCGTGTGGCTCGAAACGTTGTGGCAGGACGTGCGCTTCGGCGCGCGGATGCTGCGGAAGAATCCCGGTTTCACTGCCGTCGCGGTTCTCACGCTCGCCCTCGGCATCGGCGCGAACACGGCGATTTTCAGTCTGGTGGATGTCGTACTATTTCGGCCGCTGCCGATTACGAAGCCCAGCGAGGTGGTGCGCTTGACGACCGGGAAGACGCATGGGGAATCGCGATGGGGCTGGATCTCGTTTCCGACTTATCAGGAATACCGGGACAATACCGACGTTTTTTCCGGCATCGCAGCGTACATGGATCGTTTGCCTGTGAATTTCTCCGCTGCCGGTAGGGGAGCCGAGCGCGTGGATGCAGGCATGGTCACCGGGAATTATTTTCAAATGCTCGGCGTCAGCCCGGCATTAGGACGCGCGATTTCGCCGGCGGATGATCTTCCGGGCGCGCCCCCTGTTGCCATGCTGGGTTACGCGTATTGGCGCAGCCACTTCGCGAGCGATCCCGGCGCAGTTGGAAAAGAAGCGATCATCGATGGTTCGCCGTTTGCCATCGTGGGCATCACGCCAGCAGGATTCGGCGGCGTGAGTTTTGAGAATCTTCCTGGCATATGGCTGCCGATGTCCCATGGGTTCCAGATCGATCCTCTGCTGAAGAGCCAGATTCCTTTGAAGCGCGAGTCGTTCGCGCCGTTCGCGGTGGTGGCGCGGCTGAAGCCAGGCGTATCGATTACCCAAGCACAGGCGCAACTCGATGCGGTCGCCGAGCGTCTTGGAGCGGGCAAACACGTACCAGGGGAGGGAGGGTACGTGCGTGGTTGGCCCGTCTTGGTGCCGGCACTTCAACAGGCGCAGCAGGCCTGGGCGCGCCTCTCATCTCTGCTAATGGGAATTGTCCTTCTCGTCTTGCTCATTGCCTGCGCCGATACGGCGGGTTTGTTGTTGGCAAGGGCCGAAAATCGTCAGAAGGAGATCACCCTCCGGTTGGCGCTAGGAGCGACGCGAATCCGAGTGATCCGTCTGCACTTGATCGAAGCACTGATGATTTCGGCGGTCGCCAGTGTGGCAGGTGGTTTACTTGCCTACTGCGGAGTAAGGCTGCTGACTGCCGAAGTGCCGACATCCATTCCGATCCCGATCGATCGGGCCGCATCCATCTTGGATGTACGCGTCCTCGCATTCACTTCATTCGTGGGGATTTTTGCGGGCCTGTCAAGCAGCGTTGCCCCGGCATGGCGGTACTCCCGCGCCAACTTGGCCCTCACGCTGAAGGGCGCATCACCCTCCGTGAGCGGTGTTTTCTCTCGATTTACCATGCGTCGGGCGCTGGTGATTCTCCAGATCGGGGCGTGCGTTCCGCTGCTCGTCGGCGCGGGATTGCTTGTAAGGACGCTCGTCGAGGCGTCGCGCATCTGCTTCGGTTTCGATCCAGACCATGTTGCCTTTGCCTCAACAGACCCCATCCGCCAGGGCTATGACAAGGCGACTGCGGCCGGTTTGCTCGGCCCGCTACTCGATGCTTTGCGCGGTCAAGCAGGGGTGCAATCGGCGGCGGTGGGCAGCGCGACTCCGCTTCAGGGCGTCCCGAACACCGTCATCGTTCCCGAGGGGCACGAAGCTGCAAGCGCGAAACCGGATTGGGCGCAGCTTGTGATGGTGAGTCCAAACTATTTCAACACCGTCGGAATCCCACTACTCAGCGGGCGGGATTTCGTCGAGTCCGATTCGGCGAATGGGCCCGGCGTGGCTGTTGTCAGTTCGTTCACCGCGCAGGAGTACTGGCCGGGCCAGAATCCGATCGGTAAGCAGATCAAGGACGTAGGCCCGGAGGACAAGAGCTTTGAGGTGGTTGGAGTCGTGGGAAACGTCGCGCCGGGATCCCTTGGCGCTGCTCCGTTCGCCGTGTTCTACCTGCCGATCAAACAGGCCTATCTGATGTTTCCGTACCAGCCCGACATCAATCTACTGGCGAGAGCAAGCGGTGGTGCGAGAGGAATTATTCCCGCGATTCGTGCCGCGGTGGCGCACGTTAACCCGGATTTGCCCGTGTTTCGTGTCCACACGATGGATGAACAGGTCGCGCTCGTGCTCGGGGAGCAGGGCTTTCTCGAGTGGGTGCTTATCCTGTTTGCCGTTCTGGCGACAATTCTCTTCGCAGTGGGAATGTACGGCTTGGTTTCCTACACAACCGCGTGCTCGACGCAAGAGTTTGGAATTCGCATGGCGCTTGGGGCGGAGCCGAGTAGCGTTTTGTGGATGGTCATTCGAAAGGGCATGGCGTTGGCGATCCTCGGTCTCGCCGCCGGGTTGGGTGCTGCTGTTGGGCTGACGAGGCTGATTTCGGCATATCTCTATGGAGTTCGCCCGACCGATCCCGCCACTTTCGCGGCGGTCGCATTGCTGGTTCTCGGGATCACACTCACAGCTTGCTATCTCCCGGCGAAGAGGGCGACGAAGGTGGACCCGATGGTGGCGCTGCGATACGAATAGTGGCGTATGCGCCGTTGACATCCGCTGAAGTCTGCTTCACCCTCCGAGGCGCTAGATTTTTGATGGAGAGGACTCCTGTGGCACCTGCAAAAGATTCGGCGCGCGAGTTATTGCGGCACACTGTGGCGACGGTGGCATATCGCGGAGGGAAGGCGCTGCGGGGAGCGCCAGCGAGTTATGCGGCGTTCGCGGCGGGGCCGGGATCGCGGACGTTGGCACAGATTCTTGCGCACATGGGGGATTTGTTTGATTGGGCGCTTTCGGTGGCACGCGGGGCGGAGACTTGGCACAACTCTGCGCCTCTGGCATGGGATAAAGAAATCGAGCGATTTTTTGCGGCGCTGGCGGCGTTCGATGCGTATCTGGCGTCGGATGAGCCGATGGGAGCGTCGCTGGAGCGATTATTTCAGGGGCCGATCGCGGATGCGCTTACGCATGTGGGGCAACTTACCTTGCTGCGGCGTTTGGCTGGGGCGCCGATTCGCGGGGAGAATTATTCTGTCGCGGAGATTGTGGCCGGGCGCGTCGGGCCAGAACAGAAACCGGCGAAGAGAGAATTCGACTGAGGCGGGTGATTTGAGTGGGACAGGCACTCTTGCCTGTCCTCTTTCTCTGCGGCACTGTGAAAGAAACCTGGACAGGCAAGAGTGTGCCTGTCCTACTTGAACGCCGGGCAACTTTTTGCGCCGAGGCGGATTCCCATTTAGGCGGGGGACAGACTTTGCTTTTTGGAACCGCGGCGGGAATCGCCGGCCGCTTTGCAGGCCTCTTGAAGTACACTTCCCCCGGGTGATTTCCTCCGCACCCTGACCGGCCGTGCTCCGCAGGGCACTTCCGGTTCCGCGACGCCAGCGGGACGCCTCACGTCACGAGGCACAGGTGGCATTGCCACCAAGGCACGCGCGCGTCTACCCAGCGCAAGACGGCGCGGCCAAGGAGGAAACTGATGAAGCGGTTTGTGTCTTTCGGCGCGACGTTTCGGATATTTGGGGCAGGTTTACTGCTGTTCGCACTTGCGGCGATTCCGCTGCATTCCCAGACCAACCAACTCTTGCAAGGCACGGAAGTGCGGCTGAGGTTGACGAGCGGCCTCACGACCTCGGTGGCGAAGAGCGGCGATCCGTTCACTGCCGTCGTGGCCGAGCCCGTCACTCTCAACGGCCAAGTCGTGCTCCCGGCCGGTACTCGCGTCACGGGCGTCGTGGGAGGCGTAATTCATACGCGCCACTTCGCATTGCTGCATGGGCAGGCGGCCATGAGTTTGAACTTTCGTTCGATGACCGTGGGTGATCATGAAGTGCCGATCCGCATGAGCGTCATGTCCATCCGGAAGCCATCCGAGGATCCGGACGAAGTGGGCAAGAGGCGCAAAGACATAAAGGTGGAAGAAGGCGAAGTGGTCCGCGAGAAGCCCGACATCACCGGCACCGCTCTGGATATGGCCATCGGCACCGGTGGCGGAACAGTGGTGGGATTCATTTTCAGCCATGCCGTGCGCGGCTTCGGAATCGGGATGGCGGGATCCGCGGTTTACGTATTGTCGAAAAAGGGCAAAGAAGTGAAATTGCCCGCGGACACCACGCTGCTCGTGCGCATGGACAACACGGTTGAGCTGCCGAGAATGTCGGCCCAGATGCAGGGCGAGGCGAGCGGCGGGCAGTAGATTCGCCGGCGAAACGCTCTTTTCATTCTTAAAAAATCCAGATGGCGGCCCCGTCCCGCTGGGTCGCCGCCACGCAGCCGCAAACGCGCAGTTTTGGGGCGTTCGGCCAAGCTGTGCCCTAACGCGCGTGTGATTTTTTCGGTTCGGGCGGCAGCAGCCGATGCAGAATCGACTTTAGGTCTCCGGCGGAAGTTTGGGCGGAAAACTCACTTCCCAGAAGCGTTCGTCGCGGAGTTTCAAGGCACCCACATACCAGTGCGTTCCTCCACGTTCGCGCCACACAATCTGAAATAGCTCGGCGCGCGACATGACATCCGGATCGCCATGGCGGCGGAGAAGTTTGATGGCCACTACGTCGTTGCGCCGTACGGGCTCCTTTAGAGTGAAGCGGCAGCCGGATTCGCTGATGTCCATGGTTTGCGTGAACTCCGCAAACAGGGTCCCCGCGCGAGTGAATCCGGAAACTTCAATCGGGTATCTCAAATGGACACGCTTCCCCGATCGCCGGTCTAGATTGAACTCCTTACTCAGCGCTTCCCAGTCGGAAACCGGATCCATTCGAGTCCCCTTCACTTTTTAGCCTTGGGAGTGTCCTGCGCGTGACGCGGAGCCATGGGCCGTCGCACGGTTGGCCGCAAGCCGCGCCGGCCTCGAGGCGCTCACGCGGCGGTCGCGCCGACTTTCCGCTGCCCCTGCGTGCGCTTCAAGAAGCGATAGAGACTCGTGCGCCCGATCCCCAGGATTTGCGAGGCGCGGACGCGATTGCCCTCGCACATATCCAGGACGCGTTCGATATGCTGCCGGCGCACTTCATCGAGCGCCACCGGACGCCAGGTGTCGCCCGGACGGCCGAGCGCCAGCATGGGCTTCTGCAGATTTTCGGGCAGATCGTCCACGTCGATGAATTCATTGACGGCGGTGAGCGCCGCGCTGGAAATCACATTTTCCAGTTCGCGGACGTTTCCGGGCCAGGGATGCTGGAGAAGCACGGTTTGGGCGCGGCGCGTGAGACCGCGGATCTGTTTGTTGTAGGACTCGTTGTATTTCTTGAGGAAGAACTGGACCAGGAGCGGAATGTCTTCCAGCCGCTCGGCGAGGCTGGGCACGCGGATCTGAATCGTGCTGAGCCGGTAATACAGATCTTCGCGGAAGCGGCCGGCCAGGACTTCAGCGCGCAAGTCGCGATTGGTGGCCGCGATGAGGCGGATGTTTACGCGGCGCACTTCGGGCGAGCCGACGCGCTGAATTTCGCGATTTTGAATCACGCGGAGAAGCTTGGCTTGCATGGCGAGGGAGGTTTCGCTGACCTCATCGAGAAACACCGTGCCGCCGTTCGCATACTCGAACAGCCCCGCCCGCGTGTCCGTGGCGCCGGTGAAGGAGCCGCGGATGTGGCCGAACAGCTGGCTTTCGAGAAGAGTGTCCACGATCGCCGAGCAATTGCAGACGGCGAAGCGCTGTTGCGCCACGGGACTCATCTGGTGCAGCGCGTGGGCAACGAGTTCCTTTCCCACCCCCGTCTGGCCGACGAGCAAGACGTTGGTGTAGTGCCGGGCGACTTTCCGCGCCAGCTCGAAGACCTCCACCATCGCGGGGCTTTTTCCCACGATGCCGTGAAATTCGAGATCGGCGAGGAGTTGCTGTTCCAGCTCGCGGATGCGGCGCCGCCGCCGAAACGAATCGGAGATTTCGTCGAGAGTCTTCTTCAAACGCGGGCGCTCGATCGGCTTGGGAAGGTAGTCGTACGCGCCGCGCTTCACCGCTTCGATCGCGGAGTCCAGCGAATAGAATCCGGTCATGAGAATCACATAGACCCCGGGATCGCGCTCCAGCGCGTGCTTGAGAAACGTAAGCCCGTCCATGGCGGGCATGCGCAGGTCGCACAGGACCACGCGGCAGCGGCCCTGGGTGATCAAGTCCAGGGCGCGTTGGGGATCGGACGTGCCCATGGCTTCGCAGCCCAGACGCTCGAGGGTGGCAGTGAGTAGTTCGACCATGGAAGAGTCGTCGTCCAGGACGCAGACGGGCAACAGGTCGCGGTTGGCCTCAGCGTTTTGTTCTTTCGTAGCAGCCTCTTTGGGTGTTGCGGTGGTGGTGTTCATGAATTTCTGGTACGGCACATCGCATGCCAGATTGGCAGGGCAAGTCTGCGCACCGGGACAGTGAGAGGAATTTGGGATGGATGGAAAAGATAGTGCGCCAAATCGAAGCAATCGCAGAGTTTACGAGCGA
Source organism: Terriglobia bacterium (assembly GCA_963799715.1). Classification (GTDB taxonomy): domain Bacteria; phylum Acidobacteriota; class Terriglobia; order Acidiferrales; family UBA7541; genus DASPOJ01. The sequence goes on along the minus strand of CAWCYS010000064.1, from coordinate 18,468 downwards.
ACACGCAGTGAACCAGTTCCAATTCAATTCGGGAATGGTGGAATGGGCGGCGTCAGGGGATCCATTGGCGGCCCGTGGAGTCCCATATTGGCGCTCTTTGCCACGCTTCCTGTTTCATTTCCGAACCGGAATCTCGGATGAAGGACAGCTTCTGAATCTTGAGCAGATAGACTTACTGAATCGTTGGATCGAAGTTTGAGACGAATTCGGAGAACAATTCCAACTCGAACCAGAGCATGGACGTGTGCTTGCCGTCTTCGGAGATCACGTCACAATATTCTCCCCCAGGTACGCTGGAAATGAGGCTGGGCTCGGTTTGCAGCAAGGTCGCGATACGCACCTCTTCGAGGGTCGCGGCGCGGTCGAGCGTCTCGGGAGTTAGAACATCATTTTTCATGAACGCCCGCCGCATGAAGGTGTTCTTCGCGGGAGTGATCGAGTCCTGATTCGCTCGGACGAGGCTGGCAGGGAACCAGTTTCATTTCGATGGTTCCGCGAGAACGTTGATCGGGAACCAGCTCTGCCTGGTACGCAATGGGGACGGCGGGACATTCCGATTTCCGCGAAATGAGCCGCGCGAAGACGACCGAGCCGTCGCGAACCGTCTCGCGCAGAGAGACCCTCTTCTGGCCAGTATCGTCCCAGCGCAATTCAGCGCGCTCGACAAAGAACTCACCGTCAACGTTCCAACCCGATATCTCAATCGGGTACGTAACTTGCACTCCAGTTTCTTCCGCCATTTCCGTTCATCTCCGGAAGAGGTAGGAGCAGTCCGCGGACCAAAGTGCCGCCGTTGCAAATTGCTGTGGGACAAGGAGTTATCCGCGCTGTCGCTCCACGAACTGCAACCCAACCCGGTCAATCCAATACAACTGTTCGCCATTGAAACATCGGCGTCCCAGGCCGGCGTCTAGCGCGGGATTACTACGCAGCGGAGGCCATCGCGCGAGGATGCGCGATTCCCTCGGAAGTGGAATATGATTGGGCGCTATGGCCATGCGCACTCGCTACGGGCTGCAGGCGGTCGAGAATTGCCTCACGCGGCCATTGCTCCACGACAAAGTCTTCAGCAACTTGTCCGGGCGCGCGGTGGAAGACTTGCTCGAGATTTCCTCCGCGGCCACGTATGAAAAGGGAGCTGTTTTATTCACGGAGGGGGGAGAGTCTCGCGGCGTTTTCGTTCTGGGGAACGGCCGGGTGAAACTCTCGGCGCGTTCGGCTTCGGGAAAATCGCTCATCCTGCGGATTTCCGAGCCGGGCGAAGTCGTGGGGCTCCCCAGCGCGATTTCCGGAAAGCCGTATGCCGCGACGGCCGAAGTGTTGGAAGCGACCCAGGCAAGTTTCATTCCGCGCGACGCCTTTCTGGATTTTCTGCGAAGGCACGGAGAGGCCTCGCTGAAAGTGGCGGAGATTTTGAGCGACATCTATCACGCCACCTACCAGGAAGTGCGCTATCTCGGGCTGACTAGTTCCGCGGCGGAGAAGCTGGCGCGATTTATTCTGGATCTGGCGGGAGTGCAGGAGCGCTCGCCGGAACGCGAGCACGGCGGGCAGCGGGTGACGCTGACGCTAACGCATGAGGAGATCGCGGAGCGAATCGGAGCGTCGCGGGAGACGGTCACGCGGGTGCTGGCGAGTTTTCGACGGAAGAGATTGGTGGAGACGCATGGTTCGAGTTTGAGCGTTACGAATCAGGCAGGACTCGAAAAGATCGCGCATACAGCCAAGAAGTAGCTGAAGCGCTTTCCGGAGCGTGCTGCGCCGGCAAGCGGCTGAAAGCCTGACACCCGGAGAGCTTCTTGCATCCAATTCCTATGCGTCATTTTGCACTGGCTTGCTTGCTGTTGGCGTCCGTGGTTGATGTGCGTGCGGACGCTGCCCATACTCCGCAGAGCCCGCAGGCCGCGACTGCCTCGCAGCGCTCCGAGTTCGGCGAGAAATTACGAATTGCGGGCGTGCCCAACGCCGGGAAGATCTCGGAGCGTCTCTACCGCGGAGCTCAACCGCAGACCGGGGGGCTCGAACAACTCAAGGCGCTGGGGATTACAACGATCGTGGATCTTCGCAGCGAAGAGTCGGCCACTCGCCGCCGGGAACAGAAGCAAGCCGAGTCCTTGGGGATGCATTTCGTGAGCATTCCGGTGAGCGGTTTTTCCCCTCCGACGAGCAATCAGGTCGCGCTGTTTCTTTCACTCCTGGCGGGGGAGACGAAAGAGACGGTGTTTGTCCATTGCCACTATGGCGATGATCGCACGGGCGTGTTTGTCGCGGCCTACCGCATGGGCATTGAAAAGTGGCCGGTTGGGCAGGCACTCGATGAGATGAATTATTTTGGTTTCCACCGATTTTGGCACCCGAGCATGACTTCGTTCGTCCGTCAATTCCCCGTGCTTCTTGCGTCCGCTCCCGCCCTGCAGAGATTTGCCGGTTCCGATCCGGCGGGTCCTGCAATCGCCCCGACCAACTGAGGCATTCCGATCTTGGGCGGGCGAATCAGGGCTCAACTGCCGGCGATGATCGCTTGGCCGAGACTTAGACCGCCGTCGCCAGTGGGAACTTCCGAGTGCGAGAAGACTTCAAAGCCGGATGACGCGAGGCGGGTGGTTAAATGTTCCAGGAGGAACGCATTCTGGAAACTGCCGCCGCTGAGGCATACACGATTGAGGGCGGAGTCGTCTCGCACGAGTTCTGCGGCGCGGGCAAAGGCTTCGACCACTCCGCTATGAAAGCGGCGACTGATGACTGGGGCCGGCACGTGCGATTGCAGATCGCGAATTAGATTTTCAAACATGGGTCGCGTATGGATTTGAGTGCACGCATTATTCGGCGGAGAACCGCGTTTCAAATCCACGGGATAAGAGAGAGGGTCATTGCAATCGCCGATGATGGCTTCGAGCTCGATCGCCGCCTGGCCTTCGTAGTTCACTTCGCGGCGAACGCCGATCAGCGCCGCGACCGCATCGAAGAGGCGGCCACAACTCGAAGTCAGCGGCGAATTGATATTTTCCTTCATCATTTTCAAGAGCGTCTTCGTCTTGCCGCGCTCGAGCGAACGATTGAATTCGATGGGCAGCGCGCTGAAATCATCGCCGAAGTGCGCGGCAAGATAGCTGATCGCCATCCGCCAGGGCTGGCGAATCGCGGCCGAGCCGCCCGGCATCGGAACGTAAGCAAGATGAGCGGCACGCGTGAAGTCTTGGTAAGCCGCGACCAGAACCTCTCCTCCCCACACACAGCCATCGGTGCCGTAACCTGTGCCGTCGAGAGCGATGCCGATGACCCGCCCGTCGAGGTGATTTTCGGCCATGCAACTGGCGATGTGGGCGTGATGATGCTGCACGGCCACAGCCCGCATGCCTGTCTGTGCGAGCGCCCAGCGCGTGGAAAAATAATCGGGATGAAGGTCGTAGGCCAAGGGTGCTGCGGACGAACCTCCAGAATTGTTCTGCAGGTCGCTCGACGGCCTCGCGGAAAGAACTTGAAGGCCTTCCAGCATTTTCGAGGTCGCCGATGTGCTGGCTCAGAAAGGCCTCGCGGCCCCTTGTGAGACGCAGATGGTGTTTTTCAATTCACCGCCCACGGCGAGCACGGCGGCAACTCGCGTTGGAGAAAATACGGGCACGGGAACGTAGCCGCGCGAACGTCGAAGCTGGCGCGTGCGTCCGGCCACGCGGCGAACCACGGAATCGTCGCAGCGAAGCAGAATTTCGCGATTGTGAACGAGAAACGCGTCGGCGATTCCGCCAAGGCGCAGTCACTGCTTCCGCGTTGGTGATGGCGATGGGTTCTTCACTCAGATTGCCGCTCGTCATGACCAACGCAGGCAACTGCGAATTGCGGAGCAGAATGTGATGCAGGGGCGTGTAAGGGAGAAAGAGTCCCAACGTGCTTTGGAAGGGCGCGACGCACTCTGCGATCGCGCTGTCAACTTTGCGCGGCAAGAGCACGATCGGCCGGCGCGGAGAAGAGAGCAGCGGGCGATCCTCGTCCGTGAGCTCACAAAGGCATGCGGCGGCGCCGAGATCGGGAACCATCACCGCGAAAGATTTTTCGACGCGGTGCTTGCGCTCGCGGAGCTGCTCGACCGCGGCGGCGTTGCCGGCGTCCGCAGCTAGATGAAAACCGCCCAGGCCCTTCACTGCGACGATGGACCCAGCGCGTAGAAGCGCGGCTGCGTCGGCGAGCGGATTCGCTGAGTCGAGCGGGCGGCCGGCGGCGTCGAGCATTTCAACGCGAGGGCCGCATTTCGGGCAGGCGTTCGGCTGCGCGTGGAACCGGCGATTGCGCGGGTCATCATATTCAGCTTGACAGCGCGGGCACATCGGAAAGACGGACATCGAAGTTTGCGGGCGGTCGTAGGGGAGTCCGCGAATGATCGTGAACCGCGGGCCGCAATTCGTGCAGTTGGTGAAGGGATAGAGGTAGCGGCGATCGGCGGGATCGAAGAGTTCGCGCAGGCAGTCGTCGCAGGTGGCGATGTCCGGCAGAATGAGCGTGCGGACCGATTCCGATTTTTCGCTGGGGAGAATGGTGAACGCGGCGTCGCCGTCGCAGGCGATCTCTGCGACGCGCAAATCGGTGATGAGCGCGAGCGGGGGAGCGTCCCTGGGGAGCGCCCGGAGAAACTCGGCGACCGCGCTCTCGGCGCCTTGTACTTCGATCACGACGCCGGCGGCATTGTTGGCGATGTGTCCGGACAAACGGTGCGCATCGGCCAGCCGATAGACGTAAGGCCGGAACCCTACGCCCTGCACGATGCCGGAGACGTGGATTCGCTTGCGGACTTGCATGGGCGCCTAAGTCGTCGCCAGGGAATTGTGATGCGATTTCCTGCGGCTATCGAGCCAATCTCTCCATTTCGGCATTCCTTCGCCGGTGAGCGATGAGAGCTCGATAATTTCGATGCCGGGGTGCACCTGGTTTGCGTACGCGCGGGCCCTCGCAACGTCGAACGGCACGTGCGGCAGCAGATCAATCTTGTTCAGCACCAGCAGCTCGGAGCGGAAAAACATCGCGGGGTATTTCAAGGGTTTGTCTTCGCCTTCGGTGACGCTGAGGATGACGACCTTGGCCGCCTCGCCGAGATCGTAGCTCGAAGGGCAGACGAGGTTCCCGACGTTTTCGACGAGAAGCAGATCGATGTCTTGGAGGCGCCAGTCGGCAAGCGCTTTCTCGATCATGCGGGCTTCCAGATGGCAAGTGCCGCCCGTGGTGATTTGCTTCACGGGGAATCCGAAGCGCGCGAGCCGCACCGCGTCGTTATCGGTTTGAATGTCGCCGGTGAGCACGGCGACGCGATCTCCAGGCGCGCACGATTCCAGCGTGCGCTCGAGGAGACTGGTCTTGCCGGCGCCGGGCGAGCTCACCAGATTCAGGCAAAGAATCTCGTGTTCGGCGAAGCGCTCGCGAAGCTCCCCCGCGATGCGGTCGTTTTCCTTGAGCACTTTCTGGCCCAGCGGCACGCGATTCATGGTTCCTCCAGTTCGACGAAGGCGAGTTCCAGCTCATCGCCGCTGACGGATCGCGTCGAAGATTCTCCGCAGGCGGGGCAGGCCGATTCGTAATTCACCACCGTGAATTCCGTTTCGCAGCGCGGGCACATGTTGCGCTGCGGGCGGCGCTCGATTTCCAGCGCGGCGTTCGCGAGTTCCGTCTCCTTCACGAGCGCTTCAAAACAGAAGGTCAGCGCGTCGGCGTCCACACCGGAGAGATCGCCCAAGCGCATGCCGATTCTCGAGACGCGCATACCCGGACGCAGATTGGCCTGGGCGTTTACGGCGTCGAGAACGAGCGTCGCGATGGAAAGTTCGTGCACGGCGTCAGCAGATCCGGGGGAGCTGATCGCCCGCGAGCATGTCCACAATGCGCGTGGTTCCCAGCGGCGTGCGCATCACAACGAGGCCGGGATCGTCGCTCGTCACCGTGCCGATGATCTGCGCCTTCCTTCCCAGCGGATGCCGGCGCATCGCATCCAAGAGGCCTTCCGCCGAGTCCGGAGCGACGATGGCGACGAGCTTCCCTTCGTTCGCGACGTAGAGCGGATCGAGCCCGAGCAACTCGCACGCGCCGCGAACCTCTTCGCGCAGGGGGATGGCGCGCTCCTCGAGCGTCATGCCCACGCGAGAACTTGCGGCGATTTCGTTGAGCGCGCTGGAAAGTCCGCCGCGCGTCGGATCGCGCATGCAGCGGATTTCTCCGCGCGTCGCGAGCATCGCCGCCACCAAGGAATGCAGCGCGGCGCTGTCGCTCTCGATCGGGCTCTCGAATTCGAGTCCTTCGCGTTGCGCGAGAATCGCGATGCCGTGCTCGCCGATCGAGCCGCTGAGCAGAATGCGATCGCCGGGCCGCGCCTGATTCGCCGACAGGTGTAATCCTTCTGCGACGATGCCGATGCCGGACGTGTTGATGAACATTCCGTCGCAGCCGCCCTTTTCCACGACCTTGGTGTCCCCCGTGATGACTTCAACGCCGGCCTCTTCGGCGGCGTCGCGAAGCGATGTGACGACCTGGCTGAGCGTCTCGAAGGGCAAGCCCTCTCCCAGGATGAACGCAACACTCAGATACAGCGGTTTGGCCCCGCCCATCGCAAGATCGTTCACGGTGCCGTGGACGGCGAGCGAGCCAATATTTCCTCCGGGGAAGAAGAGCGGCTTCACGACGAAAGAATCCGTGGTGAAAGCCAGCCGCGAGCGGTTCACGGCGAAGATGGCTTGATCGTCGAGCCGCGAGAGCGTGGGATTGCCGAACGCCGGCAAGAAGAATCTGTGCAGGAGATCGGCGCTGAGTCTTCCTCCGCTGCCGTGACCGAGCAGCACGCGTTCGTTGGGCGTCACGGGAACGGGGCAACTGAAAGAAGCGATCGTTTTCGTTTCGCTGGACATGGGCGTCACCTTCACACCAACACCTTATGTCTGCGGTAGCGATAGTACGCGGCGCACGCGCCTTCGGCGCTCACCATCGGCGCGCCCAACGGATTTTCGGGCGAGCAGCGCCCGACAAACGCCGGGCAATCCGTCGGCTTCTTCAATCCTTTCAGGACTTGCGCGCTGATGCACTCCGAAGATTCCTGGACGTGGAACTCGGTGATGCCGAAAACTTTTTCCGCGTCGTGCGCGGCAAACTCGGGACGAATGCGCAGTCCGCTCCGCGGGATCTCGCCGAGGCCGCGCCATTTCTGATCCGCCACCTCGAAAACGCGTTGCACCATTTCCTGCGCGGGAAGATTGCCGGAGCGCGTGACCGCGCGGACGTACTGGTTTTCCAGTTTGAATTCTCCGCGCTCGAGCTGCTTCACGAGCATGAGAATGGCTTCGAGCAAATCCACGGGCTCGAAACCGCCGACAACAATCGGCACGCGGAATTTCTGAACGAGTTCCTCATAGTCGCGGCAGCCCACCACCGCGCAGACGTGTCCCGGCGCGATAAATGCCTTGCACGCGATTGTCCGGCAGCTTGCAGCAGGAGCTGAATGGCGGGCGGCACCAGAACGTGCGAAGCGAGCATGAAAAAATTTACGAGTCCCTCGCGGTGCGCCTGCCAGACCGCCATCGCGTTGGCGGGGGCCGTGGTTTCAAATCCGATGGCGAGAAAGACGATCTTGCGTTCCGGATTTGCGCGCGCAATTTTCAGCGCTTCGAGCGGCGAATAGACCACGCGGACGTCTGCGCCGCGCGCTTTGGCGCTCAGCAGATCAGTCCCCGAGCCGGAGCCCGGCACGCGCAGCATGTCACCGTAGGAGACGAGAGTCACGTCCGGGTGCGCGGCGAGTTGCAGCGCGCGATCGATCGTTTCTACCGGGGTGACGCAAACCGGGCAGCCCGGTCCATGAACGAGTTCGACGTCGGCGGGCAACAGTTCGTCGAGGCCGTAGCGCATGATCGTGTGGGTTTGGCCGCCGCAAATTTCCATGAGCACCCAATGCCGGGTCACGCGCTCGCGAATTTCCGCCGCGAGGCCGAGAGCGATGCGGTCGTCGCGGTATTCGTCGAGATACTTCACTCCCCGCCTCCGGGTAATTCCTCTTCCTGCGGCGGCAACTCGCCTTCGAGCAGCCCCATGGCTTCGAGCGCCTCGAAGGTTCTCTCGGCCTCTTCCCGATCCACGCGGCTAATCGCGAAGCCTACGTGGACGACGACGTAGTCCCCGATCTGCGCCTCCGGCACAAAATCCAGGCAGACGGTGCGCACGATCCCGCCAAATTCGACCCGCCCGGAGCGCGCCCCGTGGTCTTCCGAAATGTCCAGAACCTTACCGGGAATGGCGAGGCACATCGTTGTCTCCAGGGCCGCGCGGCAGCCTAAAGGAAGGCTATACCTGCCTTCCGGAATCCACAAGCTGCCGGTGCACTCGATCTCCTTGCCCAATATACGCGCTTGGCCGGACAAGGAGGCCGACCCGCGTCACATCCACTTGTGACTGATGTCACATCGCGCGCTGAACGCGGGTGCTACCTTTAACGTGCTGGTGATCATCCGACCGGGCTCTTGCTGACCGGCCGGGGCAGTGAGAAGGTGAGCCGCCCCCACTGAGGAGGGAAGTTTGGCGACCTACGCAACCAACCCGCCCCTGCCATCCGAAGACAAACGATGGCGAATCGTCAACGGCACAATGCGGCGCCACGGCTTTTCGCGGAATGCGCTGATCGAGACGCTCCACACAGTTCAACAATCTTTCGGCTATCTCGACGAGGAATCGCTCAAGTTTGTCGCGAGTTCGCTCCGCGTGCCGCTCAGCCAGGCGTATGGAGTGGCGACGTTTTACCATTTCTTTAGCCTGAAGCCTCCGGGCGAGCATACCTGCCTGATCTGCACGGGCACGGCCTGTTACATCAAGGGCGCCGCGCACCTGGTGGCGCGTGCGGAAAAATTCCTCGGGGTGAAATCGGGCGAGACCACGGCCGACGGCAAGGTTTCTTTGCTGACGGCGCGCTGTTTGGGCTCCTGCAGCCTCGCGCCTGTGGCCGTTTTCGACGGGGACCTGATTGGCAACGCCGCCGGAGATCATCTGGACGAGAAATTCATGGTGTGGCGCGCGCCGCTCGAAGCGGAGCCAGCGGTTGCCGGCGCCGGAAATCAGAAAGTTGGGCCGCCCGCGGACTGAGGAAAAAATGGCCGCAGAAACCACCGCACTCGCCCCCAGCTTGGCCATCGAAGCCAAGGAATTGCCGCAGCTGTTTGCAGCAATCTCCAAGCGGGGCTTCCAGATTTTGGGGCCCACGATTCGAGAGGGCGCGATCGTCTACGATCAATTGAAATCGGTGGAGGATTTACCGCGCGGTTGGACGGATGAGCAAAGTGCGGGCAAGTACCGGCTGGTCCGGCGCCAGGACCAAGCGCTTTTCGGATACAACGTCGGGCCCCAGGCGTGGAAGAAGTTTCTTCACCCGCCCGTGCAATGTCTGTGGAAGGCCAAGAAGGACGGAAGCGGCTTCGAGATCGTTACAGAGAATCCATCGTCGCAGAAGTTCGCTTTCTTCGGAATACGCGCATGCGAACTCCGCGCGATCGGGATTTTGGACAAGGTCCTGACCGGGGGAGCCTACTGCGATTCCGGCTATAAGACGCGTCGAGACGATATCTTTCTGGTCGCCGTGAATTGCAGCCAGGCCGGTGGAACGTGCTTTTGCGCGTCGATGGGCGCAGGGCCGAGGGTTACGTCCGGCTACGATCTGGCGCTCACGGAAATCCTGGAAGGCAAGAGTCACTATTTTGTCGTCGAGATTGGCTCGCCGCTGGGCGCCAAAGTGATGGCTGAGGTGACGCATCGCGACACGACGCAGAAAGATCGCGAGGACGTGGATCGAATCGTCGCCGAGACGCAAGAACACATGTCCCGCTCGCTCGAGACCGCCGGCTTGAAGGAGCTCCTGTACCGCAATTACGAGCACCCACGCTGGGACGAAGTCGCAGGGCGGTGCCTCACCTGCGCGAATTGCACCATGGTGTGCCCGACCTGCTTCTGCACTACGGTCGAGGACGTGACCGATCTGACGGGCCAGAATGCGGAACGATGGAGGAAATGGGATTCCTGTTTCACCATGGATTTTTCCTACATCCACGGCGGAAGCGTGCGTACAACGCCGAAATCGCGTTACCGGCAGTGGATGACGCACAAGCTCGCCGCCTGGACGGATCAATTCGGCGAAATTGGCTGCGTCGGGTGCGGGCGTTGCATCGCGTGGTGCCCGGTGGGAATTGACATTACTGAGGAGGTTCGCGCCATTCGCGAAAGCGATCCTGCCGCAGCCAAGGCGCGCTAGAAGGGAACTTTTATGATTCAACCGCTCGATTCGCTGATTCGGGAGCATATCTTCTTCAAGGGGTTGGATGACCGGCACATTCGATTCATTGCCGGGTGCGCCATGAACGTGCGCTTCGACGAAAAACAATACATTTTCCGAGAGGGTGATCCGGCCGACCAATTCTATTTCATTCGTGAGGGACTGGTTTCCGTCGAGTTGATGGTGCCGCAAAAGGGGCCGGCGGTGGTGCAAACGGTGGGCGATGGAGACATTCTCGGCTGGTCCTGGCTGACCTTTCCGTACCGCTGGCACTTTGACGCTCGCGCCGTTCGCGCGACGCGGGCCTTGAGCTTCGACGGCAAATGTCTGCGCGCGAAATGCGATGAGGACCACGATCTGGGCTACGAGCTTTTGAAACGATTCGCAAGCGTTGTGACCGAGCGGCTCGAAGCCACCCGGCTGCAACTTTTGGACCTTTATGGGACACATGCTTGAATTGCCGATGACCAGCGGGCCGCTCGCCGACCCGATGGTTCCCGTGCCATACCGTATCGAGCGGCTGCGGCGCGAGACGCACGACACGTTTACGCTCGATCTCGCGGCGACAAACGGGGCGGGGGTGACCTCGTTCGGTCCCGGCCAATTCAATATGCTCTACGTCTTCGGCGTCGGAGAAGTGCCCCTTTCCATCAGCAGCGATCCCGAAGAATGCCCGGCGTTGGAGCACACCACGCGCATGGTGGGCGCCGTGACCAACGCGATTGGCGGGCTCAAACGCGGCGACCTGATCGGGGTCCGCGGCCCGTTCGGGAGCCAGTGGCCCGTGGCCGAGGAGACGGGCCGCGACGTCGCCATTGTCGCCGGGGGCATCGGTCTGGCGCCGCTGCGTCCCGCGCTCTACTACTTGATGAATCATCGGGAGAAGTACGGAAAAATTGTGCTGTTGTACGGCGCGCGGACGCCGGAGGACATTCTCTACAAGCGGGAATTGGAGCACTGGCGGGGGAAATTCGATTTGGAAATTCAAGTCACGGTGGACCGCGGGGCCAGCGGATGGCGCGGGAATGTCGGTGTGGTCACGACGCTCGCGGGCCGCGCCCCGTTCGATCCCTCCAATACGGTGGCTCTAGTCTGCGGACCTGAAGTGATGATGCGTTTTGCGGTGATGGAGCTCATGAAACGCGGGGTGGAAGCGCGCCGCGTCTACGTATCGATGGAGCGCAACATGAAATGCGCCGTGGGATTCTGCGGGCATTGCCAGTATGGGCCGCACTTTATTTGCAAGGACGGGCCGGTGTTTCGGTTCGATCGTATCGAACCGATCTTCGGGAAGGCGGAGATTTAGCATGGCGTCGCCACAGAAACCGACTCTCGCGGTTTGGAAATTCGCGTCGTGCGACGGTTGCCAGCTCAGCTTGCTGGATTGTGAAGATGAGTTGCTGGCCGTGGCCGGCGCCATCGACATTGCCAACTTCCCCGAAGCCTCGCGGGCGGTGGCGAAAGGCCCGTACGACGTGTCGCTCGTGGAAGGCTCGATCACCACGCCGCACGACGAAGAACGAATTCATGCGATTCGGCGGACTTCGAAGACCTTGATTACCATCGGCGCCTGCGCGACGGCCGGGGGCATCCAGGCACTGCGCAATTTCAAGGACGTAAAAGATTTTATCCCCATCGTCTATGCGAAGCCCGACTACATTGAGACGCTGAACAAATCCACGCCGATCAAAGACCACGTCTTTGTGGATTTTGAATTGCGCGGTTGCCCCATAAACAAAAACCATCTTGTCGAAGTGCTGGGCGCCTTTCTGAATGGCCGCAAGCCGAACATTCCGAACTACGGCGTGTGCGTCGAGTGCAAACGCCGGGGAACGGTCTGCGTCATGGTTGCGTCCGGGATTCCCTGCATGGGGCCGATCACCCAAGCGGGCTGCGGCGCGCTTTGCCCCGCCTATTCTCGCGGCTGCTTTGGATGCTTCGGCCCGAAGGACACGCCGAATACGCCGGCGCTCAGCGCGTCGTGGAGCCGGCTGGGTGTGAGCGAGTCGGATCTGGTCCGCGCGTACCGCACGTTCAATTCCTACTCGGAACCGTTCCGGAAGGAAAGCGAAGCGCATGAACAGTAAAACCATCAAGGTGGACGTGCTCGCTCGCGTCGAAGGCGAAGGAGCGCTGTTCGTCAAGATCAAGGATCAGCACGTGGCGGACGTCAAGTTGCGGATCTTTGAGCCGCCGCGATTTTTTGAAGCGTTGCTCCGCGGCCGGAAGTGCAGCGAAGCCCCGGACATCACCGCGCGCATCTGCGGTATTTGCCCGGTCGCGTATCAAATGAGCGCCTGCCATGCGATCGAGGACGCTTTCGGAGTCCGGGTGGAAGGACCGCTCCGCGACTTGCGCCGCCTGCTCTATTGCGGCGAGTGGATCGAGAGCCACGCGCTGCACATTTATATGCTGCACGCAGCCCGACTTTCTCGGTTACGAAGACGCCATCCGCATGGCGCAGTTCTACCCGGACATCGTGAAGCGCGGCCTGCGCTTGAAAAAGATCGGCAACGAAATCATGAGGCTGCTCGGAGGACGAGAAATCCACCCGATCAACGTGAAAGTCGGGGGATTCTACAAGGTGCCCACGAAGCAGGAACTCTCCGGCGCTGGCGGAAGAGCTGAAATGGGCCATCCCCGCGGCTCTCGAGACGGTGCAGTGGGTGGCGTCCTTTTCATTTCCTGCGTTCGAGCGCGAATACGAGTTCGTAGCCTTGACTCATCCGACCGAGTATCCCTTGCACGAGGGCCGGCTGGTGTCCAACAAAGGCCTCGATATCGCGGTGCGGGAGTATGAACAATATTTCGCCGAGGATCACGTGGAGCACTCCCACGCGCTGCACTCCGCCCTGAAAACGGGAGGAACGTATTTCGTCGGCCCGATGGCGCGTTACGCGTTGAACTTTGACAGGCTCTCGCCGGTGGCGCGGGAAGCGGCCCGATCCGCGGGGCTCGGCCGCGTGTGCTTGAATCCATTCCAGAGCATCATCGTGCGAGCCGTCGAACTGGTGTATGCGTGCGACGAGTCGCTGCGCCTGATCAATGGCTATGAAATGCCGGACAAGCCTTGCATCGAAGTTGAACCGCGAAGCTCCATCGGGTACGGCTGCACGGAGGCGCCGCGCGGCATTCTGTATCACCGGTATCGTCTGGACGATCACGGCATAATACTGGACGCGAAGATCGTTCCGCCCACCTCGCAAAATCAAAAGGCGATTGAAGAAGATCTGTTTCAATTCGTGGAATCGAACATCGACATGCCGAAAGATAAGCTGCAGTGGCAGTGCGAGCAGGCGATTCGGAATTACGATCCGTGCATTTCGTGCGCAACGCACTCCTTAAAAGTACATTTGGAGCGGATATGAGCCCTGATGTGGCCAAGATCCTGATCATTGGTGTCGGTAACCCCTACCGTTGCGACGATGGCGTGGGCAATGTGGTCGCCCGGCAGCTGGTCCCGCAAGTCCCGCCGGAAATCACGGTCCTCGAGCAGAGCGGGGAGGGTACTGCGCTGGTCGAAGCCTGGAAAGGAGCGGACCTTGTAATCGTAGTCGACGCCATGGAATCGGGCGCGCCTGCGGGGACGATCCGCCGCTTCGATGCCGCCACGAAGAATATTCCCGCGGAGGATTTCCGGCATTCCAATCATACGTTCGGCCTCGGAGGAGCCATCGAACTGGCGCGCACGTTGAACGAACTGCCCGCAACCTTGATCGTTTACGCGATCGAGGGGCAGAACTTCGACCTGGGCGAAGAATTGTCGGAGCCGGTGAAAAAGGCGGTCGCGTCCGTCGTCTCGAAGATTCTTGTCGAGATTCAGCCGGCCAACCGGCACGAGATCAACGTTTGCATGGCTGCGGGTTGCATGTCGCTTCATAGCGAAGTTCTTCTGCGTGCGCTCGAAAAAGAGGCGGGGAGAACGGGATCTCATTGCCGGGTTCGCGGCACCGGGTGCATGGGCTTGTGTTCGGCGGGACCCCTGGTCGCCGTCGAGCCGGACCGCTTGCTCTACCAACACGTGACTCCGGCGGACGCCCCCGACCTCATCCAGAGCATCGGGGCCGGGCCCCTGGGCCGCCTGCAATGCTCGCGAGAACAGCCGTTTTTCAAGCGGCAGGTGAACGTCGTACTCGAGAATTCGGGGCGCATCGATCCGGAAAAGATCGAAGAATACCTCGCGGTGGACGGCTACCAAGGTCTGCAGCACGTTTTGACCGAGATGAAACCGTCCGAAGTGATTCACGAGATTTCGCAGAGCGGATTGCGCGGGCGCGGCGGCGCGGGTTATCCGACGGGCCTGAAATGGGAGACGGTGGCGAAGGCCGGGACCGGGTCGAAATACGTGATCTGCAATGCGGACGAGGGCGATCCCGGCGCGTTCATGGATCGCAGCGTGCTCGAAAGCGATCCGCAGCGCGTGCTGGAGGGCATGATCATCGCCGCGTACGCGGTGGGAGCGAACCGCGGCTACATCTACGTGCGCGCGGAGTATCCGCTCGCGGTGAAGCGGCTGGGCACTTCTCTCCGCGAAGCGCGCCGCATGGGGTATCTCGGCAACAATATTTGCGGAACGACATTCAGCTTCGACATCGAATTGCGGCTCGGCGCCGGCGCCTTCGTCTGCGGCGAAGAGACCGCGCTGATCGCATCGATCGAAGGGCGGCGCGGAACTCCGCGGCCACGCCCGCCTTATCCGGCGCAGTCCGGCTTGTGGGACCTGCCAACCTTGATCAACAACGTCGAGACGTTTGCCAACGTGCCGGCGATCATCCGCAAGGGCGGCGCGTGGTACGCGAAGATGGGCACGGCGAAAAGCAAGGGCACGAAAGTCTTTGCGCTCACCGGCAAAGTGAAAAACACGGGTTTGATCGAAGTGCCGATCGGCATGACTCTTCGCGAGATTATCTTCGATATCGGCGGCGGCGTGCCGGACGGCCGAAAATTCAAAGCCGTCCAGACCGGCGGGCCTTCCGGCGGCTGCATCCCGGAACAATTCCTCGACATTCCCGTCGACTACGACTCGCTGGTGCAACTCGGTTCGATCATGGGATCGGGCGGGATGATCGTAATGGACGATACCTCCTGCATGGTGAACGTGGCGCGCTACTTCATGGAATTTTGCATGACGGAATCGTGCGGCAAGTGCATCCCCTGCCGCGCCGGCACCGCGCAGATGCACGAACTGCTCACGCGAATCAGTCAGGGCACCGGAACCCACCACGATTTGGACTTGCTCGTGGATTTGTGCGACATGGTCAAATTCACGAGCCTGTGCGGCTTGGGGCAATCGGCGCCGAATCCGGCGTTGAGCACCCTGAAATATTTCAAGGATGAATATCTGGAGCACATCGAATCGCATCGTTGCCCGGCCGGCGTCTGCGAAATCGGAGTGGCCGAGGAGGTGGCACGATGAGTCCTTCCCCCGACGTCAAAACTCTGAGCATCAACGGTGTGGACATCAGCGCGCGCGCGGACCAGACCATTCTCGAAGCCGCGACCGAACACAAAATCCACATTCCGACGCTTTGCCACCTGGGCGGGTTGTCCGACGTTGGCGCCTGCCGGCTGTGCCTGGTGGAGGTGAAGGGAACGAACCGTCTATTGCCGGCCTGCGTGACGAAGGTGGCGGAGGGCATGGAAGTAACCACCGAGACCGAGCGTCTTGCGAAGTACCGGCGCATGGTCCTGGAGTTGCTCTTTGCCGAACGCAACCACGTCTGCTCGATTTGCGTGGCCAATGGCGCGTGCCAACTGCAAGGGCTGGCGCAAGCGCAAGGAATGACGCACGTGGAGTTTCCCTACCGCTTTCCACGGCTTGCGATGGACGCGACGCACGAGCGCTACGCCATCGACCACAATCGCTGCATCCTGTGCACGCGCTGCGTCCGGGCGTGCAGCGAAATCGAAGGCGCGCACACCTGGGACGTCATGGGCCGCGGCGTGGAGTCGCTGATCATCAGCGATTTGAACCAGCCGTGGGGGGAGTCAGCGACGTGCACGAGCTGCGGCAAGTGCGTGCAGGTGTGTCCGACCGGGGCGCTTTTTGATAAAGCGAAAGTCGGAACGAAGACGCGGAAGAATCCGGATTTTCTGCCGTACCTGAACATGATGAGGGATGGGGGCTCATGAGCAAGATCAAATTGGCTACGGTGTGGCTCGACGGCTGCTCGGGGTGTCATATGTCGGTGCTCGATATGGACGAGCGGCTGGTGGAATTGAGCGCGCAGTTCGATCTGGTGTTCAGTCCACTGGTGGACGGGAAAACGTTTCCCGAAGGAGTGGATGTGGCGCTGGTGGAAGGCTCGGTCAGCAGCGACGAGGATTTGCACAAGATTCGCATGATTCGCGCGAGGACCAGGATTCTGGTATCGCTTGGCGATTGCGCAGTGACGGGCAATGTGCCGGCAATGCGCAACGCCTGGTCGACGGATTCGATTTTCCAGCGAGTGTATTGGGAAAATGCCGCAGTGCAACGGCAGGCTCCGTCGCAGGGGGTTCCGAAACTGCTTGACCGGGTGCGCCCGGTGCACGAGGCGGTGACGGTGGACGTGTTTGTTCCCGGGTGTCCGCCTTCGGCGGATACAATCCATAGCGTGCTCGTCGAATTGCTGGCCGGGCGGATGCCGGACGTCGCAAGTTTGACGCGTTTTGGGGCATAGGAGAATCGAGTGGGCCAGAAAATCGTCATTGATCCTGTAACTCGGCTTGAAGGACACGGCAAGATCACGTTGCAACTCGACGACAAGGGGGAAGTTCAAGAAGCTTATTTCCACGTGACGCAATTGCGCGGCTTCGAGAAGTTCTGCGAAGGGCGGCCGTTTTATGAGATGCCGAACCTGATGGCGCGCATTTGCGGCATCTGCCCGGTGAGCCACCTGATCGCTTCGGCAAAAGCGTGCGACGCGCTGCTCGCCGTTCGTATCCCGCCGATCGCGCGGCGCCTGCGCCAGATGATGAATCTCGCGCAGATCGTGCAATCGCACGCGCTGAGTTTTTTCTATCTTTCCTCGCCGGATCTGCTGCTGGGGATGGACTCGGACCCCGCCAAGCGAAATCTTTTCGGTGTGATGCAGGCCAATCCGGAGTTGGGGCGCGGCGGCGTGCGGCTTCGGCAATTCGGTCAGAAGATTATCGAATTGCTGGGAGGGAAGAGAATTCACCCGGGCTGGGTGGTGCCGGGCGGCGTGAACGAGCCGCTTTCGGCAGCGAAGCGCGAGCAGATCTTGAAAATGATTCCCGAGGCGCTCGCCACCACGCAGCAGACGATCAGCTGGTTCAAGCAGAATCTGGAAAGCTACCGGCGGGAGATCCGCACGTTTGCAAATTTCCCGACCTTGTTTATGGGACTGGTCGCGCACGATGACCGGTTGGGATTTTATGAGGGAACCCTCCGCATTACGGATTCGTCGGGGAAAATCGTGGCTGACAATCTCGATCCAGCCCAATACGCCGCGTACATCGGTGAAGCCGTCGAGCCGTACAGCTACATGAAATTTCCCTATTACAAGCCGCTCGGATATCCGGACGGAATCTACCGCGTGGGGCCGCTGGCGCGATTGAACATCGTGAATCGCTGCGGCTCGCCGCTGGCCGACGAGGAATTTGCGGAATTCCGGCAACTGGAGCGGGGCGCGGTATTGAGCTCCTTCCACTATCACTACGCGCGGCTGATCGAAATTCTTTTCGCCATCGAGCGCATCGAGGAATTCCTGAACGAAAGAGACATTCTGAGCCAGCACGTGCGGGCGACGGCGTCGCTCAACGAGTTGGAGGGCGTGGGCGTGGCGGAAGCGCCGCGCGGGACGCTCATCCACCATTATCGCGTGGACGAACAAGGACTGATGACCTCCGCGAACCTGATTATCGCCACCGGACACAACAATCTGGCGATGAACCGCGGAATCCTGCAGGCGGCGAAACATTTTGTGCGGGGAGCGAAGCTGCAGGAGGGAATGCTGAATCGCGTTGAGGCCGTGATCCGGTGCTTCGATCCGTGTTTGAGTTGCTCGACGCACGCCATGGGACAAATGCCGCTGATCATCGAGCTGGTGGCGGCGGACGGCTCGCAGCTGGATCAGATGCGGAGAAATTGATGGGGCACACACTGATCCTCGCTTGCGGGAATCCGCTGCGGGGCGACGACGCCGTCGGCTGGGAAATTGCGGAGGCGGTGCAAAGCGCATCAT
>CAWCYS010000063.1:0-8507 GCA_963799715.1 Terriglobia bacterium | reverse complement strand
CGTCCGAGGCGCGTATCGCCGCGCTCGGACGGCAGGATTGGGTAACGTGCTTCCGCGGCGCGGGCGCGGCCCGCGACGACTTCCACTTCCGCGGGAGTCGAGCGCAGCGACGCGGGTGTCTCGTCCACGATGTGGGCGCGAATGGCGACGCGTCCGGAATTGCGCAACGCGATGACCACATGAGAGCGTACGCCGAGCGCGGGGCGGACGTTCCAGACGCGCGCGATCTCGAGTTCGCGCGGAGACGGAAGACGAAGCAAATCCCAGAGCCACGCGACGAGAAAGAAGAAGTCCCAGAGAAGCATCGCGTAGAGAAACTGATGGATGCGCCAGGCCGGGGCGAGCCAGGCGAGTCCGATGAGCAAGCCGACGAAGAATCGCGCGCCAAAACCGAAGGCGATGCGCTTACCGGGTTTCGCGCGAGCTACGGCGGCTTCGGGGACCAGCGGCGAATCTTGGGTGGCGTCTGACATTTCGCTCAGTTCTTCAATTTTATTTCCACGTGTTCGGCCGACCTCAGGGGTTAAAACCCCAGAGGTTTCCTTGCCCTTTCGGCGCGGCTAAAGCCGCGCCCTCCTAAAGAGAGCGATTCATGAGATGCCTTAGTTCTTTCCCGGCACTATTTCGGGACCTCATTTCGGGACTTCCACGGCGCGCAGCACGTCGGCGATGACTTGATCGGACGTGACGCCTTCGAGATCGGCCTCGGGCTTGAGAAGCAGTCGATGGCGAAGGACGGGGGGCGCGGCGGATTTAATGTCGTCCGGAACGAGGAAATCGCGGCCTTCCATCGCGGCAAACGCGCGGGCGACGTTGAAAAGCGCGACGGCCGCGCGAGGGCTGGCGCCGAGAGAAATCGCGGGCCAATCGCGAGTGCGGCGAACGATATTGACGAGATACGGGCGCAGCGTCGGCTCGACGCGCAGGGAATCGACTTCCTTGCGCGCAGCATCGAGAACGCCGGCGGGGAGCGGTTCCAGCGGGATTTGATCGAAACGGCGCGGATCGAAGCCTTGTTCGCAACGCAGGAGCAATTCGGCTTCTTCGGAAGCGGACGGATAGCCCACGCGAATTTTCAGGAGGAAGCGATCGAGTTGCGCTTCTGGGAGCGGGTAGGTGCCCTCGAACTCGATGGGATTCTGCGTGGCGAGAACAGTGAAATGATCGGGCAGGGGATAGCGCGTGCCGTCAATCGTGACTTGGCGCTCTTCCATCGCCTCAAGCAGGGCGGCCTGCGTGCGCGGCGAGGTGCGATTGATTTCATCGACGAGAAGCAGGTCGGTGAAAACGGGGCCGCGATGCAGCGAGAACGAACTCGTGGCCATCTGGAAGACGTTGGTGCCCATGACGTCGGCGGGCATCAAATCGGCCGTGCACTGCACGCGCTGGAAGCCGAGACCGCAAATGCGCGCCAGCGTTTTGACAGCGAGGGTCTTGGCAAGGCCGGGCACGCCTTCCATGAGCGCGTGGCCGCCGCAAAAGAGGACGAGCAGGAGCTGGTCCACGAGCTGCGATTGGCCGATGATTACTTTCGCGAATTCGGCGCGGACGTGAGTTGCGAGCCGCTGAGAATTTTCCACGATCAACCTCGCTGTTCAGTGGTTTGAGATTTTAAGCCAAGCCGCATCTGTATTTCCTCGAGTTCGCGAACCAAATCGAGCGCGTCGCGTGGACGGAGTTTTGATTCTCTGCTGGCGTTGGCCGCGCGGCGGAGCAAATCCGCCAGCCCGCTCTGGCCAAAGCTGGGGCCCGCGGCGGTCAAGCCAAGACGCTGCTGCGCTTCGGCGCCCAACACGCTGTCCGGCACGTTTGCGGGCAAACGCAACTGGCGGATGAGCGCGCCGCGAAACTGATGGTACACGACGGAAACCGCCGCAGCCGACGCCTTCGCGCGCTCGTACAAACCGCCGAGCGTATCCACAAATTCCAGAGGCGCAAGGCGCGAAACCTTCGGCGGCTTGACGATCGGGCCGCTTCGCCGTCCGAAGGTGAAGAAGACGACCAGACCGAGGACGGCGAGTTGCAGGATTCCCCAGGGCAGAGGAGTTTCCGCGACGTAGCTCCACAGTGAATTGCGCTCGCCGTGATAGTACTCGTCCCAGAAAATGCGCGGCGGGACGTCAGACACGGGGAATTGCGCCGTGGTGGCGTCGAGGAAAAGTTCCATGTTGTTGTCGTCGCGGATTCCCTCGTTGGTGAGCGGCGTGGCGGCTGCCCACCAGAGGAGGCGTCCGCGGCCGAGCGGCTGCACGACGACGGCGGGGGAATCGTTATCGCCGTAGAGCGGAATCGCGGGAGAGGAACCTTCCGGCCACAGCGCTTCGGGCTTGAGTGAGATCGTGGCGGCGTCGCGAGAAAAAATGCCGGGGACGTTTGCGTGGTAAGTCTGCTTGGTGACGTTGTAGGGCTGCGGGAGGAGAGCGCTGGAGAAGGCGTCGAAAAAAGTCGGAAGCTCCTGGCCCGTAAACAAGACGCGATTGCCGCGCTCGATGAAATTGTGGAGAGCCACTTTCTCTTCGGGCGTGGGCTGGTTGGTGGGATCGGCGACGATCAGGACGCAATTTTCGCAGTCATCGGGTAATTCAGCGGGAGCACGATCCCAGCGTTGGACGTCCGCGCCCATTTTTTCGAGAAGCGTGTAGGCCGCGAGCGCGCCGCCCGGATTGGAAAGATAAGAGGAAGGGAACGGCGACTCGTTTCCCTGATCCTCGCTGGGAGAAAGTGTGACCAGCGCGATGATGAACGCGAGCGCAATGAAGCCCGTGATAAGCAGCAGTTTGCGATCGGAGCGATCTAGGGCAACTGGCATCCGAGAACCTCAACCTCGCGAAGCGTATCCTGAAAATCGGCCGGGCTCGCCGGTGCGCGTCCATACCAGGTGCGCTCGAGGCGGGACGTGACCGTGGCCAGCGATTTCTTCTGGCCGTCGGAGGGAGACGGTGGTTGTTCGCGCGGCGCGGAATAGAGCCGGACGTATTCGCGCGGCGTGCGCGTGCGATCCGCGGGCACCAATTCCAGATCTTCGAGATGCGCGATGGCGCCCCAATAAGCCGAATGCACCGCCTCGCGAAAATCGCCTCGGCCGGCTGCCTCGCGCGCGCTGCGAAGCCACTCCTGCCAGGTGCGCGTGCGGGCGAAGGTCCGGGGCGGCTTCAAGTCCTCGAACCGGGAGCGCTGCGACCAGAAACGGAACAGCGCGAACGCGAGCCAGGTGACCAGTCCCAGCAGCAAGAGCCAGAAGAAGATGCGCTCACCGAGCGGGTGCCGCGTCGCGCGAATGGAAAGAGATTCAAAAAGCCGCGTAAGCCAATTCCAGATTTTTTGGCGGAGCCAATCGGTGACGCTGGTTTTCTGGACGTGATTGTACTCGCTCCTACTGAGGATCGATGTGAGCTGTGCGCGGGCCCGGGCGTCCGGAAGCCCGCCGGAAGCGTCGTCTGCCGCGACTTCAGTTTCGAGCTCTGCGAGCCAACGCTGCGCCTGCTGAATCTTGACGGTCCGAGTCGAGGGATCGCTCGCGGCGGAAGCGAGCAAGTCTCGAAGAGGGGCGCTCGAGACCCGGAAGTCGCCGTCGGGAGTGGAGACATTCCAACCGGCCGGGAGGGCGCGCACGAACGCGACGATGTCCGGCGCAGTCTCGGGAGTGGCGCGCAGCGAGGATTGGAAATCGCGCAACTGCTGGGCGAAACTGCCCGCAGTGAGAGGCGGAGAAGTTTCGTTCGCGGCGGGCGACGCTGCGGATTGTGGCCGAACGGAAATAGGCAGAGCGAAAAGCAGAAGGGCGCAGAGTGGAGCGAAGCTGCGTCGTGTCATCTGTCCGCGCAAGTCCAAAAAGTCTCCGGCTAAGGCTCCTTAGGATAGCAGGGTTGGAGTCCCGCCGGTAAGCGGCGCGGGGCTGCCCACCGGGGCGATCATCATTTGCAAATCCAGGGCTTCTTTACGGATGCGCAAATCGAAGTAAAAAACGGAAGTGGCAATGATGAGAATCGGGCCCGCCAGCGCTTCGCCGATATATACGCCCCCTTGAACCAAGGCGAGCCACAGGCGCATCGTTTCAAAATGTCTCGCCATCATGGAGACGAACATTCCGATGTACGGCGGAATCGCCAGCACGGAAACGACCGCTCCGGTGATCGCGGTGGAGATCAGCAGAACGAGAAACGCCCGGCCGGCGTTCTTCTTGGTTAGGGCGAAGCTGCGCTGCAAGGCTGTGACCGGGCCCGCATCCTCCAGTAGAGCAGCCGGAACAGCCACCAGAAGACGGCAGGTCACATAGACGACCACAGCGATTAAGAGCATGAAAAGCAAGAGCACGAGAATTCCGGTCAGTATGGCTGCCGCGGCCCCGCCTCGGGCCAACTGGGCTGCGAGCCCGATCAGGATGAAGATCGGAATCGCCGCGGCGATGGCACAGCCACCGATGATCAGCGCGTTCAGAATCACCAGCCCGAGAAGACTCAGCATCCTGCCGCGCATCTTTCCAAGCGCGGCCCGAATCGTGATCGGATGGCCGAGGTACAACTCCGAGACGGCAAAGACCGTGCCGCCCTGCGCCAATAAATAAGCCACAACAAACGCAACAAACATAACAATGTAAAACACAACCGCCGAAACGATGGCGCCGGTGGACGGGAACGAAAACGGCGCCTGGTCAGTCACCGGCGCGCCTTGATTGAAAAGAGTGGTGGGAAAGAAGACGAAGATTTGCACCAATTGAATGGCGAGCAGCAAAAGATAGGGAAGCCCGACGATGCCGACGAAAAGGAGAAAATGTCGGCGATACAGGGTGAAGCAACGGTCGAGAAGTTCGCCCAGGGAGAGCGGTCGCAAGTCCAAGCTGCTCACGGTGCTGCTCACGATGTCTCCTTTGCGGGGATAGCAATACTTATACGGCTGGGCACTTTACCAAAGTTTATCGGGAAGGGCTACGCCTCCTTGGATGCGATTCAGCGAAAAGAGTCCCTGTAGCATTGCGAACACAGCCAACCCGGGAGGAATTGCCTGCGTCCAAATGAGGTATTAACATCTCTTGGAGATTTTCCCGGTCCGCTCTCAGGGTGCAGCCTTGAAAATTGCGCGATTTAAGTCTCTCGACTGGTGTCTCTATGTCGCCGCGCTCGTGTGCGCGGTTTCCCTTGCCGCCGGCTGCGGCGGTGGGGGCGGCGGATCGACCCCTCCCATGGGCGTCGCGCCCAGTATTGGGACGCAACCCGTCAGCGCGGTGGCCGTGGTGGGGCAGGCAGCGACATTTTCGGTGACGGCGACCGGCAGCGCGCCGCTCGACTACCAATGGACGCGCAATGGGGCGAATATTAACGGGGCTACCTCCTCCAGCTATACGACAAACGCTGCCCTTTGGCCGGATGGCGGCGCACAAATCAAAGTTACGGTGACGAATTCCGTAGGGAGTGTGACCAGCGCCACGGTGACGCTCACAGTTAATCCGCCCACGACCATGGACGTCACGACGTACCACGATGACATTTCCCGCACGGGGCTGAATCCGAATGAGGTGGAGTTGACGCCGGGCAACGTTGCTTCGGCCACATTCGGCAAAGTGGGATTCTTTGCGATGGACGGGCTGGTGGACGCCGAGCCGCTTCTGCTCTCGAACGTGACGATTCCGGGCCAGGGAGTGCGTGACGTGGTGTACGCGGTGAGCGAGAACAACAGCGTCTACGCGTTCGACGCCACCACGGGTCAGGTGCTGTGGCAAGTGTCCGTGCTGGGCACGGGCGAAACCGCGAGTGACGATCGCGGGTGCAGCCAAGTGATGCCGAAGATCGGCGTCACTTCGACGCCTGTGATTGACCGCAGCCGCGGACCGAACGGCGCGATTTATCTCGTCGCGATGTCCAAGAATGGCGGGACCTACTTTCAGCGCCTCCACGCCCTCGACCTCGCGACCGGAGCGGAATTATTCGGCGGGCCCCATACGATCGCGGCCACTTTCCCCGGCACCGGGGATAATTCCAATGGAACCACCGTCACATTCGATCCTGCGCAATATAAGGAGCGCACCGGACTCCTGCTTCTGAACGGCCAGATTTATACCGCGTGGGCCTCCCATTGCGACGATCGCCCGTACACGGGCTGGTTCATGGCCTTCAGCGAGACGACCCTCGCGCCGACCAGCGTGCTGAACGTCACGCCCAATGGCT
Source organism: Terriglobia bacterium (assembly GCA_963799715.1). Taxonomy (GTDB): domain Bacteria; phylum Acidobacteriota; class Terriglobia; order Acidiferrales; family UBA7541; genus DASPOJ01. The sequence continues at coordinate 2,346 of CAWCYS010000063.1, read as the reverse complement.
ACGATGGCGCCATCTGGATGAGCGGCGGCGGACTTGCAGCGGACACCTCCGGTTACGTGTACGCGCTCGACGGCAACGGCATCTTCGACGGCACGCTGAACGGCAGCAATTTCCCGAGCAAGGGCGACTTCGGCAACGCGTTCCTGAAATTGTCGATGTTCGGCGGTCTTGCGGTGAACGATTACTTCGAGATGGATAACGGCATTTCGGAGAGCAGTCAGGATACGGACTTGGGCTCGGGGGGCGTGATGCTTCTGCCGGATATGACGGACGCGAGCAACACCGTCTGGCATTTGGCGGTGGGCGCGGGCAAAGACGGCTTCCTGTATGTCGTCAACCGCGATTCGATGGGGAAATACTCGAGCGGCAGCAACAACAATTATCAGCCTCTCGCGGGAGTCCTCGGTTCGGGGATTTGGTCGGTGCCGGCCTACTTCAACAAAACGGTGTACTACGGTCCGGTGGGCGGTTCGATTCTCGCGTTCGGAATCACAAATGCCAAACTCAGCGGCTCGCCTTCCACCCAAACGCCCACCAGCTATCCTTATCCCGGCGCCTCGCCCTCCGTCTCCGCGAACGGCACCGCGAATGGAATTCTCTGGGCAGTGGAGAACAACAGCACCACCGCAGTTCTCCACGCTTACGACGCTACGAACCTTGCCAGCGAACTCTACAACTCGAACCAAGCCGCGGGCAGCCGCGATCATTTCGGCGCCGGGAACAAATACATCACGCCGCTGATTGCGAACGGCAGAGTGTACGTCGGCACGCCAACCGGCGTGGCGGTGTTCGGGCTGCTACCGTAGTGCTGTGGTCGTAAAGAGGCTTCATTTCCCGCCCATCTCTGCTAGGCCCGTTTTAGCTCCGTTGACATCCCAGGGTTCAGGTCGCGCAGGGCCGAACAGCGGATCCCTCACCCCGCAGAATTCGCGGGAATTCGGGATGACAAGCGAGCGGTGGGTAGCAGGGCAACATGTATGTCGACAAAGCCACCCGTTTTCTAACCTCGGAACGCAGGAAAGCTGCAAATCTGGCTTCAGGGGCTGAAGCCCCGTTCTCGAAGATTCGATAATGTGGGAGCTAAAGCTCCCACCCCCTAAAGAGACTGATGGCTGGCCGCCATGGGAGCGCGCCGGACGCTAGCTGTGTGTCGCGTAGCTACCAGGAACTGTATGGGGTGTTCTCAAACGGGGACATTGCATCGGAGCTGGAATGCACGTCGGTGATGCCAGGGTTGGTCTGGTCGACGCTCAAGAGGACATCGCCGAAATCCGTGTGCCAATCGGCCGTGCGCGTGATGGGATCGACGGGAATTTCGCGGAGATAGCCGGAGCTGACGAGATCGTCGAGCGATTGCGGGCCGTTCTGCTTGTCGATGGTGTACTGCTGAATGGCCTGGCGCATGACGAATAAATCTTGATGGAGCGCGCCTTCCTTGGCGCGCACGACAGAATGCTGGTAATTGCCCGCGGCCATTCCGAGCAGAATCATGAGAATGACCATCACGACCATTAGCTCGAGGAGGTAAAGCCGCTGGCGAACCGGCGCCGAGCCGTGGCGCGCGCGTTGCGGTTACGAGATCCATCTCCCGATCATGTCGCAGTAAGTTCATAGCAGCCTACCAGTCCGAGTATTTCGTGCCATCGAGCCCGGTGCCATCGGCAGCGAGTACACATCGAAAACGTCCTGGCCGCCCCAGGCGTTTGAATCGGGATCGTCTTGAACGGAGCGCATGCCCCAATCGGCTTTGCCGGTCATCGGATCGATGGGGATCTTTCGCAGAAAGCGGACGTGCATGGTAACCGAGGCGAGCGCGGAGCCGGCATTGGAATTGGAAGAGGACGAGCTGGCGGCGGGGTTGGGCGTCCCGGTGGAGGCCATGAATCCGCCGTGGGCGCCGATCGACCGGGGCAGCCCCGCCAATCGCGCTCGCGCCGCCAGAATTGAGGTCCACTCCATCCACGAGCGTTTGCAGATCGGGAGGGTAATTAAACGTGTCCACTTCGGTGCGGATGAGGCCGCGATCGGCGGCATCTTTGTAAGCGTCGATGGCGTTGCGCATCTCGCGCAAATCGATGCGCAGTTCTTGTTCCTTTTGGCGCTTCACGATCACGCGCGCCATCGGCATCGCCGCCGACGCCAGAATCCCCATAATCGCGCACACGATGATCAATTCGATGAGAGTCAGGCCGGATTCGAAAGAAGGAACACGGCGCGCGTTGTGATTCGTCGAAGGCATGAACTTCTTCCTACGGCGCTTGCACCTGAATCGTGAGTTCGCCGGTGACGACCGGGATCGGCCGCTGCTGCGAATCGCGCGCGTTCACCTGCACGATGGAAAGTCGC
>CAWCYS010000062.1:0-14969 GCA_963799715.1 Terriglobia bacterium | reverse complement strand
TATGTTGGCTGCCTCTCGACTAGACTACGTATTGCTCTTTCCGCAGAGACGCGACAGCCGCTGCGTGCCCCCGTAACCCGGCAACAATCCCAGTTTCACTTCAGGCTGGCCGATGCGCGCCGTGCGGCTCGCAACGCGAATCGTGCACGCCAGCGCCAACTCGCAGCCCCCGCCGAGCGCGAAGCCATTGATGGCCGCAATCGAAGGTTTCCCAAGCGTCTCGAGTTTCCGGAAGACGGTCTGGCCGCGCAACGATGTCTCGCGTCCGTCCACTGGAGTCGAGCGCGACAGCTCGCCGATGTCCGCTCCGGCGACGAACGCCTTTTCGCCGGCGCCGGTCAAAATCAACGCGCGCACTTCCGAATCTTCGCGCGCGTTCGAGATCGCGTCGTCCAGTTCGGCAATCGTTTTTCCATTCAGCGCGTTCAGCACCTTCGGCCGGTTGAAAGTGATCCAGCCGATGCCTTCGCGTTTTTCATAGAGAATATTTTCGTACGCCATGGGCGTTCCTCTCCGTGCGGTACGCTGTTGCTAGAGTTCGATCGGCTTTGGGTTCTTCGGGTCGGAATAATCGTAGAAGCCGCGGCCCGCTTTGCGCCCGTTCCATCCGGCCAAGACCATGCGCTTCAGCAGCGGCGGCGGCGCAAACCGGCGCTCCTTGAATTCGTCGAACATTACATTGGCGATGTAATACGTCGTGTCGAGACCGACGAAATCGAGCAGCGTCAGCGGTCCCATCGGGTGCCCGCAGCCGAGCTTCATGGATTGATCCACATCCACAATCGAAGCGACCCCTTCTTCGAGCGCGCGAACCGCATCGAGCAAATAGGGCACCAGCAAACGATTGACGATGAAGCCGGGACGATCGCTGGTGCACACCGGCGTCTTGCCGAGCCGTTTTCCAAATTCGACCATTTCATCGAACACAGCGGCGTCTGTGGCAATCGTGCGAATCACCTCGACCAATTTCATCACCGGCACAGGATTGAAAAAGTGCAATCCGAGAAAGCGGCCAGGGCGTTTGGTCGCACTGGCCATTTCCGTGATTGAGATCGAAGACGTATTGCTGGCGAAAATCGTCTGCGGTCCGCAAATCGAATCGAGCGAGGAAAATAATTCCTTCTTCGCCGGCAACTGCTCGACGATAGCTTCGATGACGAGATCGCAATCCTTCAATTCATCAAGCCGCGTAGTCCCAAGCAACCGAGTGAGAGCCCTTTCACGTTCTGCGGCCGAAAGCGTTCCCTTCTCCACCATCCTCGCGAGATTCTTTTCGATCCCACGCAATCCCTTTTCCACCAATTCCGGTGAGACTTCTCTCATCAACACCGAGCAGCCCGCCTGCGCGCACACCTGCGTAATGCCCGAACCCATCAGGCCGCACCCCACAACGCCCACCTTCTCGATTGCCATCGGATTCCCCCGCACGGGCCCGCCCGCTTCGCAGGCGGTTCGCTGCGATTATGCAACGGCATTGGCCGTCTGGCGAATTCTATGTCTGGGTTTGCAAGGCTTCCGGAGCCACGATCGCGTCGCCGCCTTGCTGTCGCGCCCGATCGAGGCTCGACTCGATCCGGTTGATCAACTCGGTGACGCTATCCTCGCTGTCGAATTCAGGCCGCGTCACCGCTTCCGCCACCACGGCGGAGAGGGTCGCGTCGGCGCCGTCCCACGCCGCGCGAGCCGCTGCGGCCGTCTTGAACAATTTTTCAATCATGATGCGGGCGCCGGCGAGATTCGTATCCGGCAGAATGAACGCCAGCGACCACGCCGTGTATTTCACCGCGAGGTCCGCGTGCCGGACGACCGGTTGCAGCGTGCGAACCAGTTGCTCCATGTGACGATCCAGTTGCGCCTCGCCCTGATGCTGCAGCAGTTCGGCGCCCTGGTTAATTTGCAGGATCGCGACGGAAAGGGCGGAGTTCTGCGTTCGCGCGCGCTGCGATTCGCGCACCAGGCAATCCGGATAGGAGCTGCGGCGCAAGAGGCCCGTTTTTTCGTCCGCGACCGCGAGATTGCGGACGAGCGAGCGGAGCCGCGTGTGATTGACACTCAGCAGCACCTGGTCGCCCACCGATTGCAGGAAATAGGTCTCGTTCGGCTTCCACGGGTGCGGGGATTCATAGCCGACGATCAGCATGCCGGCCGCCGCCATCGTTTCGCGGTCGGTGAGCGTGACTCCCAGCGCGCACTCCAGCCCCATTTCGCGCAAGAACGGCGCGGCGCCCGCGTCGACAGTCAAAGCGTTCATCGCGTCCGGCGTCGCACGCTCCAATTGGGCCAGCAAACGCAAAATCGCTGCGCCGGCGGCCGCTTCCACGCGCGGCGCGCAAAACTCCGACGCGAGTTGGGGCGGCTGTCCGGCGGCGCCGATGACGGCGATGCAACGCGCGGCGCGCAAGTGGTTGCCAACCTCATTCACCGCCGCGCCCAGGATCGCCCGCGGAGTGGGCTGGCGCAGCAGATTCTGCGAGATTTCGGAAATGCGGGTCAGGTCGCGCATGGCGTCTGCCGGGGCGGCAGGCGCTGCGGCCTCCGCGGAGGAGACACGTTGCGCGGCGATATCCATCCGCGCACGGGCCCCGGCGGGCCACCATTGGGCCAGCTGGCACAAGTTGATGAGGCGCTCGTTTCGTTCGATCTCACCCGGATAAAGTTCTGTGATTTTCTTCAATCGTTCGATGGCCTTGGCCTGAAGGGAGTACTGAACAAAAATTTCAGCCTGCACGATCAAATCCTCGAGCGCGTTCTCAGAATGCTTCTCTTGGCTAGCGGCCGGCCGTGCGGAGCCGTCCGCTTCGACGGGTTCCGTTGAGGCCGCGGTCCCTCCGTGCGTATCCGACTGCTGGAGACGGGCCCTCACGGGCGCCGCCAATTCCGCGCCGCCGGCCTTTTCCAGCAGGCGAAGCCTCTCCTGGTTCCGTTGATCGTAGGCGTCGATGTCCACGAGGCGGCCGAGCGTCTCGCAGGCGCGGTCAATGTGTCCATCGGCCAGATAGAGATCGAACAGGCGGGCGAGCACGTCAAAATATTTTGCTTCGCGGTTCAGTTCAGCGTAAAAGCCGCCCCAAAATTCCACCAGGCGGATGGAATTCGGATACGCGGCGGCAAGCTTCTCGAGTTCACCGGCGAATTCATTTTCACGGCGCGCGAGGAGCATCGCATTCTTCAGCGTACCGAGGATCTCGATGGCCAGTTCGTCTTGCTTGGAAGCGAGGTAATTGTTGGCAATCTCCATCTGGAAGGCCCAGGCGGCGGGTTTTGCCTTGGCCAGCGCGGCGAAAACGTCACGAGCGCGCTCCACTTCCGAAGAACGCATCAGGGCGACGCCATAGGTTTCAAGAAAAGCCGGGTCGTGCTCGGATTCGGCGATGGGCGCGAGCAACGCGGCGGCCGCGGCGGCGTCGCCCTTGCGCAAGAGGGCTTGCGCGTAAAGCAGCGCGGCGCCCCGCTCTGCGGGCGCCAGCGCGTGCGCCCGCGCAAAAAGTTCGATGGCGCGATCGAGATCGCCGCCGGCGTCGATCAGTTGCGCCGCGCGCAGAAATCCGCGGGAGGCGATTACATTCTTGCCGAGACGCTCCGCCATCTCGCCCAGAACGGTGTGCCGCGCGGGGTTTTCCGAATCCAGCTGGGCGATCCGTTCCAGGCACGCCACCGCGTACTCCTCTTTCCCGGCAACAAGGAATTTTTCAGACGCAGCGGTGTATTGCTCGACGGCTTCGTCGTTGCGGTTCTGTTTTTGCAAGAGGACAGCGTACCGCGCCACGCGCTCGGCGGGTTGTTGTGTGTTTTTCAGGAATCGCGAATAGATCGCCAGGGCCTTGGACTCGTCGGTTGGATCGGTGAAACGGTCGAAGAGAAAACCGAAATAGACGGCGGCGCGATCGTACTGGCCCAATCGCGAGTAGAGATCGCCGAGCGCCTGCAAGGACTCCAGATGGTTCGGCGACACTTCGAGAACCGACAAGTATGCCTCGACCGCGTCGGCGAGCTTGTTCTTCTCGAGATAGCGCTTCGCGCGCTCCAGTTGTTTTGGTACGTCGACTGCCATGCGAATCCGGCCGGCCCACCCCGTGGAGATTTCGGCGCGGCAATGCCGCTTTGCACCGAACTTTCACTATATACCGTCCAGGGGCCCCATGACACACCAGCCTCCCGGCCTGTGCCTCAAGCGCCGATGCGACGCGCCGGGAGTCGCGGCCGCCGGCGGATCCCGCGTTGGCCGCGAGGCGAATCTGTGGCAGACTGGAAAATTCAGATACACCCAGACGCGCGAGCCGCGCGAACGAGTTCATGGATCCCCGCTTCATACGAAATTTCTGCATCATTGCGCATATCGATCACGGCAAGTCCACACTCGCCGACCGCCTGCTCGAGCTCACCGGCGCGCTGAGCCAGCGCGAGATGACGTTGCAGGTCCTCGACTCGATGGACCTGGAGAAGGAACGTGGCATCACCATCAAGGCCAAGAGCATCCGTCTGCATTATCTGGCCGCAGATGGGAATGAATATCAGATGAATTTGATCGACACGCCGGGCCACGTGGATTTTTCCTACGAGGTTTCCCGCGCGCTTTCGGCCTGCGAAGGAGCGCTGCTGGTGGTGGACGCGAGCCAGGGCGTCGAAGCGCAGACGGTCGCCAACACGTTCCTCGCCGCGCAGCACAATCTCACGATTTTGCCGGTCATTAACAAGATCGATCTTCCGGCAGCCCGGCCCGACGAGATCAAAGAGCAAATCGAAAATGTGCTCGCGATCCCCGCGGCGGACGCGCTGGCGATCAGCGCCAAGAGCGGCCTGGGCGTGGAAGCCGTGCTGGAGACGATTGTCGCGCGGATTCCGCCACCGAAAGGATCGGCCGATGCTCCGCTCCGCGCGCTGATCTTTGATTCGTGGTTTGACTCCTACCGGGGCGCGGTGGTGCTCGTCCGCGTGTTCGAGGGTTGCATCCGGCCGCAGCAGAAGATCAGGCTTTGCTCGAACAACGAAGTGCACGAAGTCGAGACGCTGGGAGTCCTCACGCCCAAGCCCGTCGCGCTCGAACAATTGGCTGCGGGCGACGTGGGCTTCATCGTCGCCGGTATTAAGCGCGTGGCCGATGCGCGCGTGGGGGACACGATTATCGAAGCCGCGCGCCCGGCCGAGCCGCTGCCCGGCTTCGAGGCCATCAAGCCGATGGTCTTCGCCGGGCTGTTTCCAACGCAGGCGTCCGGCTACGAAGTGCTGCGCGACGCGCTCGGCAAATTGCAATTGAACGACGCCGCATTTTTTTACGAACCGGAAAATTCCGTCGCGCTCGGCTTCGGCTTTCGCTGCGGTTTCTTGGGCCTGCTGCACATGGAGATCGTGCAGGAGCGCCTGGAGCGCGAATTCGATATCGATTTGATCACCACGGCGCCCAGCGTGCGCTACCGCATCACGACCGTGGGCGCGGATACGATTGAGGTGGACAATCCCACAAAATTCCCGTCGCCCAGCGCCATCTCGAAAATCGAGGAGCCGGTGATTACGGCGATGATCATCACGTCCGAAGAGTCCGTGGGCGCCATCTTGCAGCTCTGCGAGGATAAGCGCGGCGTGCAGAAAAATTTCGAGTATCTCTCCCCAACGCGCGTGCTCTTGACGTACGACCTGCCGCTCAACGAAATCGTGCTCGATTTTTACGACCGGCTGAAAAGCGTTTCGCGGGGCTACGCTTCGCTCGACTATCACCTCTCCGGTTATAAAGAGGCCGATCTCGTGAAGCTCGATGTGCTGGTCGGCGGCGAGCCGGTGGACGCGCTGACGCTGGTGTGTCACCGGGAATTCGCATACGAGCGCGGCAAGGAACTCGTCTCGCGGCTGCGGAAGCTGATTCCGCGGCAGATGTTCGAGGTGCCGATTCAGGCGGCAATCGGCAGCCGGATTATTGCGCGCGAGACCGTCGCGGCGATGCGGAAGAATGTCTTGGCTAAGTGCTACGGCGGCGATATCACGCGTAAACGGAAACTGCTCGAAAAGCAAAAAGAAGGCAAGAAACGCATGAAGCGCGTCGGGCGAGTGGATATCCCACAGGAAGCTTTCCTGGCGGTGCTGAAGGTCGCCAGTTCTTCCGAAGAGGACTGAGCAATTCAGTATCCCCAATTAAAATTCGACAATTATTCCCTCGGCTCTTTTCGCCGGACCTCGGCGCTCAATCGGCCGCGGGCGAGCTGCACGCGGACTTCATCACCCAACGAGATTTGATCCGGAGAACGCAGCACGTTGCCCGCGGCGTCGCAGGCGATGGCGTAGCCGCGCTCGAGGACTCGCAACGGGCTGCGTTCTTCGAGTTGCACGACGAGGCGTTCGATGCGCTGGCGTTTCGCGGCCAGCAAACGCTCGACGCGCCGGCGCAATTCTTCCGAGCGTTGGCCGATGCGCGATCGCATCGATTGAATTCTCTGGCGCAAATCGAACGAAGCGATGCGCGTCTGCGCCACCGTGAAGCGGCGACGCACAAGATCGAGGCGCGCTTCGAGGGCGTCGCCTAACCGTAGCAGCAATTCGTCGGCGCGCTGGCGATTCTGCCGCAGCAAATCCTCCAAACGGCGGAATCCGGCGTGCGTCACAAGTTCGTGCAGGCGGTGGCGCTGCGCGTGCAAGAGAAGCCGCATCTTGTCCGCTAAATTACTGCGCAACTCCCGCAGGTGCCGGTCGAATTCCTGCCGCGAACGCACGACGAGCTCCGCAGCGGCCGAAGGAGTAGAAGCGCGGACGTCCGCGACGAAATCGGCGATCGTGAAATCACTTTCGTGGCCCACGCCAGAGATGATTGGAATCGCACATTTGGCAATCGCGCGCGCGACGATTTCTTCGTTGAACGCCCACAAATCCTCGAGCGAGCCGCCGCCGCGCGCCAGCAAGATAACGTCGACGGCGCGCTTGCGATCAAAATATTGAATCGCGGCGGCAATTTCCGCGGCAGCGCCTTCTCCCTGCACGCGCACGGGATAGACGAGCAAATTAAGATTCGGGAAGCGCCGGCGCAGGATGCGAATGACGTCGCGCACGGCGGCTCCACGCGGCGAGGTGATGATGCCGACCCGCCGCGGCAGCGCGGGCAACGGCTTCTTGCGCGCCGGATCGAAAAGGCCTTCAGCCTCCAGGCGCTTTTTCAATTGCTCGAACGCGAGTTGGAGCGCGCCGAGGCCCACGGGTTCGATGTGCTCGACGTAAATTTGATATTCGCCGCGCGGCTCGTACACACCGATGGAGCCGCGCACAGTCACTTTCAAACCATCCTCGGGGCGGAATTTCAATCGGTTGACTTGATTGCGGAACGCCACGCAGCGAATCTGCGTCTTGGCGTCTTTTAGCGTGAAGTAGATGTGTCCCGGTTGCGAGACGTGGCAGTTTGAGACTTCACCTTCCACCCAAAGATCGGAGAAAGCTCCGGCGAGGAGATCGCGAATGTGGCCAGTCAGTTCGCTGACCGACCACACTTTTCGTGCCGGCGCGAGATTAAGCTGGAATTGAGTGGTATCGTCCGCGCTCATGAATGGCCCGCGCAGGAACAGCGATCGCTCGGGCTCTCCTTTTTTGGTCTCCAGCAGAGGCGATTCATCACCGGCGCAACCAATCGACCAACCAGAATAACAGCGTCAGCACGGCGCTCAGAAGCAAGCACGTGACAACGGGAAAATAGAACGAACCGTGCTTGCCGCGGTAGGCGATGTCACCCGGCAAGCGGCCCAATCGCAGCGGCAATCGCCCGCCCAGCATCAACGAGGCTCCGCCGAACGCGAGCAACACACCGGCGATCAGCAACACCTTGCCGAGTTCGCGCGCCGAATCCATCGTCGCTCATTCTACCGGAGAGTCTTGGTTTCGGCGCAATCGGAGAGAAGCGCCATCTCGCTGAAGTTTACAGGAGTTCGTGCCCGGCAAAAAAGTAAGAGATCTCGAAGGCGGCGGTCTCGGGCGCATCCGAACCATGCGTGCAATTGTTCTGGATGCTGGTGCCGAAATCCTTGCGGATTGTGCCGGGCGCAGCCTTTGCGGGATCCGTGGCGCCCATGGTTTCGCGCCAACGCATGATGGCGTTTTCGGCCTCCAGCACGAGGACGATGATCTTTCCGGAACTCATGAATTCGGTGAGCTCGGCGAAGAATCCCTTGCCGCGATGGACGGCGTAAAACCCTTCGGCTTCATCGCGCGTCAGGCGCAAGGATTTGATCGCGGCGATGCGAAAACCGGCCCGATCGATGCGTGTGAGAATCGGCGCGGCGAGTCCGCGGCTCACGGCGTCGGGCTTGATGATGGCAAGAGTTCGTTCGGCTGGCATTTCGATTTCTCCCGTTAGTGCTTCCCGGATGGCCCAAGTACCGCGGCCAGCGTCCTGCCGATATCGGCCGGGCTGGCGACGCAGCGAATTCCCGCAGCCTCCATGGCTTCGTACTTTTCTTTGGCCGTGCCGGAGCCTCCGCTGATGATCGCTCCCGCGTGGCCCATGCGGCGGCCAGGCGGTGCGGTCTGCCCGGCGATGAAGCCCACGACTGGTTTCTTCACGTGCGCGCGAATGTATTCAGCCGCTTGTTGTTCGGCGTTGCCGCCGATCTCGCCGATGAGGATCATGGCGTGCGTATCGGAATCGTCGCTAAAAAGTTTGATCGCATCGAGGAACGACGTTCCGATAATCGGATCGCCGCCGATTCCGATGCAGGTAGATTGACCGATTCCCATTTTGGTGAGTTGGTCCACAGCTTCGTAAGTAAGCGTACCGCTGCGGCTGACGACGCCGACGTTTCCCCGCTTGTGGATACGGCCCGGCATAATGCCGATCTTGCACTGGCCGGGCGAAATAATTCCCGGGCAATTCGGCCCGATGAGGCGCGTGGGAGAATCTTTGAGCGCCGCGGCGACGCGCACCATATCGAGCGTCGGCACCCCTTCGGTGATGCAGATAACGAGAGGCAGCCCGGCGTCCGCGGCTTCAAGAATTGCGTCTGCGGCAAACGGCGGCGGCACGAAAATCACCGACGCATTCGCGCGGGTGGCGCGCACCGCTTCGCCGACCGTATTGAACACGGGGACCCCGATGTGCGTGGTGCCGCCCTTTCCGGGCGTAACGCCGCCGGCCACATTCGTGCCGTACTCAATCATCTGTTGGGCGTGGAACGTGCCTTCCCGGCCGGTGAGACCTTGCACGAGAACCTTTGTCTTCTCGTTTACGAGGACGCTCATCGCCCACCCCCAGCCTGCCCGTTGGGGCGGGCGAGGGCGACGACTTTTTCGGCGCCGTCCTTCATGTCGCGCGCGATGGTGAAATCCAGGCCCGAGGAGCGCAGGATCTCCTGGCCCTGCTCGACGTTGGTGCCTTCCATGCGCACGACCACGGGCACTTTGATGTGCAGTTCGCGCGCGGCGGCCACGACTCCAGTGGCGAGCACGTCGCAGCGCAAAATGCCGCCAAAAATATTGATGTAGACTCCGCGAACGCTCTGATCGCTCAACAAAATGTGGAAGGCATTTTTCACTTGCTCGGCCGAAGCGCCGCCGCCAACGTCCAGGAAATTCGCCGCCGCGCCGCCGGCCAGCTTGATGATGTCCATCGTGGCCATGGCGAGGCCCGCGCCATTCACCATGCAGCCCACGCTGCCATCCAGCTTGATGTAATTGAGTTTGAACTTAGAGGCTTCGACTTCGAGCGGCTCCTCCTCGTTGAGGTCGCGGAATTCGGCGATCTCTTTGTGGCGATAGAGCGCGTTATCGTCGAAGGTCATCTTGGCATCGAGCGCAACGAGCTTCCCATCCCCGGTGACGACCAGCGGATTGATTTCCGCGAGGGATGCGTCGGTCTCCACAAACGCGCGGTACAAGGATTGCAAGAACGGCCCGGCCGCAGCGACGGAATCGCCCGCGAGTCCCAAGCCGAACGCGATTTTTCGCGCGTGATAGGGTTGCAGTCCGGCGGCGGGATGAATCGTCTCACGCAAAATCGCGGCGGGATTTTCGCGCGCCACTTCTTCGATCTCCATGCCGCCCGCGGCGCTCGCCATCACCACCGGCGCGGCCACGGCGCGGTCCACCAAAATGCTCAAATACAATTCGCGCTGGATGTCCAGCCCTTCCTCGATCAGCAAACGCTTCACAACGCGGCCGCCGGGGCCCGTTTGCGGAGTGACCAGCGTCATGCCGAGCATACGGCCGGCGATCTCCTCGGCTTCGGCGGGAGATTTCGCCAGTTTTACGCCGCCGCCTTTGCCGCGCCCGCCGGCATGGATTTGCGACTTGACCACCACCACCTTCGTGCCCAGTTTTTCAGCAGCAACACGCGCGGCCCCGGCCGTATCCACCATTTCGCCGCGCGGCGTGGGCACGCCGTACCGCCTGAGGATCTCCTTCGCCTGAAACTCGTGAATCTTCATGGGCCTTCCATCAAACGTGAAATAATCGCTCGGTGCAAACTTGAAAGTGTATCTGTTACGCGCGCGGCGGGCAAGGATGGCGGGGAGAGGAAGATGGCGACCTGAAGGTCGCCGCTACGAAGACTTTGGCGAGCGGGCCGACGAGGCGCGCGACAGCAGACTTCCCTATTTCACTTCGAGGATTTCCTTTTCCTTGGCGGCCGTCAGTTCTTCGATTTTCTTCGTTTCCTGGTGGGTGAGCTTTTCGATTTCATCCACGCTGCGCTTGCGCTCGTCCTCGCTGATCTTCTTTTCTTTTTCGAGCTTCTCGACGCCTTCTTTGACATCGCGGCGGATGTTGCGCACGGCCGTGAGGTGATTCTCGCGCACCTTGTGTAATTGCTTGACGATTTCCTTGCGCCGTTCCTCGGTGAGGGATGGAATCGGCACCCGAACCACTTTGCCGTCGCTGGAAGGATTCAAGCCGAGATCGGAAGTGCGAATCGCCTTGTCAATCAGCGCCACAGCGCCGGGGTCCCACGGCGAAATCACGATCATGGCGGGCTCGGGCACCGCGAGCGTACCGAGCTGATTGAGAGGCATGGGCGTGCCGTGGTAATCCACGCGAATGTGATCGAGCAAGGAGACGTGGGCGCGGCCGGTGCGCAGGCTCGCCATCTCTTTGCGAAAATCCTCGACCGCTTTTTCCATGCGCGTCTTGGCCTGTGTGATTGCGTCTTTGCTGCTGGCAATGGCGGACATTGTTGCCCTCCTCCTTCGGCGCTTCTCAATCGGCGCGGATGATCGAGCCTACTCGCTCACCGAGCGCCACTCGTTTGATGTTGCCGGGCACATTCATATTGAAGATGATGATGGGCATCCGGTTGTCCATGCACAGCGAGATGGCGGTGGCGTCCATCACGCTGAGCCCCTTTTTCAGGACGTCCAGATAACTGATGCGTTGAATCTTCTGCGCGCCGGCCACTTTTTCCGGATCGGCATCGTAAATTCCGTCCACGCGCGTGGCCTTCATCAACACTTGCGCTTTGATTTCCATGGCGCGAAGGGCCGCGGCGGTGTCCGTGGAAAAAAACGGATTGCCCGTGCCGGCGGCGAAAATGACGATACGCCCTTTTTCCAGATGCCGGATGGCGCGCCTGCGGATGAACGGTTCGGCGACGTGGTGCATCTCGATCGCGCTTTGGAGCCGCGTAATCACGCCCTCTTTTTCGAGCGCGTCCTGCAAGGCGAGGCCGTTGATGACCGTCGCCAGCATGCCCATGTAATCGCCGGTGGCGCGGTCAATCGTGAGCGCTTTCTGGCGCGTGCCCCGGAAGAAATTCCCGCCGCCGACGATGATGGCGACCTGCACGCCGAGGTCGCAAACTTCTTTTAGTTCGCCGGCAATTCCGGCCACCGTCTCGGCATGAATTCCGAATCCTTGCGGCCCTTGCAGTGATTCTCCGGAAAGTTTCAGGACGATGCGCTGGAAGGCGAGCCGTGGAGTCATGATTCGCGGCGATGCGGAATCTGAATTAGGCATGAACGCGTGACCCGGCGGGCATTCTAGCAAAGATTCCCGGTAATGGGGCGTCCACCGCGAAAGCGGCCATGCCGCGTTTCAAAAATGCGATTCTGGCGCGCCCAATTTTCAAGCCGGAGCCGGCTCGCTCGGCGGCTCTGCTTCCGGCGGCGCGTCTTCGCTCGCGGGACGCTCCGCGCCGGGAACCTCGCCGACCTTGAAACGCACAAAGCGCCGGACGGAGATGTTTTCGCCGATCTTGGCGATGACCTGGGCGATCAGCTCGCCCACCGTCACGGATTCGTCCTTGATGAAATGCTGTTCGTAGAGGCAGGCCTCGCCGAAAAACTTCTCCATCTTGCCCTTGATGATTCCTTCGACGATCTTTTCGGGTTTGCCGGTGGCGCGCGCTTGCGCCGTATAGATTTCGCGCTCGCGCTCGAGCAGCTCCGGCGTCACTTCTTCGCGCCGCACGAACCGCGGGTCGAGCGCGGCGATGTGCATCGCCACGTCGTGACACAGCCGCTGAAAATCCTCCGTGCGCGCGACGAAATCGGATTCGCAATTCACTTCCACGATCACGCCGATCTTGCCCCCGGCATGAATGTAGTGCCCGACCAACCCTTCGCTGGCCGCGCGTTGCGCCTTCTTGGCCGCGGCCGCTTGTCCTTTTTTCCGCAGAATGCTGATGGCCGCTTCGAGATCGAGCTTTGCTTCGATCAGCGCCGCGCGGCAATCGGCAAACCCCGCCTGCGTGCGTTCCCGCAGCGTTTTCACCAGATTCGCGGGGACATTGACACCCTCAGGATTTGTGGTCATCGTTCCCATGTATCCTTTGCCTTCGATTGATTTAAGCTCAAGCGAATGCGGGCTGGATTGCTTCTGCGCGCCCGCCACTGGCCGTTCTAGACCTTGCCCTCGCCTTCATCCGGCACGGGGTGCGGTTCGACGGCGGCCTCCGCGGCAGGTTCGGCGCCCGCCTCGAGCAGATCAATCTGCGCCGGGTCGGCAAAATCGCCTTCCTGCTTTTCGTAAGCCTCGTACGCGCTAGTATCCACATATTCGGCGTTATCGCCGTCGGCAGCGCCGCCTTCGGTGACTTTCTGGTCCGCAATCTGCGTTTGCTCGAACGCCTGCCGGCCTTCGACCACGGCATCCGCGATCTTGGACGTAAACAACCGAATCGCGCGCAGAGCGTCGTCGTTGCCCGGAATTACCCAGTCCACGTGCTCGGGATTGCAATTGGTGTCCACGATGGCCACCACGGGCACGCCCATGCGCCGCGCCTCGCGCACCGCGATCGCTTCGGCGTGCGAATCGATCACGAACATCGCATCCGGAATCGCCGTCATGTTCTCGACGCCTTCGAGATTTTGCAGCAGGTGCTTCAGCTCGCGTTCGAGGCGCGCAGACTCTTTCTTGGAGAGCTGCGCCATTCGGCCGTCCTCGATCATGGCCTTCAACGTCTTCAGACGCTTGATGGATTTCTGCAACGTCGCCCAGTTGGTGAGCGTGCCGCCAAGCCAGCGGTGATTGACGTAGTACATTCCGCAGCGGCGCGCCTCTTCGGCGACGGCTTCCTGCGCCTGGCGTTTGGTGCCGACAAAAAGGATTGTTTTGCCCCCGCCGCTCAGCTCGCTGACGTAGCGGCTGGCGTCGCGGAACATCTTGAGAGTTTTCTGCAGATCGATGATGTGGATTCCGTTGCGTTCGCCGAAGATATACTCCTTCATCTTCGGGTCCCATCTCCGCGTCTGGTGGCCGAAATGCACCCCGGCCTCCAGCAACTCCTTCATCGTAATCTCTACCGCCAAAGTTCCTCCTAGTGAATTAGACGTTTGCAAACGGCCGCGAGATGACTCGCGCCGCCGAACGTCCGATCGCCGGCTCCTTGCCGGCCGTGAATTCGGTCCGGCCTTGCGGCCGCACCGGAGACCTTTTGTTTAGCGCTTGCTGAACTGGAAGCGCTTGCGGGCGCCCTTCTGCCCGTACTTCTTGCGTTCCTTCATGCGCGAATCGCGCGTCAGATAACCGTTGCGCCGCAAGCCGGGGCGCAGCTCCGCGTTGAACACCGCAAGCGCGCGCGACAATCCCATGCGCACCGCGTCCGCCTGTCCGCCCGCCCCGCCGCCGTGCACCGAAGCGGCCACATCCAACTGGCTCGTCGTTTCGGTGAACGCCAGCGGCTGCATCGCGCGGATGCGCCAATTGACGTTGCGGAAGTACTCTTCCGGCGCGCGCCCATTCACCGTGAATTTTCCGGAGCCCATCCGCACGAAGACGCGCGCAATCGCCTCCTTGCGGCGGCCCGTGCCGTAAAATTGTTGCTTGCTGCCTTCCACCGGCTGTCCCGTCGAACTCAACGTTCCTCCTCGGCCTTACTCCACGACGCCCGCTTCTTGCCCGGGGCGCATGCTCCCAATCCTGATCTAGAAACTCTAATGACAGAGACTCCCGCCCGCGCGTCGTTTCGGAGAGTGTCTCAGAAACTCCGGCGTACCCGGAAACCGCCCCCGTGCTCAGCCCGCGGCCCTCGGTCACTCAGGACCGAAAGCAAGCTCACACCGGGAGCTGCTGCGGCTTCTGTCCTGCGTGTCTCAGCAAACCCTTGTCGTCCAGATAGACGCGAAGCTTTTTCGCGCGGCTCGCGCGCAGCTTGTTCTTCGGCAGCATCCCGAGCACCGCTTCCCGCACCATCCAATCCGCGCGGTTCACTCTCAGACGCTTCGCAGGAACTTCCTTCAACCCGCCGGGGTATCCGCTGTGCGTGCGGTACACTTTCTGCTCGAGCTTGTTCCCCGTCAGACGAATCTTGTCCGCATTGATCACCACGACGTGATCGCCGGAATTCAAATACGGCGTGTAATTCGCTTTGTCTTTCCCGATCAGCACGCGCGCAATGCGCGCCGCCAGCCGCCCCAACACCTGCCCGGACGCATCGATGACAAACCAGGAGTTTCCCTGGATCATCGCGTCCGCGTCTCGACCTCTCGGAACATACGTGCGCATACGCTCAGTGACACCTTTCCCAGACTAGACAAACGTAAAGGATAGAGGATGCGCCCACCATTGTCAACGCG
>CAWCYS010000061.1:0-22210 GCA_963799715.1 Terriglobia bacterium | reverse complement strand
CTGGGCCGGAATGGCGCTCGTGATGGTCGGAGCCGCGCTGTGGACTACTGACGTAGGGGCGCAAGTTCTGGCGATGACGTCGGAGCAAAGCGTCGGATCAATCGTTCAGGGCGTCGTCGTGCCCGACGACGACTGGGCTGCTCCGGCCGACATTCCGGCCCGCCTACGCCGCCAGCAGGTCGATTACTCGACCACGGAAGCGCCCGGCACCATCGTTATCGATACCCCGAACACGTATCTTTATTTCGTGCTCGGCGGCGGCAAGGCCATCCGCTACGGCATCGGCGTCGGCCGCGACGGCTTCACCTGGTCGGGCGTAAAGGCAATAGAGCGCAAGTCGGAATGGCCGGACTGGCTACCGCCCGCGGATATGTTGCAGCGGCAGCCCTATCTCCCGCGCTTTATGGCCGGCGGTCCGGGCAATCCGCTTGGCGCGCGCGCGATGTATCTCAGCGGCACAGTGTATCGCATTCACGGCACCAACAAGCCGTCCAGCATCGGCAAGCATGTGTCGAGCGGCTGCATCCGTTTACTGAACGAGGACGTGATCGACCTCTACGCGCGCGCGCGCATCGGCACCAAGGTAGTGGTGCTGCCCATGGATCATCGTCACGTCGCGCTGGCGGACTTGGCATCGAAGTCGGTCGCGCCGACGCGTCAAGCGATCTTTGCGTCGAGCCTCCACTGAACCCGCTCAGCGCGAAGACTTGAAAGCGACATTTCGGGGGAGGTCGATGTGATCAAGAAGATACTGGCCATCGTCGCGGCCGCAGTCTGCGCCGGAGCGATTGTAGAGTTCATTCCCGAGCTTGCTCCCGCCGTTGCAGCCGGAGCGTCACAAGCCGCTCATTCCCAGGGGACGAGCATCTCCGATAGCAGCAAGCCCGCAGTCGCGGCTGTAGCGGGCATTCCCGAAATCCGTGAGGCCGTCTGCACGCAGGGTTGGCCGTATTACGAACCGGGTTGCTTGCACGACGGCCGACGGTCCGACGGCAGGGCGCGCGTTGTGCGCGTCATCATCGCCGACCGTTCGGTTGCGGGCGGCACCTTGCAAGCGCGACGCTAGCACCTCGGAGCAGATCGATGGGCCTTGCATTTGCGTATTTCAAGGAAATCATCGTGGCCGCTGGCCTGGTCTTTGCGACCGCGGGCGTTGTCGCCGCGGTGACAGCCCCTGGTAGCGCCAGAGGCGAACAGGCGGCTTTCGTCTCCGTCGATCGGGCCAACAAGGGCGATCGATTGCCGTACGCCTCGACATCGCAAACGCATGTGAATAGCTCGCTCTTGACCCCGACCCCTCAGGCGCCGCCGAAACGGCCTCCGGTCGGTTGTGACGCGGCTTTCAGTTCGGTTGCCGACCCGACGCAGGCGCACATTTACAAACGTTGCGCGACTTGAGCGGCGACGGCGGGATCAAGATCATAAAACAACCCCAACGAGGAAACAAACGGAGCACCCTATGAATTATTTGATATACAGCGCCAACCGCAGAACCCATTTGAAGATCGTCGTCCTCGGCCTCTTGGGCGCAATTTTAGTCACGGTCGTCGGCACATTCGCCCATGTCAGCGACATCGATCTCGGTACTGCGCCGCTGGTCAAGGCCGGCCAGTCTACAACCCTGAGCGGGCGCTTACCCGCCATTCGATAGCGTCGGTAATCGCCTGAAATCTCCCGGTTGGAACATGCGATTAGTGAAGATGCCAAAGGAAGAAAAACTGACGTTTGTTGGACATAGAAGGCACGGGTCATGCGTAGACAAATCATACAGCGTCTGAACGATTACGCTCCGCACTATGACGCGTTCGAAATCCTGACGTTTGCAGCCGGCGTCCTATTTGTCGTCGCCATCGCATTTGTGTTCTGAAGCCGGCTTTGGTTTGGGACGTCTGCCTCTCCCCTGAAGTAGACATTACCTGCGCGTTTGTGAGTCCACGATCGAGACAATCGAGCCAATCCTCCGTGAATCGGCTAGGATGATTCGATGGGCTTCGAATCGCGCGATTTCGCGGTGAACAACGACGGCCTTTTTCTCGGCGTCGAAAACTCGGCGACCGGGCGCGCGTGGCGCGACCGGCTCGACGAGCGTGGCTCGGCGCGCGCGCTCGCGATCGCGCAGCGGCACGATCTTCCCGAACTGCTGGCGCGCATCCTCGCCGGCCGCAATGTCGAGGTCGATGCGGTCGCGGCATTCCTCGACCCGACGATCAAGCAATCGATGCCCGATCCCAACGTGCTCACCGCCATGCCGGAGGCGGCCGAGCGTATCGCCGACGCGATCATGCGCGGCGAGACGATCGCCATATTCGGCGATTACGACGTCGACGGCGCGACATCCGCCGCGCTGCTCGCGCGCTTCCTGCGTCATGCCGGCATCGACCCCCTGATCCACATTCCCGACCGGCTGTTCGAAGGCTATGGCCCGAACGTCGAGGCGGTGCGCGCGCTCGCCGGGCGCGGCGCGACGCTTCTGGTGACGGTCGATTGCGGCACGACCAGTATCGAGCCGCTGGCGGAAGCGCGCGCGCTCGGTGTCGACGTTGTCGTCATCGATCACCACCAGGCCGATGAGGTGCTGCCGCCGGCCGTGGCCATCGTCAATCCGAACCGGCGCGACGATCTTTCCGGCCTCGGTCATCTGGCCGCGGTCGGGCTTAACCTTCATGACCGTGGTGGCGGTCAACCGCGTGCTGCGATCCCGCGGCTTCTGGACCGCGGAGCGTCCCGAGCCCGATCTTCTGTTGTTTCTCGACGATGTGGCGCTCGGCACCGTCGCCGACGTGGTGGCGCTCACCGGGCTCAACCGCGCTTTCGTCGCCAAGGGCCTGATCGCGCTGCGCCGGCGCGAGCGCGCCGGACACGTCAGCCTGATGGACGTGGCGCGGCTTTCCGGTCCGCCCGAGGCCTGGCATCTCGGTTTTTTGCTCGGTCCGCGCATCAATGCCGGCGGACGCATCGGCCGCGCCGATCTCGGCGTGCGGCTTTTGCTCGAGGACGATCCGATCGAGGCGGCGCGCATCGCCGCCGAGCTCGACCGGCTCAACCGCGAGCGGCAGGCGATCGAGCTGGAAACGCTGGCGCAGGCCGAGGCCGAAGCGATGGCCGCGCTCGGCATCGAGGAGAAGGGAGCGGTGGTGGTCACCGCCGCGGAAGGCTGGCACCCGGGAATCGTCGGTCTGGTCGCGGCGCGGCTCAAGGAGAAATTCGGCCGTCCGGCATTTGCGATTGCGCTCGAGCCCGGCGGCATCGGCACCGGCTCGGGCCGCTCCATCCCCGGCGTCGATATTGGCCGCGCCGTGCGGCGCGCCGTGGCGGAAGGCCTGCTCGTCAAGGGCGGCGGCCACGCCATGGCGGCGGGCGTGACGCTGCGCAAGGCCGCGCTGGCGCCGTTGCGCGCTTTTCTCGAAGCGACGCTCGGTCCCGATGTGGCAGCGGCGCGGCGCGCGCACGGTCTTCTGATCGACGGCGCGGTGAGCGCGGCGGCGCGCGGACGCGGCGCTCGTCGCGCTGATCGAGCGCGCCGGGCCGTTCGGTTCCGGCAATCCCGAGCCGGTGATCGCGCTGCCGGCGCACACAGTCGTCTATGCCGAGGAAGTCGGCCAGGCGCACATGCGCGTGCGGCTTAAATCCGCCGACGGCGCCGGCATCAACGCCATCGCCTTCCGCGCCGCCGGACAAAAACTCGGCGCCGCGCTCCTGGCGAGCCGCGGCCGGCAGGTCCACGCCGCGGGCTCCTTCGCGCTCGATCGCTGGCAGGGCGAGGAACGGGTGCAGTTCCGGCTCACCGACATCGCGCCGGCGGAGCCGTTTGCGGGGCGGTGAGGACGGGCGGCCGTGTTTCATCCTCCCCCGCTTCGCAGGGCAGGAAGGCGTTACACCGAAATCTGGCCTTCGAGGTAAAGGACGACGCGGCCGGCGATGCTCACCCGGTCGCCGTCAAGTGCGCAGGAGAGCGCGCCGCCGCGCCGTGAGAGCTGCCGCGCTTCGAGTTCCGTCTTGCCGAGGCGGTTAGCCCAGTACGGCATGAGCGTGCAGTGGGACGAACCGGTCACCGGATCTTCCGGAACGCCTTGCGCCGGCGCGAAGAAGCGCGAGACGAAATCGATTCCGTTATCGCCCGGCGCCGTCACGATGGCGGCCCAGCAGTCCACCTTCGCGAGCGCCGCAAGATCGGGATTGAGCGCCGCGACCTCCGCCGCGCTGTCATAGACGACAAGATGATCGCGGGCGCGCAGCACCTCGCGCGGCGCGCCGCCCAACGCCGCGAACAGACCCGGCGGTGCCTCGACGGGAACGGCGGGCCGCGCCGGAAAATCCATGACCAGCATGTCGGCGCGCCGGGTCACGACCAGCGTTCCGGCCTTCGTGGTGTGGAAGCTCACGGTTTCGCGCTTCGGCTCGATAAAGCGAAAGACAATATGGCCGGCGGCGAGCGTGGCGTGGCCGCACAGGTCGACCTCGACGGTGGGCGTGAACCAGCGCAGCGCGTAATCGCTCCCTTCCCGCACGAAGAAGGCGGTCTCGGAAAGAT
This sequence comes from Terriglobia bacterium, assembly GCA_963799715.1. Classification (GTDB taxonomy): domain Bacteria; phylum Acidobacteriota; class Terriglobia; order Acidiferrales; family UBA7541; genus DASPOJ01. The sequence goes on along the minus strand of CAWCYS010000061.1, from coordinate 17,679 downwards.
TGTTCTCGGCCGCGATGCCCTGCATCGTGGCGTCCGGGAGCCACGCCTCCAGCGGGCAGACCGCGGCCGGGTTGCCGCGAAAGACGCGGTCGGCAAACGCATCGACCTGATAGATCGGCAGGCTGCATCTGTTCCGGCTCCTGGTGTTGGCAAACCACTTACTGTCATCTATTGGCACAACCCGGCTCACGCGGCTATGTGAACGGGCATCGCCGCGCCGCGAGGATGTCAATGGCCAAACTCAATCTCTCCGTCGCCGTGCGCGACTACGACCGCACCCGCCCGCTCTCCGACGGTCTGGTGCAGATCGACGGCGTCGATCCGGTGTTCATGGCGCTCGATCCGGAGGAGATCTTCTTCCGCGCCTTCCGCCATGCCGAATTCGACATCTGCGAATTGTCGCTGTCGAGCTTCACGGTCAAGACCGCGCAAGGCACTTGCCCCTATGTCGGCGTGCCGGCCTTCGTGTCGCGCGCCTTCCGCCACACCGCGATCTATGTGCGCACCGACCGCATCAAGAAGCCGGCCGACCTCAAGGGCAAAAAAGTCGGCGTGCCGGAATATCAGCTCACCGCCAATGTCTGGGCGCGCGCCATTCTACGAGGACGACCACGGCGTCAAGCCGGCCGACATTCACTGGATTCGCGGCGGGCTGGTGGAGGCGGGCCGGCTGGAAAAAATCAGCCATCACGCTGCCGAAGGGCGTGAAACTCGAAGACGCGCCGGAAGGCCGCACTTTGTCGAGCATGCTGGAAGCCGGCGAGATCGACGGCGTTCATCGGCCCGCGCGTGCCGACGCCGTTCGAGCGCGGCCATCCGCAAGGTCGGCTGGCTGTTTCCCGATCCGATGGCGGCCGCCAAGGACTATTTCAAGCGCACCGGCTTTTTCCCGATCATGCATCTGATCGGCGTGCGCCGCGAACTCGCCGAGCAGCATCCCTGGCTGCCCGGCGCGGTGCTCAAGGCGTTCGAGCGAGCGAAGGCGATCGCGCTGGAAAAGCTCGCCGACACCTCGTCGACCAAGGTGACGCTGCCCTTCGTCGAAGAAATGCTCAGGGACGCGCGCGCATTCATGGGCCAGGATTTCTGGTCCTACGGCGTCGAGCCGAACCGCAAGGTGCTCGATTATTTCCTCGCCCAGCATCACGCGCAGGGTCTTTCCTCGCGGCGGCTCTCCGTCGACGAGCTGTTTCACCCGGCGACCTACGAGACGTTCAAGCTGTGAGCGAGTTGAAAATCACGAGCCTTGACGCAAGCGGGCGAGCAGCTTGAGCCCGGCATAGCCGTCGGCCGGCTCCATGCCGACCTTGCGCTGGAAATTGCGCACCGCGATCATGGTGTCGTTGCCGATGCGGCCGTCGGCGCCGCCGGTGTCGAAGCCGAGCGCGGTGAGCCGGCGCTGAATCTCCTGCACTTCGGCGAGCGTGGGAGTGCGCTCGGCTCCGGGGAACGGCTGCACGAACTCAGCCCCGCCCATGACCCGGTCGCCGAGATGCACGAGCGCGAGCGTGTAGTTCATCGAAGGATTGTAGCTGCGCACGGCGTAGAAATTCGGGCCGAGCAGGAAAGCCGGTCCGCCCGGCACCGGCAGCCAGGGCCGCGCGGTCGCGTTCGGCTGCGGAAAAGCCTCACCGTCGGCGCGCACGACTCCGAGCGTCTGCCAGGCTGCGTAAGTGCGCGAGGCGTCGCCGCCGGTCGCCGCCGGCAGGCGCACTTCATAGCCCCAATGTTCGCCGCGTCGGTATTTCCCGCGCTCGACGAAGTAGCGCGCCGTCGAGCCGAGCGCGTCGTCCGGCGGGCCGAACGGCGAAATCTTGCCGTCGCCATTGTAATCGATGCCGATATGGAGCCAGACCTCCGGCATCCATTGGGTGTGGCCCATGGCGCCGGCCCAGGAACCGATCATTTCCTCGGGCGTGCTCCAGCCGCGCTGAACGATGGTCAGTGCGTTGATCAGCTCGTGCTTCCCAATACTCGCGGCGGCGCGGCTCGCCCCAGGCCAGCGTCGCCAGCGAAGGGATGACCGGCCGCATATGGTTCTTCTGCACGATCGGGTCGCCGTACGTCGATTCGACGCCCCAGACGCCGAGCATGACCGAGCGCTCGACGCCAAAATCCCGTTCGATGCGGGCAAAGAAGCGGCGCGAACTCCTTCGCCTTCTCCTTGCCGGTGATGATGCGCCAGTCGGAGACGCGACGGTTGAGATATTGCCAGAGCTGTTCGTTGAATTCGGGCTGATTGCGGATCGCCTCAAGCCCGGCGGTGTCGGGACTTACCCCGCCCATGACCCGCGCGTAAGTCTCCGGCGTGATGCCGCGCGCGAGCGCCTTGGTGCGAAACGCGGCGATCCATTGATCGAACGGCGTGCGCGTGTTTTCCGCGCTCGCGCGTCGTGGCAACATCAGTCCCGCAAACGCGCCGGCGATGACCTTGAGCGATGCGCGTCTGGCAATGTTCGGCGACGGTCTTGCGCCCGTGGTGTTTGCGCTCACTCCTGGTCTCGCTCTCGTGTGCGGTCTTGGGCTCGGCTTTGGCCTCGGTCTGTGGCTCGCTTTGTGCCCGATTCTCGGCCCATGGTTGTCCGGCGGCGTCCGATTTGACAATCGCGGTCGCCGTGAAGGGTTGGCATCGGCCGTCTGACGGGGTCGTCACCGGAGAATTGGACCCTGGCGTGGCAGCGACTTCGCCCCAGCACGGGCCGGCCCGCAATTGCAGCGGCCGTGCTCTCGACCCGCCGGCGAGTTTGTCGACGAGCCGTTCGCACGCTGTCGGCAAAGCTCGCGACGTCAAAATGCAACGGATCGTCGTGGCCGTTGCGGATGCCGGCATCGATGGCCGCATGGAAAGCCGGAACGAGCCAATGCTCGGCCCGCACACTGGCGATGACGTAAAGCAGCGCCAGCCGGTCGTATTGCGCGGGGGTAAAGGCGGGATTGGGCGGCTGCGCGTCATTGCGCCAACCGCGCCCGGCGGCGCTGCGGCGCGGCTGTATCAGTTCGACGTGGAGGAAGAGCCCCTTCAAGGCGCCGGCGAAATTCGCCGCTTGCTCGAACCTCGTCTCGCGCCAGGGAATTGCGAAATCGTGATCGAGCAACATCTCTCCGGAGCGATTGACGACAACGTGGGCCTTCCCCCATCCATCCGAACACTTGAAACTACCGAGATTGTTGATCTTGGTGCGGACGTTGATGTCATCGGAAAACGAGCGCGGCGAGCGCGTGGTAGTCTTTTGCTCGATGGCGATCGAAGGAGAAAGCCCTTCGATGGAATCGACTTCGGGGCGCTCCATCTGATCGAGGAACTGGCGCGCGTAGGCGGAGAGCGATTCGACGTAACGGCGCTGGCCTTCGGCGTAAATCGTGTCAAAGGCGAGGGACGACTTCCCCGACCCGGAGAGGCCGGTGATGACGGTGAGCGCGTTGCGCGGGATGCGCAGGTTGATGTTCTTCAGATTGTGTTGCCGCGCCCCGCGTACGACGATTTCAGTGAGCCCCATGTTCCGAAGCGACCCTCTCAGCGAGCCTCGCCGCACAGTAGATAGAATGCGGGCAGCTTAATCTTCCCAAGTTAGCAAGGTGTAAGTAGCGGGTCAAGGTACCCGGACTGAGTGGGCTTTGATTCTGCTTGATACCGATTGACGCGCAACAAAAAGAAGCCGAATATGTTCTCCCGACAACGGGCCCAGCCCGGTTTCCCAAATTGTGAACGTGGTTTAGAAAATCTAGCTTCCCTCTGACCGGAGGAAAAATGATCCGGAGGTTTAGCCTCGCGGCCGCGGTGGTCGCGATGGCGCTGGTGATGAGTGCGCGCGGGCCGCGCGTTTTCGCCAGGAACGGCCGCGGCGCGCGCGTGCGCGACCTCATCACGCAGGAGATTGACGAGAGCCGGCGCGTCACGCTGTACGGGAACACGCGTCGCGAGGCGCGGCCCGAGCACGATCGTGGGCGCGTTCCGGACGACTTCCGCCTCGAGCACATGCTCCTGCAACTGCGTCGCCCGCCGGAAACCGAACAAGCCTTAGATGCCTATATCGAGAGCCTGACGCAGCAAAGCTCCGCAAATTTTCACCAGTGGCTCACGCCGGCGCAGGTGGGCGAGAACTACGGCTTGAGCGATTCCGACCTGCAAACCATCGAAGCCTGGCTCGAAGGCCACGGCATCACGGTGAACTACGTCTATCCCAATCGCGTGGTGATGGATATTTCAGGGACGGCCAGGGCCTTGCGCGAAGCGATGAACGTGGAGATCCACTATCTCGACTTGGACGGCGAACAACACTACGCGAACATGAACGATCCGGAAATCCCCGAAGCGCTCGCGCCCGCGATCGTGGGAATCGTTTCGATGCACGACTTCCGGCCGAACGCGATGGCCCGGCCGCGGCCGCAGCTCGTGTATACGGATTCATCCGGCACGTACGAGGCGGTGACGCCGGCCGACCTGGCGGCCATCTACAATTTCAATCCACTTTTCAGCCAAGGCATCACGGGAGCGGGGCAGACCGTGGTGGTGGTGGAAGACAGCGATCCGTACACGCCTGCGGGAGGCACCACGTCAACGGACTGGACTTCGTTCACTACCGAGTTCGGCCTGACGAAATACGGCGGGACACTTTCGGTGACGCATCCGAATCCGATGGGTTCCACCAGTTGCATGGATCCGGGCGACAACGCTGACGACAGCGAAGTCGCCGTGGACATTGATTCCGTGGCGGCCGCGGCGCCGGGCGCGGCCATCGAGGTGGCAACTTGCAACGGCAGTCCGACGTACGGCCCGCTCATCGCCGTCGAGAATATCAACGCCCAGACGCCGCATCCGTACATCATCAGCGTGAGTTACGGCGTTTGCGAAGCGGATGACGGCGCCGCGACGAACGCGGCATTTAATTCCGCCTATCAGACGGCGGTTTCGGAGGGAATTTCGGTCTTCGTCGCGGCGGGCGACGAAGGCGCGTCGAGCTGCGACCCCAATGCGACCTCGGCGTCTCACGGAATTAACGTGAGCGGTTGGGCGTCCACGCCATACAACGTGGCGGTCGGAGGCACGGATTTCGGCGACACGGTGACGGGGACCACCGCCACGTATTGGAATTCGACGAACAGCAGCACGTTTCAAAACGCGATAGGCTATATCCCCGAGATTCCGTGGAACGATTCCTGCGCGGGCTATCTCCTCGCCAACTATGAGGGCCATAACCCGCCATACGGAACGAACGGATACTGCAACAACGGAGGAAACGCCTTCCGTACCACCGGCGCCGGTAGCGGCGGGCCCAGCGAATGCGCGACGGGGGCGCCGGCGACCGCCGGAGAAGTCGGCGGCACCTGCGCCGGCTACGTAAAGCCTTCCTGGCAGTTCGGCCTATTCGGCAATCCGAACGACGGCGTTCGCGATCTGCCGGACGTTTCGATGTTTGCTTCGAACGGACTCTGGGGACATTTCTACATCATTTGCTACAGCCATGTGGCTGGGAGCATTGGCGGCCATCCCTGCACGCCGGGCACTCCCGATCCCACGGCGACTACGGGCGCTACCTGGAGCGCGTTCGGCGGAACGTCGTTTGGGACGCCGATCCTGGCCGCGATCCAGGCGCTGGTGAACCAGCGGACGGCTGCTCTGACGATCACTCCGGTGGCGGGGGAAGGCAACCCGAATCCTGTGTATTACGCGATTGCGGCGAACGAGTATGGAGCGTCGGGAAGCAGTTTGTGCAATTCAAGCACGCAAGGGGTTGCGCGGCGCGGTGTCGCGACGACCTGCGTCTTCTACGACGTAACGCAGGGGGACATCGACGTCAACTGTACCCGGAACACGGCGAATTGCTACGACCCCGGCGCAACAAGGACAAACCGCTGGAACGGATCGCTCAGCACCGGAACAATTTCCGCCCTCACGTTTACCGCAGGCGCGGGATACTCCAGCGCGCCCACCTGCACGATCACCGCGCCGCACAACCAGTCCGTCTACAACGGCGACGTCGGTGGCACGCAGGCGACGTGCACCGCGACGATCAACGGCACCGGCCACGTGAGCGCCGTCAACTTGACCAACGCCGGCACCGGCTACGCGCCCAATCCGACCTGCACGCTGACGGGCGGCGGGGGCGCCGGCGCGACGTGCACCGTCTCCGGGATCACGGACAACGTCGGCTACGAGCCCGCGTTTCCTACGACGCCCGGCTGGGATTTCGCGACGGGAATCGGCACGGTCAACGCCTACAACCTGGTGTTTAGCCCACAATGGCATCAGGGGCCGTGAAGACCCTGCAATACGTTGGAAACTGAATTGTGTACGAGATGAAAACGACATGAACCAATCCGGCGGTTTCATGGCGCGCCGATTCCACCTGGCGCTGGGGGTGGCGCTTCTAGGCGCCGGAATTGTCCTCGGCCGAGGAGAGATTCCGCAGAGCCCTGGAGTTCCCGACGATTGGACGCACCATCATCTGATTTTTTCAAATCCCGGCACGGCCGCAGAAGCGATGCTCAATGGGACGTACGATCGCTGGCAGCTCACGGTCGGCGATCCGCGTTATGCGCTGCAACGAATTAAGCGCAGGGCTGCGGCGAATTCGGCGCTGCGCCCGATCTTGTCTCCCGCGCCGGACACTTTGGCGGCGCCGGAAGTCCAGGCGCAAGTATTAGCAAGCAGCGAAGACCCGAGCGGGCATCTTCCTCGAGGCCTGATGTCGGCCGCAACGCATGGTTTCAGGGTCCTGCCGTTTCCGCGGCTCCCGGTGCTGCGCGTACGCAGTGCGGCCAAAAGCGATTTGCGCACGGATTGGAGCGAAAATCTCGGAACCAACGCGACCGTCGGGATAGGGATGTTTCCCGCAAAGTTTTCGTTCGGGGAAACTTCCGCCAACTGCGGCAACGCGCCCTCGCCGGATTTCGTCGTCTACAACACCGGCGTGACCGGCACTTCGGCACAAGCCAGCATCGTCGCCTACGACAATCTTTATTCCGGCTGTTCGGGGACGGCACCTTCCGTTTACTGGGCCTACGACACCAACGGCGGCGCCATCGTGACCTCCGTGGTCCTCTCGCTGGACGGCTCGCAAGTCGCGTTTGCGGAGACGACGGGAACCGCGGCCAGCCTCGTGGTTCTGAAATGGAAGTCGTCCAACACGGAGACGCCCGGCGCTCCCGATGTCTTGACCAGCACCGCTCCTGGCTCCTATCGCGGCTGCACCGCGCCTTGCATGGCGCAAATCAATTTCAACGGCGGCGCGAACGATTCGGCTTCTTCCGTTTTCTACGACTACCCAAGCGATACGATTTATGTGGGCGACGACGGCGGGCGGCTGCACAAATTCACCGGCGTCTTTGGCGGCACTCCAACCGAGGCCGGCGGCACTTGGCCGGTAAACGTGAACGCGAGCGGCGAAGGACTGGCATCGCCGGTCTATGATGAGACTTCCGGAAAAATCTTTGTCGGCGACTATTTGGTGTCCACTTCCCCGAATTGCGCGACCGCGGGCTGCGGCTTTTTGTATGCCGTGAACGCGTCCACGGGAGCCGTGACCCAATCGAGCCGGCTGGATTACGTTTTCGGAATCGCGGACGCGCCCATCGTGGATTCTTCGGCGGGGAGGGTGTACGCGTTTGCGGGCGCCGACAGCGGATTCCTCTCCTCCTCCTCGCCGTGCGGGAGCCGGGTGCCGTGCAGCGGCGTATTTCAATTTCCGGTCGGCTTTTCGGCGGGTGCGAGCGGGACTGAAGCTCGACTGGGAGCCGGCATGGAGTTCATGCTCTCGGGGATGTTCGACAATACGTATTTCACTTCCGCGAATGGATCGAGCCCGAGCGGCAACCTGTATGTGATCGGCAATACGGGGACGGCGAACAACACGCTGTACCAGATTCCGATCAGCTCCAACGCGATGGGTGCCCCGAACGCCGGCCCGGCGGTGAGCACGAATTACACAAACGGATATTACGCGGCGGGATTGCAAGTGAGCGAGGTTTATACCGGATCGAAGGACTACATTTTCACCAGCGTGCTCAGCTTTGGGGCGCCGGGTTCTTGCACCAGCGGATTGACGTACGGCTGCGTGATGGGATTCGACGTGACCAATGGAACCATCAGCGGCGCCACCGCACCGACCGGTGCGACGACCGCGGCGCAAGGCAGCAGTGGAATCATCATCGACAATATTGTGACGTCATCGCCCAGCGGCGCCTCGAACATCTACTACACAACGCTCGGCAACCAAGCGTGCGGCGCCGGAGGAACGGGCGGCTGCGCGATTCAGATTTCGCAATCTTCGCCTTGATGGCAGCTGCTCCGGGCAGGTAAGGACGCAATCGACCCACAGGCCTCGAGAAATCCTGGCGCGAGTCATTCCGAGCCCGCAGCAGCGGGCGAGGAATCTCTCTTCGCATTGAAATTCAAAGAAGGGAGAGATTCCTCGTCGTCCGCCGCCCACCACGGTTCATCATGAGCGCTCACCGCGAGCGGACTCCTCGGAATGACTCTAGTCAGAGGGGTCTCTCAATAAGCGTTACAGATCGAGGTGCAATCGCAGACCGGGCACGAAGACTGGCCCGCGATCGCGGTTGTAGCCGGGATTGTTGATGTGCTGAAGGTCAATTGAGCCAAAGACGCCGCGCCAGAGATGGGCGGTATAGAACGTCTCGAAGATTTTCTCGCGGCCGTAGTTGAGCGCCCTGTCGCAGAGCAGGAATCCGCACCCACCCAACGCCAGATATTCGCGGTGTTCGCCGGAAATCGCGTTGGAAGTGAACGCGGCGCCGAAACGGTCGAGTCCGCGTTTCCAAGATGAGCCGGCGAGAACCACGCCGCCGCTGAAGGTTTGATCCACTTCCGTGTAAGCAAACGATTCGTGCTTCCCTTCATTCCATCCAAATCGTGCGAATGCGGTGAGCGAAGGGGTGAGATTCTCCTCGAGATTTACGCCGAAGCCGTATTTGGCCGTCACTTGGAGCGGGTGATGGGTGATGTCCGGCTTAGGCGTCTCGCCGGCTAAAAATTGCTCGATCGCGACGCGGTAATCGCCCATGTTGGCGTGATTGACGTAGGAGAGCAGACGAATCGTGCCGTCGCGATGCGGCACAAAGCCGCGGCGCAGCTCGAATTCGGCGTTTTCGGAGTGGGCCCGCGATACATTCCACTGGTAATCGATTCCGTTGGCGACCGTCGGCATCAAGGCTTCGGCGAAGCGCACGCCCCAGATATGATCTTCATATTCCACGAGTCCGCCGACTGTGTATCCTCGCGTATCCGCCGCGTAATCGTACGCGCCGTTCTGATCGACCGTCCAATTCATGTATTGATGATAGCTGTCGCTTCCGGCGGAGTTGGCGTCGAAAAAATCGGCCAAGTCGAACTTGCCGATGCGAAATTCGATGCGCCGCGCCGGCACGGAGGTCGCCAGACCCAGGAAATCGCGACCGGAGGCGATGCGCTCGCTACTAAATGGAATGGTGACGTGCAACATTCCTCGCGCAATGTAGGGTGCCTTGCTGATGCTTGGGTTGCGAACCACATCCAGGTTGGTGTAGCCAGCAAGTCCGAAGGCCTTGCTGATGCCTCCGCCGCTGGTCTCCTCGAGGTCGAAGAGAAGCTCGACATTCTTCGTCACTTCAAGGCCCACATAGAGGGTGAAGAGGCGAGAGAGCGCACCCTCTGCGTTGGCGTCGAGGCTCTGGGCGCCGCTGTATTTCGCCGGGAAACTCGGATGCCACTGGCCGATGAAATTCATCTCCCCAGCGACATACCAGCGGCTCGACTCCGAGTGCGGGAATAGCGTGACGGGATCCGCATCCCGCGCTGTCGTATCGCTTGTAGATGCGCCGTTCTGCGCCGGCGATTGGCCGGAGTTGGGTTGCTGCGAAACGTCAGTCGAGAGGATCGTGGAGGAGGCCGGCGCTTGCTGCGCACACACGGACGGCGCCAGGGCGGCCAGGCCCAGAACTCCGAGAGCGAAGATTGGCAGGCGAACCGCCATCACGCACCGGAAAGCTCCTTGATTTTGGGTGTCGTTAGGCGGCGCCGAGCGCAAACAGTGGATCGAATGTTAATCGCATTAAATCCTTGACGTAAACTAACATTAACAACATCCCAGGTAAACCAGAAAAAGTGAAATGAGCCTGATGGGCACGAACAATTAGTCTCCAGTTTCTGCGCGAGCCGTCGCACCGGCGTATTAAATCTCCGTTAAATTCGGATAGGAATCACCAACCAAGCCGAAAGCCTCACGGTCAAAGACGCGGCCCGATTCGGGAACGCCAAAGCTCTTCTGTATGCGAGTCCCGTGCAACCCAGCGCTGGAAATGAGCGCGCGCCGGTACCTGGTACCGGAAGATTTTGCTGGGGGATGGCTTTTTTACTCTCCCTGTGGAGCGCCAAGTCCTTTATGTTGAGTGGTTTAAGTTTGGCGCGCCGCTTGCGTTAGATATAGTCGTAGGGAGAAGGCAAGCCGAGGATCCCTTTAGGGGATTGAGGGCTGGGCCGGCTTGCTTTCTCCCGACAGCCTCCGCCGCCTACCAACCTAAATCCACATCTAACCTAGGGACCGTACCCAAAATAGCCGGCGGAGGTCTGTCTGCGGAACGAAAGTGCGGCTTGAGGAGTCTAATCACACAGGACATGCGCTCCAATTGAGAATGAGTGTGAATCGAATGGCGGCCTCCGCACGTTTTTTTCGCGCTGCAATTCTGTGCGGCGCGGTGTGGGCCGCTGCGGTGGTCGGCCGCGGAGCCGGGGACAGGCGCGGATCGCAAAACCAAGTCTCCGCGCCGCTGGTGAACGTCCAGCTCCTTGCGGAACAAAAGGCGATACAGCCGAGTCATGCGCTTTGGGTCGGATTGCAATTCGAGCTTCCGGCCGGTTGGCATGTCTACTGGCGGAATCCGGGCGATTCCGGCGAGCCGCCCACGGTGAAATGGAAATTGCCCGCGGGTTTTCATGCGGGCGATCTGCAATGGCCTGCGCCTCACCGCCTCGAATCGCCGTCGCTGGTGGACTACGGCTATCCCGACGGCGTTGTGTTGCTCGTGCAGATTCGCGTGGATACCGCCGTCAAGCCCGGCAGCACGATTCCACTGCAAGCGGACGTGCGGTACCTTGTCTGCCGCGAGATTTGTGTGCCGGGAAGAGCCAGCGTGGCCGCAAATCTCTCCGTTCAATCGGGGCCGCCGGCAATGAATCCCGATGCCCACGCATTATTCGAGAAGACGCGCGCCGAGTGGCCGAAGCCTGCGCCCGCCTTCTGGAGAATCAGGGCACAATCGCAGGCCAACACTTTCGTGCTTTCGATTGCCACGGGAAAATCGGAGCGGGAAGGAGTATTCTTCCCCTTGGACCCCGGCGAGATTGACAACGCGGCCCCGCAAAAGGTGAGCGCGACGCCGGCGGGGATCGAGATTCGCTTGCAGAAGTCGGATTCGCTGCTCAAGCCGATTGCGCGGCTGCGCGGCGTGGTCGAGTTGGCCGACGGCCGATCGTATACCTTGGCCGCGCCCGTTACGGAAAGCGGCACGACCGGCTCGAGCCACGCGAGCCACTAAGATTTCATCCGGTTGAGTGATAACCGGCCATACTTCGGAAACGTCTGAATGATTGAAGGGGGATAACAATGAACGCTCGACGATGGAGTTTTACCGCAGGAATAACGACGGCGGCAATCATGCTGACCGCGGCGCTCGCACTGTTCGCGGCGCGCGTCGGAGAAACCTCACCCGATTTCACGGCGACCGACAGCAACGGAAAAACTTGGCACCTCGCGGACTTCCGCGGAAAGTACGTCGTGCTCGAGTGGCACAACAACGGGTGCCCGTACACGCGCAAGCACTACGAGAGCGGCAACATGGAAAACCTGCAGAAGGAATGGACCGCGCGCGGAGTCGTCTGGTTCACGGTGATCTCCTCGGCGCCCGGCACTCAGGGCTACGTCACCGCGGAGCAGGAAAACCAGTACATGCAGCAGATGCACGCGGCCCCGACGGCGGCGCTGCTCGATCCGAGCGGCGACCTGGGCCACCTTTACGGCGCCAGGACCACGCCGGACATGTTCATCATCAATCCGGAGGGCGTGCTGATTTACGAGGGAGCGATCGATAATCGCGCCACGCCGGACGCGAGCGACATTCCCGGCGCGACGAACTACGTCTCGCAAGCGCTGACGGAAGCAATGGCGGGGCGGCCGGTGTCCGTCCCCGTGAGCCAGCCGTACGGCTGCGGCGTGAAGTACGCGCACTGATCGCGGACGTGGAAATCATTTTCAGCGAGCTTTCAAAAAGCGATCGACGCTGATACCGGCCTCGCGCAAGATGGCTCGAAGCGTTCCTTCTGCCATGTCGCCGGTGTGGTGGGGAATCGTGACTTTCCGTCCTGTCTTGGGATGACGCCACACCTCATGACTGCCGGCTCCCGGACGGTCAAAGCGAAATCCAAACACACGATGACGCTTGGCAACTTCGCGATAGCGGAATCCCGCCAATCGCCCCATCAGGGCATCGGAACGGGAACTAAGAATTCGCGGGTCTTCTGAGAAGCTTTTGAAAACACGGCCGGGAGAGGATCTCCGTGCTCGCGGCAGGATTCGACAATCTTGCGGGCCAGCCCCTGTGCAATTTCGACCGTCTCGGCAATGCTGCGCCCTTCCGCTACAAGTCCCGGAACATCAGGGCTAGTGCCGAGGTAGCGCCCATCCTTGAGGGCCTCGACCCGTATACGGACGGCAACTTCCTCGACTTCTGCCACATGCACTTGACGCTTCACGGCCGCCTCTTCACGGACAATCGTACCACGGCTTGCCTCGAGATACGCACCACTCGCAGCCCGGCTTGTGTGCCCCACTGGTGTCCCTTTACAATGCTTGGGCCGCTGGGGCGTGGTCCAACCGGTAGGACGCTGCACTGTTAATGCAGACGGTGGAGGTTCGAATCCTCCCGCCCCAGCCAAATCCTCTCCGTTAGTTAATGGCCGCCGTCGAGACGCCCAAACGCTCGGGCCAGCATGACGGCCATCACCAGACCTCCGGCCGCGATGGTGGGAATGCCGCATTTGTGATGGAGGTGGAACTCTCCCACGCGGCTCACCAGCAAGTACCCGATTAGCAGATTGAATGCGCCCCAGAGCACGTTGACGATTGGCGACGAGAGTCCCTTCCCCGGCGGGGAAGCGAATGGCGTCGGGAATCGGCGCCCGGACACGCCATTGATGAAGTGCGGAATCGCGTTCACGAGAAAAGCGCCGCTGAAGAAGTAAGCGACATACGTGTACCAATGCATGATGTCCCCCTTTGCTGCAGGGCAAACCACGCCCGGGCGACAGCCGGATCATAACACCGCGCGGCGGCCACGGAAGATGAAGCGATTTGGGCGAGGCTATGCGAAGGTTCAAGGAGCAGCAGAGCTCTCCAGCCAGGTCCACCCGGGATCGCTTCACTGTTCATGCAGATGGCGGAGGCTCGAGTCCTCCCGCCCCAGCCGCGGTGGCCCGATTCCCGCAGTCAAGCTCGATCCGCAGCTATCCGCTTACCTCTCAGTGGCGTGCTTGTCGCGTCAGATATTTTGATGCCTCCCGAAGCGCAACGCCTTTCAGCACGTTGCCACGGTCGCCGAGAAACCGGCGAACACGGGCGGGATCATGCTTCGAGAGTTCACGTAACCACCACCCGATGGCCTTTTGGATGAACCATTCGGGGTCCTCCGCAAGTTCCCAGGCCCATCCGAGCATTTTTTCCGGATCTCGGCCGTCTTTCGTCCACGGCAAGGTGAACACCAGCGCCGCACGGCGGGTCCACAGGTGCGAGCTTCTGATCCAAGTTTCGACGGTGTCGAGTCGCCGGGCATCAGCCAAAAGGCAACGTGACCCGACACTGGACAGATTGTCTGCGACCGCCCAGCCATCCAGGGTCGGCATGCGAGCGCACACGAATCGCCACACTTGCTCGGTTGGCAGAATCGTGTCACGGGCGAGAAGTCGGGCAGCCACCATCTTCAAATCCCAAACAGGCTCCCTCCAGAGCCGCCTGCTCAGAGCGAGAAGTTCCCGGGCGGGCATATCTTTGACGGTTTCGCGGATTGCAACGTCCATCCTGGGCAGGGAAACGCCCCAATGTTCCCATGCTGATTTCTGGTAGCTCTTTTCCTTTTCAGCTCGCGCACGGTTTCCGAAGGAGCGCAGACGACGCGTCAGCATGTTGTAAGCTCGCTCATGATCCTCTTCGGTAAGCGCACTGTTTTTGGATGGCAACCGGGCAGAAATGGCCGCGTCGGATTGCTCCCTTGCAGGACAGTCGATTCATCCGAGACAGCGGCATCGCTGGCCGACCGGACCCCTGGGCATGGTTCACTTCACTGTCGGGAAGCCCGCCTCGGTCCAATGGCGCCAGCCGCCGTCCATGGAAACGACGTTGGTGTAGCCCATCTTCTGCAAATTCTCCGCGGAGAGCGCCGAGCGGAATCCGCCGCCGCAGTAGAGCACGATCTGAGTGTTGTGGTCGGGGACGGCCTCCTCGATGTCGCGTTCGATGATGCCGCGGCCCATGTGGATCGCGCCGGGAATGTGGCCGCGCCTCCCATTCGTTGTCCTCGCGAACGTCCACCAGCAGGAATTTTTCGCCCGCGTCCATTTTCTTTTTCACTTCGCGGAAGTCCCATTCCTTCACGTGTTTCTTGGCATCGGCAACGATCTTGAGAAAGCCTTCGGAATGTTGCTGGGCCATTGGTGTCTCCCCGATGAAAATCCTACAACAAAAAGAATTCGCTCGCTGCGATCGCTACTTCATGTCGCGCCAATTCGGTCCGGCCTTCACGTCGACCACCAGCGGAACGCGCAATGTATGCGCCTGCTCCATGGCCGTTTGTACCAGCGGGCGCAGCTTCGCGAGTTCGCCTTCGGGCGCCTCGAACAAAAGTTCGTCGTGCACCTGGAGAATCATTCGCGCGCGCAGGCCGCTCTCCGCGAGTTCGCGGTGAATGCGAATCATCGCCAGCTTGATGAGATCGGCGGCGGTGCCCTGCAGCGGCGTGTTCAGCGCGGTGCGCTCGGCGAAATTGCGCAGATTCGGCTGCGGCGAAGTGATCTCCGGAATTGGCCGGACGCGCCCGAAGAGCGTGCGCGTGAATCCCGTGCGCCGCGTCTCTTCGAGCGAGCGATCGAGATACTCCTTCACGCCGCGATAACGCTCGAAATACGCCGCGATGAACTGCGCCGCTTCCTTCTGCGCGATACCCAATTGCTGCGACAGTCCGAACGCCGAAAGCCCGTAAATAATTCCGAAATTGATGATCTTCGCCGCGCGACGGTGCTCGGCCGTCTGCGCCATCGGGCCGACGCCGAAAACCTCCTGCGCCGTGCGCGAGTGAATGTCCTGGCCGGTGCGAAACGCTTCCATGAGCACGGGATCCTCGGAAAAATGCGCCAGGATGCGCAATTCGATCTGCGAATAGTCCGCGGAGAAAAGCGTCCAGCCCTTCTCGGCCGTGAATGCGGCGCGAATCTGCCGGCCGAGTTCCGTGCGCACCGGAATATTTTGCAGATTAGGATCGGAAGAACTGAGGCGGCCCGTCGCCGTGCCCGTCTGGCTGAGGCGCGTGTGCAGGCGGCCGTGTCGCGGGGTCCACAAGTTTCGGCAGCGCGTCCACGTACGTGGATTTCAATTTCGCGAGTTCCCGGTAGTCGAGCACTTTGCGCGGCAATTCGTGCGTGAGCGCCAGCTCTTCGAGAATTTCAGCGGCGGTCGAGCGCGCTTTCGCGCGTCCGCGTTTGGCCGAGGGCTGCAGATTCATTTTGTCGAAGAGAATTTCCGCGAGTTGCTGCGGCGAATTGATGTTGAACTCCTGCCCCGCCAGTTCCCAGATGCGAGATTCGAGGCTACGAATCTCCTTCTCCATCGCCGCGGACATGGTCGCCAGCGCGGCCGGGTCCACGCGAATTCCGATGCGTTCCATCGCGGCGAGCACCGGCGCGAGCGGCAGATCCATCGTCTCGTAAAGCTGCGGCGAGATTTTGGCGCTCGACTTCCGCGCGCAGCAGCGGCGCAAGATGCTGCAACTGATCGGCGTGTTCGCCGGGCGCGCCGGAGAGACACCACGTTGCGATGACGCAGGACGACTTCGGCTAAGTCGTGCTTCGCGGTGGTGGGCCGCAACAGATAGGAATAGAGCATCGTCGCGTGACGAATTCCGGTTACCGGTCCGACCAGCAGCATCGAATAAGTTTCGGATCGTGGACAATCTTGGGCCGCGACGCATCGCGCAGCAAGGGTTCGAGCGCGGCCTGCATTTCGCCGCCCTGCATCGAACCAGGCAGTCCGCGCCGTGCCGGGCGTGGGAGAAAGTTCCGCCGCGGCGATGCTGCGAGCCGAATCCTTCGGTCTCGCGCTCGTCGGGCGCAGAGTTCGAGCCACAGCGCGACTTCTCGCGTCGCGCGGAGGCCGCCAGAAATTCGCGCACGGCCGCGGGCGAATCGAGTTTTGCGTAATCCTGCCCTCATGGGTCGCCGATGGCGCTCGCAGCGGCCGGCAAATTCCTTCAACAACGACGTGAAGCCAAGTTCCTCGTAAAGCTCGCGCAGTGCTTCGGTATCCGGATCGCGCGCGCGTAAGTTGGTCGAGCGACAGTTCGAATGGGCGCATCCGTGGCGATCGTCGCGAGCTGCTTCGAGAGCAGCACCTGCTCGCGCCGCATTTTCGAGAGCCTCGCGATACCGCTTGTCCTCCACCTTATGCCGCGTTGTCCAGTGCCGTTTCCACCGAACCGAAGCGGCGAATCATTTCGCGCGCTCCTTTTTCGCCGATGCCCTTGGCGCCGGGGATGTTGTCGATCGAATCGCCCATCAGCGCCATCACGTCCGTCACTTTTTCCGGCGGCACGCCCATAAGCTCTTCGACCTTCGCTTCGTCCACCAGCAAATCTTGCTTGGTGGCGCCGAATCCCGACGCAGTACGCGCACGCTCCGCCAACCAGCTGCATCATGTCCTTGTCGCTGGTCACGATCGTAACGTCGAGCTTGCGTTTGCTCCCCTGTGCGCGTCAGCGTGCCGATAATGTCGTCCGCCTCGTAACCCGGCAATTGCCAGGATCGGCAGCCGCATGGCTTCGCACAGCCGCCGCACGTACGGCAATTGCACCGAGAGATCGTCGGGCATCGGCGGACGCTGCGCTTTGTATTCCGCGAAAAGCTTGTCGCGGAAGGTCGGTTCCGGCAAGTCAAACGCCACCGCCAGATAATCCGGCTGGTAGTCATTCATCAGGCGCCGCAGCATCTGTCGAGAAAAGATAGGGCACCTTGGTGGGCATGCCCGACGGGCTGTGCAGCCGCTCCATCGGCGCAAAGAATGCCCGAAAAATGAAGCCCATCGCGTCCACCAGAAAAAGTTTCTTGGCAGGTTTAGAGGCAGCCATCCGCGCGAGTATAGCAAACGCGGTGCGACCGGCCGCGCCGCTGCACCGGCCAGTGGCAACTAAAGCGGGTTTAGCATTAGCCTTTCGGAAGTTGCGGTGTATATTTCTGCCGAGTCGTTCAGGGCCGGATTGAATTCGGCGTGGTTCTGGTGGTCGTTGGCCAAGGCCTCGCAAGTGGGAGGTTCCGTGTACATTAATGGGCGCGGTTCCGCAGTTCTGTTGGCGCTCTTCACGATAGTCTCATCCTGGATCATCGGCCTGCGGATGCGGCGAAAAATCCGAAAGGATCTAGGGAGAAAG
>CAWCYS010000060.1:0-6429 GCA_963799715.1 Terriglobia bacterium | reverse complement strand
CGTCGACGAGTTTACGGTTTCCTTTACAGGCGCCGGTGTCCGACGCGATCGCGGAAATGGTCACGCTTTGAATCACGCCTTTCTTGTCGACCTCCAGCTTAATCGCGCGCCCTGTGCAGGAATCGCTCCACGCCGTTGTTCCGTCGTTCGTTTGCGCATCCGGCTTGCTGCGCAGACGGTGTTCCGCGTACGCCAAGGTGTCCTTCCCGGGACGCAGCCCCAGCAGCGTCAATTCGTTGGCGCGCGGAATCCTCGTTGCGGGGTCTTCCTGCGCGCTCGCGGAAACCGCGGCCGTGAGCAACGCCGCCGCCGCGCTAGCGAGCAGAAAGTATTTCATCGAGGAGCGCTTCAAAATTCTCTTCCCCTTCCGACCACAGCCGGCCGCGCTCGGCCGGCACGGATGTTTCAGCCGCGCGCATCCAGTTCATCAGGCGGCGAATGTTTTCGCATGTTTTTTCGCGGTATTCACGCAAGGCCGCCGGATGCGACATGTCCTCCAGGAATTTCGCTTCCATCGGATGCTGCGGCGCTTCGCTTCCGGCGCTCGATCTTCCGATTGCCGCCCCCGCGAGCAAATGCGCGTGCCCGGTGAACAGATGCTCGAAGCCCAAATCGCTGACGAAATTTCCGGCTTCGGCGGCGGCGCCGTCGTCATAATCGAGTCCCTGCGCGAGGATCTCCAACTTTTGCGGCTGCTCGCACCACACGCCGCTCTCCGCATCGCGCACCCAAAGGTCCCAATAGGCTTCCACCTCGAATGCGGAGTCGGGGCTCGCATGTTCGCGCGCGAGTTCCATGATTTCCACCGACGTGGCGGGATTCGAGCGCAGGTTGTGGTACGCGAGCGGTGTTTCGTTGGGGGCCACGGCGCGCACAACCAGCGACTCAAATCCCTGCCGCGTCGCCGCAAAGGGCACGGTCCGCAGGAATCGCTCGAAGCCCGTGAGTTGTTCGTCGTCGGTGAGGTCGTGCAGCCACAGCACCGCGTAAGCACGATTCGCCATAGTTCAGATTATACAGGTCGTGATGCTTTGATTTGCCGCGCTACGCCCGGCTCAGCAAGAAGCGGCCAAAACTGGAATCAGGTGTTGTCCGGCTGCGGCGGCGCGGCGTTCGGGCCGAGCAGGCGCTGCTTCAGCGCGGCGCCGATTTCAGTGAAAACGTTCGAGCAGGCGGTCCGCACTCGCTCTTCCGCCTCGGCCGCCAGCCGCTCGATGAGTTCGCCCGATTGTTGATGCAGATTGGCCACCGACGTCACCAGCCACGAATTCGACGCATTCTCCAACCGATGCTTGTAGTCTTCGATCGCGGTTTCACCCAAGCGCGCCAACTCCTGTCTTCCCTGTTCGGCGAGTTCGGCGCGGGCCGTCTTCCAGGATTCCGCAAGCGCGGCAGCCTCCGCGTCCAGCTGATTTCGTGCGGCGGCGACGCCTTCGCGAGTCTGCGCGGCGAGGCCTTCGCGGAACGCCGCGTCCGCATCCCGCCGCGCGGCGTCCAAATTCGCCAGGCTTTCCGCGGCGCTCGATTGGATGCGAGAGGCTGTTTCCTCAGCGGCGGCGCGCACGCTCGCCGCAAAGCCCGCCTCTTGTTGCGCGGCAATTTCCGCGGCGCGCTGGTGGAAGCCGGCAGCAACGCCGTTCGCCGCTTGCTGCACGTCGTCCCGGACGCGCTCGGAGGCATCGCGAAGGATCTCCTCAATTTGCTCTTTCGAGTGTGCGACGTAGCTCCGGCTGTAATGATCGAGCTCGGTCGCGAAGGCCCCGGACATTTCGCCGGCTTTCGTGCGCAGCTCTTCGTGCGCCTGTTCGAGGCCCTTTTCGAGCGAGGATTGCATTTGCGTCTGAACTTTTTTCTCGTACCACTCCGCCGTCTTAAACATGGACTCGAACGCGACGTGCGTCGATTCCGTGGCTTTCGCTTCGATTTCGGCCAGCCACTTGGCCTGGGAATCCCGCGCAATCTTGTGGAATTCCTCCTCCAGTTCGCGCAAGCCGTCCCGGGTGCGCCCGAGCGCCTCCTGGAGCGACACCTCCGCGGCTTCGCGCAGGCTGTCCTGATGCGTTTGCAGGGTTTCCTCGAACGTCTGCGCATTCGACTGCAATTCGTCGATCGCGCCGCGCGCGCGATCCAGTTCGGGAGCGAGCCGCTGCTCGAATTCTGTGGCGAGGCGATGCAGCAATTCCTGCGCTGCCGTCTCCAGCGCGCGTTCCAGACGCTCCGCCATCGAGTTGGCAGCGCCATCGGCACGGCGGCTCATCTCAGCGCTATTCGCTTCCACCAGCGCTTCGCCGCGCCGCGCCAACTCGTCCGTCGAGGCGCGCTTCAATTCTTCGAGCGCGGCCGCGTGGTCTTCCGCGCGGGCAGCAGCCTCGCGCAATTCGCCGATCGCGGTTTGCGCCCGGGAGGATTCCGCTTCGAGAGCCTCTTTCAGCCGCGCGAGACTCGCTTCGGCTTCGCCCGCCGCATGCGTCACGCGTTGTCCAAGTTCCTCGATTCGCCCCGCGACCCGCTGCTCGATCCCCTGCGTGAGCGATTCGGAATTGTGAGCGAGGCGATCCGCCACGGCCCGGGCGGCGCTTTCGAGCAACGTCTCCACGCGCTGGTCCCAGCGCACTCCCGCCGAAGCGATCTCGGTGTCCAGTCTCCCGCGCCAAGCCGATTGCGCTTCCTCGGTAGCCGCGGCGATCTGCTCGCGCAATTGCGCAGTCGCCTGCTCGAGCTCGCTCGTGCGGGCGCGCGCATCGGCCACGGCGCCTTCCGACATTTCCTGCAGCCGGCGAATTTCAGTCGAAGTCGAGGATTGCGCCGCTTGCCGGGATTCTTCGAGACGCGCCTGCGCGGATTGAATTTCGAGTGCGAACGCCGCAGTCGCGCGCTGAATTTCCGAGAGCGACTGTTCGAGCTGCTCCTTCACGCGCTGGTCGAGTCCCGTCCGGTAGGACTGTTCGAGGGTCGCCAGTTCGGTCTCGAGGCGTTGCGTGGCGCTGCGCAGGCGCTCGTCGGCGCCGGCGGACCACTCGGCGGAGAGCGAATCAAGCTCGGCTTTCCGCGCTTCTTCGAGCCGCGCGCGCGATTCAGCCAGTATTTCCTCGTGCTCGGCGGAAATCGCGGCGTGCACCGATCTTTCCGCCGCGGCCTGCATTTGATTTTGCAATGCCACGAGCAATGGGCGCGTTTCCGCCGCCACCGCGCGAGTGCTACTTTCTTTCACGGCTTCCTGAAGTTGCTGCCGTGCTTCGTTCAGCAAACGGCTCATCTGGCGCGCGAGGAGGACCGAAGGGTCGGCACTTCCTGTAACTGCCGTGCCGCTGGACGCCGGCATCACGCGCACGTTGTCCTCCGGCTGCGATTCGCGCACGGCGGTCTCCGGCTCGTCCGGCAGGTCCATTGCGGGTGCCGACCGTTCGATCGCGGGCACGGCCCAATCTTCCTCGGGGGACTGCGCCGGCGCGGGAATTTCAGCGCTAGGCGCGTCCGCGAAAGGGAACCAGTCGGAAGGCGGGAAGGCGATACCCCAGACGTTGCCCGCTGTTTCCAGCTCGACGGCAATCTGGAAAAGTTCGCGGACGGTGCGGGGCCGCTGAATCCATGTCACGCGGCCACGGAAGATGCGCGGCTCGTGCCCCGTCTCGGGATGCGGCACCTCGAAATTGACCCACATGTTTTTCAGAACGTAGTGCTTCGACTGGTAGCGGCAGCCGTGGCAGTTAATGATCAGGGTCGAAGTGCGTTCCTGGAAGGGACGACCGAGGGCATCCACGCCGGTGACGGTGAGGGGCACGGCCTGGACGATGCGCAGACTGCGTCGTTTTTGTGCTTCGAATTCGCGGTTCGGAGAAGTATCCACGCTTGGTTACTCCTTGTAAACCGTTCGAAAGAAATACCTTCCAAGGGTGGGCTGGGGAGCCACGCACTCCCCCTCGGCAGCGAGAATTTACTACGTTTCGCGGTTTCGCACCAGTGCGAGGGCGGGTGGCCCTCCAGCTTCGCTCCCCCTAAGCGCTGGCGGGTGCCCGGATTCACATTTGAGGTCATTTAAGATTTGAATGGGGTGAAGGGCCCCCGCGCGGTACTCCACGGGTACGTCTCGCAATGTTATACTCGGCACGTGAGTGTTACTTATGAAAAAGACGACCCGCAACCAGGGCCACCCGCGAGGCGACCTGCCAGCGACAGCCATTAATCCAAACCTTCCAATGGACGACGCGACAGCGCCCGTGGACAGAACATGGACGGCACCATGACGGAAAGCGAGGGCCACATATGCCAAAGTGTGGACGTAAAATTCAATACTCTACCGTTTTCGCGTTGATGCTTCTGATGGTTAGCACGGCGCACCCTGCAACTGATCCTGTCCTCAATGCCAAGCTTGAGGAGATTATCGCCAAGGTGCGCTCAGATGAACCATCAATGGCGCGATATGAAGCAGCGGAACACCTCGCCGATTTGACGCATCGAGTCAACCCTGCTTCCGTTGACGATAAAACCGTCACGGATATGATCTCTCTCTTAGATATTCCCGATGATTCTGTCCGTCTTTGGACGGCTGCGGCGCTCGGAAATCTTGGACGGAGGGCCAAAGCAGCAGTTCCGAAGCTCTTGGCTTTACTCCCTGAAGTAGATTGCATTCAGGGAGATTTGACTTCAGCCGCTTCCATCCGACCAGCTCTGAGGCGAATGGGCGTGAAGCCGCCACCTGCCCCTTCCTATGATGATTGCCACCAACAAAATCATAGGGCTGATTAGATGACGTTGTCGGCTCCTTCGTCCGAGTAGACTTGGCGGGTGGCATGCCCTTCACAAGCAGCGTGAGAAAAGACCGCCGCCCTTACTGGGACGGTTTTGACTTTACGCAGCCTTTGAATTTCCGGGTGGCCCACTTTTCGCGCCCAGCACGAAAGGTGGGGCTCTTTACGTCTTAAATTCCGCCCCCGGCCGCACACACAAGAGGGACTCCCACCTTCAGGAATCACCCTAAGTTAAGCCGGAGACCGCCGAGCGTCTTCAAGCACTCAGAGATCAGCTAGCTGCTTGGCCACCCGGATTTCGGCTCTGTGGGGCAAATCGAGGCAATCGGGGTCGCAGAGATCGAGGTCTTCGAGGACGGCCTTGCGGATTCGGTGACTCGTGGCGTGGAGCGCCAAGTTCTGGTCCTCGCGCGACAGCACTGGCACACCTGTGGGCGCGCCATCCAAAATCCAATCGAGCTCCCCGGCGGCGTGGCAATGAAACAGTTGCGCGGTGCCCCCGTTGGCGCGGAAGTCGGGGACGTGAACGACGCCCTGCTCGCACATTCGTTTGAGGATTTCGGTGGAATCGGCCTCCGCCGGCGGCAGTCCCACTCCATTCCCATCGTCGCCCGGGGCCCCGAACACATTGTTCGCGCCGGCCACCAGCAACCGTGGTGCGGCGCATTTCCACAGTCCCTGTGTAGCCATTTCCGCCGCCATGACGTTCCAATGGTATCGTGACGCCGCGGGCACAAAGACATTGGCCGCCTCCGCGTTGCGCAGCATGTGCGAGAGCAGCGGTTCGACGAATCTGGATAGTTCTGGAGACTCCGCTTCCAGGGAAGCTCTGGTTACGAGCCGCTCCGGTGCGTAGCAGCTGTTGGCAACATATTTGAACAAAAGTTTTCCGGCGTGCAGGCGCTGTTCCTCGGGAAGGCGCGAGACGAATCGCGCGCGCAAGCGGAGCATTCGTTCCACATCCAGGCCGCGCGAATCGAAGAGGAGGCCTTCGCCATCGGAAACGGCAATGATCTGCGCTCCGAGACGCGAGGCGTACAGCATGACGCCGGTTCCCACCGCACCCGCACCCGCGACCGCGATGCGCACACCCTCCAGCGGCTTTTCGAGGCCGATACGGCGAGGCTCGAGTTTGGTGTAGGTCGCCAGCGTCGATTGGACGATGCCGAAACCGACCGCGGCTTCGACAAACGGCATCTCGAATTCAGGGCGGCGGGCGTCCGCATCGAGGAGAGCTTCCGACATATTGACCCGGTATAAATCCGGAGCGCGCGCGCTCAAACGGAGGGCCTTCGCTTCGTCTCCGGCCGTCTGGCGATACAGCGCCCATTGCATGCTGTTGCCGGTCAACTCGCGAATCGTCTGGTCGATGAAGGCGTCGCTGGTGCCGAAATCACCGGCCGTGACCCAACGCTCTTTGAGTTCCGACCGCATGGACTGCAAGAATCTGCGAAGAACGGCGCGGCGTTCGACCGGGTCTTTCAAGTCGCAACGGATGCCGGCCTTCGCGCCGCCGATGGGCTTCGGACAGATTGCGAATTTCTTGCTCATCGTGCGGGCGATGCCGCGTGTCTCCTCCGCGGTCGCGCCGTGCCAGAGGAACGTGCCTCCGCCCGAGATTCCATTTACGCGGCGATCCACCACGAGCCAGCCGACGGCCGAGGACATCGGGTCGCGCCAT
>CAWCYS010000059.1:0-6754 GCA_963799715.1 Terriglobia bacterium | reverse complement strand
GCGAAGGAATCTATTTCTTGTTCCAGTGTGGCGCGCTCGGATGGATAGAAGCTTCCAGCGACGGCAGGCGGACGAATCACAGCATCATCCAAAACTCAGATCGGCTTCGAGGGCTTGCCTGCAATGCGAAGCGCGACGGTGGAACCTGGTTTGTAAAGGATTGCGACTTTGTCGCCGTACTGGTAGCCGCCGGCGTCAAAGATTTTCTGCATCCTCGTCTCTAAGATCGTCCGCATAGGAGAAGGTGCGGACCTCGCGCGCGTGGTCGGGATCGAGATTCCGCACCGTAATCGAATTGGAAAGTTGATGCAACACTTCGCCGCGGAACACGACGGCTTGACCGATCCGGGCATCGTGTACACCGGGTTCGTTTGCGGCCCGGGCGCCGCGAAAGCGGCAAGGCAGAACGATGCGGCGAGCAAAAGCGCAATCAGACTAGAGCGAATCATCGAGAGATATCTTCAGTGATTTGAGAAAGCGCACGTCCTGCGGCGTGATCTCAAAATTCGCCGGCCGCCGGATCGTCGTCCAGCACTTCCTGATCCACCTGGATGTGCAGGGCTTCGAGGAAACGCTTGTCCTGCGGAGAAATCTGTTCGTCTTGCGGGTCGCGTTTCGCCAAACCGATGGTCGCGTCAAGCTTCAGCACGATGTCGTAGCCGGCCGCGCGCACTCCTGCAATGGCCGCAGCTATGCGCTCGGAGTCCGACACCGTATCGTTGATGGCGTGGCCCAATTCCCGCAACAATTGTTTGAGTTGATCGTCCAGCTGCAAGGAGAGTCCTCCTCACCTGCGTACCTGAGCCGATTGTACGGCCCGCCCCGCACCGGCACAAGACCAACCGCGGGCCGCGCGTGACTGATTCGCACCCGCCTGATCGCCTACTTCGTGCCGCTCGCGGCGCGTTCTTCCACTTGGTCGGGTCCCACATGTCTTGCGTGCGAACCACGTCGCCGCCAGCGCGTCGAATTCCGATTGCATTTTTGCGGGAGTCACATTTTGGTTCGACAGAGCAAGATTGATGAAGAAGCGGCGCGAGCATCCGTGTAGGAGAAAAAGAACGGGCCCATCGAGTCGTTCTCCTTCAGCATCGTCAGGAGCGTATCCGCATCCATCGTTTGCCCGTCCGGGATTTTCGTGAGATTCGCCCACATCCAGATGTTGGATTGATCCTTGCTCAGGTTCACGTCCGTATCGATCGTCCAACCTTGCGGCGTCAGCGTGATGTTGTACGTCACAACGCCGTCGCTATTCGTGCTGGAGGTTGTCGTGTAGCCCAGATTCTCGATCATCGTCTTCAGACTTTCGGGCGTCAATTGCGAGCCCTGCGCGCGCAGCGCCACGGACGAGAACAGCAAGCACGCACATACAACGAAATCCGAATTGCAGTTCGCATGATCTCCTCCCTTTCGCGGCCATCCCGCTCATTTCCCGGAATATAGCACGATCGGGATGTTCTCCAGCGGATCCGTGCGCTCCCGTGCCCGAGACGTTAGGGAGGCAGCCGCTCCCCGATCCGCCGCCGCTTCGGTTTCCGGGGGCGCTGTACTAGAATTTGCCAATGAGCGCGTCGGTCTTCGACTGGCTGGCCGGAATTCGCGGGTTCTTCCGCGCGCTCTGGCGCGCCACTCGCCAGACGTTTCACGAAGTGACGGGCGCGATGTTTCTCCTCTTCGCGCTCTCGGGGGCAATTTCGGCATTGCGCGTGTGGCACCGCGGCGCACCGCTCTGGCCGGTCTGGTTCGCCGTGGCGTATTCCGTCATGATGGCGGCGTTCGGCGTCACTTCGTTTCTGATGGCGCGGCGAGTGCGTTGAATTTGAGGCCCCCAGTGCGCTCATGAGCAAACCACCGCAAGACGAAACCCCTCGCACGGAACGCCCGGCGCGTCACGCACGCTCGGCGGAATCCCCGTGAAGCAGGTGTACTCGCTGGAAGATTCCCGCGAACGTGACGCCGAAGAATCCATCGGCTTCCCCGGCGAATTTCCGTTCACGCGCGGCATTTATCCGACCATGTACCGCGGCCGCCTTTGGACCATGCGCCAGTACGCCGGATTCGGTTCGGCGGCGCAATCGAACGCGCGTTACCGCTACTTGCTCTCGCAGGGACAAACGGGCCTTTCGGTGGCGTTCGATCTTCCGACGCAGATCGGCCTCGATTCCGACCACCCGCGCGCGCTGGGCGAAGTGGGCCGCGTCGGCGTGCCGATCGATTCGCTCGAAGATATGCAAACCCTGCTCGACGGCATTCCGCTCGAGCGCGTCTCCACTTCCATGACGATCAATTCCACGGCCGCGATTCTGCTCTGCCTCTACGTCGCCGTGGCCAAGCAACAGGGCGCGAATCTGCAAACACTTTCCGGCACCGTGCAGAACGACATCCTGAAGGAGTACATCGCCCGCGGCACGTACATCTATCCTGTGCGGCCGGCGATGCGCATCGTCACCGATCTCTTCGCCTGGTGCCGCGCCGAATTGCCTACGTGGAACACGATCTCCATTTCCGGTTACCACATTCGCGAGGCCGGCTCGACCGCCGCGCAGGAAGTGGCGTTCACTCTTGCCGACGGATTCGCCTACGTGGAAGCCGCCATCGCGGCGGGCCTCGCTGTGGACGAATTCGCGCCGCGGCTTTCCTTTTTCTTCAACGCGCACAACGATCTGCTGGAGGAAATCGCCAAGTTCCGAGCCGCGCGGCGACTCTGGGCGCGCGTCATGCGCGAACGCTTCGGAGCGCGCGATCCGCGCTCGCTGATGTTGCGCTTTCACGCGCAGACCGCCGGCAGCTCGCTTACGGCGCAGCAGCCTGAGAATAATTTGGTTCGTGTCGCGATTCAGGCCCTGGCCGCGGTGCTCGGCGGATGCCAATCGCTGCACACCAATGCGCTCGATGAAGCGCTGGCGCTGCCCACCGAGCAAGCTGCACTCCTCGCCTTGCGCACGCAACAAATCCTCGCGCACGAGACCGGCGTCGCGCAGACCGTAGATCCCGTGGCCGGCTCCTATGCCATCGAAGCGCTCACCGACGAAATGGAACGCCGCGCGCTCGAATACATCCGCCGCATTGACGCGCTGGGTGGAATGCTCCACGCGATTGAGGGCGGCTACGTCCAAGGCGAAATTCAAAAGGCGGCGTACGAATATCAGCAAGCGGTCGAGCGCGGCGAGCGCGTTATAGTGGGAGTGAACCGCTACGTCGCGGAAGCGGAGCAGCCTGTCCCGCTCTTGCACATCGACGCAGAAGCGGAGCGCGCACAGGTGCAACGCGTGCAAGCTCTGCGCGCCCGCCGAGATTCCGAGCGTGCGCGAAACGCCGTCGTTGAGGTCGAGCGGCGCGCCCGGACGGGAGAAAACCTCATGCCGGCGATTCAATCCGCGGCGGAGAACCTTGCGACTGTCGGCGAAATCTCGGACGCGATGCGCCGCGTCTTCGGTGAATATCAAGAAGCGGTCGTGCTCTGATGCGAGATCTCGCGCGATGATCACCTGAATCTTATGACACACACACACCGCTTGATCCTGGCTTCGGAATCTCCGCGGCGAGCAGATCTGCTTCGCGAGGCGGGATTCACATTTGAAGTCCTCCCCGCGCGAATTGACGAGTCGCCGCTTCCCGCTGAAACGCCAGCCGAAATGGCACTGAGACTCGCTCGGCTGAAAGCCCTCGCAACGGCGCAAACGATCGCACCGGCAGTGACATCTGCAACGCCCGCCTACGTCTTGGGCGCGGATACGGCCGTTGTGGTCGAAGGCGAATTATTCGGGAAGCCAAGCTCGGCGTCCGACGCGGCGCGCATGATCCGCGCACTTGCGGGCCGCACGCACCTGGTGCTCACGGGCGTCTGGACGATTCGACTGCCCGACACAGCGAATCGTGCCGCGCTCGAATCGACCTCTGTCACGTTTGGCGATTTAACGGACGAAGAAATTGAGGCTTACGTCGCCACTCGAGAGCCTTTCGGGAAAGCCGGAGGCTACGCCATCCAGGGACTAGCCGCGCGGTTCGTCACCCGGATCGAAGGTTCTTATTCAAATGTAGTGGGCTTGCCGGTCGCGCGAGTGTGGACGCTCTTGCGCGAACTGGGCTGGCCGGATCTCGCGCTTCCGCGCAACGCCTAGGAAAACAAAAGGGCGGCCACGCGGGCCGCCCAGCTCAATCCCTATTTGCTTCTGGAAAGTTACGCGACGTGGTTTACTTCTTTTCCTCGGTCGCCGCCGGCGCCGCCGGAGGAGCAGGAGTCGCGGTGCTCGCTGGAGGAGTCGTGCCCGGAACGTCTCCGCGCATGCCTTCCTTAAAGCTGCGGATTCCCTCGCCCAGGCCGCGCATCACTTCGGGGATGCGCCGGCCGCCGAAGAAAATCACGACGATCAAAAGGATAATTAAAAGATGGGGCAAACTAAGTGCTTCCATGCTAACCCTCCGCGGCCTGCCACTTGGCAGTCGCGCTTTTCGTTGCCGGACACCACAGCACAGCCACGGCAATCCGAAACCGCAGTATACCACGTCCCGGGAGTCTTGTAGCCTGCAGAGGGGTCAGGTCAGCGCGGAAGCGATTTCTTCAACGATGCTCTCCGTCGCGGCACGCGGATCGGCCGCCGCCGTGATCGGCCGTCCAATCACTAGGTAGTCCGCGCCCGCCTCGATCGCGGCGCGGGGAGTTGAGATTCTGGCTTGATCGTCTTTTCTTGGACGCAGCCGCGCGATCTCCGTTGGGCGAATCCCCGGAACCACGATCAGGAATCGCTTTCCGCAGGCGCTGCGAATGGCCCGCACCTCTTGGGGTGAAGCCACCACCCCATCAAGCCCGCACTTTTGCGCGAGCCGCGCCAGCTTCACCGCTCGCGATGCCGGCGTCCCCCTTATCCCAACCGTTTCCAAGCTGGCCGCGTCATGGCTGGTGAGGATTGTCACTCCCAGCAGTTTGGGGCGGCTCGCCCCCAACCCCGCGCCCTTTGCGGCCTGGGCTGCCGCCTTCAGCATCTCCGGGCCACCAAGGGTGTGAATGTTCAGCAGCTTCACCCCCGGCAGTCTGACTGCGGCGCTCACGGCGCCAGAGACTGTATTGGGAATGTCGTGGTACTTCAGGTCCAGGAAGATCCCGCGCCGCAACTTCGCAATCGTTTTCACAGCGGCGGGACCTTCGGCGGTAAATAAGTGGATGTTTATCTTGAACATGCCGACCAGATCGGCCAGCTTGCGACTCAATGTGTAGGCCGGGCCCAATTGGGGATAGTCTAGGGCCAGGATAACGCGCTCACGGCCGGCTTCTAGTCGCGACGTGTCGGCACCTCGATCAGCTCCATTCTTAGCCGCGAGACCCCCACTGTGTCAATCCCAAGCCTGCGTGCCACCTCATAGGAGACGTCCATCTCCCGGCCCTCGACGTACGGGCCCCGGTCGTTGATGCGGACAATCTGGCTTTTCCCGGTCTTGGGGTTCACTAGGCGAACCAGAGACCCAAAAGGCAGGTTCAGGCTGGCCGCAGTCTCTGAATACATGTCAAACGTCTCCCCGTCTGCGGTTTCCCGCCCCTGGAACTCCTCGCCATACCAGCTCGCCACACCCGTCCAAACCCGAATCGGGTGAACGGGAGGGACGGTACGTGCAGCCACCGGTCCCTGCAATCCCGGCGTAAACGCAGAGAGAAGCAGTCCCCAGTGGACTGAAGTACGAAAGAGTCTCAGTAAGCGACGCATAGTGTCTCTCTTTTGCCACAAAGCATCTAAATATCGTAGCACAATGCAGCCGCTTAATCAAGCTAAATCTTCCCCTAAGGTTCCTCCTATCTTGTTGATTGCAAATATTTTATGGCGATAACAGGCTCTCCGCAGCTCTTCAGCGAGTCGCTCGCAGGCCCTGGGCGAAGAAAAACTGGCCGTCCCAACCTGGACCGCCGAGGCCCCCGCAACCATATATTCCAGGACGTCCGCAGCAGTTTGGACGCCCCCGACCCCGATTACGGGTACTTTGACGCCCTTCGATACCAGATAGACGAGCCGGAGGGTGATCGGCTTGACGGCAGGCCCTGATAGCCCCCCGGAGATCCTCCCAATCCTGGATTTCCGGGTGCCGACGTCCAGCGCCATCGCCGGGTAGGTGTTGGCCACGGTCAAGGCGTCGGCCCCCGCGCTCTCGGCCGCTGCGCCCAAATGGGCGATATCAGTCACCAGGGGCGAGAGTTTCACCCATAGAGGGCGCCGGGCCACGATTCGTGCGGCTGCCACCAACTCGACGAGCGCCCCCTCCTCGCTGCCGAACTCCAAGCCGCCGTGATCCACATTCGGACAAGATACATTCAATTCGTACGCCGCGATCCCCTCCGCATCCTCCAGAATGCGGAGCACCTCGAGATACTCGGACTGCGTGCGTCCAAAGACATTTACGATGACCGGCGTTTTATACTTGCGAAGCTGCGGCAATTTCTCGCTGACGAAGGCACGCACGCCGATGTTCTGCAGTCCAATCGCGTTGATCATCCCGCTGTTGACTTCGCACATCCGCGGCGCCGGAGCTCCCGCCATCGGCTCAAGCGAAAGGCCCTTAACCACGAGCGCGCCCAGCGCCTCCAAATCAAGCACGCTCGCAAACTCGACGCCATAACCGAATGTGCCGCTCGCGGCAATGATGGGGTTGGCGAGCTGGAGGGAGCCAATCGCTACGCGAAGGTCGACTGCGCTCTGCGGATTCACTGCCCGTGATTCTAGCACGACGGCGCCCTTCAACCGGAGGCTGAGGTCGCCGGCTCGCGGGC
>CAWCYS010000058.1:0-16014 GCA_963799715.1 Terriglobia bacterium | reverse complement strand
GGAAGCGCAAATTCGCGGACGCCAACGGCGCCTCGGCGATGCGGAACGGCAAATCGGCCGGTGAATTGTCTATGCGAATGCGATCCCAATAGATGCGGAGATTCGTCGTGATCCGGATGTAGCGCGTGCCCCGCGGGAGTTTCCCGGTCAGGTCCGCCACCATGGTGCGAGCCAGTCCGGCGGGGAATCCAATATCGTCCACGACGCGAATCCATCTGCCCGACGCGTCCAGCGCTTCCACGTACGGCGGAACCGGTTGAATGCCGGCTTGCCACGCGGCGTACATCGAATTCGCCGAAAAATAATCGGTGAATCCATCCATCAGAAGACGCAGCGGGCGGGACGCATCCCACGGGCCCAAATCGAGCTTGAGGGAATGCATTCCCGTGAAACCCTGGTACGGCGCATTCGGCAAATCCGTGATGTATCTGTTGTCGCGTTTAAGAAGAAGAGGAAGGACGTCGTGGCCGCGATCGTCCCACGCGCCCGCGGGGGGATGCGCTCCGCGACTCGCGATCACCTTGAATTCCGGAAACGGCGGATTGCTTGCAAACCGCGCGTTTGGATAAACCTCGATGCCCGCCGGGTGATCGATCGCCAGCAGGCGCACTCGATCCAGATAATCCAGCTCCTCCATTGGCTCGAGCATGCGAAAGAGAATATGTCCGTCTTTCACACTCACCTGCGACCCCGCGACTTTGAAGTATTCGGCGGGATCGGGAATATCGCGCTGCCCGGGTCCAATCCAGTGGCCGACGATTCCGGGACCGATCATGTCCGCGAGGAATGCAAATTTCTTGCCGTTCCAGACGAACACAATGGGGCAAGAACTTCCGCGGCGATCGATCTCCGTGATGCCGTTTCGCTTCCCCGTGGCGATTTCCAATTCGTCTTGAACCACGCCCGTCGGCCACAGCAGCCGGACGATATCGGTCGTGCGTTCGTCATCGAGGCCGGCATGAATTTCGGTTGAGCCTTGCCCCAGATAGCCGGATGCGCCTGGGACTTCCCATTTCTGCTGAAGCGCGCCGGCAAAAACCTCGACCTTGGTGCCGATTCCGGAGACATTGTCATGCTCGCCCTTGAGCGCGATCTGCAGCCAGTTGTTGTGCGCGCCGCCGACGTTTCGGAGCAGCACGGGGGGTAAATCACTTTGCGTGATGAGCAGGTCTACAGCGCCATCGCCGTCATAATCGAACGCGACTACGCTGCGCGGATTGTGAAGGACGATTTTATCCAGCCCCGTTTCGTGTGTGACGTCGCGAAAGCCCGCCGGGCCCTCATTTCGCAGGAGAGCAATCCGCCCAGCGCCCGATGCATCTTCTCCCACCGCGACGAGGTCCACCCAGCCGTCGTTATCGTAGTCGAGTGCGGCAACTCCCCAGCCGCGCCGCCATCCGAGGTCCGGCAATTTGACGCGCTCGAACGATTTCCCGCCGACGTTTCGCCACAAGCTCAGTCCCGGCGCGCCCCAATGGGTGAACGCCAGATCCATCCAGCCGTCCTTGTCGAAATCGAGGGCCACGGCTCCGGCGGTGGGCGCGGGCATGTCCGTGGCCCAAGGGGTCGTCGCCGTGAATTTACCTTCGCGTGGATTTAGCAGCACGAGCGGCGACTTCTGCCAGCCGGTGACGACGAAGTCGATCGCGCGATCATTGTTCACATCGCTGGCGATTGCACCGACTGAAGGGCCGTTGCCGCCCAGACCGGCTTCACTCGTCCAATCCGTGAATGTTCCGTTGCCGTTGTTGCGCCAGAGAACGTTCCCGGGCGAAGCCGGGTCTGCCGGAAACGCAAACGGTTGCGAAGAATCGGCCAGCGGGAAATCGCCAAATCGCGTGACGTACAGATCGAGATCGCCATCGTGGTCGAAGTCCACGAAGGTCATGCCCAACGTAAGGCCTTCCGTTTTGATTCCGGCCTTTTCCGTAACGTCTTTGAAGGTGCCATTGCCTTCGTTGTGGAATAACAGGACTCGGCCATTCATTGCCACGGCAAGGTCGGGTTTGCCGTCGTTGTCATAATCGCCGACCGCGCATCCAGTTCCATCGCCATGGAGATTCAATCCGGCGGCGCGCGTCACGTCGACAAATTTGCCGTCTCCGACGTTGTGATAGAGCGCCGTGTCGCCGTTGCCATTCGCGTTGAGGAAAAAAATGTCCGGCCTGCCGTCGCCGTCGTAGTCGATGATGCAAGCGCCGCTGCCGAGGAAATGTGCAAGCGAGGGCTTGGCTGGTGGAGTTTGCTGAGTAGCCGGGGGCGTGGGAAGGCCCGCAGCTAAAGTGACGTCCACAAATTGGACGGGAATCGCGGGCGGCACCGGCTCCGGCGCGGGCGTCATCCAGGCCGCGAGCGAGTAGGCGCCTTGCTCGCCGTAGGCGGAGCCGATTGGGAGGCCGAGTTTCGCGGCGGTCAGGCGCTGAAAGGTCGCGAGATGCTCTCTCGCGTTGGTAAGGTCGCCCGACCTTTGTTCTGCTTGTGCAAGTCCGAAATCGGCTGAAACATGATACGGGTCTCGATCGAGCGCGGCGTGAAAGGCGGGGATGGCCTTGTCGTATTGTCTTGCTTGGGAATAGAGAAGCCCGACGAAATACTGAGAGTCAGCGTCGTGCGAATCAATCGTGGCGACGTGGCCAAAATCGGCAATGGCCGCATCCGCTTCGCCAGTGGCCTTTTGGAGAAGCCCCAGGTTAAACCAGGCTCGCGCGTTCTGGGGGTCGAGACCGACAATTTCGGTCAATATGGCTCGCGCTTCGTCGTACTTTTGCAGGTTGAAAAGGGCAATGCCCACGTTCACGCAGGGAATTGCGGTTTTCGTTCCCCGCGCGCATGCCACACGGAATTTTGCTAGAGCATCATCAAATTGCTGGCGGTTCATCAGCGAGGCGCCGAAATTGTTTTCACGAACCGCTTCGAGTTGGGTGGGGGACGCGACAGCGGCCGGTTGCTGTCCTGCCGCCAGTTGCGTGGCCGCTTGCCAGCCCACGCCAAGAAACGCGCAGGCAATCACCAGGACTTGCGCGAAGATTCGCTTCAAACGATTCACTGATCCCCAAACGCTGAGGCGGAGCCGGGAATTCCTATCGCCGCTCCGCGAGCGCCTTAGAGGATACAACGCCCTGACCCTCTTTAACCGTGATGATTTGATTCGCGGCGATGCCGGTCAGGTGGTCGGTTTGCCCGCTCGGCCAGTATAAGTCCACCGTGTCAGCTTTCGCATGCGATGCGAGGCCAAAAGTGAGGATGAGCTCGCTCGAGGAGAGATAGCTGGAGCCACTGGAGAGCGTCTTGGATTGGATGTCGTTGCCGGCGGAAACCCGCACCACCGTTCCGAGGCCGTCGCGATTCGATTTCGTTCCGATGAGTTTGACGCGCAGGCTCTTGTTGGTCGTGCCTTCATTGCGGAAAAGGTGCGCCGGGCCGCCGTTGGTGGAGATCAGCACATCCAGCGCGCCATTATTGTAGATGTCGCCATAAGCTGCTCCGCGGGCGACCACAGGAGCAGCAAAGGCCGTACCCACTTCGGCCGAGACTTCCTCGAACTTGCCGTTTCCCAGGTTACGAAACAGGTGCGGAGGCTCCGCATAGCGCACGCGCGACTGCACGCGCTCGATCGAGTCGTCGATGTGGCCGTCGGCGACGTAGATGTCGGGCCAGCCATCCAGATCGTAGTCGAAAAAGAAGCAGCCGAATCCCAACGTAAGCAGCGTGTCGCGTCCGACTTCGGATTGCGGGGCTTCGTCGACGAACAGGCCGTTGCGCTCGTTGTGAAAGAGCGAAACCATCTGATTCGCGAAATTCGTGACGATCGCGCTCGGGTAGCCGGAGCGATCGTAATCCGCGGTGTCCACGCCCATGCCGGCGCGCGCAATACCATCTTCGCTGAACGCAATGCCCGCCGCGACGCCCGTCTCCGTAAATGTGCCATCCTTGTTGTTCATGTACAGCTTATTCGGCTGGGTATCGTTGGTGACCAGGATGTCGGGCCAACCGTCTTGATTCGCGTCCACGATCGCCACGCCGAGGCTCTTCGAGGTCGGATCAGACAGGCCTGATTTTGCGGTCACATCCTCAAAGGTTCCGTCGCCGCGGTTGTGCCAGAGCCGGAGGGAGGTGCCTTTGTAGGATTCCGGCGTGCAATACGATTTCGTCTTTCCATCCATGGTGCAATAAATGTCGCCGGTGGGCGACCACTGCACGTAGTTCGCAACGACGAGGTCGAGATGGCCGTCGCGATCGTAATCCACCCATGCGGCGCCCATGCTGAATTCGTTCGGCCCCCAGAGCCCGGCTTGTTTTGTCACGTCGGTGAACGTGCCATTGCCGTTGTTGCGAAACAGATGGTTCTGTCCGAGCGCCGTGACGAAGATGTCGTCGTAGCCGTCGTTGTTGTAGTCGCCGATGGCCACGCCCATCCCGTACATCTCGACGTTGAGGCCGGCCTTGGCGGTGACATCCGTGAACGTGCCGTCGTGATTGTTGTGGTAGAGCGCCAGCGTGGTGTGGTGGCGGATGTGACCCGGCCAATCCGCCCCATTTACGATCAGAATGTCCTGCCAACCGTCATTGTCGTAATCCAGGAAGGCCACGCCGGAGCCCATCGTTTCCGGCAGCCATTTTTGGCCGAAGCTTCCATTGTTGTGGACGAAATGAATTCCTGTGGCTCGCGTGACATCCTCAAAATGGGTTTGTCCGGGAGCGGCGGCGACCGAGCCGCCCAGGGCCGAGCTGATTCCGGCCACGAGAATCACCGCGCCGCACACCGCTGCGCATTTCCAGGCTCCGTTTCGTCTCATTAGTTTGCGCCGCTCCCCGGGTTGGCTGTTGCCTCATATTTCTTCTTTGGAGGAGCGGCGTTGAACGTGGAGACGTGCTCGTGGATCGGTTGCCGCTCGAGATTGTCCTCGGGGTGAGTGCGCAGATATGGGCCGGTGAGTGTTTGTGCGGATTCGTCGGCTTTGAAACGCAAATAGCGCTTCTCGAATTCTCCCGCGGTTTGCGTTTGTCCCAACCCCGTATAGCACAGCATCAAATTATAATTCGCTTCCAGATCTTCTGGATCAATCGAAAGCGTGGCCTGGAATTCCCGAATTGCTTCGGTGTAGCGGCGTTCGAGAAAGAGAATCCGGCCGACATCATCGTGGACGACGCGATCGTACGGATATTGCGCCAACACCACGCGCAGATGCGTCAACGCCTCGTCATATTTGCCTTCAATACGCAGGGCCTTCGCATAAAAGTAGTGCGCCCGCGCCAGATTGGGGCTAATCGCCAGCGCGCGTTCGAGCGCTTGCTCCGCGGCGGCGCTGTTGCCCTCCAGCACTTGCACTCGGCCGACGTTTACCCAGCCATCGGCGTTTGTTGGGGCCATCTTCGTAATTTCCTCAAAAGCGATTTCGGCGCCTTTCAAATCGCCTTGCAGCAGCAATCCGATTCCGTAATCATTCCATCGCTGCCACTCGTCTTTCGTGAACTCAGTCTTCGGTTTGGGTTCAGGGGCATCGGCCGGAAGAATGGTCAAGTCCACAGCGTCGCGCGCAATGGTGACAACCGGCAGACTGGGGATCGCCTTTACTTGAGCGGACACGTCGGCAGTGCTGCCGTCGAGTGTGACGCGCCGGTCGTCGTACGCCGGAGCGAAGTCGTCCGGTTTGTCGTCGTGTAACACCCCCGCAAACGCAAATTCCGTATTGAACCAGGAGAACTTCCGGTAATTCAGCTGCGCCTCAAGATGAAGGTGTCCCCTTTCATCTTTCGGGACATGCAACCGGAAGTGAACTGTGTCCGCCGCGCCGGGGGGAATCAGATGCGCGTAGACCACCGCGCGCGCCGCCCAAGCGTTCCGCCTGTTAATCGGGTTCCCATGCGAGTCGATCAGCAACGAACGGTAAAAATGCGCGCCGGGGTCCACGGGGCCTTTTCCGTCGTCTTGAACATAACCGCTCCAGAAAATGATTCGCCCCTTGTCGTCGGTCGCTTTCAGCGCGAGCCAGCAATCGAACGCATCCACGGTTCCACCGGGAAAGAAATGCCCGACCTTGAGAGTCCGCACGACCACGTCCACGCGTACGGTGTCGTCCGCCCGCACCGCGGGATTTACACGATTCAGTGGCGCTGATACCGGCGAAGGAGCCGGCGTCTCGACTGGAGCCGAGGGAGCCGGCGTCTCCGCTTCCTCACCCACGGCAAATTCAGTCTCGATGGCGGGCTGCGGGGAGGCCAAGTTCGTCTGGTTGGGGGAGGCAGGCCTGTCCGGGGAAATCGCAAAAATGTCCACGCGCAGCTGGCCGGCTTGGAGGAACTTCTCCACCGAGGCCAATTGCACTGTGTCGCCCGTTGCGAAAGGCACCGCGGTATTCGCCGCCACGAAACGGTGCGAATGGACGAATCCGCCAACATTTCCCGCATCTTGCGAGGCGGCCGCCGGCATATGACAATCGGCGCAGTTTTGCGATTTGGGCGGGTAGTAGAAGGATCGCGCGCCAAAACCCGAAACGCCGCTCGCCTGCCAGGCATCGTAATCGTTGAAGCCGCGCGCCCAGCGGTAGTGATTGACCGGCACATCGAGGTGCACCTTGTGGCAAACCGAGCAATAGTCCGCCGTTTGCGTTTGCATGAACGGCTTCAAGAAAGTGCGCCGGTGCGGCTCGGGATTCTCTTCGATCATGAAATCGATGATGCGGCGGAGGAAGGGATTCTTGGTCGCCACCAGCTCGCTGAGCGCCGGATATTTCAGCGTGTAATCGCCGTTGCCCATGGTGCTCTTGATTTGCGTCAGCGAGTGGCACACCATGCAGCCAATCCCCGCCTGCGCCGGGGCTGTATGCACGCGGGGCGCGATCGGCGTATTGAAGTTTCCGGGGAAGAAGAGGGCCGCATCGTGGCATCCCGCACACCACTTGGAGGGCTGCACTCCGATGGTGGCCTGCATGTACACGATCGATTGCCGGTACCACTGGTTGTTAAATGAGGAAAAGTGGTGCATCGAACTTTGCCACTGCTGGTAGATATCCGCGTGGCAACGCTTGCAGGAATCCGAATCCATGAAGAAGTTTTCGTTAACCGTTTTTCCTGTTGCGGTTTGCCCGGAACTCGGAAAGAAGGGGCCGTTGGGACCGTCGCCTTCTTCGTCCATGTTGGCGGGCGCGATTTCGGGGTTGTGGATCACGTAGGCGCGCCGCCAGGGCACCGTGCGCACCCACCACGCCGCGCCGGCGATTCCCGCAAACACGGCCAGCGAGAGCGCCAGCCGCAGAGTCGCTCGGATCGCGCCTGCGCCGAGCCAGCCCCGGCGTCCGGGTAGCGCAGCGAAAAGAATTGCGCAGCCGAGAATACTGGCCAGGATGTGCGCGTATAGGATCGGCAATTCGTGGCGCCGCGCGCCGGTGTAAAACACCACCGCTCCCACTGCTCCACCAACCAGCAGAACCACCCAGCCGATGCGTTCGGTGGCCGAACCCTCGCGCACCAGACGCACGAGAGAGGGAAGCGCCAGAAGAAGCAGCACGATTCCCAGGAAAAGGTGCAGGGCCACAATGCTCTCATACAGAATTGTCGGAGTTGGCCACGCGTAAAGAATGAGCGCGGTGCAAGCGAGGGCAACAACAAGATAGTTCAGGGCGCGTTTCAAAATGTCTCTCCAGCCGGCATGCCGCTCAAAATGCGGCACTGTCCCAGCAGAATTGCGGTGATTCTACTCTCGCGACCAAATACATGGTCAATAATGGATTTCTACTATCCCAGCCATCCTCACTTGCTACCGGATCGAAATGGGTCTTGCCACCACAGGCCGAGCAAACTAGAGCGCTAACTCTCAAAAGTGAAAATTCGTCTCCAGATAGACCAACTGCCCATCCGGATCTTGGGGATAAATTGCCCTGACCACGCCCTTGCCCCAAGCGTAACCGTAGTACAACGTCGCGCTAAGAGAGTGCGTGAATTGGTAATCCGCGCTGATGTCCCAGACGTTGGCGAGGCTGCGATTGCCGTTGCTGGGGCGGCCCGTGTACCCAAACGTCGAGCGCTGAAAGGCCCCGCCGCCCAGATACCAGAGATCCGAGGCGCTGGTTAAACGAAGCGCATGGACTTCGCTGCGCAAAGTGAGCTTTGAATCAGGGTGCAGGTCCAGCGTGCCGTAGAAGTCTTCGTTGTTCATCATGTTGTAGAAAGGAAATCGCGCGTAAAGGCGGGGCGTGGTCAGCACTTGAAAAAATGTGCCGTGCGTCGAGTCATTGGGATTGCCGTCGCCGCTGCCGTACGAATAGCCCGCGCTCAGCCATGGTTTGAGAACGTGAGTGGGCGCCTGCCACCCAGCCTCGCCGACGAATGCTTCGGCGCTCTGCGCGAGAGTTCCCCACGAACCCTTTTGAATCGCGCCCCAACCGAGCAGGTCAAACGCTCCTGCGGAGGAAGTGTGGAAGACGTGGGCATAATCGGCGCCGATGGTCGCAATTTCAATCTTGCCGTGGTCCGCCGCACGCGCCGCGGAGGTGCGATTATCGGTCTTGAGCACGGAGGTGCGGTGATCGACGTAGCCCACGCTGAAGATGCGCAACTGGCCCGCGGAGTGAGCCGTTGTGATCGAGCGATTGTACGCCCCGTAGTAGACATCAACGTCGAGTTCTCCTTCGCCGTCCACCTGGAAGACGCCGCGGGTCGGGCGCGCGGCAAAGAAGGTGAAGTTATTCGGGCCCTCGTTCCAGGAAAGCTGCGCGCCATCGTAGGTTCGCTGGACCGCCGAAAAACCGAAATTCGAAATCAAACGATGCGCCAGCCGGGTCATCACGAGCGTGGCGAGCGCGGGGTCCTTAGGTTTTACTTCCGTGCCGTCGAAAAACTCAAAGCGCCCCAGCTTGGGACTGCCTTCGTCCGGGGCCTTGAATTGAACAAACAACTGCTTCACAAACGCGTTGGCATTGTTGCGGGTGTTGCCGTTGGCCGCGTAATACGTTCCGCCCAGGCCGAGTTGCCCTTGCGGCGCGGGATCCACGGCATTGTTTGGCAAGCCAAGAATCGTGGCCTGCGCAACTTCCAATTGCCAGTTGAAGCGCGGCAATTGTTCACCCAAGCCGATGCGGAGCAGGGAATGTCCCAGAGCGTAATTACTGTTCCCCGTTGCGGCGCCAAACCAATCCCATCCCTCCACCCGGGCGCGCCAGTTGATCGTAAAGTCCACCGGCCCAATCTTGTGCTTCTTGGGTGCGGTGCTCTGCTCTTTTGGGGCCGGATGTGGGGCGGGTTGCTGTGTTTGCTGTGCGAACAGTTTCCCGCACGAAGTCAGAAAAATCGCCCCGCTGAGAAGGATGAGTGCTCCAAATCTCCCAGGGCGCGAGGTTGGACCGAATCTGCGTGGCCAAGCTCCTGCAAAACTCCTGCTCAACAAATGTACTTTCAATGGGCGCTCTCCACCTAGAAATGGGAATCTCAAGAAATCGAGACGAGGAGGCATTCTCCACAACCAACGAAATGGAGCAATAATGCTTTTGCATTAGGCTCGCTGGCCTGCCCAGCGAGCGGGGATTCACTTCGACCGTGAGGGAATCACGGGCAGTTGAGACCTCTGAGCAATCTTCCTTGGGGCACGATGCTAAGATTCTGTACTCATGTCATAGGGAGAGCGGTACCAAGAAGATGAAAGAAATCGTCTACGGCTCTTTGGTTGGCATGGCGGATCTCGTGCGGGCGAGAAAAGTGTCGCCCGTGGAACTCGTCGGAGCGCACATTGCGCGAATTGAACGAGTGAACCCCCAGCTCAACGCGTATGTTCACCTGGCGTTCGATCAAGCGCGAGGAGAAGCGCGAAGGGCCGAAAAGCGGACTCGCAGGCGAAGAAGCAACCGTGACGCGGGCGCGTTGGACGGCGTCCCGATTTCGATCAAGAGCTCGATAGATGTCGCGGGATTCCCGTGCGAGTGCGGAAGCCGCATACGGCGGGGAATTCGCGCTGCCACCGACGCCCCGCTGGTCGCGCGGCTTCGCGCGGCGGGCGCAATCATCCTCGGAAACACAAACGTTCCCGAATTCTTGATGGCGTACGAAACCGACAATCTGCTTTACGGCAGAACCAATAGCCCGTGGGATGTCGGCCGCACACCCGGAGGTTCCAGCGGCGGGGAGGCGGCCGCGATCGCCGCGGGATGTTCGGCTGGAGGCGTGGGAAGCGACGGCGGCGGCTCGATTCGAGTTCCCGCGCACTACAGTGGAATCTGCGGCTTGAAACCAACTCCCGGACGCGTGCCTTCGACAGGACATTTCCCGGGATCATCCGGACCCTTCGCGCAGCTTGGGGTCGTCGGCCCGATGGCCAGAACCGTGCGCGATGTGGAGAGACTCTTCCAGGTCATGGCCGGACCCGACCCCGGCGATCCGTGCGCTGCGCCGGTCGTAGCGCGGGAATGGGGCCGTCGGGAAATTCGCAAGCTGCGCATCGGATTTTTTGCAGCCGACGAGTCCGTGCCCGTAACTCCCGAGACGGCTGCCGCGGTTTGCACGGCCGCGAAAGCACTGCAAAAAGAGGGATTCATCGTCGAAGAATGGCGGCCCGAGGATTTGGATCGGATCTGGAGGTTGTGGTGGAACTTATTCGGCCGGGCCGGACAAATGGCCTTTGCTCCGCTGCTGGACGGCCACGAAGAGGAGCTGAGTCCGATTCTCAGGGAATTTCGCGGCTGGGTTGCGCTGGAGCCGCCGCTTAGCGCGAACGAACTGCTGAACACCCTGCTCGATCGCGATGCTCTCAGGGCGAAATTCCTCGCAAAGATGGAGGAGTTCCCAATTCTCATCTGCCCCGTCTGCGCCGTCCCGGCATTTCGCCACGGCGAACGGGAATGGATCATTCAGGGCCAGAAGGTCGAATACCTTCAAGCGATGGCCTACTCGCAGTGGTTCAACCTGCTCGGAAATCCCGCCGCGGTCGTGCCGGTCGGCCAATCCCCGGAAGGGTTGCCGATCGGAATTCAAATCGTGGGGCGGCCGTGGGAGGAGGAATCAGTTCTCGCCGTGGCGGCCGCCATAGAAGAAGTCTGCGGCGGATTCCGTCCTCCCCCGGGATTCAGCACACCTGAAATGTCACCCAGCCGGGTTCACCGCGCGCGGTGAAATTCAACGTAATCGCGGCCGTGATAGAGACGATAGTTCGCCGCATCCGGCGTGGCGACGATTTGCAGCGGCACGGGATGGCTGATCGCAGTGTCGTGCGTCGAGGCGGCGCTTAACACGTCATTCGCGCCAAGATCCATGACCGCGAATTGGTTGTTATCGAGGAAGCCGAAGCCGTACGCCCCCGGCTTGAGCGTCTGGCCGCCGATTTCGATGGCAACCTCCGTGATGAGATAGCCCTGATACTTCATGCGAATCTGCGTGGAATAACCGGAATTGTCCACCAGAGCCGCGAGCACCAGCGAGCCGTCGGAAAACGCCACGCCGCCGGAATTGTCCAGCTGGGAGGTCGCAGTTTGTCCGTGGAAGAAAACCGTGGCGGGGAAAAGGTGAGCGTTGATGTCCGTGGAGCTAAGAATCTTCGCTTGACCTTGGGGCGCTGCCGCAACGGGACTCAGGGATTGCGCCAAGGCAACGGCGAAAACCAGAAGCGCTAGACTCGCGAATCTCAAAAACTTTTGACTCGTATTCATCAGGTTCTCCTCAGTGAAGCAGATTTTTCGAGCATCGTACCAATACGTTGGCCTAGTCTCTAATTGCAATTTCTCAAAATTTATTGTGGCGCAGCAAGGATCGCCGGAATGCTGCTCGTTTCGTGAGTCTTGCCGGCATCGATGCCGGATCCCTCGCGCACCACGTAGAAGTGATTCGCGGGGAGATTCGGAAGCGTTTCCACCAGCCCGCTCGGCCACCGAATCACAATCTTTTCAGCCATTGTGGCCTTACCCAAGCCAAAATGCAGTCGCAAGTCGCTTTGCGAGATGAATCCGCCTCCGCTGCGCACTTCTTGCGCGTACCGGCTGTTTCCCGATTCCAGCGTTACGACAGCTCCGATCGCTGCGCGGTTTGATTTGACTCCGATCAGCTGAAGACTAATGAAATTCCCGACGGGTTTCGTATTGTAGTAGAGCGAAGGCTTCTCGTTCATGTTGTTCACCAGCGCTTCTACGTGGCCGTCGTTGAAGAGATCGCCGAGAGCCAGCCCCCTGCCGGCGTGCATTTCGGTCAGCGCGGGCCCGGCATCCGGAGTGATGTTGGCAAACGTTCCGTCCTCTTGGTTGTAGTAGAGAACCCGCGGTTCTCGGTAACTCGTTCCCAAGCCCTTGCCGTCCACTTCGGGATAGACGTGGCCGTTGACGATCAGGATGCCCGGCCAGCCGCTGTTGTCGAAGTCGTAGAATTGTACCCCCCAGCCGAGCCAATTCCGAATCTTTCCCAAACCCGCAGTAGCGGTCACATCGTCGAAATTCATGGCGCCGCGGTTGAGGTAAAGAGTCGGGGAATCGTCGGTGAAGTTGGTCTTGACGATGTCTTGCATTCCGTCGTGGGTATAGTCCCCGGCAGCCAAGCCCATTCCCGCCTGCATTCCACCGTCTTCATCGTAGGCCACGCCCACCAGCTTGGCCATCTCCGTGAACGTGCCGTCCTGATTGTTGTGGTACAGCAAGTTGGCCGTGGAATCGCAGGAGACGTAAATGTCCGGCCAGCCATCCTGGTCGAAATCAGCTGTGAGGGTCGAAAAACCAAAACATCCAGTCGTATTTGTGACGTGCGTTTTTTCGGAAACATCGGTAAACGTGCCATCCCCGTTGTTATGGTAGAGAACGTTGGCGCCTGGCTTCAAGCCGCGCGGGCCGCAAGATACATCGACTCCCTTCCATCTACACGTGTCTCCCTGGCCGGGGCGTGGGGCCGTGTCATAGCTGAAATCCACATAGCGTGCGATGAAGAGATCCACTTTGCCGTCGCGGTCGTAATCTACGAAGCTGCACCCGGTGCTCCACGGGCTGCCGGATGTTTTCAACCCGGCCTTTTCCGTCACGTCGGTGAACGTCCCGTCACCATTGTTGTGGTAGAGGATGGTTTGTCCCCAGTAGGTCACCACTAAGTCCAAATATCCATCGTTGTCGTAATCGCCCACGCAGGCACCCTGCCCCCAACCGGCGTGCGCCAGACCCGCCTTCACCGTGACATCGGTGAACGTGCCGTCGTGATTGTTGTGGTAGAGATGGCCGGTCGGCGCTTGACCCGGCGGGAACCCTTCGACGGTCGAGCCGTTGGGCAGAAAAATGTCCGGCCAGCCGTCATTGTCGTAATCGAAGATCACTGCGCCATTGCCCGGCTGCTCGACGATGAATTCTTTGTGTGTGTCTCCGCCGTAGACATTGAGCGCGGTGAGCCCCGCCCGGCCGGCAATGTCCTCGAAATAGGCGGCTGGAGGTTTCAGGGTCTGTCCGCCCGCCTTGGGGGGAGTCGTTTGTGCGCAAAGGCCGAGCGCCCCGGCGAGCAGGGTGACGAAGACGCAGCAGCCCGTGATACGCGGCGGGCGTGTGATTGTCGGCAAGGTTTTGATTGCGCGCGTGCCCCCAGGCCCTCAAGAGTTTATCCCAACCATGGTTTGAAAGCCCGTCAGAGGTGCTCGACTAAAGTTTGGGCGCTTCGCCAGTTCGCCCATTCGGGATTAGAACGCGGCGCACGTCGCCTCTCAATAGTATGAAAATGCTAGGAGGCTATCGGGGCGCAATCCCCTTGGATTCGATGCACTCGTACGCTTGGCCCGCGCGGAGATTCTTGTATTCCTCGGTCCTCCCGCTGGGCCAATCGATTACAAGACGATCGATTGTCTCCCTGCGGCCCAGTCCGAAGGTGACCGGCAATTCCGATTGCGACAGGTAACTCGAGCCGGTCTTGACCATTCGGGTTTGGACGGATCCCTCGCTGTAAGTTCGAACCACGGCTCCAATCGCGTCGCGGTTCGATTTCGTGCCGACGAGATGAAAGCGGACGCTCTTATTTCCCGAAAGATTGTCATTGCGGAAGAGAACCGCCGGCCCGTTATTGGTGGTCATCAAAATGTCCAGATCTCCGTCCCGATCGAAATCGCCATAGCACAGTCCGCGGCCAACCCTCGGGCGAGCAAAACCGCCACCGACGGAGGCGGCCACGTCGTGAAAATTG
Source organism: Terriglobia bacterium (assembly GCA_963799715.1). Lineage (GTDB taxonomy): Bacteria > Acidobacteriota > Terriglobia > Acidiferrales > UBA7541 > DASPOJ01. Next base: position 1,899 of record CAWCYS010000058.1, on the reverse strand, counting down.
CCTCGCGCATCGTTTAAGAAGAGTTGCGGAGATTGCGCGTAGCCGACGTTGCCGCGGATGTTCCGCACCGTTTCGTCGATGTGCCCATTCGCGACGGCCAAATCCACGTAGCCGTCCAGATCCGCGTCCAGGAATACGCAACCGAACCCCAGGGTATTCATGGAGGCGAGGCCCACGCCCGCTGTTTGTGCGAAGTCCTGATACAGGCCGCTGCCGACCGCTTTGTAGAACCCAATCATTTCGTTATCGAAATTTGTAATCGCCACGCCTTGTTGCCCGGAGTTGTCGAAATACGCGGTATCGACGCCCATCCCCGCCCGCGCTTTCCCATCGCTGCTGAATGCGACTCCAGCCTGGACGCCCACATCCTCGAACGTTCCGTTGCGGCGATTCCGATACAACTTGTTGGGTTGCGTGTCGTTGGCGACGAGCAGGTCCGGCCAGCCATCCTCATCGTAGTCGAACATCGCGACGCCAAGCGATTTGGAGCTGCTGTCGAAGATCCCGCTGGTCGCAGTGACGTCTTCGAATGTTCCGTCGCCCCGATTGTGAAATAGCCAGCACGTTTCACCGCGGTAGGCTTCCGGAGTGCAATACGATTTGTGGATTCCGTCTAAACTGCAAAACACATCCTGAGCCGGCGACCACCGTACGTAGTTGCACACAAAAAGGTCGAGCAGGCCATCACGGTCGTAATCAAACCACAGCGCCGAAGTGCTAAAGCTTTGCTTGACAGCAAGCCCGCTCGCTCGCGTGACGTTGAAGAACGTACCCCTGCCGGTATTCTGGAACAGCCGGTTCTGTCCCACGCAGGTAATCAGGATGTCCGGGAACCCGTCGTTGTTGTAGTCGCCGACGGCTACTCCCATCCCGTACATTTCCAGATCGAGGCCGGCTCTGCTTGTTACATCCGTGAAGCTGCCATTGCGGTTATTGTGGTAGAGCCGGAGTGTGCTGCGGCCTTGTTTGTGGCCGGGCCAGTCCATGCTATTGACCAACAGAATGTCTTGCCAGCCGTCGGCGTCGTAATCCAAGAAGGCGCATCCTGATCCCATGGTCTCAGGGAGGAATTTTCCTCCGAAGGCTCCACTATTGTGTTTGAACTGAATTCCGGCGGACGCCGTGACGTCCACCAGGCGGAACCCCAGTGGCGAGTCTGGTTGAGGGGACGCGGCCCGGACGCTCCGAAGATCGAGACCACAGAGTCCCAAACCTGAAATCGAAGCGAGTCCGCCGAGGCCCGCGAGAAACGATCTGCGATTCACGGAATGCTCACCAACCCGTTGCGGATGGCGTAAGCGACCAGTTCCGCCGTCTTGTGAATCCCTAACGACGTCATCATGTTCGCCCGATGCACGGCGACGGTGTTGGCGCTCAACGCGAGATCCTTTGCGATTTCCTTGTTCGACTTGCCGTCCACGATCAGTTGCAGAATCTCGAGTTCGCGCGCGGTCAGCCCGGCGGGTTTCTCTCCTTTTAACGGGGCCGCGCGAGCGAGTTCCGGCTCCAATACGGTTTCGCCCGCGGCCACGCGCCGGATTGCGGCCGCCAATTCAAGATCAATCGCATTTTTCAGAACGTATCCGCGCGCGCCCGCATCGAGGGCCTGGCGCACCAGCGTATCCTCCGAATGCATGCTCAACATGAGAATGGCGCAGGACGATTGATAGGAAAGAATGCGCCGCGTGGCAAGCAGCCCGTTCATCCCCGGCATCGCGCAGTCCATGACGATGACCTGCGGCCGCAGTTGCATGGCGAGGCGAACCGCTTCTTCGCCGTCCGCGGCCTCTCCCACCACTTCGATGTCGCCCTCATCCTCCAGCATCCGCCGGAAACCGCGGCGCACGAGGTTGTGGTCGTCAACCAGCAGTACTGAGATCTTAGTCGTCTGTGCCATTG
>CAWCYS010000057.1:0-12114 GCA_963799715.1 Terriglobia bacterium | reverse complement strand
TCCCTACCCACCAACGAAGTAAGGAAGGCATTTCTGATGTTCCTCTATATTCCCTCTCACGGCGAAAACTCTCCGTTGCAGCTCGAGCTGTAGCCGAATTATTTGTCGGATGTCGGAACGGCGGGTTGGGTGGTCAATTTCTTGAGATCGTCCATCAGGTTCGCCATCGCCTGGGTGAAATTCCTTTCCTTGGTCGATTTGAGGTTCGCAACGCCGCCAACTGCATAAGATGCCAGAGGGTGAAGTGCGTCTTGGCGTCCAGAATGAACAGCTGTAATTGGTCATAAGAGTCGTAATGGATCTCAAACACTAAATCGGCATCGGAGGGATCCGCGGCGAGTTCATAGCGACCCCAGTTTTTCATGGCCGCGTAGAATTGATTGTAAGGTTCGTCGGGTCCCGACACACCGTTGAAAATGAGGGACGCATCCCATCCCGGCGTTGGAGACAAACACTCGCTGACTAGTGAGGATACGCGGGGGCACGGGTGCCGCTGGAGTGCCGCGTGATTGTTGAGCTTGCATGGCAGGGGCCGCTGCGAGCGCAATCGCAAGAGCTATGCCGTACATCCCAAGTCTGATGATTCTCAACATGCCTTCTCCTATCTAGCCGATCGAAATGGCGAAACGCCGGACGCAGGGCTAAAAGACTCCCGGAATCATGCGCGAGGTGCGTTCGCAGTATGCAGCGCACTGATCTCCGAACTCGTCGCGTAGCAACTTCTCTTCCGCAACGATGCGCGCGAGAAGCGGCGGAATGAAAAGCGCGGTGAGAATCACGCCGACCCACGAACGAAAGGCCAAGCCCCATCCCAAGGTGTTGATGAGCAAACCCACATAGCTGGGATGCCGGATTACGCTGTAGATGCCGGTGGTGACTAGCGTGTGCCCCGGCTGAATGGCGACCAGTCCGCTGAAGCGATTGCGGAGCACAAAAACCGGCCACAACCGCAACACGCCCCCCACAGCAAAGAGAGCGACGCCGATCCAGCGAACGGCATCGCCGTCAATCGTCCAGAATTCTTTTCGGTCCGTGTACGCCGGCAGGTAGCCGCCGAGCGGCCCCATCAGGCCAAGGGCTACTACGACCCAGCGGTTGCTGCGATCCTCGCGCACGCCGGAACTTACATTCCCGCTGCTGAAAACCGACGCGACCAACATCAGGAAGAGCCCCACAGCAAGCGCATCAGCGCCGGGGGGAGAAGAAGGCCACAAACCCGCCCCAGCCGAGAATGGCCAGACCCAAGTAGCCACAGGTGCCCACGATGGCGCCAATCGTCCATTTGGAAAGCGTCGGCTTACACGGGGCGTCCCCATCGCTGACTTCCCCTCTCCGCTCGGGGGCAGCATTCCCCGGTGGTCGATTAAATCAGGACTTGGTCGCAATTGGAGGGTTTTGCGGAGCCTCCGCTTCGCGCGCGGCGGCGATGAGTTTCTATCCGCCCCTCAATCGAGGCGTCTCCCACATGTTCCGCTTGCATCACGCCGACCGCGTCAATGGTGAACGTGGTGGGAATGGCCTCCACGTCAAACAGCCTCGCGATTGGGCCGGTGAAGCCGCCGTCGCGGTATTGCGGCCAAGTCATCTCGTTTTTCGCGATGAAATCCTTCCATCTCTGCGCATCGTCATCCAGGCTCACGCTGAGAATCACCAGTGGCTGGCCTTGAAACCTATTGGCGATCTCTTTCATGTGCGGCAGCGCTTCGCGGCAAGGTCCGCACCACGTGGCCCAAAAATCGAGCAGCACCACCTTGCCCTGCAAACTCGTCCATGGAAATCCGCTGGCCGTCGACTGTCATCACCTCGAACGCCGGCGCCAGCCTTGCGCGCGCGAGGTCGGGACTGCTGATAAGCGTTGCGCGCGCCGGGCGGCGGGATCGCCAGCAGGCGCCAACTGCAGATACTGCTCGAACCGGGCTTTCGCGGCGTCGTCTTGTTGCAGATTTGCGAGCGCCCGGCCATCCAGGAAAAGCGCGTTGGCGAACTGCGGATACGCGGCGAGGGCCTGGGTGAGCTCGTCATGCGCGCGCGTGAAGAATTCGGTCTTGTGCTTCGGCAAGCCTTCCTCCATGTAAATCATCGCTAGTCGGTAGTGCGCGTGGGCCGTTTCTAGATTCCCGTGCGCCTCCGCCACCATTTCCGTCGCGGCCAACTCGGCGGCCTTCCAATCACCAAGCTCCTCGCCGTACTTGATTATCTTTTCCTGGCAGGCCAAACAGTGGCCCCCGTCCTGCTTGTCCGCTTTCTTGAAAGAATCCAATGCCCAGTCTTCCCTACCGGCTTGCAGCAATTGCAGACCGTCTTTGTATGTTTTCTGCGCCTTGGCGTCCGCCGGTCCGTCGGCGGTTTGCTGAGCAAATACGGGAGTGAGAAGGAATATAATGAGGAGACTTGCGGAAAGGAATCGCATGGAAGGCCTCCTGCCACTGAAGGGACGCAACGCAATCATACCACTCAAGTACTTCCTCAGCGAGTGACTAACTCCGTTCTTGAGTGCACACGACCATTTGCGATTTTGGAGAGGTTATGCTCGCGATTAGAGAAACAAAAATAATCGCGGACACGGAGAGGGAAAACGGGGCGCCTTGAAAATCGCCGTCGCTGGGACCATGCCTCTAAGTCTTGTGACTAGGGCGCTTAGCGAGAGGCCGGAGCACCATCCGAGGGAGAAGACTTCTCCCGTTCGGCGCGACTCTGGGCCATGATTTTTTCGATGGCGTCGGGATCGCGGGGGAGGCGCTCGGTCAGCATTTTTGCGCCGGTCGGGGTGATTAGGACGTTGTCTTCGATGCGCACGCCGATGTTTTCTTCGGGAATGTAAATGCCCGGCTCGAGCGTGATGACCATTCCCGGCTGGAGCGTGCTGTACATCAATTGTTCGGCGACGTTGTTATCGCCATTGTCGTGGACTTCGAGTCCGACGGGATGGCCTAGGCCATGAATGAAGTAGCGGCCGAGCGAGCGGCCTTCGCGATCTTTGCCGTGCGTGTTGATGTAGTTGTAGGCGATGGCGTAGAGGCTCTTGGCCTCGCCGTGGCCCAGCGTCATGCCGGGCTTGGCGGCGGCGAATGCGGCGTTCTGCGCGCCGAGAACGATGTCGTAGATCTCGCGCTGGCGCGGCGTGAAGTGGCCGTTCGCGGGGAGCGTGCGCGTGATGTCCGAAGCGTAGCCGGAATATTGCCCGCCGATGTCCAGCAAGACGATGTCGCCACCCTCGATCTTGCGGCTGAGTTTGTCGTAGTGCAGCACGACGGAATTAGGCCCGGAGCCGACGATCGGCGCGTAGGCCTCCGTCTCGCAGCCGCCCCAATCGTGAATTTCGACCATGCGCGCGGCGATCTGGTACTCGTACAGGCCGGGACGCATCATTTTCATCGCTTCGAGATGCGCGTCCACGGAAACGTCAATCGCATGCTGCATCAGCGCCAGCTCGCCCGGCGATTTCACCAGCCGCATGGCGCCGATGGCTTCACGCGCGTCTTTCCATTTTTCTTCCGGGACGGCCTCTTTGAGCCAATCGAGTTCCTCCTGCTCGTGGGGATAGCCGGTCTCGCCCCCCGCGGGGAAGACCGTGAACATCTGGGGATATATCTTTTGGATTTTGCGAAGCGTGTCGCGCAAGGCTTCGAGCGATTCCACGCCTGCGAACCCCGTGCTCGCGGTAATTCCCGGATCGTCGAACCCCATGCGGACGCCGTCCCACTGCTCCTTGCTGGGATCGCGCGGCGGGAGGAAAAGAATGTCGGTCGCGCCTTGCCAGCCTTTCGCGGCGGCATCCGCGGGCAATTCGACGAGCGCGGCGTTCTCTTCATTGTGGCCGCTGAGGTAATAGAAATTCGGCTCCTGATTGAACACGTATTCGGGAGCGGATTCCTCCTTGCCGGTATAACCGAAGACCACGATTGGATCCGCCAACTTGGCCACGAGTCTCGCGCGGCGCTCGGCGTAAACGGAATTCGGCTCGCGCTCGCGCGCCACGAGAATGGCCGCGAGCGAAACGATCGCGAGAGCACAGGCGGCGAATGAACGCGCGACGCGTGCACGACGCTTCGCGGCAAGATGCACACAGGCAAGAGTGCCTGTGCTATTAAAACCGCGCTCCGACGAATCCCACTGATTGAATGTTTTCATACGCGACTATAAGGATTCCTCGCCTGCAAGCCGCGCAAGCGCGTCGCCGGTCACGCGGAAAATGGTCCATTCGTCCATCGACTCCGCGCCCAAGCTGCGATAGAACTCGATCGCGGACTCGTTCCAATCTAGAACCGCCCATTCAAGGCGGCCGCAATTGCGCGCGCGGGCGATGCGCGCCAGCTCAACCAGCAACGTTTTGCCGATGCCTTCGCCGCGGTGGGGCGGATCGACAAACAAATCCTCGAGGTAAATTCCCGGGCGGCCCAGAAACGTCGAGAAATTGTGGAAGAAGACAGCAAACGCCACCGGTTCGGTTCCGCGGTATGCAAGCAATGCCTCCGCGACGCGTTTCTCTCCGAATAGCGCGGAGCGGATGTGTCCCTCCGTGGCCGCAACTTGATCCGACAGCTTTTCAAAGTCGGCAAGCTTGCGGACGAAGGAGAGCAGGACGGGAACGTCCGATTCCGTGGCTGCGACAATGCGCAGAGCGGGGGCTATGCTTGCGGGCATTGTGAGATTGTCGCAGATGCGCGCATGACAGGCCAGGGTCAGAAGCCAGGCGTGCCGGTCGCGGCGGGGCGCGCCTCGACTGCGGGCTGATTGCCGAGGCGCAGGCGCTCGAACCAAGTTTGTCCCAGCGACATCAGCCCAGTGTAGAGGTAGCCCCAGACGAAAAGCAGCAGGAAAGGAACGGTGAAATAATTCTCGTTCTCGATCGCGTACACGACGGTCGCGGCGAAATAAAGTCCAAGAAGCACTTCGAGATACGGCATCCAGCCGGCGCGATTGCGATACGACTTCTTGCGCCAGGTGCCGGATTGGCCGGAGATGCTGTACTTCGGCGTGCGCGCGAACGCCGACTTGATCCCGAACATCGCTTCGAGCACGGCCTTGGCGTTGCGGACAGAAAGGCCGATGCCGACGGCCATCACGAAGGGAATATAGAGGATCGAGCGGTACCACTTGCGCGGATAGAGTGCGCGCTGCGCCGCGAGATAAAAACCGGAGACCGAGCAACTCGCCGCCAAAAAGAGCGGCAGATCGAGCAGCAGCATCTGAAACCAGCCCTGATAGAAGCGCACGATCATCGCGGGCAGCAGCATCGCCGAGAATAAAACCATGAGCGGGTAGCTGACGTTCGCCGTGAGATGAAATGTGGCTTCCGCTTTGACGCTGGCGGGTTCGTTCGAGCGCAACACGCGCGGCAAGATTTTTATCGCCGTTTGCATCAACCCCTTGGCCCAGCGCGCCTGCTGCGCTTTGAAGGAATTCATCTCCACCGGAAGTTCGGAGGCGCACTCGATGTCCGGGAGATAAAGGAAGCGCCAACCGCGCAATTGCGCGCGATAAGAGAGATCGGTGTCTTCGGTGAGGGTGTCGTGCTCCCAACCGCCGGCGTCGTCAATCGCGGCGCGGCGCCAGATTCCGGCGGTGCCGTTGAAATTGAAAAAGACGCCGTTGCGCGAGCGCGCGCCGTGCTCGATGACGAAATGGCCGTCGAGGAGAATGGACTCGACGTTGGTTAGCGCGGAGTAGCCGCGATTGAGATACGTCCAGCGCGTCTGCACCATGGCGATTTTTTCGTCGGCGAAATAGGGCACGGTGCGGCGCAGAAAATCGGGGCTCGGAACGAAATCGGCATCGAAGATAGCGACGAACTCCGCCTGCGAAACTTTCAAGCCTTCCAGGAGCGCGCCCGCCTTGAAACCGGTGCGATCGGCGCGGTGCAAGTACCGAATGGGGAGGCCGAGCGCCTGATGCTTCTCGACGCAGGCCCGCGCCACCGCGCAGGTCTCATCGGTGGAATCGTCGAGAACCTGAATGTCCAGCAGCTCGCGCGGGTAATCGAATCGCGCGATGGATTCGATCAGGCGCTCGATCACGTACCGCTCGTTGTAAATCGGGAGTTGAACCGTCACCAGCGGCCAGCGTTCGACGGGCGGCGGCTGGCCTGGAACGTTATTCCGGTTCTTGAAATAGCTGTAGACGAGCCAGTAGCGGTGCAGTCCGAACGCCGCAAGGATTACCAGCACGGCGAAATACGGAATCACCACGGCAAGATCGAACGTATTGGGCTGATAGAGACCGCGAAACGGATTCCGGCTGGGATCGGTGAGCTTCAACCAATAGCGCACTACCGGGCTTTGAAGAGCCGCTGCCAGGACTCCCAGGCTGTGCGTGTACCACACGGGTCGCATTCTACCTCACCATTCAGAATCGCTTCCGCTGCTGGGCGGGCAGTGCGTTAGACGACGGGATGCGGGCCGCCGTTTCCGCCGGACCGGCCATTTGCGGGAAGAGGTTGGCCACCCAGCGAAATCCCCTCAGAACTCGATTATACGAGTAAATTCAGGGGGGCGGAAGAGGGGCGCGCATGAAAACGCCGCAAAAAATTCGATGGGGCGCCCTCGCATTTGCGCTAGGGCGCCCCTCGAATTCGGGATTATTTCAGTGTGGTTACTGGGCCGGCTTGGGGGCGGGTGCAGCAGCCGGTTTCGGCGCAGGCTTCATCGCGGGTTTCGGCGCCCAGTATTTGGGATCGGCTTTCACCCAGTTCGGATCCACGTAGCTCGCAGCCGGATTCACCATGTACAGGTTGTCTTCGACGCTTATCACGCCCTCGTCGGAGAGTTTGTCCATCCGGCGCCCTCCCTCTTCACCGAGCGCTTCGCCGAACGCCTGCATGCTGGACAAGCCGGCGTCCTCATCTTTAAGCGAAACCATCGGGATGAGAACCAAGTACGTGTCCTGCGCGCCCTGGAGCGATTCGTAGGTAGCCCAGGGAACGTTCTGGCGGCCAATCTTGGCGCTAGCCTCCTTGTAGATCTTCGTCAGTTCCTCGAACTGACTGTCGTGACCGGGTTTCATGTGGAAGATGACGAGCTCCCAATAATGAGAGTGCGGGAGGTCGGCGCCGGCCGGGTTGTTGCTGAGGTCGGGACGGTAATGCCAGACGACGTTGTGAACCTCGGAAGTATATTTGCCCTCTTCCGCGTCGAGCGCATCAAACCTGGCTTTGACAGCGGCGTTGCCTATGAAATCTTCCGTTTGCTTCTGCATGCTCTCGTAGGAGTCATAGTCGAAGAGGTAGATGGCGCGCGGCGCACCCGTCAGCGAATTCAGAGCCAAGTAATGAGAGGGTTGCTTGGTCTTCATCGAAAGAGCCGGGTACTCTTCGGCAATATTATTGTAGGGCACGAAATCGTAGGCCTTCACGTTATCGGTCTCGATGTTCAAAAGATTGGGCGGGGGCGGAGCTGCTGGCGTTTGTGCGCGCGCAGCGAGAGCACCTGCAAAAGCGAAAGACAGTCCGGCGATGGAACAAAGCAATTTCTTCATGTGCTGCCCACCTCCTGGGAGGGCTGAAGCGAAATCGTGGAAGAGGAGCGGGCCGAAGCCTGCCCGCCGAAACGGGCGGCGGCTCGGAGTGCAACTGTACTCTAATCGGGCTGACGGTGCAAAAGTGTACTCTGCGGCGGACTGCGGTCAAGGGCGATCTCTGAGTTTTCAACAGGCCCGAGTTGAAACAGCGCCGAAGCGCGCGGCTAGACGTTCAGCCAGAGAGTGACGTCCGGGCGAGGGCCAGGAGGCGGCATCTTCGAGCGGTCGACCGGGCGATACAGCGTGTCGCGCTCCACGGGCACGCGGCCGGCTTCGCGGATCAGGCGCTCCAGATCGGCGCGCGGGGTGAACTGCGCGGTGGTGGCGCCGGCGTCGTGATAAATCTTTTCCTCGACCACCGTGCCGTCGAGATCGTCCGCGCCGAAGCTGAGAGCGATCTGCGCGACCTTCGGCGTCATCATGATCCAGTAGGCCTTGATGTGATCGAAATTATCCAGCAGCAGACGCGAGACGGCGATCGCTTTGATATCGGCGAAGGCCGTGGGCTTCGGCAGATGCGCGAGCGCCGTATTCTCCGGATGAAACGCCAGCGGGATAAAGGCGACGAAGCCGTGCGTTTCGTCCTGTAGTTCGCGGAGCGCCAGCAGATGCTCGGCGCGCTCTTCTTCAGTCTCGATGTGGCCGTAGAGCATGGTGGCGTTCGAGCGCAGGCCGACCTGATGCGCCGTGCGCGCAATGTTGAGCCATTGCTGGCCGCTCACTTTGTGATCGCAGATCACTTTCCGTACTCGCGGATGGAAAATTTCCGCGCCGCCTCCGGGCAACGAATCCACGCCGGACTCCTTCAGCGCGAGCAACGTGTCCCGAATAGAAAGTTTCGCGATGCGCGCGAAATAGCCGACCTCGACCATCGTGAAGGCCTTGAGGTGAACGCCCGGGCAGCGTTGCTTGAGGCCGCGCATGAGATCGAGGAAATACTCGAACGGCAGATCGGGATGCAATCCGCCGACCAGGTGAAATTCCGTCGCGCCCTTCGCGCATGCCCTGCTCGGCGCGCTGCCAGATTTCTTCGAGCGCGAAGGTGTACGCGCCCTCGGCGTCCGGGCTGCGTCCGAACGCGCACAATCGGCAATGCGCCACGCAAACATTCGTGGGATTGATGTGGCGATTCACGTTGAAAAAGCAGGTGTCGCCGTGGCGCTGCTCGCGAATGCGATTGGCGAGCCAGCCGAGCGCCAGCAAGTCGCCGGTGCGATAGAGCGCGATGCCGTCGTCGAAATTGAGGCGCTCGCCCGCCAGCACCTTTTCGGCGATGGGCTTCAAGTGCGGATCGGCGATGTGCAATTCGGCCATCAATTCAATTATTCGTGGACGCCCAGGGTCGCGCGTTCAAATCTCCACGAGACCAAACACTGGTGAGCCTCACGGGCAATGAGAAGGTCGAGCTTAATGCGTCGGTCTACCACCTCTTCACGCAGTTCCGCATCGGCAACCATCATCTAGATGTCCCGCGAGGGCTCGATGAATCGGTTTTCAAACACCATCGCCTCGTGTTCATTGTCGACCTTTTCAAATTCTTCTCGAACGCGCCGCACATACCATGAACCGATTTCATATATCACCTTTCTACGGAAACCGGGGTTCAGGGAATCTTCCACCCACACCGCCGCGCCCCAGAACAGCAGGAACAGAATACTAATATAGCCGTTCACGTTGAAAAACGCAGCATTGAGCCGGCTGAGGTCGTTCGCGTGCAGCAGCGAATGCTCGTAAATCAAGAGCGCGGCGACAACCGCGATTCCCAACCACGCGGGCCACGGCAAGTCGGAAGCTCGCCGCGAGCCAGCACAGAAGCGCGACCGTCAGCACGTGCATCGCTTGCGAAATGCGCAGCGCGCGGCCGATGCCGAAGCGACGCGGGATGGAATGAAGCCCCGCTTCGCGATCGAAGTCAATGTCCTGGCAAGCGTAGAGCACGTCGAAGCCGCCGACCCACAGCGTTACCGCCGCGCAGAGAATCAGGATGCGCGGATCGAGTTTTCCAGCGACGGCAATCCACGCCGCGGCGGCGAAATGCCGAGGCAGAAACCAAGCACCACGTGCGACCACATCGTGAAGCGCTTCGTGTAGGAATAGAAAAATAAAATCGCGAGCGCCACCGGCGAAAGTTCCAGCGCGAGCCGGTTCAATCGCCACGCCGCGAAAACCAGAACCGCGGACGCGATGACCGTGAAGCCCAATGCGAATCCGACCGAAAGCGCCCCGGCCGGAAGCGCGCGGCGGCTGGTGCGCGGATTGCGGCGATCGTATTCGATGTCCGCGATGCGATTGACGGTCATCGCGGCCGAGCGCGCTCCGATCATCGCGACCACGATCCACAGAATTTGGCGCCCGGTGGGCCACGCGACGCCGAGAGAGTAGCGCGCGGCAAGCAGCGCAGCCGTCAGCGCAAACGGCAGCGCAAACACCGAGTGCTCGAACTTGATCATTTCGAGCAATGTACCTGCCTGTCGATAGGCATCGCGGATGCGACCCACGTTGAGAAGGGATACCATAAACACTTTTCGTCAGGGCACGGTTTCAGCCGTGCCGAAAAGCGCGGCGAAATCAGGGGTTCTAACCCCTGAGGTTGACGGGATGAGAGGTCGCGCCATATACGAGATGGGCTTTAGGCCCCTCTTTTCGGATCGCGCGACTTCGGGACGGCCTTGCCTTCGATGAGCCGGATGCGCCTGCCCGTCATGGCGCGCCCCGGGGCAGTGTCTGGACTGTCAGCGGCGGACCGCTGGCCTTCCCAGCGAAACGCGCCAGGCTGTCGCAGTCCGAGCTGCTGCAGCGCGCGATTGAGAAACTCTTCGGCCAGATCGTCAATGGTCTGCGGCTGTTGGTAGAACGCGGGAATCACGGGCATGATCACCGCTCCCGCCTGTTGCGCGCGCAGCATATTTTCCAGATGAATGCGGCTGAAAGGCGTGTCGCGCAAGCAGAGCACCAGCTTGCGTCCTTCCTTGAGGCAAACGTCCGCGGCGCGCGAGAGCAGATCGTTGCTGAGCGCCGCCCGCAATCGCGGCCAGCGCCCCCATCGAACACGGAATCACGATCATGCCATCCACCGGATAGCTGCCGGAAGCGATCGAAGCGCCAACATCTTTATTCGGCAGCACGTCAGTCTTCCGCGCAGCCGAGCCAAGCAGCAGCGCCGGAATCTGCTTGGCATCTCCGCTCACGCCCAGCTCGTGCGCCAGCAGCCGCCCCCGGTCTCGGTCAGCACGAGGTGTATGCGGCCGACGCGAGAATCGTCCTCGAGTTTGCGCAGCGCAATCCGCGCCAGCAGCGCGCCCGATGCGCCGGTGACGCCAAGGACAACGACTTTGCCTTCAGTGGTTTGCATGGGATGCAGCCGAAACTTTAAGTCTAGTGCGGTTGAAGGCAAAGTCAAGGCGATGGTGGTGGTTCAGTTTACGGCCGAAGACGCGCCATGACTTTCCAGGTCTCGTTCCCAGATCCGGAAGTCAATCAATCACTTCTTCGGCAATTTAGTTAACCTGAAACGTGCAGCGACGATTTCTCGCAAGGTTTCGGTGTCGAATGTATACTTTCCTCGTGAAGTCATTTTTCACAACCGTGTCAGCTATGGTCATCGCGTGTGCTCTGGCGGTGCCAGCGAGAGCCGGTCCTCAAAAGCCTTGCGACGAAGTGGGGGACCAATTTCTCCTGCACCCAACTCCGAAGAGCTGGGGCAGTCTCCATCGTTTGTTTAAACAAATCGGTCGGTGCGACGACGGAGCGCTTGGCGAGGGTTTCAGTGACGATGTGGCGCAGCTGTTCATCAAGCAGTGGGCGCATCTCGATGAGCTGAAGCATCTCATGGCGTCAGATAGGTCTTTCGCGCAGTTCGTTTTTCGCCACATAGATGCAACGTTGTCCGAAGAAGAATTGAGAGCGGTAGAAGAAAACTCAAAATCGCGTTGCCCTTCCGGGGACGCGCAGCTATGTCAAACAATAGGGACGCTGGCCCGTAAAAGCTTAGAAGAGCTACCAAAATGACCTCTCCGAAGCTGCGGGTACCCTCCCCGTCGTGGACCATGAGTCTGGACTCGCTTGGTAGGATGAACCTTTTACCATACAATGTACTAAATAAAGTGCAGCATGAAGGACGAACCACGGCCGCAAAAAATCCCACTAATTTTCTACCGCACGGCCTCGGGTAGCGAGCCGGTGCGGGAGTGGCTAAAAGGGCTGGAGGAAATGGAACGCCACGCCATCGGGAAAGATCTGCTGCGGGCGCAATGGCGGTGGCCGGTCGGGATGTCGCTGTGCCGCCCGGTGGAAAATGGGCTGTGGGAGGTCCGAACGGACCTGCCGAGGAAACGGGCGTCACGTGTGCTGCACTGCCTGTACCGCGGGCACCTGGTCGCGCTGCACGGGTTCATCAATAAAACCCGGGCCACGCCGAATGAGGACCTGGCGACGGCGCGAAAGCGCCAGAAGGAGTTGGAACGATGAGCAAGAAGCACATTGGTTCCAGCGTGGATGACTTTCTCAAGAAAGAGGGCTTCTTCGAGGAGGCGCAAGCGCAGGCGATCAAAGAAGTCGTCGCGTGGCAGCTCGCCGAGGCCATGAAGAAAAAGAAAATCT
>CAWCYS010000056.1:0-16481 GCA_963799715.1 Terriglobia bacterium | reverse complement strand
CTGCGAGTGCGTGGTCGCTCGACACGGCGTAAGATAGCAGCCGCGCGTCGCGCGTCCAAGTCGTTGCGCGCGGCCGCCCGCATCATGGCATCGCCCTTTAAGTCCGGTTTCGTTGCTATCGTCGGCCGTCCGAACGCCGGCAAGTCCACGCTGGTGAACCGTCTCGTCGAGCAGAAGATCGCAATTGTCACCGCGCACCCGCAAACCACGCGCAATCGGATTCAGGGCATCGTCAATCGCCCCAACGCACAAGTGGTGCTTATCGATACGCCCGGGCTGCACCGGCCGGAATCCGTGCTCGGCCGGCAGATGGTACACGAGATTGAAGCCGCGCTGGATTCGGTGGACGTCGTAGCGCTGGTGCTGGACGCGAGCGAGGATCTCCGCCGCGGCGCGCAATTGGCGCTGGAAAAAGTGGCCGCCCTCGACGCCGTCCGCATCCTTCTGCTAAATAAAGTAGACCGCGTCGAGAAGCCAAAGCTGTTGCCGCTTATAGACCAACTCAGCCGCGCTGCTGATTTCGCGGACATCGTGCCGATTAGCGCGCTGCGGGGAGACGGCGTCGAGGACGCGCTGGCGGTGATGATCTCGCAACTTCCGGAAGGCCCTCCCCTCTTCCCGGAGGATCAAGTCACGGATCAGCCGGAGCGTTTTCTTGCCGCGGAGTTCATTCGCGAAAAAGCGATGGCGGCCACCCGGAACGAAGTGCCCCATTCGCTGGCCGTGATGGTGGACGGCTTTGAGGAAGGCGAAAAACTGATTCGCATTCGCGCCAGAATTCAAGTGGAGCGCGACGGCCAAAAAGGAATCCTGATCGGCAAGGGCGGCCTGACGCTGAAAAAGATCGGCACCGAAGCCCGCCAGGAATTGGAGCGCCTGCTGGGCACGAAGATCTATCTCGAATTGCAGGTGGGCGTCGCCCGAGGATGGCGCGACAACGCGGAGCGCGTTCGCCAGCTCGATTGGCGCACTCAAATCGAGGCCATCGCGGAGAAGCAAACTGACAAGGAGTGAAGCGCCGCCCGACGCCAAATTGGTCCTCAAGAGGATCAAGTTTGTCAGGAGCGCTCGACAGGTCCTTACGTCTCGACGGAAATTCCCAGCGTTTTCATCTTGCGGTACAGGTGGCTGCGTTCGAGGCCGATCGCGGCGGCCGTCCGCGTCATATTCCACTGATTTTCTTCGAGTTTTCGCAAAATGAAATCGCGCTCGTACGAGGAACGCGCCTCATGCAGAGTGGACGGAAATACCTGCGATGCCGATGAAGCGCCGCGGAAGAGCTCCGGCGGAAGGTGGAGCGTCTCAATCTTTTGGTACGGGCACACGATGACCAGCCGCTCGATCACGTTGCGCAATTCGCGGACGTTCCCCGGCCACGGGTAACGCATCATCACTTCCAGCGCCCCTTCTGACAATTCCTTCGGCTGGCGACCGTACGCGCCCGAGAATCCGGCTAGAAAATAGCGGGCTAGGATCGGCAGATCCTCGATCCGCTCGCGCAGCGGCGGAATCACGAAAGGAATCACGTTCAAGCGGTAAAAAAGGTCTTCGCGAAAGCGGCCGTGCGAAATTTCATCTTCCAGTTTCTTGTTGGTGGCGGCGATCACGCGGACGTCCACGCGAAACGATTGATTCGATCCCACCGGCTCGACCGTCTGCTCCTCGAGGACGCGCAGCACCTTGGATTGCGTGCGATGGCTCATGTCGCCCACTTCATCGAGGAAGAGCGTCCCGCCGTCGGCGCGTTGGAACTTGCCCACCTTATCCGCGCTCGCGCCGGTGAAGCTCCCGCGAATGTGCCCGAACAACTCCGATTCGATCAGCTCTTCGGGGATCGCCGCGCAGTTTACCTCCACAAATTGGTGCGCAGCCCGGTTGCTGGCGGCGTGCAACGCCCGGGCCACTACCTCCTTGCCGGTTCCGCTTTCGCCGTAAATCAGGACGCGCCCGTTTGTCGGCGCGGTCAGCGCAATCTGTTGGCGCAGCGCTTTTATCGGCACGCTGTTGCCGATCACCTGAAAACGCGAACCGAGCTCGTCGCGCAGCCGGCGATTCTCATTGGTCAGGCGAAGATGTTCGAGCGCGTTCTTCACCACCACGGTGATCTTGTCGAGCGCCAGGGGTTTCTCGATAAAGTCGAATGCGCCCAATTTCGTGGCCCGCACCGCGGTCTCGATGTTCCCGTGCCCGGAAATCATCACCACCATCGCCGCATTTCCCGTTTGCCGGATGCGTTCGAGCGCGTCGAGCCCGTCGATCCCTTCCAACCACACATCGAGAAAAACCAGATCGAACCGCTGGTCTGCCAGCCGCCGCAAACACTCCTCGCCGGACGCGACGGCCTCGACCTCGTACCCCTCGTCGCTGAGCGCGGCCGAAAGCGAGCGGCGAATTCCTTCTTCGTCATCCACGATGAGCAGCTTGGGTTTCATAGTCCTCGGGATCGATTCTCAGGGTTTTGCCGGAACGGGAGCCGCAGCGGCCACTTCCGCGGCCGGCAATCGCAAAATAAAACGCGCCCCGGTCGGAATATTGTCTTCGATTCGGATCGAACCGTGATGTTCCGCAAGAATGCGGCCCGCGATAGCGAGCCCCAGCCCGGTTCCGCGACCCTTCGTCGAAAAGTGCGGCAAGAATAGTTTGTCTTTGTCTTCGGGCGAAATGCCGTGACCGCTGTCCGCCACCACCAGCGAAACGGTCTCGCGGTCGTTATCCGAGCGCGTCTCGATGAGTAAGTCGCGCACGGCGGCGCCCTCCAGAGACTCCGCCGCGTTGTCGATGAGATTGACGAGCACCCGGCGCAACAATTCCGCGTCGGCGCGAATCAACGGCAAACCGGATTCGAATTCCATCTTCACCCGAATGCCTTCGAGCCTTCCCTCGAATATGCCCACGGCCGAGCGCACGAGCTCGTTCGCGTCCACCGGGGCCAGTTGCGCGGAAGGGAATCGCGCGAACTCCGAAAACTCCCGCACCAGCGAAGCCAACGTACCGACTTCGCTCTGGATGAGTCCGGCACATTCTCGCACCAGGCTCACCAACTCATTCGCTGCGGCCCCCGCCGCCGATGCGCCCTGCCGGTCCAGGAACCGCGTCAATCGCTGCGCGGAAAGCTGAATCGGCGTGAGGGGGTTCTTGATTTCGTGCGCGATGCGCTGCGCCACTTCCTGCCAGGCCGCGGCCTTTTGCGCGCCCAGCAATTCCGTCAGATCGTCCACCACGATCACAAATCCGGGATTGTTGCTGCGCGGACCGAGCGCGCTGACGGTGACGGCGGCGTGGACCAAGCGGCCGGCCACGGCAAATTCAAGCTCCTTCGAAGCGGTCCCCATGCGCAGCGCGCGCCGCATGAGGGCTTGCGTGTCCTGCGCGGCCTCTTTGCCGAGCAAATCCGCAAGCGCATGCGCGCGCCGCGCTTCCGGGCCGAATATTTTCACTCCGGCGGGATTCACGCGGCGGATCGAGCCGTCATCCGCGAGAGAAATCACGCCGGTGGGGATGTTTTCGAGAATTGTTTCCAGCAGGGTGCGCCGCCGCTCGATTTCCTGCACTGCCTGTTGTAAATCGCGAGTGAAGTCGTCCAACTGCTTGCGGTTGTCGGCAAGTTGCGCGGTCATTTCGTTGAACGAGCGCACCAGGGCGCCGAGTTCATCGCGGGCCTGAAGATTTACGCGCGTATCGAATTTTCCGGCGCTCACATCGCGCGTGGCTTCGGCGAGAGCCTGAATCGGGACGGTGACCTGCTTCGACAGGAAGATCGCCAGCCACGTCGCGGCGAAAAGCAGGAGGATCGTAAGCAGCCCGAGCGTCCAGACGAGCCGTTTCTTATAGCTTCGCAACGCGCCATGCTCCTGCTCGTAGCTCGCCTTATACGTCTGGATCTCGGCGAGACGTTCAAGATAGCGGTCCTGCGCGGCCCGCGCCACGACGAGCTCGCCGGATGCAAACGGTTGGCGAGCGGCGACAAAAATATTTCGGCCCTGCCTCCACAGTTCCGTCCGGCCGGAAAGCGTCATCAAATATTCCGGGGCGGCGGGCACCAGCGCCCGGCCCGAAGCATCGTGCGCGGTGGGAGTGATGGCTTCGTCGGCGCGTTCCGCACGCAGTCCGTTCCGCACTTGCCCCTGAGCGTCAAGAGTCCAAGCCGCATCGCAACCCCAGCTCAGCGCCCTCAGAAT
Organism: Terriglobia bacterium; assembly: GCA_963799715.1. Taxonomy (GTDB): domain Bacteria; phylum Acidobacteriota; class Terriglobia; order Acidiferrales; family UBA7541; genus DASPOJ01. Next base: position 12,303 of record CAWCYS010000056.1, on the reverse strand, counting down.
CGCGTCAGAGTCCGCGTCCTTGTTCGTGACGCCACTGGAGGCTCCGGCCGGAGGCGAAATAGCGGAACGCGCGATTCGCGCCAGACGGCTCGCTTCCGCGGCACGGCCTTCCTCCTGAAGTTTGTCAACAGATTGCATTGCTTGTTCGAGTGGGAGGGGAAACCAGAGGGCCAGCGTGCGATTTAAGAGCGCGTAGCTCACCAGAAACAGCATGACGAGCGGAAGGATAGCAATTGCCATTGCCGTGAAGATGGCCCGCGTCTTGAACCGCGCGCCGGGCTTCTGGGCCTGGCGCTCGGCCCAGGCACGCCAAATCGTGCGGGACAATACAAACCCGAAAATAATCAGGGCGATAACGATGAAGGTGGAAAGCGCGGCGAGCGCAATGGTCCCGCTTGCGGAGCGCGGCTGGATGGGCACGCGCAGCGAAGTGAGGGTGAACGCCGCATCGAGCAGCAGCGCGAACGCGATCCCCGCGACCCACATCCACAATTTGGATTTGCGTGGGGCCGCGTTCACGGCTGAGCCTCGATTCGCGTCATCGGAGCAAGGGGCCGCAACGGGGAATCTTGCGGCAGATAATTCGCTAGCGGACACTCGCCGCACCGCGGGGCGCTCTTGCGGCACCAGTTCTTGCCGGTGTTGACGATAAGAGCGTGAAATTCGTTATAAAGCGCGGCATCGTGTGGAAGTCGGCTCTCGAAGTATTCTCTCGCCGTTTCGTAATCGGGTTTGCCCGTCACCAGCCCATGGCGCTCGAGAATCCGATGCGTATATGCGTCCACCACAAACACCGGATGGCTCCCCGCGTAAAGCAGAATCGAATCGGCCGTTTCACGCCCGATCCCGTGAACCCCGAGCAGGCGTTCTCGCAATTCGGCGGTCGGCGTGCGAAACATTGGCCCCAGCGATCCGCCAAAATCCTTGCGCAAGAACCCGACAAACGCTTTCAATTTCCGCGCCTTCTGCCGGAAATATCCCGAGGGACGCACCAGCCGCTGCAGCCGCGCCAGCGGGACGCGCTCCATCGCCGCGACGGTCAGCAGCCGAGCCTTACGCAAGTTCTCGATGGCGCGCTCCACGTTCGTCCAGGCGGTGCTTTGCGTGAGGATCGCCCCCACGATCATTTCAAACCGACTGTTCGCCGGCCACCAGTGCATCGGACCGAGCGCCGTGGAAAGCGTCACGTAGTATCCCTCCAGCTCGGACGCCACGGATGCTGTATGAGACCGAAGCTGAGTTTGGGGAACTCGTTGCGGCAATGCAGGCCACTCGCCGACCGAGTGTGCCGGCAAGACCTGCAAGCTTAACTTAGGCTGCAAATGCATTATTTCTGGAAGATAGCGAGCGCCTGGAGCCAAGTCAAGGCAACTGTGGCGGCTTTACCACAGTGCGTTCCGGGGCGGGGTGTTGCGCGTTTAACTACGATGTGCCAACCGAGCCATACTTGCGACACACCGCTTCTGCTACCGTAAAGCTGTAGCTGTGCGTGCCTACCAGGAGCACTTGAATGTCCTCGCGTCTCGGCGAGATGCTGATTAAGGAAAGTCTCATTACGGCGGACCAACTCCGCCAGGCTGTGGACCACCAGAAAAAACAAGGTGGACGCCTGGGGACTGCCTTAATCAAGTTGGGCTTCGTCAAGGATGACGACATCACCAGCGTCCTCTCGCGCCAGTACGGCGTGCCTTCCATCAACTTGAAGTATTACGACGTGGATCCCACGGTAATCAAATTGATCCCGCAGGACACCGCCATTCGCTACCAGATTGTGCCGCTGTCCCGCGTAGGTTCCACGCTCACCATTGCGATGACCGATCCCACGAACGTCTTCGCGATGGACGACATTAAATTCATGACCGGGTTCAACGTCGAGCCGGTGGTCGCCTCCGAATCGGCCATCAACGAAGCCATCTCGAAATTCTATGGGGACGTACAGAACACCGAAGAGCTCTCCAAGGTCATGAAGGACCTGACCGGGGAAGAGAGCGACGACCTCGAGTTGGCGGCCGAAGAACAAGAGATGAACCTCGCCGAGCTGGAGCGCGCGGCCGAGGAAGCGCCCATCATCAAGCTCGTGAACTTGGTCCTTACCAATGCCGTCAAACACGGCGCGAGCGATATCCACATCGAGCCCTACGAAAAGGAGTTGCGCGTCCGCTTCCGAGTTGACGGCATTCTCCAGGAAGTGATGGGTCCGCCGTTGAAGCTGCGCGACGCCATCACCAGCCGCGTCAAGATCATGGCCAAGCTGGACATCAGCGAAAAGCGCCTTCCACAAGACGGCCGCATCATGATCAAGTACCGGAAAGACGGCCGCATCAAGGAACTCGATTTCCGCGTTTCCACCGTCCCCACGCTGCACGGCGAAAAAATCGTCATGCGCTTGCTCGACAAGGAAAATCTGCGCTTGGACATGACCAAGCTCGGATTCGAGCAGGAATCGCTGACAAAATTTGAGCGCGCGATCCTGCGGCCCTATGGAATGGTCCTCGTCACCGGCCCCACCGGGTCCGGCAAGACCAATACGCTTTACTCCTCGATCGCCCGGCTCAACACGCCGGAGACAAATATCATGACCGCCGAAGATCCGGTTGAGTTCCAATTGTCCGGCATCAACCAGGTCCAGATGAAAGAGCAGATCGGCTTGAACTTCGCCGCCGCGCTCCGCGCTTTTCTTCGCCAGGACCCGAACATCATCCTCGTCGGCGAAATCCGCGATTTCGAGACGGCCGAGATCGGCGTCAAGGCTGCGCTCACGGGCCACTTGGTTCTTTCCACCCTTCACACCAATGACGCGCCCTCCACCATCAGCCGTCTGATGAACATGGGTATCGAACCGTTTCTGGTGGCGACCTCGGTGAACCTGATTTGCGCGCAGCGGCTGGTGCGGCGCATCTGTTCGGATTGCAAGGAGCCGCTGGAGATTCCCCAGCAGGCGCTTCTCGATGCCGGCTACACGCCGGACGAAGCGGGCAAGACGACCATCTATCACGGTCGCGGCTGCGCGAAGTGCAACAAGGGCGGGTACAAGGGCCGCGTCGGTTTGTACGAAGTCATGGAGATCAACGACGAGCTGCGCGAGTTGGTGCTCGTCGGCGCGTCGGCGATCGAGTTAAAGAAAAAGGCTCTGGAGCAGGGGATGATCACGCTGCGCCGCAGCGGGCTCACCAAAGTCGCCCTCGGGCAGACCACGTTGGAAGAGGTATTGCGCGAAACGGTTCTTTGATGGAGGGGGAATATGGCCGGACTCACACTGAGCGAACTGCTGAAGAAAATGATCGAACTCGGCGGAAGCGATCTGCACATCGCCACCAATAGCGCCCCGCGCGTCCGCGTCCACGGGCATCTGCGCCCGATGGACCTGGCCCCGCTCACGGCGGCGGACACCAAGGCGCTCGCGTATAGCGTGCTCACCGACGCTCAGAAGCACCGCTTCGAGGAAAATCTCGAGCTCGATTTCTCCTTCGGCTTGAAGAATCTGGCGCGCTTCCGCGGAAATATCTTCAACCAGCGCGGCGCCGTCGGAGCCGTGTTCCGGACCATCCCCTGGGAGATCAAGGGTTTTGACGCGCTGGGCCTTCCCCCTGTCGTGCGCGGGCTCTGCGACAAGCCCCGGGGTCTCGTCCTGGTCACCGGGCCCACCGGCTCCGGCAAGTCCACCACGCTCGCCGCCATGCTGGACAAGATCAATAACGAACGCGAAGAGCACATGATCACGATCGAAGACCCGATCGAGTTCCTCCACAATCATAAGAAATGCCTGGTAAATCAGCGGGAAGTTCACTCGGATACTCGCTCCTTCGCCAACGCTCTCCGCGCCGCCCTCCGCGAGGACCCGGATATCGTGTTGATCGGCGAAATGCGCGACCTGGAAACCATCGAATCCGCGCTGCGTATCGCCGAGACGGGCCACTTGACGTTTGCAACTCTGCACACCAATTCGGCAGTCTCCACAATCAACCGCATCGTGGACGTTTTCCCGTCTTATCAGCAGCCCCAGATTCGAGCGCAGCTTTCCATGGTGCTCGAAGGAATTCTCTGTCAATCCCTGTTGCAACGGGCCGATGCCCGAGGCCGCGCCATGGTCATGGAAATTCTCATCCCCACCGCGGCTATTCGGAACCTCATCCGCGAGGACAAGATCCACCAGATTTATTCGGCCATGCAGACCGGCACGGGCGCCAGCGGCATGCAGACCTTTAACCAAGCCCTGGCCAACGCCCACGCCCAGAAGTTGATTACTTTGGAAACGGCGCTTGCGCGATCGTCGAATACCGACGAATTGCAAGATATGATCAACCGTGGCGTTGTCTCCTCCCCGCAACGGGGAGTCGTGGCGCCCGCGCGGCGCTAGCCGGGTCACACGGCCGGATGTTGAACGAGTTCGGAATGTTCGAAGGAGGCAGGGATGCCAGTCTACACGTATCGCGGCACCAACCGCACGGGCGCTTCCGTGACCGGCGAGCTGTCCGCGACCAGCAAGGCCGAAGTTGAGACCTTGCTCCGCAAGCAGCAGATCAACGTGACCAAGATGGCCGAAAAGGGCAAGGAGTTTAACCTGCCCACCTTCGGTGGCGGCGTGAATGCCAAAGAGCTGGCGGTCTTCACGCGGCAGTTCTCCGTCATGATTGACGCGGGACTCCCCTTGGTTCAGTGCCTGGAAATTCTCGCCAGCCAACAAGAGAACAAGACTTTTCAAAAGGTCCTGACCGGCACCCGGAGCGCCGTCGAAGGCGGTGCCACCCTGTCCGCTTCGATGCGGCAGTACGAAAAGGTCTTTGACGCCCTTTACGTGAACCTCGTGGAAGCCGGAGAGACCGGCGGTATTCTGGATACGATTCTGCAGCGCCTTTCCGCGTACATCGAAAAAAACGTCAAGCTGAAAAGAGCCGTGCGATCCGCCTTGGTGTATCCCGTTGCTGTTCTCAGCGTGGCGGCGGGCGTCATCGTCCTCTTGCTTTGGAAGGTCGTCCCGATTTTTGCCAATTTGTTTCTCGGCTTGGGCGTCGATCTGCCTCTGCCGACGCGGATCGTCATCGGGCTCAGCAACTTTATCGGAAGTATCTTCGGTTTCTTGATCTTGGTTGCGCTCATCGGTATTGGCATCGGATTGAAGGTCTGGTACGGCACGGAAGCCGGACGTTATGCCATAGATGCCACACTGCTGAGGATTCCTCTGATCGGAATCCTTCTTCGCAAGATCGGCGTCGCGCGCTTCACCCGCACCCTGGGCACACTGATTTCCTCCGGCGTGCCCATTCTGGAAGGCTTGGACATCACCGGAAGAACTGCCGGAAACGCCGTGATCGAGAAATCGCTGGCTCAAGTGCGCAAAGCGCTGGAAGCCGGCCGCAACTTGGCGGATCCGCTTCGCGAAACCAATGTCTTCCCCGGCATGGTGACGCAAATGATTGGGGTGGGCGAACAGACCGGCGCGATGGACGCGATGCTTCAAAAGATCGCGGACTTCTACGAGGACGAAGTGGATGCGGCCGTCAAGGATTTGCTGTCCGCCCTTGAGCCCATCATGATCGTTGTTCTCGGCACCGTCGTCGGCGGAATCGTGATTTCGATGTATTTGCCGCTCTTCACCCTGATTGGCAAGTTGAGTGGCCACTAAACACGAGTTCGTCGTCTAGGAACCCTGGAGTTGTAGTAGGTGTTCGGCGTCTGAATCGAGCGGCGTATTCCGGGGTTGCTTCGTCGCCGAGCGGTTCGTTCTTGCCTCTCTGAGAGATGCCCAGATTGTCTGCGTGCGTTGAGACAGGTCCGCCTCGATGGAATTGACACAAAATGTCAATGAGTGGCTAAACTGGCTCGCGCGCGTCCGTCTGCTCGTAATTACTCTTCTTCTCTGCACGGTTCTGCTTCTTCGGCAGTATTCGCTGCTCACGGTACAGACTCACCAGTTCATTCCACTGATCATTTTTTGGTACGCGCTGGGAATTGTGGACATCCTGCTGTTGCGCTGGCTGCCCCTGACGGAGTGGCACGCGCCGCTGGAGCTGGCGGGCGACCTTCTATTGATTACTGGTCTGGTGTACGTCACAGGAGCGCATGACAGCTATTTTCTTTCACTTTACGGGCTAACCATTTTCGTCGCCGGCATCATTTTCTCTCGGAAGATGACGTTCATCATAGCCGGATTCAGCTTCGTGCTCCTCGGCGGCGTAGAAGACTTGATTTATTACGGCGTGCTTCCGCGTACTAGCGTGACGCTTCCGAGTGGCAGGCAGCTGCTCACCGGGATCTTTTTCAACCTCGCCGCGTTCCTCGCCGTGGCCTATCTCTCGACCCAACTCGCGCAGAGCCTTCGCCGCCAGGGCGCCGAACTCGAAGTGAAGCGCGGGGAATTGCAGGATCTCCAGGCCTTCAATGAGGACATCATCCATTCCATGCGCGGCGGCCTATTCACCACGGATTTGGACGGTCGCATCCTCCTGTTGAATCGTACGGGCGAGGAGATCACCGGTTACAGCTTTCAGTCAGTCCGCGGAGAGATGATGCCGGAGATTCTTTCGGATTTTTGGCTGCCCGGCCGGACTGGACCTCACGGCGAGGTGCTTTCGCGCACGGAGATCGATTTTCACACCCGGGACGGCCAGCAACGTTTCCTCGGCGTTTCGGTTTCCCCCTTGCGGACCGCCGAGCGCCGCACGACCGGCTACGTTTTCAATTTTCAGGACCTCACGGATTTGCGCCGCCTGGAGGAGGAAGTTGCGACGAAGGATCGCATGGCCGCGCTCGGCCGGCTTTCCGCTGCCATTGCGCATGAAATCCGCCAGCCCCTGACGGCGATGGCCGGAGCGGTGAAAGAGCTCGGGAGGCTCGTGCCGCTTCAGGAGGACGAGCGGCACCTCGTCGGAATCGTCAGCCGCGAATCGGAGCGCCTGAATCGGATCATCACGGACTTCCTGAACTATTCCCGCGAGGGCACTTACGAATTCAGCGAAGCCGATCTCACCGCATTGCTCGACGAGACGCTCACGCTGATCGAGCGCAATCCGGAGGTCAACGGCCGCTATCGCATCGAGAGATCGTTTGCCGTGGCGTCCGTACGCGCGCGCATCGATGCCAGCCGCATGAAGCAGGTGTTTTGGAATCTTTGCGACAACGCGCTCAAAGCGATGCCCGAGGGCGGCGTTTTGACCGTCGGCCTCGAACTTGCGCCGTACTGGGTGCGCATCCGGTTCCGGGATACCGGAGTGGGCCTCGACCCGCGCGCCCAGGCGAAAATCTTCGAGCCGCTCCAGTCCAATTTCCCGGGCGGCACCGGCTTGGGGCTGGCGATTGTCTATCAAATTGTGCAGGCGCACAGCGGCCGGATTCATGTGGTTTCCGAGCGGGACCGAGGAGCGGAGTTTACCGTGGAATTGCCGCGCGTCGCCTAAGCGATTTATCGCGAGAGTTTAAGGCGAGCGGCGGGAGCAAGTACGATGGCGCACATTTTGATCGTTGATGACGAGCGCTCCATCTGCGAACTGTTGGAAATCACCTTTCGCAAGGAGGGCCATCGCGTCGAAGTGGCCTCCAGCGAAGCGGCCGCGCGCAGCAGGCTGGAATCGCAGGTCTTCGACATCGTCGTTTCCGATATTCTGCTCGGGCAAGCGAGCGGCGTGGATGTCCTCAAGTTCTCGAAGGAGATTTCGCCGTCTTCCGTCGTCATTCTAATCACCGGAGTCCCCACACTCGAAACCGCCATCGCCGCCATCAACGCGGGCGCCGACCGCTACGTGATCAAGGACCACGATCTCGTCGACCAGCTTCGACGCGCCGTGCGCCAGGTGGATGAGACGCTCCGCCTCAAAACCGAGGCGGGCTTTCTTCGCCGCGAATTACGCCGCCTCACCGGCCAGGACAACATTATCGGCCGAAGCCATAAGATGCGCGCGATCTTCGACCTGATTCTCACCGTCGCGCCGCAGACCAGCCGCATTCTCATCACCGGTGAATCCGGAACAGGCAAGGAGCTGGTGGCCCGCGCCATCCATGAGAACAGTCCGCGCGCGCAGATGCCGTTCATCACCATCAATTGCGGCGCGTTTCCCGAATCGCTGCTGGAATCCGAATTGTTCGGCCACTTGAAAGGCTCTTTCACTGGCGCCAGTGAGAACCGCCGCGGTCTGTTTCTCGCCGCGGACGGCGGCACGATCTTCCTCGACGAGATCGGGAATATGAGCTTGAGCATGCAGGTAAAGCTTTTCCGCGTCTTGCAGGAGGGCAAGGTTCGTGCCGTCGGCAGCACCGAAGAATCGGACGTGGATGTCCGCGTGATCGCTGCCACCAACAAAGATTTGGAAAAAGCTATCGCCGCCGGCGAATTCCGCGAAGACCTTTTCTACCGCCTCAGTGTAATCCCCATTCATCTGCCGGCGCTTCGCGAGCGTCGCGATGACATTGCCTTGCTCGCGAGGGCCTTTCTCGAGCGCTTCCGCAAGGTGATGGATAAGCACGTCGAGGGTTTCGATCCAGAGGTGATGAAGCGGCTGGAAGCCTACGATTGGCCCGGAAACGTCCGCGAACTGGAAAATACCATCGAGCGCGCCATGGCCCTCGAAAGCGGCCCCAGCATTTCTCTCGGTGTGTTGCCCGAGAAAGTTTTGGGCTATGGGATGAGGCCGGCAGGGAACCAAGTTTCGTCAAACGGCGCGCCCCTCATCCCCGACGAGGGGATCGACTTCGAGAAGTTTATCGCCGAGACGGAGCGAAACTATATCCTCGCCGCACTGGAAGCCTGCGACGGAGTCGGCACCCGAGCGGCAGAGCGCCTCAAGATCAGCTACCGATCCTTCCGCCATTACATCAAGAAATACAATATCCCCTGACCGGACGCATCCTAGCGCCGCCTTTCAGTGCACACTGCTCAGAAAGAATTTAGGAAGAAAGACGCGACGCCAACGTTGGGCCGCGCAACTTTCGCGATTGGGCCGCCAGGAAAGATCCCACGGAAAAGATCCCGTTCGCAGCCAGCATGGTCATCACCGGGTCCATTGGGAAACGGTAACGCAGCGACGCGTGCGTGAAATAAAAAACAAGCGGAAAGAAAAATAGTACCGCCACGTAGGGAATTAGATCGGAATTGCCGCTGCGGGACGCGAAAAGTGCGCCGAGTAGCACCAAGAGGGAGTAGAGCACATTCGTGGATTCGATGAGCCGGACGAAAAAAGTAGCGGATGCCCAGTAATCCTGGATGGGATCCCACGTCCCTAGCCAGGTGCTGACGAATCGGTGATAGACCAGTTGCGCGTCGTGTCCCGGATTGGCGCGCATGTAGGCGCTGGCCTCGTGCAGTTTTTGGTCCATGTAGGCGGTTTCACCGAGTTGTTTGTACTTCAGTCCTTCGCTCAGGTCGTCATTCGGATGCTGCGCCCACGAATCGTTGTCCACGGTATCCGCGTTATTCCCCAGCCAAAGCTCGAGGCCGAAATTCGAGCGCAACGGAATGAATTTGTGGAAGACAACGTAATTGCGAATCGTCCAGGGCGCTATGCCCGCGAAAAAAAAGAGCGCGCCGACCGTCGCCACGCGCAGCCAGGGCAGCGCGCGCTTACGCAATTGAAGAACGAGCCAGATTCCAAGCGCGGGCAGCACAGAAACGAGCGAGGGGTTGATGAGCGCGCCCACGGCCCACAGCGCTCCGTAGCCGATCCAAGCGGAAGTGCGAGACGTTTCCTTCACCCTCAAAGTCGCATAGAAAAGCAACGCCATCCACAGTGCCGAGAGCGAAGTGTCCCAGATCCACTGAAGCGGGAAGAGTACTGCGGTTGGCAGGATCACCCACAGCCACCCGGCGCAGGCGCCCACTCCATTTCCAAACGAACGTTTCGCAGCCAGGTAAATCGGTATGCAGGCCAAGGCAGAGAAAGCACAATTCAGAACTTGTAGTACCAGATAGGACGAATAACTGTAGATGCCGAAAATCTTGAATACACCCGCCGTTAGATACGGATAGATGGGGCCAAACCACGCCGTCGGTCCCGTATCGAACCAACGCAGCGGAGAGGAAAACCCATGGCCCGCTGCGATCGAGCGAGCCACCGCTCCCAGTTCATAACCAAAGGGCAGATTATCGCGCACCGTATTGTGGATGATCTGATGGGAATGGAAAAAAAATCCCATCCGCAAAAGGAAGGACACGGTGGTGATGACGACGGGAGAGGTAATAAGTCGCTTCAGTGATGCGCTCACGGATCTCTGTGGGCACGGAGACGATTAAGACCGTGCAGAAGACAGTATAGTTTGCTCGGGAGCGCGGGGCGGTCCCACTTCTGGTCTCTATGCCCAGTGAGTAATCGGATCGGGGGTGGAGAGACGCTCCTCGATCTGGCAAAGCCTCTGCCTCGGAGTACTTGACTCATTTGCGCCGCTATCGGGGACTGCAATATTTGGTCAATTCGGGATGACATAATTTGGCGAGGTAGCCCGAAGCCGCATCCGCCTTGCCAATTTCACTTCGGGCGTCAATCACAGTTATGCTCGCATGTCTCTGATAATAAATTATATAGAGCGAAGTTCCTCATATTGAGAGCCGCCGCTTTAGATTGGCCCGCGTCTTGCCTTATCCATATTCGGCATCCATCAAGGATTCCAATTCTTCCCCGGAGAGACTGATGCGAGACAAACAAAAGGGCTTCTCACTTATCGAACTTCTGATCGTCGTCGCGATCATCCTGATCATCGCAGCCATCGCGATTCCCAACCTCCTGCGCTCCAAGATGGCTGCCAACGAGGCTTCCGCGGTTGGCTCCCTTCGCTCGCTGAATACGGCGTGCGTTACGTATTCCACGTCGTACGGCGGGTTCCCATCCAGCCTCACTGCGTTGGGTGGCGAAGGCAGCGGCAGCGGTCCGAGTTCCACTGCGGCGCAGCTGATTGACAACGTCCTGCAGACCGGCACGAAGAGCGGTTACACCTTCACGTTCTCGGCCGGGACGGCGGACAGCGCCGGCAACATCGACTACTACATCATCAACGCCAACCCGATCACGCCCGGCACAACCGGCCTGCGTTATTTCTTCACGGACCAATCGGGCGTAATCCGAGCCGATACGGCCAACGCTGCTACCTCGTCCAGCACGCCGATCAGCTAACTTTCTTAACTTCCCGCGATTGGAAGATTGGAAGAGAAGGCAGCCTCAGGGCTGCCTTCTCTGTTTTTGTATGAGGATTTGGCCGCGAGAAACGCCATCGCGAGACTTCCACGGTACCAAATAGAAGTCCTAGAGACGCTTCGCCTGCGACTGACACCACTGCCAATGGATCTTCACGCAAGCATTTATCAAGCGGCTCAATTCAAGCATAATGGTTTGCACGCGCTCAGGCAGCCGGTCGAGATACTCTGTGAGGCGAGCCTTTCAGGACGGGGGATCGCGGCCGGGTGAGTCGATTTGCCACGATCAAGGTCGCCACTTTCCGGCGGGCATGTTGACGAAAAATGTCGCTCTTCGAAAGCGAACTACGATGAAGAGAACTCCCCCGGGTGGGCCGGGAGGGTCATCGGCACTCTAACTGGTACATTCTAAATGTGTTAGTCCCTGTTTTGATTTTGAAAGCCTGCGTTGGTACCTTGGCAGTCGGCATGCACTACTCTAGGCAGCCCCTCGGTCGGGACTCGAAGCATTCAAGACTTCTAAGGAGATTTCATGAGAAACAAGCAAAAAGGGTTTTCGCTAATTGAGCTCTTGATCGTTGTGGCGATCATTTTGATCATCGCTGCGATTGCCATTCCGAACCTTCTGCGTTCGAAAATGGCCGCCAACGAGGCCTCAGCCGTTGGCTCGCTCCGTACGCTGAACACTGCGTGCGTGACGTATTCCACCACGTACGGTGGGTTCCCGTCCAGCCTCACCGCGTTGGGCGGTGAAGGCAGCGGCAGCGGTCCGACCTCGACTGCGTCGCAGTTGATTGACAACGTCCTACAGACCGGCACAAAGAGCGGCTACACCTTCACGTTCTCGGCCGGCACGGCAGACAGCGCCGGCAACATCGACTACTACATCGTCAACGCCAACCCGATCACGCCCGGCACGACCGGCCTGCGTTATTTCTTCACGGACCAGTCCGGTGTGATCCGCGCCAGCACCTCTGCTGCGGCCACGTCGGCCAGCACGCCGATCAGCTAACAAGAACGGTATTGCCAAGTTGGGGGAGGAGGTCGGATACCTTCTCCCCCAAGTTGGTTCTCGAGAAAGAACGCGACGCTCGGAACAAGGTGCCTAAATGAGATCGACACGCTCAATCCGAAGCTCCAGGAAAGACGCCAAAGCCGAAAAGGGGTTCTCGCTCGTCGAGCTCCTGATC
>CAWCYS010000055.1:0-12904 GCA_963799715.1 Terriglobia bacterium | reverse complement strand
GAGGCGATGACGCTTTTCGCGGTTGCGTGCGCAGGGTTGTTCCCGGTGATGCACCTGGGCCGGCCGTGGTTCGCCTACTGGCTGTTTCCGTATCCGAACGTGATGGGCGTCTGGCCGCAATTCCGCAGCCCGCTGATGTGGGACGTCTTCGCGGTTTCAACGTACTTCACGGTTTCGCTGCTGTTTTGGTTCATCGGGCTTGCTTCCGGACCTCGCGACGCTGCGCGATCGCGCCACCAAGCGTGCGCACAAGATCGTTTACGGCATTCTGGCGATGGGCTGGCGCGGTTCGGCCACGCACTGGTACCGCTACCAGACGGCGTATCTGCTGCTCGCGGGGCTCGCGACGCCGCTGGTGGTTTCGGTGCACACGGTGGTCAGTTTCGATTTCGCGGTTGGCATTATTCCGGGATGGCACACCACGATTTTCCCGCCGTACTTTGTGGCGGGCGCGATCTATTCCGGATTCGCGATGGTGCTGACGCTGGCGATTCCACTGCGCGCCGCGTACGGCCTGAAGGACTTCATCACCATGCGCCACCTCGACAACATGGCGAAGGTGATGCTGGCGACGGGATTGATCGTCGGCTACGGGTACGTGATCGAATTTTTCACCGGCTGGTACAGCGACAACCAGTACGAATATTTCGTGGCGATGAACCGGCTGTTCGGCCCGTATAAATATTTTTACTGGGCGCTGATTTTCTGCAATCTGATCGCGCCGCAATTGCTGTGGTTCCCGAAGATTCGCCGCAACGTAGTGGTGCTCTTCGTGATTTCGCTGGTGGTGAATGTGGGCATGTGGCTGGAGCGATTTGTGATCGTCGTGACCAGCCTGCAGCGCGACTTCCTGCCGTCGTCGTGGGGAATGTACGCGGGGACGCGCTGGGATTGGTTTATTTTCGTCGGCACGCTGGGCCTGTTTGTCACCTTGCTGTTCCTTTTCATCCGCTTCCTGCCGATGATTTCCATATTCGAGATGCGCGAATTGGTGAGCGAAACCAGCGCGCATGAGGGAGGCGATTGATGGCCACGCGCCGCCCGCGAGTTTACGGTTTGCTGGCTGAGTTCAAGCAGCCGGAGCAGCTTCTCGCCGCGGCGAAAGAGGCGCGCGCCGCCGGCTACCGCAGAATGGACGGCTACACGCCGTTTGCCGTGGAGGGTCTGCCCCAGGCCCTGGGGCGACGCTCGACCCACGTTCCGCTGCTCACGTTAATCGGAGGAATTGTGGGCGGCACGGGCGGATTTCTCCTGCAATATTGGGCGGCCACAATCGCGTATCCCTTGAACGTCGGCGGGCGGCCGTTCAATAGCTGGCCGATGTTCATTCCCATCACGTTTGAGATGACGATTCTCGGCGCGGCGCTCTCCGCCGTGTTGGGTATGCTGGCGCTCAACGGTTTGCCGATGCCCTACCATCCTCTTTTCAATGAGCCGCGATTCGCGCTCGCTTCGCGCGACCGCTTTTTCCTCTGCATTGAGGCGCGCGACCCGCGTTTCGATCTGGCGAAGACGCGCGAGTATCTCGAAAGCCTTGGGCCGCAAGCGGTGATGGAGGTCGAGAACCTGTGAGCGCGCGCCGCCTTCCAATTCGCACACTGGTCCTTGCCGCTCTGGCCGCTTGCGCTGCGCTCGCTGGATGCCAACAGCAGATGGCCAACCAGCCGCGTTACAAGCCGCTGGCCAAGAGCGACTATTTCGATGATGGAATGTCCGCGCGACAGCCGGTGGCTGGCACGCTGCCCCAGGGGCGCATGGATCTCGATCCGCTGTACGTTCCCGCGGCGTCGAACACGTTTCCGTTGCCGCTGACGCCGGAGCTGCTGGAGCGCGGGCGCGAGCGCTACAACATTTTTTGCACGCCGTGCCACGGCCAGCTTGGCGACGGCAACGGCTTCATTCCCACCCGCGGTTTCCGCGAGCCGCCGACGTTCCACAGCGATCGCTTGCGCAACGCGCCGCTGGGCCACTTCTTCGACGTCATCAGCAATGGCTTCGGCGCCATGCCGGACTACGCCTCGCAGATTCCGCCGCGCGACCGCTGGGCCATCATTGCCTATATTCGCGCGCTGCAATTGAGCCAAAACGTTCCGGTCGCGAAGCTTTCAACGGAGGAACGCGAGGAACTCGATCCGAAGGCCGTTTATATATACATGGACATAGATGCTGAAGGGAACGCAGTGAAATGAACGCCACTTCCTACATGGCGCCCGCGAGCATCGCGCGCTGGGAGAGGACTGCGCTGGTGGTGGGAGGCCTAGCGCTCGCGATTTCGATTGTCGGCGGATTCGCCGATCCCACGCAATTCTATCGCTCGTATCTGCTCGGCTTTTTGTTCTGGCTGGGCATTTCCCTGGGTTCCCTGGCGATTTTGATGTTGCAGCACTTGACGGGCGGCGATTGGGGAATGGTGATTCGCCGGCCGCTTGAGGCCGCGAGCCGGACGCTGCCGCTTGGCCTATTGCTCTTCATGCCGCTCGCCTACGGGATGCGGCACGTCTACGAATGGACGTCCGGCGAAGGGCTCCCGCCGCACAAAGCGGAGTATTTGACGGTCCACTTCTTCCTCTTGCGGGCGGCGATTTATTTTGCCGTCTGGCTGGCGCTGGCCTGGCTGGCGAACTATTGGTCGCGGCTGCAGGACGCCACCGGTGACGCGAAATATAGGTCGAGACTGCAAATGATCGCGGGGCCGGGAATCATTCTTTACGGATTCGCGGTGTCGTTCGCGGGGATCGATTGGATCATGTCGCTCGATCCGTCTTGGTATTCGAGCATTTTCGGGATGCTGATCATCGGCGGGCAACTTGTCTCGGCGATGGCGCTGATGGTTGCGACGCTGGTGGTGCTGGGGCGCGAGGAGCCGATGTCGGAGGTCTATCAATCGCGCCACTATCACGATCTGGGCAAACTGCTTTTCGCGTTCGTAATGGTGTGGGCCTATTTTTCGGTTTCGCAGCTCATCATCATCTGGTCGGGAAATCTGCCGGAAGAGATTTCTTGGTACGTCGTCCGGATGCAAACCGGCTGGCGAACGGTCGGATTGCTGGTCGTGATGTTTCATTTCGTATTCCCATTTGGATTGCTGTTGTCGCGCGATTTGAAGTTGCGGCCGGGGCGGCTCGTATGGGTGGCGGTGCTGCTGCTGCTGGCGCGCCTCGTTGACATCTACTGGCTCACAGCGCCCGAGTTTTGGCCTGCGGGAATTCACCTGCGCTGGCTGGACGTGCTGATTCCCGTCGGGATTGGCGGTGTGTGGCTCTCGTACTACGCCTGGCAGCTGCGGCAATTGCCGCTGCTGCCGGTTGGCGACCGGACTCTGGCAAAGGCGATTGAACATGAAGCCCACTCCTGAAGACTCGAACGCGGCACACACACCGCCGCAGGATCAGTCTGCGCCGGTGAATACCGGGGTGGCCTACGAGGCCAAGGACATCAACGTTGGCGGGGCCGAGCGCGCCGGGCTGATTCTCGTGATCATCGTCATAGTCAGCTTGGCTGTGGTGAAGTTGACGCTCGATTACTTCTCGTCGGAGCAGCCGACGGGCACGCCGGAAATCGCGGCCGGGATGCGGCCCGCCACGCCCGAATTGCCGCCGGCGCCGCGGATGCAGGGGATTCCCGGCGACAATGTTCCGCCGCCGGAGCAGCAGCGCCGGTTCCAAGCGGCTGCGGCAGCCGAGTTGAACCGCTACGGCTGGGTGGATGCGCAGCACACGATTGCTCGCATTCCGATTGAAGAAGCCATGAAGATTCTGGCGGCGCAGGGATTGCCGCAATCGTCGGCGACGCAGAATCCCGCGTCTGCCGCGTCGACAGAGAAGAAGGAGCGATGAAACTGGCGACAGTGCGATGGAAATGGCTCGGGACGTGCGTCCTGCTGTGGGCGTGCGGCGCGGCGTCGCTCCACGCGCAGAACAGCATGTTCGGAGCCGGGGGCGAGCAGCCGCCGACCGCGCCGCCCTCGAACAAAGTGCCAGCCATTTTGTCCGGAGTGGATTTCACGCCGCCGTTTGGGGCGAAGCTCCCCGGCGACGCGCAATTTCGCGACGACCTGGGCCAGTCCGTGAAGCTCGGCGATTATTTTGGCTCGAAGCCGGTGATTCTCGCGTTTGGTTACTACCAGTGCCCGATGCTTTGCACCGAAGTCCAGCGCGGAATCGCCAGCGTGCTGAAAGTCGTGAAGTTCCGTCCGGGCAAAGATTTCAGCGTGGTCTTCATCAGTTTCAATCCGAAAGAGACGCCGGAGATGGCCGCGGAGAAAAAGAAGCAGGCCACGGACTTCTACCATCATCCCGGCACGGAATCCGGCTGGCATTTCCTCGTCGGCGACGATGCGAACGTGCGGCGCGTGGCGCAGGCGGCGGGCTTCCGCTACACGTACGATCCGAAGACGGGCCTCTACGCGCATGCGACGGGAATTCTCGTGCTCACGCCCGAAGGAAAAATCTCGCGCGTCTTCTACGGGATCGAATATCCGCCGCGCGACGTTGAGCTGGGCCTCGTGGACTCTTCCGAGGGGCGCATCGGCAGCCCCGTGGATCATTTGCTGCTGTTCTGCTGCGAATACGATCCCACCACCGGCCGCTACAGCGCGACGATTCTGGATGTGATTCGACTGTTTGGCATTTTGGTTTTGCTCGCGCTGGGCGTTTACACGATCGGCCATTTTTGGCGCGACGCCCACGCCCCGGCGCCGTCTCGCCCGGGAGTGAGATGAAATCGTGAATCAGAGCCTTCCACTATTTCCGGAGCGGGCCTCCAGCTTCGCCGGAGGCGTGGACGCATTTTTTATTTTCCTGGTGATTGTGGCCGTTTTCTTTTCCGTCGTGGTCGGCGTCGGAATTCTCTATTTTTCGTTCCGCTATCGGCGCAGCGCGAACAATCCGATGGGCAAGATCGTCGAGGGATCGCACGTTTTGGAGATCGCGTGGATGGCCGTGCCGTTTGTGATCGCGATGTTCATGTTCGCGTGGGGCTCGAAAATCTACGTCACGATGCGCCGCCCGCCGTCGGACGCGCTGGAGATTTACGTCGTCGGCAAACAGTGGATGTGGAAAATCCAGCATTCCGACGGTCGCCGCGAGTTCGACGAGCTGCACGTGCCCGTGAATCGCGACATCAAGCTGACGATGATTTCCGAGGACGTGATTCACGATTTCTTCGTGCCGGCGTTTCGCGTCAAGATGGACGTGCTGCCGGGCCGCTACTCCACGATGTGGTTCCGGGCCGACGAAGACCGGCCGCTATCATCTTGTTCTGCTCGCAATACTGCGGCACGGATCATTCGCTGATGGGCGGCTGGGTCACGGTGATGGAACCGTCCGAATATCAGGCCTGGCTCACCGGTGGCTCCAGCAACGAGAGTCTCGAGCAGGCCGGGCAGGCGCTGTTCACGCGGCTTGCGTGCGTCTGCGTGTCACGGCGAAGGGCGGGAGCCGGGCGCGGGCCCGCGCGCTCCTTCGCTTGCGCGGTATATACGGCTCGAAGGTGAAACTCATCGACGGCCAAACGGTGCGTCGCCGATGAGGCCTACGTTCGCGAATCGCATCCTCGATCCCGCGCGCGAAGATTGTCGCGGGCTACGACCCGATCATGCCGACGTTTCAAGGCGTCCTCAGCGAAGATCAATTACTGCAGCTCATCGCCTACATTAAGTCGCTGGGCGTTTCGCCGCCCGGCGAACAACCAAGCGCACAGCTGCCCGGGCAGGACCGCCGCGACGCGGCCACAGCTCGCCACGGCGGGCAGGGAGTAAACGGAATCATGAGCACGACGACTACGAGTCCGGCCGCGGCGCCCAGTCCGCCGAAGCCGCCTCGCGAACACTATCTGAACGTGCAGTTACGGCATTCGCTCGTGGCTTCTCACCACGGACCACAAGCGCATCGCGCTGCTGTGGCTCATCTCGATCACCTTCTTCTTCGCGCTGGGCGGATTGTTCGCGCTGCTGATCCGGCTGCAATTGCTCACGCCGCAGGGCTGGCTCTTCGGGCCGGACACGTACAACCGGTTGTTCACGATGCACGGCATCGTGATGATTTTCTTTTTCCTGATTCCGTCGATTCCCGGGCGTGCTCGGTAATTTCATGATTCCGCTGATGATCGGCGCGAAGGATCTGGCCTTCCCGAAATTGAATCTTCTGAGCTGGTACATCTTCAATATCGGCGCGCTTTTCACTTTCTATTCCATCGTGACGGGCGGAATCGACACGGGCTGGACGTTTTACACGCCCCTCAGCAGCATCTATTCCAATTCGCAGGTGTCGGTCGCGGTCATCGGAATTTTCATCGCAGGATTTGCTTCGATTCTCACCGGCCTCAACTTCATCGTCACGATTCATACCATGCGCGCCCCTGGGATGACGTGGTGGCGGCTGCCGATCTTCGTTTGGGCGCACTACGCCACCAGCATCATCATGGTTCTCGGCACCCCGGTGGTGGCCATCACGTTGGCGCTGGTTGCGGCCGACCGCCTTCTGCATTTCGGCTTTTTCGACCCGCGCCTCGGCGGCGACCCGTTGCTGTTCCAGCACCTCTTTTGGTTTTATTCGCACCCCGCGGTTTACATCATGATCTTGCCGGCGATGGGCGTGACGACGGAAATCGTCGCCACCTTCGCGCGCAAGAATCTCTTCGGTTATAAATTCGTCGCCGTCGCCAGCCTCGCGATCGCCGTCATCGGATTCCTGGTTTGGGCGCACCACATGTTTGTCGCGGGCATCTCGGTTTACGCCGCCATGGCATTCTCTTTTCTGAGCTATGCGGTGGCCATCCCGTCCGCGGTGAAGGTATTCAACTGGACGGCAACTCTGTACCGCGGCTCGGTCTCGTGGCAGACGCCCATGCTCTACGCCCTCGGCTTCATCGGTCTTTTTGTTATGGGCGGCATGACGGGACTCTTCCTCGCGTCACTCGGCGCCGACGTCCACGTGCATGACACGTATTTTGTCGTCGCGCACTTTCACTACATCATGGTGGGCGGCGCGGTGATGGGCTACCTCGGCGGACTCCATTATTGGTGGCCGAAGATCTCAGGGCGGATGTATCCGGAGATGCTTTCGCGCGCCGCGGCGATTATTTTGTTCGTCGGGTTCAATCTGACGTTCTTCCCGCAATTTGTGCTCGGCTATCTCGGCATGCCGCGGCGCTATGCGATGTACCCGCCGGAGTTTCAAGTTCTCAACGTGCTGTCCACGGCGGGCGCTTCCATTCTGGGCCTGGGTTACATCCTGCCGATTATTTATTTCATCTGGTCCATGCGGTACGGCAAGATCGCCAGCTCGAATCCGTGGCCCGCCACGGGCCTTGAGTGGCAAACGAGTTCGCCGCCTCCCACCGAAAATTTCGAGACGACGCCGGTGGTCACCTGGGAACCTTACGACTTCGAGCACCGGCCGGATTTGGGCCTGCCGAAGCCCGAACGCGCAAAGCCGGAGCAGCCTGAAGCGCCCGGCCTGGGAATGGGAGACTGACGTGGAGCGAACCGGCGCACTCTTCGGACAGTTTCGCGATCTCGATCAGCAACGGGAGACCGCGTCGCTGGGCATGTGGGTGTTTCTGCTAACCGAGTTGATGTTTTTCGGCGGGATGTTTCTCGTCTACACGATCTATCGCTGGAAGTATCCGCAGGCGTTTGCCGAAGGCAGCCGCGAATTGGACGTGGTCAAGGGCGGGTGGAACACGGCCATCCTGATCGGCTCGAGTTTCACCATGGCCCTGGCGGTCCGTGCGGCGCAGATGAAGAAGCGGAAGCTGCTGTGCATTTTTCTTGCGTCCACAATGGTCCTGGGCGGGGCGTTCCTCGGCGTGAAGTACGTCGAGTATATGCAGAAATTCGAGCACCATCTGGTGCCCGGCGCGAATTTCCATCTGAACGTTGCAGATTCGGCGCACGTCCAGATTTTCTTCTCCCTTTATTTTGCAATGACCGGCATGCACGCGTTGCACATGATCATCGGCGAAGGAATGTTGTTGCTGCTGCTGATCTACTCGTGGAAAGGGAAGTACACGGGGGGATACTTCGCGCCGATTGAGAACGGCGGCCTTTACTGGCACTTCGTGGACATCGTCTGGATTTTTCTCTTTCCGCTTCTTTATCTTGTGGATCTTCACCGCTGAGGAGGCGGGTGGAAACGCCGATGTCCGAGTCCAAAGAACACGTCATTCCCTTTAGGACCTACGCGCTGATCTTCGGCACGTTGCTGGCCCTTACGTTCATCACCTATCGCGTCGCTTTGATCGACCTCGGCAGGCTCAACGTGGTCGTGGCGATTGTCATTGCCTGCACCAAGGCCGTCCTGGTGGTTCTGTTTTTCATGCACGCGGCGTACGCGCCCCGCCGGACCCGCCTCGTTATCCTCGCCGGAATCTTCTGGATGCTTCTTCTGCTCGGGTTGACGCTGACCGACTACACGACGCGCCCGCCCGCACCGGACAATTTGAGTCCGGGCAGCGCACCCGCGGCGGCTTACGTCAGATAAACTTCACCTACCAGCACCGAAATCAGAATACTGAGGAACACGAGAGAGATCATCACGTGCAAGAGGATGCCGCTTCCGCGCGTCGGAATGTTGCTTCCTTGTTTGAACGCCACGAGCCGCCGGACAGCGACTCCATGTAGAATGATCAAAATCAAGACCAGAGAAAGTTTCAGATGCAGCCAGGGGGCGTGCAGATAGTAGTGAGGGTTTGTAGCGATCAGGCCCACTCCCGATAGGAGAGCGAGAAGCGCACCAGGGCCCGCCATGGACGTGAACAGTTTTCCTTCGAGCAGGGCGAGGCTGGCTTTCGCTTCGGGCGAAGACTCTTGCGAGTGTTGCGCGAAGATCAGCGTGACGATCATCAGTCCGCCGACCCACATCACGATGCCCACGATATGCACGACGAGCAACCACGGAATCATATTTAACGTCTCCTGTCCTGCGGGCCATCATTCTCGCTCAGTCCGGCCTCGGTTGGAACAGCGATTCCGAGGTCCACGGGCCGGGCGCGACCCGGCCGGGACATTCGGCGTTCTCAACTTGAAGAAAATCGATTTTGTATGCGCGCAATGAGGAGCGTAGTACACTTTTCGCGTCCCCTGCACCGGGGCGTCCCAGCGGAGTGAGGTGAAGAATGAAAGGCGCGTGGACCTGGAGAGTCGTCCTGGCGGTTGCGCTCGCGTTGCAATTGACGCGGGCGCAGAGCGCGCTGCCGCAAGATTCGCCGCCGCCCGCCGCGGAGGTGGAGCGCCGCGTGGAGAGCCTTCTCAGCCAGATGACGCTGGACGAGAAACTCGCGATGCTCGGCGGCCACGACAACATGTTCTCGCAGGCGATTCCGCGGCTGGGGATTCCCTCGCTGAAAATGTCCGACGGGCCGACCGGCGTCCGCGTGTGGGGCCCCTCGACGGCGTACACCGCGGGAATCGCGCTCGCCGCTTCCTGGGATGAGAGCCTGGACCGCGAGGTCGGCGTGGCCATGGGGCAGGACGCGCGGGCGCGCGGCGTACACGTGATCCTGGGGCCCGGCTTGAACATCTATCGCGCGCCCATGAACGGCCGAAACTTCGAGTATTTCGGCGAGGATCCCTATCTCGCGTCGCGCACGGCTGTTGGTGAAATTGAGGGAATCCAGTCTCAGGGCGTTATGGCCACGGCAAAACATTTCGTTGCCAACAATTCGGAGTACGGCCGTGCTGACCACAGCGCCGACATCGATGAACGCACGCTCCGCGAGATTTATCTGCCGGCGTTCGAGGCCTCCGTCCGAGAAGCGCACCTCGCCGCCCTCATGGACGCCTACAATCAGGTCAACGGCGTCTTCATGACGGCGAACAGCTACATCAACACGGAGATTGCGAAAAAGGAATGGGGGTTCGACGGTTTCATTATGTCCGATTGGGGCGCGGCGCACGATGCCATTGCCGATGCAAACGCCGGACTCGATCTCGAAATGCCGTCGCCGCAGAACATGACTCCCGCTACGCTGCGCGCCGCGCTGCAGCAGGGCACCGTCTCTATGGCTACGATAAACGATAAGGTGCGAAGGATTCTGCGCAAAGTGGTGCAATTCGGATTCCTCGATCGCGAACAGCTCGACGATTCCATCGCACTGCTCAACGAGAAATCTAGCCAAGTCGCGCACCGGGAGGCGCTCGAGAGCGCGGTGTTGCTCAAGAACGATGGTCCGCTGCTGCCGCTTGACAAAGCGAAAGTGAAACGCATCGCCGTCATCGGCCCGGACGCCTACCCGGCGGTGCAGGGCGGAGGCGGCAGCTCCCACACCACGCCGTTCCGCCCGACGAGTTTTCTCGAAGGAATCAGCGATGCCTTTCGAGGAACCAGCACAACCGTGATGTATAGCGTGGGCTCGCCGAATCCCGCGGAATTATACGATTCCACAAAATTCACAACGACCGCCGACGGCGGCACGCCGGGTTTGGTAGGCGAGTATTTCAATAACAAGACGCTGGACGGCGCTCCCGCCCTCACGCGCACCGACGCCCGCATCCGATTTGACTGGCGGCACAACGGCTACGGTCCTGGGAGCCCGGCCGGCGGTTATTCCGTGCGCTGGACGGGTTATTACACGCCGACGGAATCGGGCCCGCACACTTTTTATGCGGGGGGCCACGACGGGTTCCGCCTTTACGTGGATGACAAGCTCGTGATGGATCAGTGGGACTGGGAGAGCACGGACTTGGAATTGGAGTCTGTGCCGCTCGAAGTCGGCAAGCCGGTGAAAGTGCGGCTGGAATTCTTCGTGGATGCCGGCAGCGGATCGATCGGTCTCGGCGTGTCTGCGGCAGACCCACCGGAAATCCAGGAAGCCAAGAGAATTGCCGCTAAATCGGATGTCGTCGTGCTGTGCGTTGGCTTCGATCCCACCACGGAAGGGGAGGGGCGCGACCGCACTTTTGGCCTGCCGAATGGCCAAGACCAGTTAATTCAGGCGGTGGCGAGCGTCAATCAGCACGTCGTCGTCGTTCTCACGGCGGGCGGGTCGGTGGACATGACGGGTTGGATCGATCGCGTTCCGGCGCTGCTGGACGTTTGGTATCCGGGACAGGAGGGCGGCCGTGCGCTGGCCGAGCTTTTGTTCGGGGACGCCGATCCATCGGGGAAGTTGCCCGCGTCGTTCGAGCGGCGGTGGGAAGATAATCCGACGTATCACAACTACTATCCGCAGAATGGCGACAAGCACGTCGCGTACAGTGAAGGCGTGTTCCTCGGCTATCGGTACTACGATCGCGCGACCTTGAAGCCGATTTTCCCCTTCGGCTTCGGGCTTTCGTACACGAAATTTCAATACAGCAGCCTCAGCGTCACGCCGGCGGCGTCGGCGGATCCGGATTCAGTGACGGTTTCCTTCGACGTGAAAAACACCGGCACGCGCGAGGGCGCGGAAGTCGCCGAATTGTACGTGGGCGATTCGCACGCCAGCGTTCCGCGTCCGGTGAAAGAGCTGAAGGGATTTTCTCGCGTGCCGTTGTTCCCGGGCGAAACGCGGCACGTCACGCTGCATCTGAACCGCAGGTCGTTTTCCTACTACGATGTGAAAAGCCACGCGTGGAAAGCGGATCCGGGCGAGTTCGCCATTTTGGTGGGAAGTTCTTCGGAGCAGATCGAGCTGCGAGGTAAATTCACACTTACGCCTTGACCGAAGGCTGTCACGGAGTTTCGCTCTAGTTTCGTTGAGACTGACTGGCGCGCCGAAGACTTCCCGCCACGCAACTGTACTCTGGGACAGTTTCCCTGCCTGTACGCATTCGCGTCCACGTACTATTGACGGTGATTCCGCGGGTCTCTAGCCTTACGAGTGTGCGGCGAATCGCCGCCCGGCGCGTCGCGCCAGCCCAGTCTCGGGGTAACTTCCTCGCAATGCCCAAAGTAGCGCAGCAGAACGTCGTCCGTCCTCGTGAGAAACGCCGCGGAGTTCGCCTTAATTCGCAGGTCCCCGTCTCAATCGAGTGGGAGAGCCCCGCAGGGGCGCAGCGAGCGGAGCAGGCGCGGACGCGCGTCGTCGGCCCGTACGGATGTCTCGTCGTCCTGCCGGATGAGCTGGAGCTGTTGCAGGAAGTCCAGGTCAAGAATCTCGCGACCGATCGCAGCAATCGCGCCGTTGTTGTGTGGCGCGGAAACCGCCGCAGCGAAGGCTGGGAGCTGGGAATCGCACTCATTCAACCGGAACTCGACTTCTGGGGGCTGGAGCTATGACTCAAACCAAAGAGCATGCCGATCGCGGCGGGACATTTCTCCTCGGTGAAGAGCGGCGGCGAAGCCAGCGCGTGGTCTTGCGCGTTCCCGTCACCCTCAAATTTCAAGTCGCGGGACAGAGCGTCACAATCAATGGCCACACCGTATCGGTGAACCATCACGGCGCCATGCTCTTGTGCCCGCGGCCCCTCGAGTCCGGCGCGCAGCTCACCATCCGAAACGACGCCACGCGGAATGAAGTTGCTTGCCGCGTGACGCGCGCGGCGTGCGACAGCTCGCAGGGATACTTGGTTCCCGTGGAATTTATTCAATCTGCCGCCGATTTCTGGCAGATCAGCTTCCCGCCCACCGATTGGAAACCCGTCGAATAGACAGCGGGCCGGCCTTGGCCCTTACCGGGCGAACTCGTTGCCGGTTTGGGGACACCTTCCAGACGCCGCAGTTGCTTCCACAGGTTAGCCGCGCTACCCTAGCTGTATCCCTTCCGAATTCATACCGCCCGCGAACCGTCCTGCAGGCGGGGAGGAAACCATGTCCGGTTCAGAGAGGCGCGTGAATACACGTGTTCCACTGCAAGTACCCATCCGCTTTCGCCCCGTTACGACGCCCGCATCCGCCGAACAGTCGGGGGAAACCGTAAATGTGTCGCAGCGCGGGATGTATATGGCCACGAGTTTTCCATTGCAAGTAGGCGCGCAGGTTGA
>CAWCYS010000054.1:0-7760 GCA_963799715.1 Terriglobia bacterium | reverse complement strand
GCCGGAAGCAACCGGCAAAGATACGGGGCGGGTGGACGTGGACCTGGAAGTCTACGTTCCGCAGCGGGCGACGATCTCCGCCGACACCGGCCGCGGCGACGTGCAAACCTTCAGCGTGGGCGGGAATGTGGAGGTGAACACGCGCCACGGTGATATTGAGATGCAGGATTCCGGCGCGGATGTGACGGCGGAGACGCAAAAGGGCGATGTCCGCATCTCAACCGCTGCGGGTAACGTGAAACTTTCCGGGCGCGGCGATGAAGTCGAAATCTCTGACGTGAAGGGCGAGGCCGCAATCGAAGGGGAGTTTTACGGCCCCATCCGCCTCGCGCGCATCGCCAAAGGCGCGCGGTTCCAATCGCAGCGCACGAGCCTCACCATTACGGCGCTGGCGGGCCATCTGGACGCCGATTCCGGGAGTATCGAAATCGCCGATTCAGCCGGTGACGTCACGGTCGATACGCAAAAAAACGACGTGAAACTCGAGAACATCGCCGGCCGCATTCAAGTGGAAGATCATGACGGCGACATTGACATGCGCTTCGCCCAGCCGCCGCGCGCAGACATCAATGTGGACGACGGTTCCGGCGATATCTCCGTAGATTTGCCGAGCCAAGCCTCGTTCCAGATAGACGCGCAATCTGAATCGGGGGACGCTGATTCCGATTTCCCCGACATTAAGAAGGCTGGAACGGATAACGGCGATCGCGCCGGACTCTCCGGGCAACAAGGTTCGCGCGGCCCGATGATTCATCTGCGCACTTCATACGGCGACATCCACCTGAAGAAAACTGCGTAGAAGATTCTTGGTGGGCGGGGGATTCTTACCGCTCGGCCAGACGATCCAGCGTTTCAAAAAACTGCGGGTATGAGACACCCGCGCACTCCGCGTCGCGAATGGTCGTCGCGCCTTCCGCGCCTAGCGCGGCTACCGCAAACGCCAGGGCCATGCGGTGATCGCCGTGCGGATCGATTTCCGCG
Source organism: Terriglobia bacterium (assembly GCA_963799715.1). Lineage (GTDB taxonomy): Bacteria > Acidobacteriota > Terriglobia > Acidiferrales > UBA7541 > DASPOJ01. Next base: position 6,779 of record CAWCYS010000054.1, on the reverse strand, counting down.
CCGCGCAGTTTTCCCGCCGCCCGGCCTTCCACGCGCAAACCATCGCGGCGCTCTTCCACGGTCGCGCCCATTCGGCGCAAATTCTCCGCGAGCACCGCGATGCGATCGCTTTCCTTCACGCGCAATTCTTCGGCGTTGCGAATTTCAACGCCTTTTTCCGTGAAAGGGCCAAGCGCGGCCAGCACCGGCAATTCATCAATGAGCTGCGCGATCTCTGCGCCTTCGACCACGCCGCCGGTGAGCGGGGAATATTCCGCGGCGAGATCGCCCACCAATTCTCCGTGCTCGCTGCGGACCGACACCGGCTTGATTGTTGCGCCCATCCGCGCGAGCACGTCGAGCAACGCGGTGCGAGTGGGATTCAATCCGACATTGTGCACCAGCAGTTTGGAGTCCGGCAGAACCATCGCCGCAACCAAGAAGAATGCCGCGGACGAAAGGTCCCCCGGGACAACCAAGTATCTGCCCCTCAATTTCGGACGGCCGACGACGCGAATCGCGCGGCCCTCGCGGGCCACCTCCGCGCCGAATTCCTCCAGCGCGAGTTCGGTGTGATCGCGCGTTCGCACTGCCTCAACGACTGAGGTCACTCCTTCGGCGAAAAGTCCTGCGAGCAGAACGGCCGATTTCACCTGCGCGCTCGCGACGGGCATCGCGTATTCGATAGGCCTCAACGGAACGCCTTCGATCTCGAGCGGCGCCAGGCCGCCCTCTCGCGAACGGATTCGCGCTCCCATTTTTTCGAGTGGATCGATCACGCGCCGCATCGGCCGCCGCCGGAGCGAGCCATCGCCGTCAATCGTGGAGCTGAAAGTTTGTCCCGCCAGGACGCCGGCAAGTAAACGAATCGTCGTGCCGGAATTTCCCGCGTCCAGCGAACGGCACGAGGCGTGCAAACCGGCCAGTCCCTTGCCCGCGACGCGCACGCGATAGCCGCGCACATCCACATCGATACCCAACCGCTCGAAGCATCCGAGCGTGCAGCGGCAATCCGCGGCCGCCGAGAAATGCTCGATCTCGCTCGCGCCCTCCGCGAGAGCCGCAAGGATCGCGTAGCGATGCGAAATGGATTTATCGCCGGGCACCTCGACGGCGCCGGTGATGCTGCGTGCGGGATGAATTTTCTGTCGAGCCACGGACAAAATTCTAACACGTCACAGGCTCGCCGCTTGCTCCGGCAGAGGGCGCGACCCGTGAGCACTCGTTTGGTGTACACTCCCGCCCCAGCCTCAACCGGACTCTGCGAGATGCTTTCGGTGAGCGTACCGCCGTCAAATAGGCACAGAAGGTGACGCCGGCCATGGAGCGCGTGGTGGCGTTGCTGGTGATTTCGGTCTGCATCAATTACATCGATCGCGGAATTCTTTCGATTGCCGCGCCGCTTCTGAAAGACGAACTCCACATCACGGAGGGGCAGCTCGGCCTGCTGCTTTCCGCATTGTTCTGGACCTAGGCCGCGTTTCAACTGGTTTCCGGTTGGTTGGTGGATCGGTTTAACGTCAACTAGGTGATCGCGCTGGGCTTCTTGCTCTGGTCCGGAGCAACGGCGTGGCCGCGTCGAATACGTGGGCCATCACGCAAACCATCTCCGGGTCGAGAGCCGCGGGGCAATGGACGGGAATACAAAACTTCTTCGGCAACATGGCCGGAGTCGCCGCGGCGTGGTTGACGGGAGTTGTGTTGCAAAAGACCGGGGGCTTTTTCTGGCCCTTCGCGATCGTGGCGTTTTTCGGGCTGCTGGGGGCGTTCGTTTATGTCTTCATTGTGGGCCGCGTCGAGCCGGTGGATTGGGATAGTGAAGGCCTCGCTCACAATGGGATCGGGTAGCGCAGCTACTCGAAGTTACTTCGTATGCGAGATTGACAGGATGCGACCACGGGCCTTGGATATCCGCACTTCTGCAGCACCGCCGAGACAGTAAGTGGTGGTGCCGCCTTTCCCATCTGGGCAATGAAGAGTACCGAAAACTGTCCACACGTCGCCGCTAAGCATGGCGGTGAAGGGTTCTTCGGACGCAATCTGTTTCTTGCCATAGACATGAATAAGGACTAACTCGGCGATCTTTACCGCAGTTTCCGAATCAGGGACCTTATTTCTTTTCGGACTGTGAGCTTGGCCGAGCGCCAATGTTGAAAGCAGAAAGGCGCAGAAGAGAGTCACGCAGATTCTCATACCTTACCTCTATCATCATCTTGGCCGGATTATAGCACCGGGAATCGTGCGGCTCCTCCATCAAACGCGCGAAAAACGCAGTACATATCATGGTGAACTGCGACCCCAACAGACCGATTTGATTCCTCCGCGGGGCGCGGGTAACATGTTGGGTTGATGTCTCCGCGCCGCAGTCTCCGTCTGTGCTACCGCCTCGCAAGCGCCATTTCCCTTTTCGTTTTTCTTCTCGTGATTGGTACGCCGCTTTCCGCCGACGGGACGCCGCCGATATTTCCGCTGGATCAGGTGGAGCCGGGAATGACGGGAACCGGCTACACAATCTTTGCGGGCGACGACATTGAAAGCTTCACCTTCGACGTGATTGGAGTGATGCCCAATTTGATCGGCCCGCAGGAATCCATCATCCTGGTACAGCTCAAGGGAGCGAAGGTCGAACACACCGGCGTCGTCGCGGGGATGAGCGGCAGCCCCGTCTACATTGACGGGAAACTTCTGGGCGCGGTGTCTCTGAAACTCGGCATCTTCAGCAAGGAGCCCATTGCGGGCGTGACGCCGATTGAGGAGATGTTGAGTTTGCCAAGCACGCCACCCGATTCCAGCGTGGCTGAGGCGTTTACGTCGCGGCAGTATCCTCTGCCCGACGCATTCTCCGCGGCGGTGGGAACGAGCGGGCCGCTCTATCTCGAGCCGATTGCTTCCCCACTGACTTTTTCCGGATTCAGCGCCGAAGCGATCGGTCACTACGCGAGCGAGTTCCGCGGCTACGGCCTCTCGGCAGCGCAAGGCGGGACGGGCACGGCGAGCCCGGACGATGCAAAACTGGCGCCGGGCGATATGGTGGGAATGGTGCTCGTTCAAGGCGATCTCACGATCAACGCCGCGTGCACCGTCACCGCGATCATCGGCGATCGAGTGTTGTCCTGCGGCCACCCGCTATTCGGATTCGGCCGGCTGCAAGTGCCGATGGCGCGCGCGCGGGTGATCACAACTCTCGCGTCCGAGTACGAATCCACCAAGATCGTGAACATGGGCGGGATCATCGGCTCGATTACCGACGACCGCACCACCGCCGTCACGGGAGTGCTCGGAAAATCGCCGCCGATGATTCCTGTCGATTTGACCTTGGCAACGCCGGCGGGTGAGAAGAAATTTCATTTTGAGATGGTGACGAATCCGAAGCTCGCGCCGCTGATTGTCGGGCTGGTGACGCTAAACGGCCTGACGCAAGATCCGATTTACAGCGAGGGCGCGACTTTATCTCTGCACGGGACCATCGATATCGCGGGGCACTCCAGCGTGCAAATGGAGCAGTTGTTTGCCCCGACGGATTCGATGATTCCGGATGCGACGTTCGTCGCGGTCGCGGTGCAGGCGGATTTCGCGCGCATCTTCGGGAACCCGTTCGAGACGCCCAACGTCCAGCACATCGAATTGAAATTGGAAGCCCGGCCTGAGCATACCGAAGCGGCCATCGCGGGCGCGTGGTCGGACAAAGTGGAAGCGGAGCCCGGCGAATCCGTGACGATCAAAGTGATGCTGCGCCCCTATCGCGGAGACCCCGTCATTCGCGATGTTTCGATCACGATTCCCGAGCAAGCGGCGCACGGCACAATGATGCAGGTCCTGGTGAGCGACGCGGGAACGCTGGACCGGCGCACAGCGCCGTTTGGACCCGCGGCGATCGGCCGGCTGACGGGGCTGGAACAATTGATCGCGCTGCTCAACCGCGAGCGGCGGAACGATCATCTCTATGTGGCTTTGCTTGAAGCGAATCCCACCCTGCTCGTGCAGGACAAAGTCCTGCCCAATGCCCCGCTTTCGGAGATTGACGTGGTCGATGGCCGGCCGGGACAAGCCGGCGGATTTCTACTGCACGATTCGAGCGCGGGCGAGTGGTCAGTGCCGATGAATGAGGTGATCACAGGCTTCGCCACAATTACGATTCGGATTCCATGAGGAACATGAGGTCCAACGCCATTGAGGGCCAGAGGGATTGAGAAACCGATGAGAAACTTTCTGCAACCGACCACTCGGCAACGGCGCACTGCCGCCCGGCTGGCGGCCGCACTTGTAATTTGCGCCGCTGCGCTGCCGACCCTGGCCGAACACACGCGCTTCTGGCGGCAATCGCGTTACGAAGAGTTTGAGAAGGGCACGGCCAAGGGCGTGGCGATCCGCAACGACGGCCGGCTGTTTCTCGCCCCGAAATTCTCACCGCTCGGCGACGCCAATCTCGCCTACCTCTGGGCGGTGCGCGCCGATTCCAAGGGTACTCTCTACGCGGCGGGCGGCTCCAACGCCAAGGTCGTGAAATTCGACGCGCAAGGGAAGGCCACGAAATTTTTTGAATCGCAAGAGATGAGCGCGCAGGCCCTGGCCATCGACGCGCACGACAATCTTTACGTCGGCACGTCGCCCGACGGCAAAGTGTACAAAGTGACGCCGGCGGGACAATCTTCCGTCTTCTTCGATCCGAAGACAAAATACATCTGGGCGCTGGCATTCGGGCCCGACGGTACGCTCTACGTCGCCACCGGCGACACGGGGAAAATTTTCGCCGTCACGCCCGACGGCAAAGGCGATCTCTTTTATGCGGGCGACGAATTCCACGTTCGCGCGCTGGCATTCGATCAGAAAGGCAATCTCATTGCAGGGACGGAACCGAACGGCAGAATTTTGAGAATTCCCATGGCGGCTCCGGCTGTGCCCAAGCGCGCGGCTTCCGGATCTTCGGACGCAACGGCTTCCAGCGGACGCCGGGCCTTCGTCTTATTTGAAACGGACAAGAAAGAAGTGACCGCGCTGCAATTCGATCCCAGCGGGAATCTCTATGTCTCCGCGATTGGAGAAAAACCCCGGAATCAGCAAGCGCCGGCGCCCATCGCCGCGCCACAGCAGCAGACCATCACGACGCTAACGTTTTCCTCGGACGAAAACGCGCAGGTAAACCAACCGCAGCAGCAGGTGCAAACGCAAGCGCAACTTCCGGCATTCCTGCCCTTCCCGACTCTTTCCTCCAGCGCGGTCTATCGCATCTCGCCGGACGGATCGCCGGAAGAAGTATGGTCCTCGCGAGAAGAGTTGGTTTACAGCCTCGGCTGGTCCGCGAAGGGGAATCTTCTAATCGGCACCGGCAATCACGGCGCGATTTTGCAGCTCGGGCCCAACCGGCTCTTCTCCCAAATTGCCAAGACGGCTTCCGAGCAGATCACCGATCTCGTCGCCGGCCCTGGCGGCTCGTTGTACGTGGTGACCGCCAATCCCGGAAGGATCTTCACGCTCGGCCCGGGCGATGAGTCCCAGGGGACGTTTGAATCACAGCCGTTCGACGCCAGGAATTTCTCGCGATGGGGGCGGCTCACCTGGTGGGGCGAAGGGCAAGACGCGCAAGCGGCGGGCGGCGCGCGGATCGAGATGTTCGCGCGCTCGGGAAATACGTCCACCCCGGACGACAACTGGAGCCCCTGGGCTGGTCCCTTCACGCGCGGCTCAGGCGAAACCGTGGACTGCCCTGCCGCTCGCTTCGTGCAATGGAAGGCAGTGATACACGGGGGAACCGCCGGCGCGTCCGATTCAGCATCGCCTGAAATACAGTGGGTGAATCTGGCTTACTTGCCTAAGAATGTGGCGCCTGTGATTGGGGCGATCGTTCTGCAGGATCCCGGCGTGCGCGCACAAGGACTCAATACGGGAGGAGGGCCGTCGGGGCAAGGCCCGGCGGCGATGGTGCAACTGCGGCTGCCCAACGCACCTCCAGCGCCAACGCTGACCTTCGAGAGCGGCAACTCGGGCGGGCCGGGGGTAAACCGCTTTGAAGCGCCTCCACAAGGCGTTCGGCAAAAGGGTTATCAGGCAGTGCTGTGGAGCGCCACAGATGAAAATGATGACACGCTGGAATTCTCAATCTATTACCGCGGCGAAGGCGAATCCACATGGAAGCTCTTGAAAGACAAGATCGAGGAGCATTTCTATTCCTGGGATACGACGACGATGCCGGACGGCGCCTACTATCTGAAGATTGTCGCGTCGGACGGACCCTCTAACCCGCCGGACCTCGCACTGACCGCCGAGCGCGAATCGGATCGCTTCCTGGTGGACAATACTCCTCCGGCCATTGGATCGCTCACGACTCTGCCCAATCCGAAATCGGGTCCGGGTGCAGCGCGGGTCCACTTTGAGGCCGCCGACTCGGGCAGCGCCATCGCGCGCGCGCAATACAGCCTGGACGCGGGCGATTGGACAATCGTGCTGCCGGGCGGCCAAGTGAGCGATTCGCTTCAGGAGTCGTACGACTTCCCTCTGGAGAACCTGGCTCCCGGCGAACACACCTTGGCCGTGCGGGTTTACGATCTCTTTGAGAACGTCACCAGCGCCAAAGTGACGTTTACCGTCGGAGCGGAAAAACGCTAGACGCTTTCCCGCGACGGGTTAGTTCGCCCAACGCTCGGTTCTATTAAGCGCTTCTCGTTCGTAGCGCTCTATTCTCAAGCCCACACCTGCCTTGCCGCCGAAGAACTTGTCCGGCTGGACGTGAACGACGCTCGCAGTGCAACGGATCAGGTTAGCGACAGCTCCCGCGAGTTCCTCTGGCATGCTGAGCTCCAATT
>CAWCYS010000053.1:0-23244 GCA_963799715.1 Terriglobia bacterium | reverse complement strand
TCGTCCTGGTTGCCAACCTGAGCTTTCGATCCAACCACCTTCTTGACAGGCGCACTTATGCGAGCTTGGTTCAGTCACCCAATTTGGGAGATGCCAACGCGGCGGCAGGGGTGTAACGCGGCGCGGACGCGCGCGTCTCACGGCTCGACCACCTTCAGATCGCGGCTCCCACAGGCTGCGAAGCCTCGGCGCGGAAGTTTTATGGCGGTATTCTCGGTCTGGAAGAAATCGAAAAACCTGGGTCGCTACGGGCGCGCGGCGGATGTTGGTTTCGTTGCGGCGACCAGCAGCTTCACATAGGCGTGGAAAAATCCTTCGCGCCCGCGCGCAAGGCGCATCCGGCCTTTGGCGTCGCGGACTTGGATGAAATGCGCGAGGCGCTCCTGGCGCACGGAATTGCGGTCACCGACGACGAGGAGCTTCCCGGCCAGCGCGGGTTCTACGCGGAAGACCCCTGGGGCAATCGCCTCGAATTCGTCGCGCCCCGCTGATTTGACAGCCCGCGGAGCGGCGCTTAGTATCAATTGCTTGCTTAGGCTGCGCTCGCGCGAAGAGTTGTGCGAGCGTCTCCAACCTGCCTGCCGGCAGGCAGGATCCACCGATGAGCGCCAATTCCACCAAGCCGAAGTTCTATCTCACGACGCCGATTTACTACACGAACGGCTTGCCGCATATCGGCCATACCTATACGACGATCGTGGCCGACACGATCCGGCGCTACAAACGCATGTGCGGCTACGAAGTGGTGATGACCACGGGCACGGACGAGCATGGCGTGAACGTGGAGCGCGCCGCGAAGAAGGCCGGCGTTCCGGAATCGGAATTCGTCGCCAAGATGGCCGAGGAGTGGCGCGCGCTGTGGGACAAACTCGGGCCTCGCCGCGGATGAATTCATTCGCACCACGGACCTCGAACATGTTCGCACCGTGCAGTGGCTGTTCCGGCTGTGCCGCGAGAATGGCTACGTCTATAAAGGCCACTACACCGGCCAATACTGCATTTACGACAATGCGTTTGTGAACGACGCGAAGCCCGGCGATTCCTGCCCGGATTGCGGCCGACCGACGGAAACGCTTACGGAAGAGAATTATTTTTTCAAGCTGTCGGCGTTTCAGAAGCCGCTGCTCGATTTTTACAAGCAGCATCCTGAATTCATTCAGCCCGAATCGCGGCGCAACGAAATCATCAGCTTCGTCGAAGGCGGACTGCGGGATCTGAGCATCACGCGGACGACGATCCGGTGGGGCATTCCTGTGCCGGGCGAAGAGCCGCACGTTTTCTACGTTTGGTTCGACGCGCTCAGTGCGTATCTCAGCGCGGTCGGTGGGCCGGAATATGCGCAGCGCGGTTTCTGGCCGGCGAATGTGCACTTGGTCGGCAAAGACATCATCCGATTTCACGCCGTGTATTGGCCGGCGTTTCTGATGGCTGCGCAGCTGCCCATTCCGAAACAGATCTGGGCGCATGGGTGGTTCCTGATCGACGCGGCGAAGATGAGCAAGTCCAAGGGCAACGTGGTCGCGCCGCTGCCGATTGTGAATGTGCTGGGGATGGACGCGCTGCGGTATTACCTGCTGCGCGAGACGGTGTTTGGGCAAGACGGCAATTTCAGCTACGACGCGCTCGTCACGCGCTACAACGGCGATCTCGCCAACGGCCTGGGGAATCTCGCCAGCCGTACGCTGACGATGATCGAAAAATATTGCGGCGGCGCAATTCCTGCGAAGCCCGGCGGAGAGAGCCCCGATGAGCAAGCGCTTCTCGACGCTGTGTCCGGCGGGGTGGCCAAAGAAGCGCTCGAAGTGTTGCGCGATGTGGGGCTCGCCTACGACCAGTTCAATTTCTCGCGCGCACTTGAGAAGCTTTGGGCGCTCGTTGCGGTGTGCGATAAGTTTCTGAGCGACGAAAAACCCTGGGTCTTGGCGGAAAATCCAGCGAATCGCAAACGTCTCGAGCACGTACTCTACGTCGCGGCGGATTGTGTGCGCATCGTCGGTAAACTTGCGCATCCGGTCTTGCCGGCGGCTACGCAAGCGATCTGGCGGCAACTCGGAATGTCCGGCAGTCTCGATGCGCCCACTTTGGAGTCCCTCGATTGGGGGCAACTCAAGCCGGGGACGCGCATCGGCAAAATCGAACCGGTATTTCCGCGTATCGAGAAGGCCGACGCAATCGAAAGGATGGAAGCCATGGAACAGACACCACAGAAGCCGGCCGAGACATCTGCGGGCGCGACTTCGGCTGCCCCTGCCGCGACGGCGGCTACGGCCGCGGCGCCTGCGGCGGCGCCCGCGAAAATCACGATCGATGATTTCGCGAAGGTGGAGATGCGCGTCGGGCAGATTGAATCGGCAGAAAAAGTGCCGAATGCCGATAAACTGCTGAAGCTGATGGTGAATATCGGCGACGAAGTGCGGCAGATCGTCGCGGGCATCGCCACGGCCTACGAAGCCGAAAAACTCATCGGACGCAAGGTCATTGTGGTGACCAATCTCCAGCCCCGCAAACTGCGCGGCGTGGAATCGAACGGCATGATCGTCGCGGGGTCGTCTGGACCGGATGGTTTACCCGTGTCTGGCCGGTTTTCTTGAGGATGTGCCGGTCGGGTCCCGATTGAAGTAGGGCGGAGGAGGAGAAGAGAAGAGAAGAGAAGAGAAGAGAAGAGAAGAGGGCGAACCACAGAGTACACCGAGGGCACAGAGAGTTAGGAGCAGAGCGGCGCGGCAGCGGGAAGCAAAGGGAACGAATGACGCGGGCATCCGAATGACGGCGCTTCACGTTGAATTCTGGAGTCTCTGGAACACCATTGGTACTGATTGACTCACACGCACATCTTGATTCCGCCGATTTCGACGCCGATCGCGCCGAAGTGCTGGCGCATGCGCAAGAGGCCGGCGTACGCGCCCTGCTGACCGTCGGCACGGGCCACACTCTGGAGGAAATTCGCGGCGCCTTGCGACTGTGCGAGCAGCACGACTGGATTTACGCGGCGGCGGGCGTTCATCCCCACGACGCCAAGGATTTCGGCGACGCCGATTTCGACACGCTTGCGGAGTGGATGACGCAGCCGCGCGTGCTCGCCTGGGGCGAGATCGGTCTCGACTACCACTACGATCATTCACCGCGCGATGTCCAAGCGCAGGCGTTTCGATTCCAACTCGCGCATGCCCGCTCCGCCAAGCGGCCCATCATCATTCATTGCCGTGAGGCGTGGGACGACTGCCTGCGAATCCTGGAAGCGGACTGGCGCTCGTCCGGGCTGGGCGGCATTCTCCACTGTTTTGGCGGGACTCTGGAGGACGCGCGTCGCGGGATGGACATTGGGTTCATGGTTTCCTTCGCGGGCAATGCGACGTACCCGAAGGCGCAGGCCCTCCGCGACGTTGCCCGCGAAATCCCGCTCGATCGCTTGCTGATCGAGACCGACTGCCCTTATCTGGCGCCGCAACCCAAGCGCGGTCGGCGCAACGAGCCCGCGTACGTCGCGGAGGTAGCACGAACGCTGGCAAGTGTGAGAAACTTGAGTCCCAGACGAAGTTGCAACGGCGACCGCCGCGAACTTTCTTCGCTTTTTCGGGCTCGTCGAGGCCTCCAGCAGCAGTCTCCAGGGGCATGCGGAGGAGGGAGCCATAGCCGTTCTGACCACTAAAGAGATTTTCGATCTAGTCCGGGACGATCTGGTCCGGGTCGAACAAGAGCTTGCCCTGCAGAGCGGCACGGCGCCGATCCCTGTCTCGGACATCGCCGGGTGCCTGCTGGAGAGCGGCGGGAAGCGGCTGCGGCCGGCGCTGCTGCTGCTTTCGGCCGGATACGCGGGCTACAGCGGGCCGGGCGCGGTGCGACTTGAGCGCCGTCGTGGAACTGATTCACAGCGCCACGCTGGTGCACGACGACGTGATTGACGGCGCCGACACGCGCCGCGGCACGTCCCTCGGCGAATTCGCGCTGGGGCAATCATCGCAGCGTGCTCGCCGGTGACTGGCTGTACATGCAGGCATTCCAACTGGCGTCTGGGCGAGCGCAATTTCAAGATTCTCGACATCCTCATCGAGCTGACGCAAAACATGGTCGAAGGCGAGCTGCTGCAGCTTGCGAAGCTCGGCCACATGGATTTGTCCGAAACGGACGCGCTGGAGCTTTCCTCGCGCAAGACGGCGTGCCTCTTCAGCGGCTGCGCGCGTCTGGGCGCGGTGCTCGGCGGATTGGACGACGAGGGAGAGCAGGCGCTGGCCGACTATGGCCGCTTCGCCGGGCTGGCGTTCCAGCTTGTGGACGATCTGCTCGATTTCACGGCATCGCTGGAGCGGCTCGGCAAGCCGGTGCTGAGCGACCTGAAAGAAGGCAAGGTCACGCTGCCGCTCATCTACGCGCTGGACAACGGCCATTCGGAGGCGCGGCGCCTCGTCGCCAAGGTTCTCGAGGAAGGCGGCTTCACCAGCGTGCGTCCCGAAGAGATCACGCAACTCGTGCGGGAATCCGGCGCGCTCGATCGCGCGCGCCAACTCGCCCGCGACTACGCGCTTCGCGCCAAGGCCTGCCTGAATGGAAACGCCACCGGCGATTTCGGCCGCGCACTGCGCGCCGTCCCCGACTTCATTCTCGACCGCGACAACTGACCTCGTGACCCCAAAGCTGCCGTTCCGAATCGTCTATCACGAAAACTACGACCTGCACCTCGGCGCGCACATTTTTCCTTCACAGAAATATCGATTGATTCGCGATGCCTTGCTCGCGGAGGGCGTGGCTGCGGAGGACGAGATTCTTTTGCCCGAGCCGGCCTCCGACGAAGACGTGCTGCTGGTGCACACGGCCGATTGGGTCTCGAAATTGAAGAACGACACGCTGACGATTTCCGAGCGTCTGCGCGTGGAGATTCCGTATTCGCGCGAGACGGTGGAGGCGTTCTGGCTTTCCGCGGGCGGCTCGATTCTCGCGGGGCGCCGCGCGCTGGCGGACGGTTTCGGCATCAATTTGAGCGGCGGATTCCATCACGCATATCCGGGGCATGGCGAGGGATTCTGCATGATTCACGACGTCGCGGTTGCGATCCGGCGTTTACAGGCCGACGGCGCAATCCACACGGCGGTCGTGGTGGACACCGACGTACACCAGGGGAACGGCACGGCGGCGATTTTTGCCAAGGACAAGGACGTGTTCACGCTTTCGATTCATCAGGAAAACAATTATCCGCTTCCGAAGGAGCTGTCGGATCTGGACATCGGTCTTCCGGACGGCACGGGCGACGCCGAGTATCTGTCGCGGCTCGAGGGCGCGCTGGTGCGTTCTCTATACTCGTTTCATCCGGACTTGCTGTGTTACGTGGGCGGCGCCGATCCGTATCGCGAGGATCAGCTTGGCGGGCTGGCGTTGACGTTGGAGGGGTTGGAGCGCCGCGATCGTCTGGTATTCGAGTTTGCGCGAAAACTCGGCATCCCCGTCATGTGCACGCTTGCCGGCGGCTACGCCCGGCGCGTGGACGACACCGTGCGCATCCACGTCAATACCGTGCGGGCGGCGGCGGAAGTTGCGCGCCGGTACCCGCGCGGCGCGCACGTCTAACCGCGTCTCAGCTCCCAGCCGATTTCTCGTAAGAAAACTACGGCGTCGCCGCGAGCGCGTGTTGGATGGCGCCTTTCAACTCGGACACGATCGTATCCGGATCGAATCCTTCGGCGCGATAGGAAACCTTGCCGGTGTGATCCAGGATCACCAGCGTCGGCAGAGACTTCACGTTGTAGAAATCATCGAGGCCGTCCGCGAAGAGCACCGTGCCCGGAATGTGCTGCCGCTGCAAATAGGGCAGCACGCGCGATTCATCCTCATCCGTATTCAAAGTGAGAAAAACCAGATCGTGGCGTCCCGCGTATTCCTGCAGCACCTGCGCGAGCAGTGGGATCGAGCTCGCTGCAAGGCGTGCACCAGGTAGCCCAGAACGTGAGGACGATCGTTTTCCCCTTTAAATCGCTCATCTGGAAGGGAGCCGAACCGTCCGGGTGCCGCAAGCACAAAAGCCAGCGGATCCGTGATGCCCTTATTCGGCACGGGTTGTGCTGCGGAATTGTGCGCGACGGCGAGCGTATCGTCATAGGCCTCCAGGAGGCGCTCGCCCAGGCCGACTTCGTTGCCATGCTGCTCGCGCCACAGATTGCCCAACTTCCGCCGCACTTCAGCGCGATCCACATTCGCGCCCTCCTGATCCGGAATGACGAACGCCTCGGCGTAGAATTTTACGGCGTCGTCGGGGTGATGCTGGAGTTCGGCGATCTCGCCCATGTCCAGCGCCGCTTCCGGATTCTGGTAAAGCTGCATGCTGCTCGTGAAATCCTTTTGGGCGTCGTCGTAATCCTTCATGTCCATTTCCAGATGGCCGCGCAGGATGAAGACGGACATTTCCGCGCGCTTGCGGCCCGTTTCCCATTCCTCCGCGGACATGCGCGGCGAGCGGTCTTCAGGATTTGCTTTTTGAATTTGGTCGAGGACGCGGGAAGCATAATCCACCGCGCGTTTCAAGCTTTCGTCACCGCCCTTCTGCTCGAGCATCAGCGCCGCCTGCATCATCATCTCGGCGTCGCTTGGATCGATGGCGATGAGGCGTTCCGCGTAATCGAGCGCGGTCGCTGAATCGTGTATTTGCAGCGCCGACTCCACAATGGCGCGATAAATGTCCGCCTTGCGCGGCGCGTCGGGGAAACGTTTCAAATAATCTTCGAGGTTGCGCACGACTTTCGCGCTGTCGTTATTCGCGTCCTGGACGGCCTTCTCCAGCTCCGCCTCGGGATCGGGCGGCGGAGGAGTCTGCGGCCCGGGCGGCGCCGCCGCGTGGTTTGGAGCGGGCGCGGGTTTCGGCGGAGTCTGCGGCGGGGTCTGGGCCTGCTTCGGCGGCGGCTCGGTTGACGGCTGCGCCGGCGCGGGCGTCGTCGTGGCGGGCGGCGGAGTCGAGGGTGCGGCAGGCGGCGCAGCTTGCGGCGCGGGCGTTTGTGAAGGAGCGGGCTGCTGCGCGCAAAGCGTAGCAGCAAGAAATAAGATCAAGGCAGCAAATTGAATGGCGCGCGTTTTCATCGTCCGGGCATTGTAACCTGATTCGGCTTTGCGCGGGGAAAAGGGAATTCTGTGTACGCCTATTTGAAATCCAGAAGAACGTCGGCGATGTGCTTGTCCGGATCTTTGCGCACCCATCGGCCGACTTCGTTGTAGTGAACGGGCAAGTCTCCGAAAATCGCGCGCGACGGCTTTTCCAAACTATCGATGAATTGATCGCAGTAATGAGAATCGAAAATCTGCGCGGACGGAAGACGCCAGGCCAGGCGCACGCGGCTCTCCGCGTCCACCGATAGCCCGGTGATGATGAGGTCGCCCATCCGGTAGAGTGGCCCTTCGTCGATGGAGACGTTGTAGGACACGCGGCCCTGCGCGTCATCGAAGGAGGGTGTCGGTGTCACCTTCGCGTCCAGTCTGCCGCGTTGGCCATAGGCGTCCTGAACGCGCTGCCAAGCGCCGGTGATTTGCAGGCCATCGGCAACGTCCCCCGGTTTCAGCCCGATCAGTTCGTCGAGCGAGGCCGCATCGAGCACGGCGTTCCCGTTCCATTGCGCGCCGCCCCAGTGGTAGATCGGCCCCGGATCGATCGGGAAAATCACGAGGAGGTTCTTGGGAGGGGGCCCGTTTGGATCGCCCGTAAAGCGAGGGACAGGTTGCGCAAACTTGGGATGCAGGTACCCGGCCGCCGCGTAGATCGGCGCCAGTTGCTCGCTCTCAAACACTTCAAGCATGTAGCGGGAAAACGGCTTTCCGACGATGTCGGACAACCTGTCCGCGAGTTTGGGCGAGTTCGCCGCCAGCGCATCGCCGAATTGCACGGATGCGATCGGGAGATTCGCGCCGTCGACGTGAAATTGCATCATCATGCCGTCGCCCACGGGTTCCGCAATCAGCGTCCGGTCGACCGTTCCTTGCACGCCTCGCGAAGGAAGCAGGGCCTGGAGCGCAGCGGTCATTTGATCGAGGAGGGTGCCGTCTTGCGGGGCTTTGCCGTCAAACAAGGAGACCGATTGGCGGAGGGCCGCGGTCAGTTCTTCGTCGGTGAACCACGGGAAATTGTCGAAGTCCACGGGAACGGTCGGCGCATCTTCCAGGACGAACTCGACATCCACGCCTTGGTCCGGAAACGTGGTGAAGCGATAGTTGACTTTGGAGAAGAGGCCGAGCTGCGCCAGGCGATCGGCCGCCGCCTGCAGAGACGTCATGATTCACGGTCTGGCCAATCGCGAGTCCGCTCGCTTGGCCGACTTGCTCGGCGGTGTAGCGGGTGCTGCCCGAAATCTTGATGGCTTTAAGCGATCCAGATGCGGCAACTTGCTGCGGCGAGGGGATTGCCGCGCTGGATGAAGCGGCGATTGAGAACGCCGCCAGGGAAAAGAGAAGGAAGAGATGGCGTCGGGCGTGCACGGCCCTCATTTTACGCGACTCCGAGGCGGAAGGCGTCTATTTCCGCGCCGGGGCGTCTTTCACTTGAAGGTCACAATTACATCCACCGTCTGCGTCTCAGGGATCAGCGTGTTGCTGAGATTGAGCTGTCCGCTGCGCGCCGCCCCGGCGCGAACCACGATCTTTCCAGCCACCTGCTCATAGATCTTAAGATATTTAGAATTGTAAACGTCGCCCGGCTTCTGTTCCCAGGCAGCGCTAAGTTTCCGGGCGAGATCCTCCGTCGCCGCGTCCACTTTCAGATTCCCCATTCGATATTGAGGACCTTCGACGATTGCGACGGAGTATCGCACTCGCGCTGAGCTTTCGTCGAACTCAGGGGTTGGCCGCACAGCGGCCGTCAGGTATCCTTTCTCACCGTAGAGGTCTTGCACTGCGGCCCAGATGTCTGAAATCTTGTCCGCAGCGGCAATGTCTCCATCTTTCAGCGTGACCAACGGATTCAAGACTTGTTCGGAATCTGCTTGATTGCCGCTCCATGCCAGACCCGCCCAATGAAATTGGGTTCCCGCATCCACGGTGAACGCAAGAGCGACACTGCCCGGATCCCCAGGAGCGCTTCCGGGAAGAATCGTCAGCTTTGGCGGCGCATATTTCGCTTGCAGATATCCATGATTTTGGTAAACGCTCGCGAACGTCTGGTCCGCGACGCCCATCGACAGAGTTCGGGAGTAGGGCTTGTCCAAAAGCAGTTTGCTCCCCTCCGAAAGAAGCGCCGGGTCGAGCGGACCATTAATAAATTGAACTGCTGAGACGGAAGGGACAGTGCCCTGTACTTGAAACAGGAAGGCCGTGGCGGCTTGGCCGAGATTTCCCTGCTTGAGATAACCGACAATGCCGGGAATTCCGCTCGCGGTTAGAAGCTTACCCAGAGCCGCGGTGACATCGTCGGCGAGTCCGCCATTTTCCGGAATGGATCCATCAAACAGCGGCACCGTTTTCTCAATGGTACGTAAGAGCTCGTCATCGGAAAACCAAACGAAATTGTCGAAAATGCACGGAAGGAATCTTGTTGCGTCCGAGACTCGGAACGTAACGAACATGCCGTTGCCGCGCGTTTGGTAGGTATAAGCCACTTTTTGAAATGCTCCGGTGGCCAATAGAGCCGTGGCTGCGTTCTCTAGGTCGGACTGGCTCACATTTGATCCGACGTGAAGGCCGCTCGCCGCAACGATTTGCGCTTCGGCAAAACGGTTTGATCCAGAGGTACGCACGGAATTCAGCGTCCAAGTCGCCGTGGGAGATTGCCCCCGCGCCACGCGTCCCGAAAGCAAGCAGAGTGAGACTAAAAGGGGAGCAACCAGGATGGATGCGCGCCGTGGCACGCACGCAATCCTACCTGCGTCAGCCCGGTATATCAACCTGTTAGTTAGTGAGGACGCTATTCAACGGTGACGGACTTCGCCAGGTTGCGGGGCTGGTCCACGTCGCAGCCGCGCCGGACGGCGATGTGGTAGGCCAGGAGTTGCAGGGGGATAATTTCCAGTATCGGCGTCATGATCTCCGGCGCCGCGGGAATCTCGACGGAGTGATCGGACGCTTCGCGCGCGAGATGATCGCCTTCGGTGACGATCGAGATGACGATCCCGTCGCGGGCCTTCACTTCCTTGATGTTGGAAACGCTCTTCTCGTAGCGCGTCATGGATTCGTGGTCGGTCTCGTCGCGCGTGGCGATCACGACGACCGGCAAGTTCTGGTCGATCAACGCATTCGGGCCGTGCTTCATTTCGCCGGCCGGGTATCCTTCGGCGTGAATGTAGGAGACTTCCTTCAGTTTCAGAGCGCCTTCGAGCGCGATCGGGTAATGAATTCCGCGGCCGAGATACAGGAAATCGGTGTAGCGGAAAAATTCGCGCGAAAGTTTTTCGTAGATCCCGGCTTCATCGCCCTGAAGAATCGTCTCCATGCGGTGAGGAATGCGCGTCAATTCCTGCAGCAATTTCTTGGAAGCATCGCTATTGAGCCGGCCGCGCGCCTGGCCGAGGTAAAGTCCGATCAGCATCAGCGCGGTGAGCTGCGCGGTGAAAGCTTTCGTGGAAGCGACGCCGATCTCCGGTCCGGCGTGCGTGAGCAAGCGTGCCGGCGGCTTCGCGCGTCACCATGGAGCCCGTGACGTTGCAGATGGCCAGCGTCATCGCGCCTTTTTGCTTCGCTTCGCGCTGTGCCGCCAGCGTGTCCGCCGTCTCGCCCGACTGGCTGATGCAAATCGCCAGAGTGTTCGGGTTCACGATGGGATCGCGGTAGCGAAATTCGCTGCCGTAATCCACTTCCACCGGGATGCGCGCCATCTTCTCGATCATGAATTTGCCGGCAAGCGCCGCGTGCCAGCTCGTGCCGCAGGCGATGATCTTGACGCTGCGAAATTCCTGAAACTCTTTTTCCGTGATGTCCATTTCATCCAGGAAGACGCGCCCGGAATCGAGCGACATCCGGCCGAGCAACGTGTCGCGCACGGCCCGCGGCTGCTCGAAAATTTCCTTCTGCATGAAATGCTTGAATCCGCCCTTTTCCGCCATGATCGGATCCCAGGTCACGTGCTGCACGGGACGCTCGATCGGACGCCCCTCGAAATCGATCAGCCGCACTCCTTGCGGCGTCAGCACGGCGAGATCGCCGTCCGCCATGAAGAAAACGTCGCGCGTGTGATACAGCACGGCGGGGATGTCGCTTGCCACGAAGTATTCGTTTTGTCCCAGTCCGATGACGGCGGGCGGGCCCAGGCGCGCCGCAACAATTTTGTTCGGGTCGCGCGTCGAAATAATCGCCAGCGCGTACACGCCGTTCAACTGCCGCACCGTTTTGCGCACGGCCTCTTCGAGCGGGCCGCCATTCGAGTTCTTCTCGACGAGGTGGGCGATGACCTCGGTGTCGGTTTCCGTGACGAACTTGTGGCCTTCTTTTTCCAGTTGTTGTTTCAGCTCGACGTAGTTCTCAATAATCCCGTTGTGAACGACCACGATCTGCCCGGAGCAATCGCGGTGCGGGTGAGCGTTCTCTTCGGTGGGGCGGCCGTGCGTGGCCCAGCGCGTGTGGCCTACGCCGTAGACTCCCGTCAATCGGCGAGAGGCGGAGAACTTCTTCCAGGTTGTGAAGTTTGCCCGGCGCGCGCCGGATTTGCAGTTGGTTGTTCTGATCCACCACCGCGACTCCGGCCGAGTCGTAGCCGCGGTATTCGAGGCGCCGCAGCCCGTCAATGATTACAGGAACGACTTTCTTCGGGCCGATGTACCCTACAATTCCACACACGGTTGTTGTCTCCAGGAAAGCGTGGGAGCGCCCACGGGCGGGTAGCCTCCACCGTCTCGAGTTCAGACTAGCATAATCGGAAAAGCGCGACGACGAGGTCGGAAGGCGTCGTTTCCTAACTCGAAATGCAGACGCCAGACCGCGGCCGGCGAGTTCACTCAACGATCTCGAAGCGATACTCCTCGATGACCGGATTGCTCGAGAACGTCGCGGACGATGCGTTCCATCTGCTTCTGAGCGGATTCGCGCGTTGAGCCGTTCAGATCCACGACGAAAAATTTTCCCTGGCGAACGTCGCGCACGTCCTGATAACCGAGCGATTCGAGGGCCTTTTGAATGGCCTTGCCCTGCGGATCGAGTACCGTGCCTTTCAGCATGACCCAAACGTGAGCTTTCATCGCTTTTATTATACCAAGTCCTGCGGTCCCGGCGCCCGCCGTTGCGCAAACGATTTGAGCAGTGCCGCTCGCTCTACGCTGGAGAGGAAGGCCGCGGTGAATCCGGTTTCCGCCAATTTTTTCAGCTCTGCGTCGCTCAAGCCGGTCTCTCGGACGAGTTCATATTCCCGCGTCAGCGAGGTTTCAAACATTGCGGGGTCGTCGCTGCCCAGCGTAACGCTCAAACCGCGCCGCAAGAACAGGCCCACCGGATGCTCGGAGGCGTGTGCCTTGCTTTTTGCGAGTTGGCGGGCCAGCGCGCCGGTCCGAAGGTTGCTCGTAGGACAGATCTCGAGCGTGATCCCGCGGGCGGCCAGAACATCCATGGTGTGCTCGCTGTGCATGGCCCCAATCCCGTGCCCGATCCGCTCGGCTCCGAGAAGTTCGACGGCGTCACGCACCTGTTCCGGGCCGCCAATTTCTCCCGCGTGGACGAGGCGATGCAGCCCTTGTCCTGCCGCAAATTCGTAAACGCGTTGAAAGTCCGAAGCAGGCAGCGCGAGTTCGTCGCCGCCCATGCCCAAGGCGATGACGCCGTCAGCTCGCGCGGAACTTGCAACGCGAGCCACTTCCATGGCGGCCTGGGCACCGAACTGGCGTGCGGCATCGAAAATCCAATTCAAGCGGATGTCCTTGAATGGGGCCGTAGCGTCGCGAATCGCGGCAAAATTCGCGAGGGGGTCCTGTTTGCGGCGGAGCATCACCCCTGTGGAAAGCGTGACTTCGGCGTAGAGAACATTTTGGCGGATGAGCGATTCCGCGAGGTGCGCGGCGATTAATGCGTAATCGTCGGGCTGCCGCAGAAAAGAAGTCACCCACTTGAATGCCTCAATAAACTGCGCGAAATCGCCGGGGGCGTAGCGGTCCGCAACTTCGACTGCGGAGAGTTCAATTCCGTGGCGGGCGGCCAGCTCAACCGCAGTGGCCGGCTCAATCGAGCCCTCCAGGTGAATGTGCAGCTCGGCTTTCGGCAGTTCGAGCAGATTCAGAGGATGTTTCACAGTGCGGCGGGGCTAGCGCGAGGGCAGCGCGGGACGCCCCGCGTTGATCCACGCCGTCATCCAGTAGGAGCCGACATCCGTGGAAGCGTCCGAGAGCTGGCGAATCAGGACGGCGCCCGCGAGATTGTAGAAGCGATCGTAGTAATCGTCGCCGTAATCGTTCAATCCGCGCTTGGCCCGGAGATCGGCAAGCAGGATGTTGTCAAGCCAGGCGTAGGAATCCAAACAATCCTCGAACGCGTGGTCGGTGGGATCGTTGATGAATGCCGCGTCGTTCGGCCGGAGCGGGAAGAAAAGAGAATAGCGGTCCACCAGGTTTGAGCCGAATCTCTGGTTCACCCCCGGCTGCGCGGAAATCTTGCCGTCGAAGTTTTCAGTGGTGTTGAAGGGGTCGTGCGATTCGGCCACGTAATTCGCGAGCCACGCCGCTTCCAGTTTTGCCTGCTCCCAATTTCCCGAGCGCAACGCCTCGGTCAGCCGCGCGCTATAGACGCCGATCTGCCACGGCAGGACGCCGTTCGCGGCGACCTTCGCTTTGCCGTACTTTGTGACGGCGGACTTGTAACTGCGCGGCAGATTAGCAAACGGAAATTTTCCGTACCGATCGAGCATGATCCAGTGATTGGACGGCTCTGTCGTGGGGTTCTTCTGAAGCCATTCGAGCGGGTCGCTGGCGTGCCGCGCGATGAAATCGCGATTGGCGTCGAAGAAAGGCTGCATCTCCGACGGCAGTGTATCCACGGCCTTGTTGGCGATCAGCCGTTCGGCGTTGGAGCCCCAGGCATGGCCGAGGGTCGGCGCGATCAATAAATACGCGCAAAGAAACGCGGCACCGGTGCGAATGCGGGATCTCATGGCAAGTTCCTCGCTACTGCGGGTTCCAGTGAGCTGCGCCTGCGGCTATAAGCGAAATAAATTACCAGCCCGATCGCCAGCCACACCACAAATCGAATCCAATTCATGATCGGCAAACCGGCCATCAGAAGCAAACACGTCACGATTGTGGCGATCGGCGCAAACGGGCCGCCGGGCGCGCGAAATGCGCGCGGGCGGTCGGGGTCGCGATAGCGAAGAATCAATACCCCGGCGCCGACGAGCGCGAAAGCGAACAGGGTTCCAATATTGGCGAGATCCGCCAGCGTGCCGATGTCGAGAAGTCCGGCGGGAATGCCGACGACAATCCCGGCAACGAGCGTCGAAAAATCCGGTGTGCGATACCTCTGATGCACGTGGCTGAAAATTTTAGGCAGCAGGCCGTCGCGCGCCATCGCGAACCACACGCGCGCCTGGCCGAGCTGATACACCAGCAGCGAGGAGGTAATTCCCATCAAGGCGCCCATCAGCACCACGAGCCGCACGTTGCCCAGGTGCATTCGCTTCATCGTGTTTACCACGGGAGCGGCGTCGTCCATGAGCGTTTGCCAGGGCACGAGCCCCGTCAGCACGACTACGACTGCGATGTACATCGCGGTGCACACGATGAGCGTCGCGATGATGCCGATGGGCACGTCCCGCCGCGGATTCTTGCATTCTTCGGCGTGAGTCGAAACGGAATCGAATCCGATGTAGGTGAAGAAAATGATGGAGCCGCCGGTGAGAATTCCCGGCCAGCCATTCGGAGCGTACGGATGCCAATTCTTCGGATGCACCAGGTGCGCGCAGAATCCGACGAAGACAATAATCGCCAACAATTTGAGGAACACCATGACGTTGTTGGTCCACGCCGATTCCCGGATGCCGCGGATCAGCACCGCCGTCAGAAGCATGACGATCACAAACGCCGGAACATTGAAGCCGAAATGCCACCCGGGATTGTACAGGTTGTTTCCCTGAAAATCTTGCAGGCCGCTCGGTAAATACGCCGGCGAAATCCAGCGCAGGCTCGGATGCAGGCCGAACCAGTCCAGCAAGTCCACCATGTGCTCCGAAAATCCCACGCTAACGGCCATATTAGACACAGCGTACTCGAGAATTAAGTCCCAGCCGATGATCCAGGCGATCAGCTCGCCCATGGTGGCGTAGGTATAAGTGTAGGCGCTGCCTGCGATGGGAATCATCGCCGCGAGTTCCGCGTAGCAGACCGCCGCAAAACCACAGGCGACGGCCACGAGGACAAACGAAATCGCAATCGCCGGCCCCGCGCCGGGCCGTCCGAACGACGCGGTGTGGTGAATCAAATAGTCGATCAGCGGCGCGTTCAGGATGGATTGCACCTGGAACTTTTGTCCGGCGATGGCCGTGCCGATGACCGTAAAGATTCCGGAGCCAATGACGGCGCCGATACCCAGCGAGGTGAGGCTCAGCCAGCCGAGCGTTTTGTGAAGGCGTTTTTCGGGGTTTTCCGAATCCGCGATGAGTCGTTCGATGCTTTTTTTGCGAAAGAGGTCAGAAGACACCGGCACCACCCATCCCGCTTAGAAGCGGCGAAGCAAAACTGTACCTTCTGAGGCGGCGCGGCGCAACCGTTGCGCAAATGCGCATCCCCAAAGCAAGGGCCAAGGCACGGGAGTGGCTATTCCCATTTCAACTGGGCGTAGCGCTCGACAAGTTTCTTGGTGCCGTACTCGGAGAATCGCACGCTGAGCCTCCGCTCCTCATCCTCGCCCTCGACTTCCACGATGGTTCCCACGCCGTATTTGGGGTGGCGCACGCGTCGGCCGATCAACGGATGGCCGCCTTCGCGCGAAGAAGAGGAGCGCGAAGCCCGCGGTGCGCGCCCGTAGAACGTTTCTGCGCCGCGGCCGCTCCCGTGCGAGGGCATTCGCGCACGCCGCGCAAACTCTTCCGGCGAGTACGAATATTCCGGGTCCGGTTCGTACCGCCGCGTCTCTCCGGCATCGGCGAGCGAGCCCTTTGCGGTGGTGATGAGGTCGCCTGGAATCTCCGCGACGAATCGCGAAGGAAGCGAGGCCTGCAGGCGTTCGTTGCCGTAAATGCGGCGATAGACCGCGCGCGTCAGGGTGAGGGTATTGCGCGCCCGCGTCATGCCCACGTAGCACAAGCGGCGCTCTTCTTCGATCGCTTCGGGGTCGTCGAGCGAGCGATTGTGCGGGAACAAGCCTTCCTCGAGCCCCGCGAGGAAAACGTGATCGAATTCGAGTCCCTTCGCGCTGTGCAGCGTGGAGAGCGTCACGGAAGCGCGCTCGTCGTAGGAATCGGCATCGCTGATGAGCGCGGCCCGCTCCAGAAAATCGGAGAGCGATTCGCCGCGCTCGGCGCCGTCCGTGACCGCAGACAACAACTCGCGGACATTCTCCATGCGCATCGAATCTTCCGACGTGCCGCGCTGCGAAAGCATGTCCAGATAGCCGCTGCGTTCGATCACGCGATTCAGGAAATCGGCGGGCGGCAGGGCTATATCTTCGCGCAGTTGTTCGATCAATTGACGAAAGCCTTCGAGCGGAGCCGGGGCGCGCCGGCCCGCCCCGGCCTCGACGTACACTGAAATCGCATCCCATAGGGGCAGGCTGCGCTCGCGCGCAAGTTGCCGCAAGGAATCCACCGTGGTCTTGCCGATGCCGCGCGGCGGCGTGTTCAGCACGCGCAAGAGGGTCACATCGTCCTCGGGATGCATGGCGAGCCGGGCGTAGGCGAGAACGTCTTTCACTTCCGCGCGCTGGTAAAAGGAAAATCCGCCGAGCATCCGATAGCGCACGCCGCGCCAGCGCATGGCCTCTTCAAACCCGCGCGATTGAGCGGTGGTGCGGTAAAACACGGCGATGTGCTCGCTAGAATCTTCGCCGAGCAACGCGGAAGCGCGCTCGGAGACAAACTCCGCTTCGGCTTTGGCGTCGCGCGCCTCGAAATATTCGAGCGTGCGTCCCGAGCCGCGCGTGGCCTTGAGACTCTTTCCCAGCCGCTTCTGATTCTTTTCGACGACGCCCGCGGCTGCATCCAGAATGTTTTGCGTCGAACGATAATTCTCTTCTAGCCGGATGACCTGCGCTCCGGAGAACTCCTCGGCGAAACGCAAGATGTTGCCCACGTCGGCGCCGCGCCAGCGATAGATGGATTGGTCCTCGTCGCCGACGACGAAGAGATTGCGCTCCGGCCCCATGAGCATACGGAGCAGGTCGTATTGCACGCGATTGGTGTCCTGGTATTCGTCCACGAGCAAATAGCGAAAGCGCGAGGTCCACGCAGCCCGCGCCTCTGGAAAGTCGCGAAGCACTTTGCCCGCGAGCAGCAAAAGGTCGTCGAAATCAACCGCGCGGGCTTGCCGCAGGATACTTTCGTACGTCGCATAGATCCGGGCGAGCTGGCGATCGCGATCGTCGGTAGCCTGTTCCGTGGCCGCTTCCGGCGAGATTGCATGATTCTTGAAGAAGCTGATGCGTTCCAGCAGGCCACGCGGCCGGTCGCCGGAATCGGAAGAGCCCAATTGCTCGAGCGCCCGCTTGACCGCGGCGGTTTGGTCTTCGTCGTCGAAGATGGCGAAGTCGCGCGGCAAACCCAGCCGCGGCGCCTCGCGGCGCAGCAGGCGGGCGCAGAACGAATGAAAGGTGCTGACCCACGGCTCGGTTATCGGCTTTCCTTCACGAGAGAGCAGCGTCCCCACGCGCTCTCGCATTTGCTCGGCGGCTTTGTTCGTGAATGTGACCGCCAGGATTGAGTCACCGGGCACACCGGTGGCGATGAGGTGAGCAATTCGATAGGTCGCCACACGCGTCTTGCCGGTGCCCGCGCCGGCCAGAACGAGCACGGGACCCTCGAGGGCAAGCACGGCTTCACGTTGTCGCGGATTCAGGTCGTCGAGGAGGGCCATGGTGGGCGCTGCGCCGTGAGTCGCCACAATTCTAACGGACGCCGCGTGCCGCGGCAAATGGCCCAAAGTGGAGCATGGCTTCAACTTAGGCAAAGCGGTGATACACTCCAGCCATGGCCACCAAGAAGAAGACGAAGAAGAAGACGAAGGCGAAGAAGAGGGCAGTCAAGAAAGTCGCGCCGAAAAGAAAGACCGCGAAGAAGAAGTCCGCAGCGAAGAAGCCGGTCGCGGCCAAGTCTCGTTCCCGCGCGAAGGGGCGGAAGTTGAACACCGTCGCCTTCACGAGCGAGCGGCGCGAAGCGCGTCCGGGGCGGCTAGCGGGTGATTTGCAGGGCTTGTCCGATCTCGAAGGCCCGGATTCCGAGAGCGTAGATGAATTGCTCGAAGAAGGAAACGCGTTTGAGGCCGAAGCGGTGAAGGGCGTGGAAGACGCCGAGGACGCGGACGAGAGCGAGGTTCACACGCACGAAGTTCCTGAGGATGACGTTCCGGGTGAATACCTGGACGAGGACGAGTGAGCGGTTGGTTCAGTGCTTCATCGCGGGCCAGAGCGGGATGTCAAAAAACAGCAACGCACGGTTGTTCACCAACGCTGTGAGATCGGGAATATAGAGTTCGGAATCGTTTAAAAGCTCGAACTGATGATTCATGTCGAAGTAGAGACAGCCGTGCGTCATCGTGTGTGGGCCGAGAACGTCGCTCGAAAGTCCTGCCGCCTTCAATGCGTCCGATAAAGTTTGCCACTTTTTATCGCGGCCGCCTTGCGAGCCGATCGGAAATTTCGGGTAGGGAGAATTGCCGGGAGCTTTCGTGATCAGCAGAATCCGGTCCGCCACATCCTCCGGCTTGAGAGGTTCCACGCGTTGTTTGCGATCGTCCGGGGGCGCAATGATCATCTCGATCGTGCTCAGATCGATCTGGATGGGCTCATCGCCATCGTTCCTGAAATAAACGTCCAGCGCCACAATTCCCGAGTCATACGGATTTTTCTTTCCGAAGGTGTCCTTGTAGCGCTGCGCATCGAGCCAGGGGCTTACCGCGATGAGCAGTTTCTCATGCGTGTCTTGAGCGGGAAGCTTCGCCGGGTCCACCTGTGCGAGCGCGGGCAGGCCGCAGACCGTCGCAGCGGCAATCAGCAGGGAATTGCGAAGAAGCTTCATCTCGCGTGTTCAGATGCCGCCGCCGGTGAAACGTTGCCCGGTATCGCGGCCCAGCCCGAGACACTATAATATGCTCGCGCGGAACGCGCCACGAAGGAGACGCCCGCGGCCGGGCCTCAGGACTGCGGGCGTGCCGAGCCGCCAAGCGTATGTATTTCTTCTACAGTTTGCTCACGGCACTTGGGATGCTGCTCGCGTCTCCCTATTTCTTGTTCACAGGATTTCACCGTGGGCAGAGTTTCGGGGTGTTGCGCCAGCGGTTTGGCTGGGGCTATCCGGCTGAGCTGCAATCTTTGGCACGCGCTTCCATCTGGCTTCATGCCGTATCCGTCGGCGAAGTTCTGGCCGTCGTGCCCCTCGCGCAGCGGCTGAGCGAAATGTTTCCGGAAACGCCGCTGGTAGTTTCCACCACCACGGTCACGGGCCAGCGCCTGGCTCGCGAACGGCTGCCCTTTGCGGCAGCCGTTTTCTATTTTCCGCTGGATTGGGTCGGCCCGGTGCGGCGGGCGTTTCGGGCGGCGCGCCCGGAAGTGATTCTCATCGCGGAGACCGAAATCTGGCCGAATTTCCTGCGCGCGGCGCGGCGCGGAAAAGTTCCGGTCGCGTTTGTGAATGGGCGGCTTTCGACTCGTTCCTATCACGGTTTTCTTCGCGCGCGTTCCTCCACGCTGGGATTGCTTGGCAAATTTCAAAGGAAAGTTCTCGCTGACGCTTCGCTCTATCTCATGCAGTCGGAATCCGACGCGGCGCGCATCGTGGAATTGGGCGCGCCGGAGGATCGCGTCGAAGTCACGGGGAACTTGAAATACGACCTGGCGTCTCCGCAAGAAACCGATCTCTCGCGCTGGCTCGCGGCGGAGATGCGCCGCGCGAAACGTGGGCCGCTCGTCGTGGCGGGAAGCGTCGTCGCCGGCGAAGAGGCTCCCGTGCTTGCGGCTTTTGACGAAATTGAAAAGCGCTGGCCCGCCGCGCTTTTGGTACTGGCGCCGCGGAAGCCGGACCGCTTCGATGCCGCGGCCGCGGAAGTGCAATCCTCCGGCCGCCCGGCCATCCGGCGCAGCACATTGTCTTCGCGCGGCGCTTCAAGTTCTCCGTTCACGCCGCCACTCAGCGTTTTTTTGCTCGATAGCGTCGGCGAACTCGCCACTTTGTACGCTCTTGCAGACGCAGTTTTCATCGGAGGCTCGCTCGTTCCGTCCGGGGGACACAATATTCTCGAGCCAGCCGTCGTGGGGAAGCCTCCGGTGTTTGGCCCGTTCATGGAAAATTTCAAGGATATGGCGGCGCGATTCGTCGAATCCGGCGCGGGCGTGCAAGTGTCTGACGCCGCGCAACTCGCCGCGGCATGGACGACTCTGCTTGAGGATGGCCCCGGCCGCAAGCAAATGGCCGCGGCCGCGCGCGAACTGGTGGAGCGCTATCGTGGCGCGACCGGCAAAGTTCTGACGCGTGTCGCAGCGTTGCTCGAATCTCGCGGCGAATTCTCGCAGACAGCCCGGAGCCGTCCGTGAATCCGCCTGCGATGCTTTCGTGGCTGCTTTGGCCGTTCTCGCTGGTTTACGGAGCTTATGTACGAATTCGCGCCTTCGCTTATCGTCGCGATTGGCGGGCGCGGCACAAGCTCGATGGTGTCGTGGTCAGCATCGGAAATTTGACGACGGGCGGTACGGGTAAGACGCCGACCGTCCTCTGGCTCGCGTTACGCGCAGCAGAGGACGGCCAGAAAGTTGCGATTTTGACGCGCGGTTATCGCGGCAAAAATCAAACCGACGCTCAAGGACAACCGCGCAGTGATGAAGCCGCGCTGCTGCGCGATCGCCTTGCGGGCCGCGCGCAACTCGGAATTGGCGCCGATCGTTACGCCGCGGGCAGCATCCTCGCGCGCCACGGAGTCAATTGGTTTGTTCTCGATGACGGCTTTCAGCATTTACGCCTGCGCCGCGACGTGGATATCGTGCTGCTCGATGCGACGTCGCCCTTCGGCAACGGCCGGCTGCTTCCTTCGGGCCCGCTGCGGGAATCGCGTTCGGCCCTTTCGCGCGCGGACATCATCTTGATCACGCGCTCGGACCACAGCCCCGCATTGGAATCGATGGTGTGGCACTATACGAACGCGCCGTTCTTTTATGCTCGCGCGGCGCTCGAAGGGCTGTACCGCGCGCCACAGCGCAAAGTGATTCTGGCTCAACAGGAGTGGTTGCGCGCTCGTTTCTACGCGTTTGCGGGCATCGGGAATCCACGGGCTTTCTTCGACGATTTGAAGCGCTGGGACGTCCCGCTGGCTGGATCGCGCGCATTCCCCGATCACCATCGTTTCACGCCGGGGGACGTTTCCGGCCTCAATCGCAGCGCGGCTGAGGTTGGGGCTGATGCGTTGGTTTGCACGGAGAAGGACGCTTTTAATTTGCGGGACGCGCGCTTTGAGGGACTTCCAATCTACGTGGCCCGCATCGATTTGGAGTTGAACGATGCGGAAGGCTTTTGGGGAACTGTTTGCCGCATGGCCGAGGAACATCGCCGTGGAGATGCGCCGCGATGAAGATTCTTGTCCGCGCGACGAACTGGGTGGGCGACGCGATCATGTCTCGCCCGCGCTCGAGGCGATTCGCGCGCGTTGGCCGGGTGCCGAAGTTTCGGTCCTTGCGTTGCCGGGGATTGCCGATCTCCTGCGCGGCCAGCCCGAGCGCGGACCGCGTGATCGTGTTCGATCGCGCCGGGCGGCACGCTGGGTTCTCCGGCCGCGAGCGCCTCGCTGCCGAATTGCGCCGCGAACGATTCGACGCGGCGGTGCTGTTTCAGAATGCGTTTGACGCCGCGTGGATCGCCTGGCGCGCGGGAATTCCCGAGCGCATCGGTTACGCGCGCGACGGCCGCCGGGCGCTTCTGACGCGCGCTGTGAGCGTCCCTGCGAAGGGCGAGATTCCCGCGCCAGAGTCGTTCTACTATTTAGAATTGCTGCGGCGCGCGGGCTGGCTCGCGCAATTGCCCGCACGGGTGGAAATCGCGTTGCGTATCGAAAGCTCGGCGCGCGAAGCCGCGGAGGCGAAACTCGCGAGCGCTGGTTCGCGCAAAGGGGCGCTGCGTTGCGCGATGGCGCCGGGCGCCGCATTCGGAGCGGCGCGTTGCTGGCCGCCCGAGCGTTACGGCAAACTTGCTTCCGAGTTGCGCGCGCAATCTGGAGCGGAAGTGATACTTTTGCCGTTTTCAAGTCGCTCCAGCGGAGGCGAAGTTAAAGCCGGTGCCGCTGAGCCGCCGGATCGCCACGAATCCATAAAGCGCCGCATCGACGAGAAGCAGCTTCCCCCAACCCGCCAGTCCGCTCGGCCACGCACGCTCGAACCAGCGCAAATCAACCGCCAGCCCCAGCGTCAGGAGAATGATCGCGTCCCGCCAATTGCCGCGCTGTTCTGGATCGACGATTGCGGCCTGCCCCAGTAGCCAAGCGATGGCCACCGGCAGCACCGCGTAGAGAGCACACCATGCCCATGAAAACATGTGTTGCGACAAGGAAATCAGGACGTAAGGTAGCGCGCAGAGTACCGGTAAGACGGTTCGCACAGTTGACGGCCACCGGGCACCTACCTGTCCAACCCGTTCCCCGGCAAATCCAAACAGGGCTGCGGGTGCGAGTTCCAGCACAAGCACCGCAATGGCCGCCGGGGTTGCGTTTTGCATGACGATCTCTTGATCGGGAGAGAGGTCGAAAATAACGGAGCGCACAGTCGTGCGCAAATTCTTCTCCCAGCCAATTTGCTTTTAACTGGGAAAGACACAGGGAATTCCCTATTCTTGGGGCAAAATTACCACACCAGCGCTTATATTGTACTTCCGAAGTCGTCAGTTCGTATCTCGGAAGGGGGATTGAATTGTTGATGACTCTCTTATTGGCTCATCTCGCAGGCTTAGGCTCAAGCGTTGCGCACCAGCCGCGGAATGATCACGTCTTTGAAGATGCGCGGTAAACTCCTAATATGTGGTCCGACCACAAACAGTTGGCCGCCAGAGAGCCGCTGGTTGGATTGGACGAGTTAAGCCGTGGCTATCAAACTAGTGGCTGTCAAACTCAGGGGAACCCAGCATGACAATCGCGACCACGAATCCAGCGACTGGCGAAGTCGTGAAGAGTTTCGAGCCTCTTACCGGGACGCAAA
>CAWCYS010000052.1:0-14067 GCA_963799715.1 Terriglobia bacterium | reverse complement strand
GGGCGACGAGCTTCATGACCTGCGCGGACGCGTCGCCAAGGAGCGCGCGGTATTGCGCCGTCGAACGCGCCAGCACGTTCGGCTCCATCACCGCCGGGATGGCGGCGACCAGTCCCAGCGCGGTCGCGAGCAGGGCTTCGGCGATGCCCGGCGCCACCACGGCGAGGTTGGTGGTGTGCGCCTTCGAGATGCCGATGAAGCTGTCCATGATGCCCCAGACCGTGCCGAACAGGCCGACGAAGGGGGCAGTCGAGCCGATCGTGGCAAGGACACCGGTGCCGCGTGCCATTTTGCGGCTGGCCGCCTGCTCGATGCGCTCGAGCTGCCAGGCGATGCGCTCCTTGAGGCCGTCGCCGCGCAGGCTCGCGGAAAGCCGGATCTCGTTTCCGGCCGCCTGCATCAGAAACGCGGTCGGGCTGGTGCCGTTGCCGAGCTGCTCGTGGGCCTGATAGAGCGTCGGGCAATTCTCCAGCGTGCGCAGGTCGCGACTGGCGCACCGTGGCGCGACCTGCCGGAAAACGATCCGGATCTTTTCCTCCGCCGAATACTGCTTGCGTGTCGCCCGGCGGATGTCCTTGACGACCTTCTCGGCCGGATCCTTCGCCAAATTGCATACTGTCTCATCTTCGCTCCTGTGAACGCTACGATGAGCCAGAAACACTCCCTTCTTCAATCTGCCTAATTTGTCCCACGAGTGCTGACGGTGGACAGACGGGGGTTGGTCACAGGACCGTCGCGATCCTAACGGCTTGTGCAATACCTGTGTGTTGAACTCGGTGAACAGTTCCTGAAAGGTGCGTAGCATTCCGTCGTCAACGCAGTCTACGAGCGTCGAAAATTCCATCGGCGCGCACGACTTTAAAGACGCGCTGCCAGAGCTCGTGCCCAAAGGTAAGCGCGTTCGATTTGTCACTCATGCAGACCCGCTTCAAGCCGCGGCGCCGCGCATACTCGAAGGCATAACGCAGGATCCGCTCCACTCCCCTGCGTGTATTGATGTCCTCCTGGATGGCGACCTCTTCCGGGGTGTTTCGCCGGAACTGGCCACCGACGCTAACGTAAAGGCCCTCCGTGTTCTCTCGAATCACGGTGAAGCGCACGTCCGCCTCGCGGCGGTCGCGCAGGGGTGTCAACGAAGCGTCGAGAAGCTCCAGCGGGCGGACGTTCGCGTATAAATCCAGCGACGTGCGCAGCCCCAGGAGGATGTCCGCGGCGTGCTTATTGGATGGGACGCGAGGATCGCCGACGGCGCCGAACAGGATTGCGTCGAAATCGCGGCGCAGCATTTCGGGCGCGTCGGGAGGCAGCGTGACGCCGTCGCGCAGGTAGCGCTCGGCGCCCCAGTCAAACTCGCGGAAATGGAATAGGCGTTCTGCGGACGGCAAGGCACGGAGCACCTTGACGGCCTCCGCAATCACTTCCGGACCGATCCCATCCCCCGGAATCACCGCGATTCTTTTGGGGGAGCTGCCCGGGGCCGAATTGTGGGACGGCATCGCCACTTCGAGAGTCTCCTGTGAGCGCGAAAGTGAACCAGGGCGGAAGCTAGCACGTGGCCCAGGACGCGTCAACGCGCCACGCCACAACTATTCGCTACTACTATAATATGTTACTTGACTTTTAGCATTTCGTCGATGCCCCAGCTCAATTGCGTAGATTCCCGTCAGCACCAGCGTCCCGCCGACCACCAGATTCCACGTCACCGGATCGTGCATGAGCCACACGCCCAACACCGCGATGGCGACAGGATTCGCATAGAGAACGGCGCCGAGCCGCGAAGCGGGAACGTGGCGAAGCGCCCAGAAATAGACCAGGTAGGCGGCGACGGCGGAAATCAACGCCATGTAGAGAATGGCGGCCCAACCCGTCCATTTTATCGATGCCCACTCCCCGGTCCGCGTCAGGACGACCGCGTTGTGCACCGCGATGGGCAGAAAAAAAATCGCACCGACAAAATAATTCGTAGCGTTCATCTCCGCGGCGCTGTACTTCCCCGCCACGCGCTTTCCGAGCACGCTATACAACGCGAAACCCAGCGTCCCTATCAGGGTGATCAGATCCCCGCGCAAAGTCCCTGACCGAAACTCCATGCTGTGTTCCGCGCTTAGGATTCCGGCACCCGTGAACGCGGCTAAGACGCCGAATACCGAGAGAGGCAAGACCGACTCAAGCCCCTGCCACCAAGCGAACAGAAGGATGAATACCGGCCCAAGCCCCGTGATGAGCCCGGCGTGGCCCACGGTCGTGTAGTTGAGTCCGATGATGTAGCCTCCCATGTTAACAACCACGCCGAAAAAACCGAGATAGACGAAAGTCCACAGGTCCTGCAGCGTTTTCTTTTCTCGGAGGCCCGCCTGGGGACGCCCTCCTGGGCCGCAAGAAATAGAGCGGGATACTTACGACGCCCGCAATCACCAAACGGAACGACAAGAAGCCGCAGCGGAGGGAGCGTCCGCAAGCCCATCTTGCCCACAAAAAAATTGCCCACCCAGGCCGCCGCAACGAAGGCGACGCCCGCCGCGAGCGCGAGGCCCGAAGGCCGATTTGAATTGGAGTGTTCTCGCGGCAAGGCCTAGCTCAACACTGCCTTGCGGACCGCGAGTCTTTCGATGAGATCCTGCCGCGGCTGGTAACCGATGCCGGGATGATTGTGCAGGCGAATCGTGCCGAGCGGCGTCATCTCCACTTCCGGCTCGATGATGTCCTGATGCCAGTAGCGGCGGCTCGCGGTGACGTCGCCGGGAAGCGAGAAGCCCTGCAGCGTCGAGAGCGCGATATTGTGCGCGCGCCCGATGCCGGATTCGAGCATTCCGCCGCACCAGAGCGGCACCTGCTTTTGGCGGCACAAATCGTGAATGGCGAGCGCGGGCGTATATCCGCCCACCCGCCCGAGTTTCATGTTGATAATGCGGCAAGCGTTCAATTCGATCGCGGCGCTCGCGTGCTCGAAAGAATGAATGCACTCATCGAGGCAAATCGGCGTTTGCAATTGGCGCTGCAACGCCACGTGGCCGTAGAGGTCGTCCCAGCCGAGCGGCTGCTCGATCATCATCAGGTAAAACGGCTCGAGCCGGCGCAGCAACGCCGCATCCTCGATGCGATACGCGGAATTCGCGTCCACCATCAGCTTGATGCTGGGAAAGCGCTGGCGCAAGCGTTCGACCGGTTCGATGTCCTGGCCTGGCTTGATTTTAATTTTGATGCGCTGGTAGCCGGCCGAAAGTTCCTTTTCGACGGTGGCGAGCAAATCGTCGAAAGTCGGCTTGATCCCGATCGAAACGCCGCTGGCGATTTCCTCGCGCACGCCGCCGAGCAGTCGCCACAGCGGCACGGCCTTCTGCTTCGCCTCCGCGTCCCAGAGCGCGGCTTCCAGGCCGCCCTTCGCCATGTTGTGACCGCGAACGGGCTCCAGCATCGCCCACACATCCGACGCGGCCTCGAATTCCCTGCCCTTCAGCAAGCGGCCAGAGATATTGTTCGAGAATCAGCCACGCCGTGTCCACCGTTTCGGGGAATAAAACGGGCCCTTCGCCCGCGACGCACTCGCCCCAACCGTCGCGCCGTCGGACATCCACTTCAATGAGCAGAATGCGGCGCTCGTCGTGCGGCCGAAGCTGGTCTCGAAGGGAGCGACCAGCCGCATTTGAATCTCGCGCAGGTGACGCGCTGAACTTTCATGTGCGGATGATCCGCTCTACGAGAATGCAATTTCACGCAATCATCTCGCCACCTTGTGCGCGCGTCGTGTCGCTGTCTATCGACTTTTCGCCGCTCTCCATAGCTCGTCCAACTCCGCGGCGTTGCGATCGCCGAGACGGACGACCGGACGCTGCAGCGTCACGTTCCATCGCGCGGAACCGTTCCTTGAATTTTCGATTGGCGCGCTTCAACGCAATTTCCGGATCGAGATCGAGAAACCGCGCCAAATTCACGGCCGCGAAGAGCAAGTCGCCGATTTCCTCCTCACGCCGAGACGAATCCGCGTCCTGCAAAGTCTCCCGCAATTCCGCCACTTCCTCTTCGATTTTTTCGAGAATGCCCGTCGGCGGAAGTCCAATCAAACCCACATTCGCCGCGCGAAGGATATCTGATGCGCCTCCACCAACCCGGGAAGCCCTGCCGAAACGCCATCGAGAACGGACGCCGGTTCGCAGCCGCGGAACGCCTTTGGCTTCGAGCCGCTCCTCCGCCTTCACCTCCTCCCACTTCTTAAGCACTTCGCCGGCAGTGCGCGCCTTCACGTCCCCGAACACATGCGGGTGGCGGCGCACCATCTTCGTGTGAATCCGCTCGATCACATCGGAAATGTCAAAGCGGTCCGCTTCCCTGCCCAATTCCGCATGAAATACGATCTGGAGCAGGAGATCACCGAACTCGCCGGCGATCTTCATCGGCGTCGTGGGAATCGAGCGCGTCGAGAACTTCGTACGTCTCCTCCACTAGGTACGTGCGCAAGAGATTCATGCGTTTGTTCGCGATCCCACGGACAGCCACCGGGGCGCGCAATCGAGTTTGCAACGCCACGAGCGCTTCAAAAAGTTTGCCCGGCGTCCTTCTTCCGCCGCGCTTCCGAGGCGTCTTTCCGCTCCGCGTTCGGGCACGCCGGACACGAGGTTGTTTTCGCTGCGACTTGCGGCGTGGCACGTTAGGTGGCTTAGCTCCCAGGATTCACGCCACTTTACGGCACGCTTCTCAATTCCACAAGCCTGAGCGCGCGTCACGAGCTTAGGAGTGCGACACGTCGTCGCGCTCGAACGGTTGAGTAGCGCGTGGCCTTGTGGCAAATTCGAATCGTGATTGCCGTCGCAGCCTTCCTCTTCGGATCTAGTGATCGGCAGCTTCCTCAACGTCTGCATCCTGCGCATTCCCAGCGGCGAATCCATCACGCTGCCCGCGTCGCATTGCACGAAGTGCGGCAAGCCGATCAAGCCGTACGACAACATTCCCGTGCTCAGCTGGCTGATCCTGCGCGGCCGCTGCCGCAATTGTCGCGAGCCGATCTCCTGCGATGTATCCCGCGGTCGAACTCGCCACGGCGCTGCTGTTTCTCGCGTGCTACTTCGCCTTTGGCGCGACGCTGACCGGCGCGAAGTGGGCGCTCTTTGCGGCGCTGCTTGTCGTGCTGGTCATCACCGACGCTCGCGAACGAATTCTTCCCGACAAGGTGAACTATCTGCGGGCTCGCCGGCGGGAATCGTCATCAGCCCTTTCCTGCATCCGGTGGACGGCACCGCGCAATGGCTCTCCGATCGCCTGTTCGCATTTTCCCCGCCGTTGCCTGTGCTCGCATTTGCCGACGCCGCGATCGGCGTGATCGCCGGCGGCGGCCTGCTGTGGATCGTGGCCGAGGGATATTTCCGCCTGCGCGGTCACGAAGGCATGGGGCTTGGCGACGTGAAAATGATGGCGATGGCGGGCGCGTTTCTGGGATTGAAGCGCACGCTGCTCACGATTCTGCTCGGCTCGCTGCTCGGAAGCGTATCTGGGCTTGCTCTTCATTCTAATCTTTCGCAAAGGACCGGCAGTACGAACTGCCGTTCGGGACGTTTCTCGGCGCCGGCGCGCTGGTGGTAGTCTTTTTCGGCACGCCGATGCTGAACTGGTACCAAAGCATGGTCGCGATGCGGTAAGTTGCAAGCGGGCCACAATGTCATCTGTCTAATGTACCGTACGAATCTGCTGCCGATTTGGATCGGCGCGACCGTCTTTCTCGTCGTGTTGATCGTGGCGCGGCGTCTATCTCGCGGCCATCGTCTTGCGCCGGCAACTCCGCGGCGCGAAACGCACCGACGACGTTCGATGCGCCGCGCCTATCGAGCGACAATCCAACCGCGTTCATGGCCGCATCCATGCAGGCCGTGATTCAAAGATTGCGCGACCAGGAAAAAGAGCTCGCCGCCCTGCATCGCAGCGAGCGCGAACGCGCCCAGCAAACCGAACGTCTGAGTGAAGCCGTCACGCGCAACATGCCGCCGGGCCTGCTGCTGATCAATTCCAACGGCATCATCGCCATCGCCAATCCCGCGGCGGAGACCGCACTCGGAGTCCGTGGGCTGGTCTATCGGCGCTACACCGAAGTGCTGGGCGCGGATTCGCAACTGTCCCGGCTCATTCGCGGAATGCCTGGCGAAGGGACGCACCTTCCGCCGTGAAGAAGTGCAATACGCCACGATGGTGATGTCCGAAGTGACTCTCTCCGATCCCTCGCCGCGAGCCCGTCGTCGCTTCCCACGAAGTGCGGCAGCTGGGCGTGACGATTTCCCCAATCCTGCGCGGGAAAAACGAAGTGAGCGGCGCCATCTGCCTGCTCACCGATTTGACCGAGCTCGTCGCCTTGCAGAAGCAAGTGCAAGTGAAAGAGAATCTCGCGGCGCTCGGCGAACTTTCCGCCGGCATCGCGCACGAATTCAAGAACGCGCTGGCCACGATTTCCGGCTACGCGCAGATGATTCGCTCGGAATCGGAAGGCGGC
Organism: Terriglobia bacterium; assembly: GCA_963799715.1. Lineage (GTDB taxonomy): Bacteria > Acidobacteriota > Terriglobia > Acidiferrales > UBA7541 > DASPOJ01. The sequence continues at coordinate 7,595 of CAWCYS010000052.1, read as the reverse complement.
GAAATCCACGATCACGCGCAGAACATCGTCGAGCAGACGCGCGCGCTGACCCACGTCGTCACCGAATTCCTGAAATTCGCGCGGCCGCTGGAAATCTCTTACGAACCGTTGAGCGTCGAGCCGATGCTCTCCCGCGTCCTCGCCGAAGTCGGCGAGACGCAGCCGAACGTGGAGATCTCGCGATCGAGGGAGAGTTCGCGACGTCCCCGGCGACGAAGGCCTCCTCCGCCAGGCCATCCTCAATCTGGTGCGCAACGCCGCCGAATCCGCCGCCACGCGCCCGTCCGGCGGACGCGTCACCGTCCACGGCTCTGTGGAACAGGGCGGTCGCCCCGGCCAGCGAATCTCCATTTCCGACAACGGCCCCGGCATCTCCGTCCGACGATCTTCCCGAAGATCTTCCTCCCCTTCTACACGACCAAGGCCAATGGCACCGGGCTGGGCCTGGCCGTGGTGCAGAAAATCATCGTCCAGCACGGCGGCACCATCGAAGCGCGCAACCTGACCGAGGGCGGGGCCGAGTTTATCGTTTGGCTACCGCAGACCCGGGAAGCGATACGGGGCGTTGCTTCGGTCGAGGCACGAGCCTAAAATTGCTAGGAGAGATCCCTCACGACCTCCGGAAAGGCGGTCTGACGCCATGAGTTTCCGTAGAACCATGTTGGTCACTGTCGGGATTGCCCTGCTCGCTTCCTGCGCCTACGCGGCGCAGCAGCAGGATCAGCCGTCCGTCGCGGAAGCCGCCCGCAAGAACCGCGAAGAGAAGACAAACCAGCCCAAGCCGACGAAGGTCTACAACGACGATAACATTGGCGGCGCGGGTGGGCCCGATCTCCGTGGTGGGCCAGACTCCCCCCGCGCCTCCGACTCCAACGGAACTGGCCACCGGCGGCCGGAACCGGCGCACACGACAAGGCCTATTGGCACGAGAAATTTGCCGCCGCCCGAAAGAAACTTGCCGACGACAAGAAGGATCTCGACCTCCTTCAGCGCGAATACAACCTGAAGCAAACGCAGTATTACAGCGATCCGAATCAGGCGATGAAAGAGCAGTACAGCTCGGACGATCTGAAAGCCATGAAGGACAAGATCGACCAGCGGACGGCCGACATCGCGAAGGACGAGCAGGCGATCGAGGACCTCGAAGACCAGTTGCGGCAGTCCGGCGGCGACCCGGGATGGGCGCGCGATGACGAGGAGAATTCGGACCAGGGCCCGGCCGCGTCGCCATCAGACGACAACGCTCCGGCAGCGCAGCCATCGCCTCGCAACCGCCCGCAGCGCAGGATCAAGGCTCGCAGCCGTCTTCGCAAGATCAAGGATCGCAGCCGCAGCAGCAGCCATCCCAAGCGCCACCTCCGTCGCCGCAACCTTAAATGGAGACCGCAAGCAATCTCGCACGATGCCTATAACCGAAATCGGACTGCCGCCGGTCGCGCAAAGTTCTTCAGCGCGCAATCCGGTTGGAAAGAACGCGATGGAACCGCTTCTGCTCGTCGAAGACAAAGCTGAATTGCGCGCGATGCTCCGCAAGGCGCTCGAGCGCGCCGGCTACGACGTGGACGAAGCTCCGGACGGAACCTCCGCGGTCAACAAAATTCGCGAGCGCCGCCATCTGCTCGTTCTCACCGACCTGAAGCTCCCCGGCTGCTCCGGGCTCGACGTATTGCGCGAAAGCAAGCAGGCGGACCCGACGGTTCCCGTCATTCTCATCACGGCCTACGGCTCGATCGAAGAAGCCGTCTCGGCGATGAAGGACGGCGCATTCGATTTCATCCAGAAGCCGGTGGACCTCGATCATTTGAAACTGCTGGTCGAGCGCGGCTCGCGCGAACAGCAAATGCTGCGCGAGAATTTACTCCTGCGCGAAGAGTACGCCGCGCGCTACGGCTTCCCGCGCATCGTCGGCGAATCGCAGGCGATGAAGGACGCGACGCAGCAGGTGCAACGCGTCGCAACCACTAACTCCACGGTGCTGCTGCTCGGCCAAAGCGGCACGGGCAAGGAACTCTTCGCGCGCGCGCTGCACCATCTCTCCCCGCGGCGCGAGCAACCTTTCGTCGCGCTGAATTGCGCCGCGATCCCGGAAGGCCTGGTCGAAAACGAACTCTTCGGCCACGAGCGCGGCGCCTACACCGGCGCGGGCGCGCGCAAAATCGGCAAAATTGAACTGGCGCACCACGGCACCGTCTTCCTCGACGAAATCGGCGAATTGCCGATGAACATTCAAGCCAAACTCTTGCGGGTGCTGGAGGAGCGTTGCTTCGATCGCGTCGGTGGAACGCAAACCGTCGAAGTGGACGTTCGCATCCTCGCCGCGACGAACAAGAATCTTCGCCTCGCCGTGCAGGCCAAATCGTTTCGCGAAGATCTCTATTTCCGATTGGCCGCCGTGCCGATCACGATCCCCGCGCTCTCCGAGCGCGGCGACGACGTTCTGCTGCTCGCCGATCACTTTCTCGATCGTTTCCGCCGCGAATTTCGCAAGCCGGGCCTCACGCTCTCCGACGAATCGCGCATCGCGCTGCGCGGCTACGCCTGGCCGGGCAACGTCCGCGAGCTGCAAAACACCATCGAACGCGCGGCGATTCTTTCCGACGGCACCGTCATTCATCCCGGCGATCTGCAACTGCCCGCGATGAAACCGGCGAGCGGTGACATGCCCGCCGGAATGATGGACGAGGGTTTCGATTGGGGCGGGACGCTCGAACGACGTGGCCACGCGCGCGGTGGCGCACGTCGAACGCTTCAAGATTGAGGCCGCGCTGCGCTCCACGAAATGGAACAAGACGCGTGCCGCCGAACAACTCGGCGTCTCCTACAAGACGTTGCTCAACAAAATTCGCTCGCTCGGCCTCGAAAACTGACCCCCGCCCTGCGGCCCACATTTCTCACCACTCGCAGGAATGGAGTCGGTCGTTCGGGTGTTTCTCCGCGTGCCTCAGGCATCTCTTCGCCTCAGCGTCATCTTTTCTTTTTTTCGTTAATTGGCACGCACGGTCTAAGCGCCAATGAACAACAAGGATAACGCAGAGGCGCGAAGTACGCGGAGAAAAGCGCCATCATTCAGACCGGATTGCCTAGCCTGGTGAAAATCCAAGCTAGCTCTTGCGCGCGCGGAAGAGTGACACAACTCCGAAGGTCCACCGTTCGATCCTGACATCTTGAAATTCGCAACCTCCCATCATCGCGGTCATTTCCTCGTCGGAGGGAAATCGGTCCACCGACGCCGGCAGGTAGCCGTACGGCTTGGCGCGAGCCGGAGATCGCCCCGCCGATGCCGGCAAAATGCGCCGGAAATAAAAACGATAGAGACCGCCAAGCGCCACGCCACGCGAATCGGAGAATTCCAGAATTCCCACTTCCCCGCCCGGCCGCAATACGCGATAAATTTCTTCCAGACCGCGCGCGTAGTTCGCCAAATTGCGAAAGCCGAACACGGAAGTCACCAGGTCAACGCTCGCGTCCGCAAGCGGTAATCGCATCGCGTCCGCTTCCACGAACGCCGCGTCCGAGCCCGTTGCCGCAGCTTTTTCACGCGCGCGCACCAGCATCGGATGAGCAAAATCGGCGCCGTAGATGTGTGCTCCCCACTACAACGGCTCGCCAGGCCCTTCGGCCGGCCTGCTGCGGCTCCAGCGCAAACGTGAGATCGCCCGTTCCGCAGCAAAGATCCAGCGCGCGCGCGTCCGGGCTCTCCAGAATCTCGCGAAACCGCGATGCCATTCGCCGCCGCCACAGCACATCCATGCGAAACGAAAGTAAGCGATTCGAGAAAGTCGTAACGCGGGGCGATGCGCGTGAACATCTCGCGCACGCGGTGCGCGGCGCCCGCTTCGTCGCGGACTCCATCCGGTTGCGTGCCCGGTACCGGTTTGATTTCTTCGGTAGTGCGGCTCATCGAAATCCGGCTTCCAATCGGAAATTACCCGCGGCTGAGATACAGCGGAACCCACTCCAGCACCTTCAGCACCTTGCTCTCGGCGATCTCGTCGAATGTTTCCGCGTGTCCGATCTTCGTCGCCAGCACGAAACGCAGCCGCCCGCCGCGCGACTTCTTGTCCGCGCGCATGGCCGCAACCAGCCGCGATCCGGAAACGCGCGGCCATGTCGGGAGCCGGCCCACGCGAAGAACGAGCCGGCAAATTCGCTCGGCGTCCGCCTCGGAGCACAACCCGTGCGACACTGCGAGCCCCGCCGCGCAAAGCATGCCCCAGCCCACCGCTTCGCCGTGGCGGAAATGCCGGTACTTCGTCGCGGTTTCGAGCGCATGCGCAAACGTGTGGCCGTAGTTCAAAATCTCGCGCAGCCCGCTTTCGCGCTCATCGCTCGAAACGACGCGGCCCTTTTGCGCGACGCTTCGCGTTAGCGCGTACTCGAGCGCCCGCGTCTTGCGCGCCAGCAGCGATTCCAGATTCTCCTCGAGAAATCGAAACAGTGGCGCGTCGCCGATGATCCCGTACTTCACGATTTCATAAACGCCGGAACGAAACTCCCGCGGCGGCAACGTGCGCAAGAGATCCGTGTCCGCGAGCACGAGCTGCGGCGCGTGAAACGCCCCAACGAGATTCTTGCCTTCCGGCAAATTCACGCCGGTCTTGCCGCCGATGGAACTGTCGGACACCGCGACAATCGTCGTGGGCACCTGCACCAAGCCGAACGCCGCGCAAATAGCTCGCCGCGGCAAATCCCGCAACGTCACCCACCACGCCCGCCGCCCACCGCGACGATCACCGTGCCGCGATCCGCGCCTGATCGCACCAGCGCGCGGCATAAAGTCTCCACCGTGCGCAGATTCTTCGCCGCTTCGCGATCGTTGATCAGAATCGGCTTCTCCGCTGATCCCGGAAACGCCCGTCGAATGGCCTTGCCCACATGTTTCCACACGCTCGGCGAAGAAACCACCCGCACGGACGTAGCCGGGCCGAGCCGTCGCAATTCCGCCTGCGCGCGCCGAATCACGCCGCTCCCCAGCACCACGGCATACGGTCCAACAGCGGATTGCACAACAATGCGTCGCATGTCGGCGAATTCTCCGGCGGTCGAATGTAGCACATCCGCGAGCGCCGCAGTCGCGCCCTGGGTCTGGTAAGACAGGCACTCCTGCCTGCGCACAGACGGCTCGGGAAACCCGGAGAGGCAACACAATTTGTCCTTATTTCCGCGGCGTAGCGCAACCGAACCAATTCGCACGCACCTACGCCGCTCAAATTGTACACCGCTAATGAATTTTCTGTTCGAGCGCGGGAAGCGATTCAATGAAAACGTGCCCCACCAGCGCGATGCTGCGCGGATCAATCTTGTCGAGGCTGTCTTCGGTCGTGTGCCAAATCCCGCGCTGGATCGCGTCTTCCAGATCAATCACATCGCACGCCGCGACGCCGCGCTTGAGAAATGGCGTATGGTCGTCTTCCGTCGGAGCTCTTGCTATTGAGAAATACATCGCCGTATCCCAATCGCTGCGCGGTGGACCACACGACGTCGGTGAGCCATTCTGTGGAGTTTGCGTCGCGCGGAATTTTTAGATTCGAGATGCCGATCATGTCCGCGAGGACCATCGCTTTGAGCTTCTTCAGATCGCCGGAGTTTGCCATCTCAGCGGCTAACTCCCTGCTCCCGAAAGTGTTCAAATCGCCCCAGGCGCCATACTGAGGATCCACGTCTTCCTCGCCGTCGAAAAAGGCGATCCAGACCGTCAGCGCATTTTTCCGCGCGCACAGCGATCGCGCCAGTTCCATCATCAGTGCCGTGCTGGATGCGCCGTCATCCGCCCCGACGAAGTTCGGCAGCAATTTCGTGTCGTAGTGCGTGGCGTAAATCACGATGTCCGGCCGCGTGCCCGGAAGTTTCACGATGATGTTCTTCATGGCCAGATTGCCCGAGGGCGTCGAAGCGTGAAAATCGTCCTCGGTTACGGGACACCCGTAGCTTTTCAGCTGGCTGATAATGAAGGCCTGCTGGCGCGCGTTGGCCTCGCTACCCGCCGGGCGCGGACCGAACGCCACGAGTTCCTTATCCAGTTCATAGGCGCGATTCCCGTCGAACCCGCCCGTCTGCGAGGCGGGAGGCGCTTGCGGCGGTTGCGCTTGCGCGGCAGGCTGAGCCGCTCCGTTCGCGCTCGCCGCGGAAGGTTGCCCGTGGCCGCACCCAGCGGCCGCGCAAATCATCGCCGCGAGGCCCAGCCAACGCAGGGGAAGCATCAGCGCGCGCATGTCAAGCCGCTCCCTCCTGCTCGCCGTGATCGGCAATCGCCCGCGCACGCTTCTTCTTCCGCACCACCAGGTATGACACTCCAATCCCAAGGAAATACAGCAAGAACATCGGCGCCATGAAGACCAGCATCGTCGTCGCGTCCGGTGTGGGCGTGATGATCGCCGCGAGAACCGTGATGATGAGCACCGCGTAGCGAAAATTCTTCAGCAGCATCTTCGGCGTCACGATGTTGAAGAGCGCCAGGAAAAAAATCAGGATCGGCATCTCGAAGATCAATCCGAGACCCAGCAGCACGATCAAAATGAGATCGAAATATTCGTTGATGCTGATCAGCGGCTTGAACGGCCCCTGAAAGCCAATCAGGAATTTCAGCATGTACGGCAGCATCACGAAGTAGCCGAACGCGATCCCGCAGAGAAACAGAAACACCGAGCTCACCACAAACATCGATACGGCGCGCCGCTCGTGCTTGTAAAGCCCCGGCGCGATGAACAGCCACACCTGGTACAGCACCCACGGCGACGCGATCACCAGACCGAGGTAAATACCCAGCGTGATGATCAGGTTGATCGCGCCCGTCGGACTCGTATAGATCAACTTATCATCGAGGTGCGCGCTGCGCAGCGCCGCCACCATCGGGCGCGCGATGATATTGAAAACTTTATTCGAGATCGAGAGGCCGATGGTCACCCCACACCGCGATCCCGATCAGCGCCTGGATGATGCGCGTGCGCAACTCCACCAGATGCTCGAGGAACGACATCCGTCCGCCGGGCTCGTCCTTGTGTTCGCGCACAGCTTCTTCAGGCAGGGTGTGACTCTCCGTTCGAGGTGGGCTCTACGGCATTCCCCCCGGTCGCGCGACGAGGGAGCCCCAACAGTTTTTTCCACCGCCGTCGCGGCGGGAGATTCCGCAGCCATGGCGTCCGCTCCTGCTGCGTCGCTGCGCAGGTCGCGACGCCTCGATCGTTAGCTCCTTCGTCGCTCTCCGGCAAAGCCGCCACAGGCGCGCCAGTCTGCGTCGAAGCCTTCGCGGCCGCTTCGCGCGCCAGGCGTTCCTTCTCCCGCGCCTGACGGTCAATCTCATTCATCTCGTTTTCCAGCGTCGACCTGAAATCCGTGGTCACCTTGCGAAATTCCGCCATCACTTTCCCCAGCACGCGCGCCACTTCCGGCAGCTTTTCCGGTCCCAATACGACCAGCGCCACCAGGAAAATGATGATCAGATGGGGAATGCTCAGCATGACTTGGATCCCGCTCTGGCCGGTTGCGTCCCCCGAATGTGCAGGGAAGGTGCGCTCAACTGCGCTGGATCTGCAGCATCCCGGCCCGCACCACGCGCCATCCCCTCGAAATCCAAGGGATTAGCCGCTTTTCGCACT
>CAWCYS010000051.1:0-8296 GCA_963799715.1 Terriglobia bacterium | reverse complement strand
TGTCTATGCTGCTGCTCGACTCATTACGCATTGCTGACGCCCGGGTGGGCGGCGAGCGCGCGGGCGAAGGAGACCCTCCTTGGCGTCGCCGCCGGATAGCTCGTGCGGGTACTTAGCCAGGAATTGCTTCGCGGGGGTGAGGCGCACCTGCTCAAGCAAGGCGACGGCTTCCTGGCTCACGTTCGCGGCCCGCTGGTGCAGCTTCACCGGGCGCTCGAGGTGGTAACGCACGGTGTGCACCGGGTTCAGCGAGGCGAACGGGTCCTGGAAGACGTACTGGACTTGGCTCTTGTACACTCGAAGCCATCCCATAAATGCTTGGGTGCCGGATGCAAGCCTACTTCAGGGGCTAAAGCCCCATGTTCTCTGAGGCTAGTTGTCGGAGCTAAAGCTCCTACCCCCTAAAGCCCATTCATGAGATGGCGTTTAGTGGGGAAGCTCTTCAGGAGCGGCCTGCCGCTCCATGGAGCGGAAAGTCGACTGGGCGCTGGCGCGCAAAGAACCGCGATGAGTCTCCCATGCGCCAAGGAGCAGAAACGGAATGATCGTAGAGGCGGCCCACAGTCGAGCGCGGCGCGGAGCTTTTTCGCCCGGGTCCCAACGGAACAATTGTTGCGCGATGATGAAGGCCAGCAGTGCGCAGACGGAAAGTGAGAGTAGATCCGCTCCGAGATGCATCACACTTGTCCCGGCAACCAGCACGTTTTGGAGACCAGTCACCAGGTACGTCGCCGGAATATAGAACGCGACCCTTTGCAACCAGCCAGGGAAGAGCGGCAGTGGCAGCGTCGCCCCGGACAGCAAGAGGAACAGCAGCCAGAGGGCTTGATTAATAATCTGTGTCTCCTGGGCCGTGTTCGTTACGCTGGAGACGATTAGTCCCAGGGCGGCAAACGTCACGATACCCAGTGTCACCATCACGACCACACCCGTGAGGTTGCCCCAAGACGGCATGTGAAATAGCCAGCGGGCGAGGAGGAATTGCACCACCACCGTCGGTACCGTCAGAAGATAATTTGAGAGAATGCTCGATGCGAGCAGCGCTCCCGCGCTAACCGGAGCGAGGTGGAATCTCCGCAGGATTCCCATCTCGCGGTAGGTCACCAATTGCAGGCTTAGTCCCCAGAAGCTGCCCATGACCGTCAGCGCGAGTACGGACGCCAGCAGGTAGGGAATCGCGTACGGCTTGCCGCGTCCGAAGAATCCGCAGAACGTGAACAGGAATACCAGCGGCATTGCCAGGCTGAAGAAGATGAACACGGGCGTGCGCAGCGCCAGGCGCATCCGGTTCACCGTTAATGTGAGAACGTTTCTCAATCGCGCAGCTTTCTTCCGGTGAGTTCGAGGAAAACGTCCTCGAGGGTCGGAGACGAAATTTCGAGACTGGCCAGTTCGTTGCCGTCGCTTTCGAGTTGCTTGACGAGAGCGACGATGGTGGCCGGAACGCGCGTCGAATGCAGAACCCAGGCGTCTTCAAATTGTTTGCAGTCTGTCACGCCTTCGAGCTTGCCGAGAGCGCCGTCCTGCGGCGCGCGGGCCAGGCGGACTTCGATGCGCGTGGTGCCGGCGGAGCGCTGCTTTAGTTCGCGCGGCGTGCCCAGCGCGATGACTTTTCCGTAGTCCACCACGGCCACGCGATCGCAGAGGCGCTCGGCCTCTTCGATGTAGTGCGTGGTGAGCAGGATCGTCTTTTTCTCCTGCTTCAATTCTTCGATGATGTCGTAGATTTCGCGGCGCACTTGCGGGTCGAGCCCAGCCGTCGGCTCGTCGAGGAACAGAACGCGCGGTTCGTTCACAATCGCTAGCGCCAGCGCCAGGCGCTGCTTCTGCCCGCCGGAAAGCTGTCCGTAGAACGCATTCCGTTTTTCTTCCAGGCCGAAGCGGCGCAGCAGGTCCTGGAGATTGCGCCGGCGCCCGTAGAAACTGGAGAACATGGCCAGCGCTTCGCGAACGCGAATCTTTTCCGGCAGGGCGGTGGATTGCAGCGTCGCGCCAATTTCCTCTTTGAATCGCAGCCCCGCTTCGAGGGGATTAAGTCCGCAAACGCGCGCGGTGCCGCCGTCGGCCGAACGAAGCCCCTCAAGAATTTCGACGGTGGTGGTCTTGCCGGCGCCGTTCGGGCCCAGCAGGCCGAAGACTTCGCCCTCCTGCACCTCGAAGCTGACGCCGCGCAATGCTTCGACCGAGCCGTAGCTCTTGGTCAGATTCTCGACTTGGATGACGGGTGAGCTCACGGAGAAAAACTATCTATAGCACAGTCCTCCCGCCGGTGCGAATCGCGATGCTTGCGGTATCGGCGCCTGCAGTGACACGGAGACCCCTTGCGCGCGAAGGCTGTGACGAATCGTGGCCCGCCACAAGGTTCAGCCCCCGCCTCTGCATGCGTTGCAAAGGCGGGGGATCCGCGGTGATTTCGTCGCCTCGCAGGAATCAGCTTCCACCGCAGTGAATTGTGAATTGAATCTTCTGCGAAAGTGGGTTGGGCGATTCAATATTCAATTGAACCCAGCCGCTAAAGTTTTGAAATTCCGGCGTGTTAGCGCCCAACTGCCATTCGTCGTAGATTGGCACGGACCGGTTGGCAGCCGGCAGGTCGGCTGTGAGGGAGGTGTTCATACGGCCGCCGTCACTGCGGACAAATGTGTAGGTCATCGTCGTCGGCTCGGTGGCGATCACGCCCCAGCCAAATTTCAGGGCGACCGGGCAAGGGCCGGTGTATTGGAAGCCCTGGGCTAGTTGTCCATTGGCCCTGAGAGACCAACCACCCACACGGACAGACGGTCCGGCGGCAGCAGCAGGCCCGCCGCAATGAATGGTGAACGCTATTTTTTGCGAGACCGCGTTGGGCGACTCGATATTCAATTGGACCCAGCCGCTGTAGTTCTGGAATTTCGGCGTGTTGGCGCCCAACTCCCAGTCGTCGTAGATGGGCACGGACTGGTTCGCAGCCGGCAGGTTGGCTGTGAGTGAGTTGTTCATACGGCCGCCGTCACTCCGCACAAATGTATAGCTCACAGTCGTCGGCTCGGTGGCAATGACGCCCCATCCAAATTTCAGAGAAACCGGGCAGGAACCAGTGTATTGAAAACCTTGGGCTAACTGTCCATTGGCTCTGAGAGACCAGCCGCCCACGCGCACCGTAGCGTTTGCCGACGGCGACAGGGCGAAAAATCCAACTATCAGGAGAGAGAAACAGCACAGAGGGTTCAGCTTCTTTTGACTCACGCGAACTCCTTGATCTCTCCGAGGACTCCCGGGGAACCCTCGGGGCATTCCGGGCAGACTTTAGCACGCCTTTTCTTGGAAAGAATGATAATCCGACCGCTCAGATTTTGTTCGCATTCAGAGCGAGGGCCGCAATAGGCCGGTCATCATTCGCGCTCGTGAATTGCGCGCCTAGAGGCTTGCTTCCTTGTTGGCCGCCATTGATGCGCTTTCAGCGGGACGCGCCCTTCGATGAGCTGGGTTCCTTCGCTTTCCAGCAATCGCCGCTGCAAGGACGCGTAGGGTTCACGAATGAGGATCCGGCCGCCCGCGCCAAGTACGCGGTGCCAGGGAGTGCCGCGGCCGGAAGGACACGCCGCCATGGCGCGTCCCGCGGTCCGCGCACCGCCGGGAAGCCGGAGCGCGCGCGCAAGTTGGCCGTAGGTGACCACGCGGCCGCGCGGGATGCGCTTCACGAAGCGATAGACGGGATCCCACGTCGAAAGTTTCTTCGCCATGCCGCACACATCATACGAGTGCGGCCCCGCGTGCGCCAGTTGCGAGGTGTCCGGGCCGCAGGCGACTCGCCACTCCTGGGCAGTGCGTAATCGAGGATTCGAATGCGGGCTGCGCGAATTTTGCCGCCCTGATAGGGTTAGTAACTCTCACGCAGCAATTCGCTCCCGCCGCGTATTCTTCGTTGACGGGCGTAGTGGATGATCGTTACACTACGATTACGTTCAGCGTTCCGGGAGCAGGCGATGGCTTTCTTACGCCGCAAAGGCAACGCGTTCTACCTCGTGCACAACGTGCGCGAGAAGGGCAAAGTCAGGCAACTGCACCTGGCCACGCTCGGCGACCGGCCGCGCATCACGGACGATGTTGTCCGCCACGTCTCCCGCGAGTATCCCTTTCTCAACGTCAACTGGAGCCGGCTGCGCGAACAGCTCAACAACCGCGTCGACCTGTACGATCCTGAATCGGAAGACATCCAAAAGCTTCTGGGGCGCCTGCGCTCCTTGAATCTGGACCTGGCGGAGCTGTTTCCGCCGCTTCTGGACGTTTCGCACGCGCCGGAGACGAGTTTCGAGATCGTCACGCAGCTTCGTCTGTTGCACTCCACCGTTGGAGTCAAGCTCGATCAATTCGATCGCGCCCCGCGCAGGGGCTCGTTCGGCAGTCATCTATTTCGATAGAAAGTGAACACATGAGCCCAACACGCCAGCCCATCGTGCTTGACCCGACTCTACGAAGCGTGGAGTCGCAGGAATTCGAGGCGTCCCTACGCCGGAAGATCGTCGGCCAGGAAGAAGCGCTGCGCTCGGTGGTGGACCTGTATCAGGTCTTCATGGCCGGAATGTGCCCAGTGGGGCGGCCGGTAGGGAATCTGCTGTTTCTCGGTCCGACCGGCTCGGGCAAGACGCGCATCGTGGAAGCTGCGGCCGAAATCCTCTTCGGCGATCCGCGCGCGGTGATCAAGGTGGACTGCGCCGAGTTCCAGCACTCGCACGAGATCGCCAAGCTGATTGGTTCGCCTCCGGGCTATTTGGGCCATCGCGAGACGCACCCGCTGATCACCCAGGAAGAATTGGCGAAGTTTCACACGGATAAGGTGAAGCTGAGCTTTCTGCTGTTCGACGAAATCGAGAAAGCGAGCGACGCGCTGTGGCAGTTGCTGTTGGGGATTTTGGATAAGGCGACGCTGACATTGGGAGACAACCGGCGCGTGGACCTTTCGCAGTGCATGATTTTCCTGACCTCGAATCTGGGCGGCGGAGAGATCACGGAGTTGCTGACCGGAGGGATGGGATTCGTGCAGCCGGGAGATAAGAAAGAAGACCGGCTGGATCACAAAGTGGAGCGAACGGCGGCAGAAGCGGCGAAGCGGAAGTTTTCGCCAGAGTTCATGAACCGGTTGGACAAGGTGGTGGTGTTCCATCCGTTGCGGCCGGAGCAATTGGAAAAGATATTGGAGATCGAGTTGGGGATGGTGCAGCAGCGCGTGCTGGAGACGGGGAGAGGGCAATTCTTGTTTCGGGTGACACCGGAAGCACGGGGATTTTTGTTGCGGGAAGGGACGGACCTGAAGTACGGGGCGCGTCACTTGAAGCGCGCGATCGAGCGGCACGTGGTCCACCCGCTTGCGAATCTATTGGCGACGGAACAGGTACGCCTCGGCGACATGCTGCGCATCGACTGGAATCCCTCCATTTCGCTGTTGAGTTTTGAACGCGAGGGCGAAGGCGCCGTCGTGGCGCCCTTGCACACGGTGGCCACTGGCGCGTCTGCGCAAGCAGCTCGGGCGGGTGGCGGCCGTGCGCTCGACGTGCCGCAACCCCTGACGGCGCGCGAAGCCCAAGCTTCGAGTGGAACCGCGCAGCCCCTTCCCACACCGGCGCCGTCGAACCGGCGCAAATCTGAATCGTAGGGTGAACGCCGCAGCCGCAAACCACTTCAGCCGTTAACCTCACAACCCCCAGCGGCGAGTGTGCCGCTTGCAACACGTCCGCGCCCAACTGAAACGTTCTCCCGGTCCGCGCTTCAGCGGCTAATCGCCAGTGCAATCTAAATTATTGATTATGAATGCCTTGTAGACGGACGCTTCCTCGCGCGTTTGGCATCTCCCCTGCACTTGTTTATTGCGGCGGACGTAAGCGCCGGGAATCTCTGCGGGGATTGCTGAGGGAAACTATGAGGGCCATAGGCGAGAAGCTCAATCCACTGGAACGCAGCAGCGAATCGATGGAGTTTGAAACGGCACTGCGTGCGCGAATCGTTGGGCAGGCAGAAGGCGTGGAAGCGGTGCAGTCGATGTATCAGGTCTTCATGGCCGGAATGTGCCCGGTGGGGCGGCCGGTAGGGAATCTGCTGTTCCTCGGTCCGACCGGCTCGGGCAAGACGCGCATCGTGGAGGCCGCAGCCGAAATTCTCTTCGGCGATCCGCGCGCGGTGATCAAGGTGGACTGCGCCGAGTTCCAGCACTCGCACGAGATCGCCAAGCTGATTGGTTCGCCTCCGGGCTATTTGGGCCATCGCGAGACGCACCCGCTGATCACCCAGGAAGAATTGGCGAAGTTTCACACGGATAAGGTGAAGCTGAGTTTTCTGCTGTTCGACGAAATCGAGAAAGCGAGCGACGCGCTGTGGCAGTTGCTGTTGGGGATTTTGGATAAGGCGACGCTGACATTGGGAGACAACCGGAGAGTGGACTTGTCGCAGTGCATGATCTTTCTGACGTTGAACTTGGGCGGGGGGGAGATCACGGAATTGATGACGGGCGGGATGGGGTTCGTGCAGCCGGGAGATAAGAAGGAAGATCGGCTGGACCACAAGGTGGCGCGGACGGCGGAAGAGGCGGCGAAGCGGAAGTTTTCGCCGGAGTTCATGAACCGGCTGGACAAGGTGGTGGTGTTTCATCCGCTGCGGCCGGAGCAGTTGGAGAAGATTCTGGAGATAGAGCTAGGGATGGTGCAGCAGCGGGTGCTGGAGACGGGGAGAGGGCAATTCTTGTTTCGGGTGACACCGGAAGCACGGGGATTTTTGTTGCGGGAAGGGACGGACCTGAAGTACGGGGCGCGTCACTTGAAGCGCGCGATCGAGCGTCACATCGTGCACCCCCTGGCGAATCTATTGGCGACGGATCAAGTCCGCTACGGCGATTTTCTTTGTGTGGATTGGGACGACTCCATGGGCCGACTCACGTTCCTCCGCGAGGCGGAGGGCGTGGCCATACCCATTTTGGCGCGGCGCCGGAAACCGCAAATTGCGCGGGCCGTCCAGGGCACCGGCGCGGAGATTGGTGTCTCATCGCCGCTGGAACCGAAGCCCGCGGTCTCAAGATAGAGTGGCTCTGATGACATCCCAGGGTTCGGGTGGTGCAGGTCCGAAAAGCAGATCCCTCACCCCGCAGAATTCGCGGGGTTCGGGATGACAAGCGTGCGGTAGGTAGCAGGCCAACAGGGAAGTCAACAAAGCCAGATAGAGATTAGCTCCCTCAGCAAGTTGTAACGACAAGCAGAGCGCCCCCGGTCCCCGCGGGGCGCTTTGCATTTCGGCAGACTGAAGGCTTTCCACTGACCGCCCAGAATATTTGAATTGTCGAGCATCCCGAGGGGCCTTTGTGACATCCTAGCGCCGGGGTGGGGGGAATCTGCGCCTCGCGGCGCTCAGGAGGGACTGGCCGGATGACGCCCAGTTCGTCTAGATTCTCGTCTCGCAGGAATCGGCACACGCGGCCGGCACGGTGCGAACACTTCCCACTCGGATTCGCATCGCTCATCCTCCTTGCACTTCTGGCTGTGCCTCTCGTTCGCGCGGATCGCACTCCGCTCAAGCCCGGGGTGGATATGTTCACCCCGGCGCAGGACATCGACATCGGCCGTAAGGACGCGGCGATTGCCGAGCGCGAGCTGCCGATGCTCGACGATCCGATGGTGGATGCTTACCTCGACGCACTCGGCACAAAGCTTGCGGCGCACGCGCCGGGATATCCGTTTCCTTATCAATTTCGCTGCGTGAACGATGAGGCCGTGAACGCGTTCGCCCTGCCGGGCGGCTTCATTTATGTCTACCGGGGCACGATCGAAGATGCGGATTCCGAGGCGCAACTCGCGGGGGTGATGGCGCACGAGATCGCGCACGTCGCTTTGCGGCACGGCACAAACCGGGCGACAAAAGCGTATTGGGGGAACGTCACGCTGACTTCGGCAGGGGGATTTTTCACGGGGATGGGCAGCGCTCTCGAAGAGCTGGGTTCGCACTTTGCGCTGGATTCGATTCTGCTGAAGTACACGCGGGCCGAAGAGAGCCAAGCCGACATTCTGGGCACGCAGATTCTCTACGATTCCGGATACGACTCGCGCGCGCTCGCGCAGTTCTTCGAAAAGGTGAAAGAAGAGAGCAGCAAGGGACGGCGTATCCGATTCTTTTCCGATCATCCCAGTCCGGCGCATCGCATCGAGCGGGTGGATAAAGAAGTGGAGAAGATGGGCGGCCCGCCCCACGATTACACGAGCAATTCCGACGATTTTCTGACCATTCGCCGGTATCTGCGCGGGATGAGCAAGACCAACGGAACCAAGTAGAGGGCAAA
>CAWCYS010000050.1:0-29771 GCA_963799715.1 Terriglobia bacterium | reverse complement strand
TGTAACATTTGCTCGACGACGTATTGCTGGCATGGCCAGGGGAGCAGTGGTGCTCATCATCTCCGACGGCTGGGAGACGGGCGAGCCCGGGCTGCTCGGCGAGCAGATGGCCAGGCTTTCCCGTGTCGCGCACCGGATCGTGTGGGCCAACCCCCGCACGCAGTCGCCCCGGTACAGCCCGGAGGTCGGCGGGATGGCCGCGGCCTGGCCGTACTGCGATGCCGTGGTCAGCGCGCACAACATCGACGCGCTCGACGACCTGCTCGACGCGCTCCGCGCCCGCTGAGAAGTAATAAGCCGCTGGTCGGCCGGCGCGTCGTACACCGGATTGCAGCCGAGGATGACCAGCGTTTGCACGCGCCCGGCGTCAAGATCGTTCGCCAAATCCGCGAGCGACGCAACTTGATTCGTCGGCCGCGCTTCGGTCGAATCCGTATGGATCACAGTCACGCCGGCATTCCCCAGCGCGTGATTCATCGCGTGCGCTAGAGCGTGAACTTCCGCCGGTTGCTGTTCGCCCGCGATCACCACGCTCGCGCCGCGATGCTGCTGCAAATCGCGCACCACCGCCGCGATCCAATCCTCGTTCAGGCCCTTGGCGATGGAGTCCGGCACGCCAAGGCCGAGCTTTGCAGCCAGCGCCACAGCGAATGCGTGCACTTCGCTCGGCCTCAACGGCAGACGATGATCGGCCATCGCTCCGGTGGAAGTCGGCATGGACTCCACCGCGTACAGTCGCGTCATCCCGCCCGGCGCGTCCGGCAAGCGCCGCCGCGAAAACTCGCGCGCGTAGCGCAAACAGCCTGCGCCGCTGGTCAAAAAATCGGCATCAAGCGAAACGATGACGTTGGCCTTCTCGATGTTGTAATAGGTGTTGACGTACCGGCCGAACGCCAGTCGCGCGCCTTCGCGCACAGAATCGGTCCCCGCCGCCTCCCATTGATGCCACTTCGCTGCGGGAAACGCGGTCAACAAGGACTCCATCTGGTCCGCAAGCGTCGGCGAAACCACCGTCCCCGTCAGGATTCGGAGCCCTGCGCCTTTCGTCGCGCCCTGCTCGGTCATGGCGCTCTGAATTTCGGTAAGCAGCGAGGACCACGGCCGAATCTCGCCCAGATGAGTGACCACGCTCGAGCGATCCGGGTCGTAGAGTTCGAGCACGGATGCCTGCGCGAAAACGTCTGTCGCGCCGAGGCTCGCCGGATGCTTCGGATTTCCTTCCACCTTTGTCGGACGGCCTTCGTGCGTCTCGACCAGCAGGCCGATCGCCGAGCCGCCGAGCGTCATCGTCGTGGCGTAGTATTGCTCGACGCCGGGAATCATTCCTTCCGGCTGGCGAACGTACGGCACGATTTTTTCTTCCGGCTTCGCCCCGCAGCCCGCCAGCCCCGCGAACGCGAGCGACGCCCCCATCACTTTCAGGAATGCGCGGCGATCCACGCCGGGCCGCAACTCCGCAGCGTGCCGGGGAAATTCCCGGTGCAGCATCTCCGCAAATCGCGGATCGTCCGCGAGTTCCTCGAGGCTGCGCCAGTAGTGCCGCCCCTTCTTGCCTTCGAGCTTCGCGCGAACGGCCGCCAAATCGAGCGGGGTTGCGTCGCGAGGCGCCGGCTTTTGGTCTTTGCAGTTCACAATTTCACCGGTGGCACGTCGAGCAGCTCGTCAGTTCCTGCGCGCTGCGAATGTGATAATCCTGCTTCAATTGAAGTCCCAGAGCGATTTGATTCGACGGCGGCTGGTAGCTCATGTTGAAAACCTGGTCCTTCGGCCGCAGATATTTTTCCGGCTGGCGGTGGCAATCGAGGCACCATTCCATTTGCAGCGACGCCACCTGCCGCACCAGGGGCATCTGGTCCACCTGCCCGTGACACGTGGCGCAACCGATTCCCTTCGCGATGTGGATGCTGTGATCGAAATAGACGAAATCCGCCAGCTTGTGCACGCGATTCCATTCGATCGGCACTCCCGTACGGTAACTCGCGCGCACGGGCTCGAGGAAAGGACTATCGGCGAAGAGCAACGAATGGCAGTTCATGCACGTCCGCGTCGGCGGAATGCCCGCGAATGCGGAAGTCTCGACGCTCGTGTGGCAGTAGCGGCAATCGATTCCATCGTCGGCCACATGATGCTTGTGGCTGAAGGGGATCGGCTGCTCCACCACGACGTTCGCCGAAGTGATATAGCCGGAACGCTGGATTCGATCCGTCACCATCAAGAAGGCGGCCACAAGGATCAAGCTCAGATAGATCGTGAGCCGGGATAATGTGTTCGTGCTGCGGTGAAAAATCTGTGCCATTCAGATTTATCGCCTCGACCTATTCGCCTGCTGTTTACCTTGTGGGGCGCGACGCGGGTCCCAAGTTTCCCAATGCATCCGAAGCGGCACGCTCCGGATTGTCCGACGAATCCCCTGAAGAATATGACAGTCTACACTAGCTTCGCACGCAAGCAAAACCGGGGCTGGAATTTGACGATCGTCTCTCAAAGCAAAACTGAAGCAAATGTCTTCTCTCCGGCGCGCGACTTTCTCCGCGTGGCTTTCGCCTCGTGCTTGGGGAGTTTCCATGCGGGCCTCTGCGCATGCGATAATCCCCGCCATTGAGGTGCGTGCGTGCGCGATCTCGCCGGCATCCTTGGATTCGTCCTTCTCCTGGTCGTCCTGTGGGACGCCTTCGAGACCGTCATTCTCCCCCGCCACGTCACTCGAAGATTCCGGCTCGCCCGAGTTTTTTTTCGCACGACCTGGCGGCTCTGGACCCTCTTCGCCAGCCGCGCGCACTCTTCCAAGCGGCGGGAGAGCTATCTAAGCTATTTCGGGCCGCTATCCATGCTGCTCCTGTTGGTGTTCTGGGCCGCGATGCTGATGTTCTCATTCGCCCTGCTGCTTTGGTCCGGCGGCTCGGCGGTCAAACTCGCGGGCGGAACGCCGACGTTTCGCACCGACATCTATCTAAGCGGCACCACGTTTTTCACTTTGGGCATGGGCGACGTGACTCCCGGCTCCACCCTCGCCCGCGTCATCATCGTCACAGAAGCGGGCACCGGTTTCGGTTTTCTAGCGCTCATGATCGCTTATCTCCCCACGCTGTACGGCGCCTTCTCCCAGCGCGAAGTGAATATCTCCCTTCTCGATGCGCGCGCCGGCTCGCCGCCCACGGCCGGCGAACTGCTCCGGCGTCACGGTCGCTCGCGCATTCGCGACGGCCTTGCGCAATATCTGCGGGATTGGGAGCAGTGGTCCGCGCAATTGATGGAAAGCCATTTGACATATCCGTTTCTGTGTTTCTTTAGGTCGCAGCATGACAATCAGTCGTGGCTCGCGGCGTTCACCGCCATTCTCGACGTTTGCGCCGCGATCATCGCCTATGGCGAGGGCGAAACGAAGTGGCAGGCGCAGCTCACCTTCGCGATTTCGCGTCACGCGGTGGCGGATTTGTCCGAGGTGTTGGGAGTTAAGCCGCAATCGCCGGCCGCTGACCGCCTCCCACAGGAAGATCTGAAGAAAGTGCGCAGCCTGCTGGTCGAGTGCGGTGTAGCTCACCAGAACGACGCGGGCGATCTCAAGTTGAAGGAATTGCGGCGCATGTACGAGCCGCACCTCGTGGCGCTTTCCAGGCTGCTTTGGATGCCGGTGCCGTCGTGGGGTCTGGACGCCGCTGCAAATAGTTCCAAGACGATTTGGGGGCGCATCACGTCGCCGGCGCCCGGCGAACCGGACGACGACCGCGGCCACGGCGATCACTTCTAGAGCCGCTGCAATAATTCAGTCGGCATGAACTGCGGCGAGAAGAATTGGCCGCTTCTACGAACCACCCACCGTCACCACAGCCGCCCGGGCGTCAATTTCCGCGTCATCTCGAGAGCGCGTTCGTAGTCTTCCTTGCGGCGCAACTCCGCCGCTGCCTCGCGATCCACGAGAATGGTCGCGTCCGGATGGAGTTGCAGCGCGGATGCCGTCACCGACGCCGTCACCGGCCCTTCGACGGCCATCGCCACCGCACGCGCTTTCGCCGTTCCCGAGGCGAGAACCAGCAGGCGGCGGGCCTCGAGAATCGTCCCGATTCCCATGGTGATGGCTGCTTGCGGCTGTTCCTCGCCTGGCGCGAAGCCGGCGCGATTGTCTTCGAGCGTCTGCCGCGTCAAGATTTTCACGCGCGTGCGCGATGCCAAGCTCGACGCCGGCTCGTTGAATCCGATATGGCCGTCCCGGCCGATTCCCAGGACTTGCAAATCAATTCCACCCGAGCTGCGGATTTCATTTTCGTATTTCGCGCAAGTCTCGTCGAAATTGCCGCGCAAGGTTCCGTCCGGAATGTGGATTTGGTTCGGAGGAATATTCACGTGATCGAAGAGATTCCGAGACATGAACGACCGGAAACTCTGCGGATGCTTCGCCGGCAAGCCGACGTATTCGTCCAGATTGAAAGTGGAAACGCGCGAGAAGTCCAGTTTCTCCTCGCGGTGCGCCCGCACCAGCTCCGCGTAAAGACCGGCTTGCGTGCTGCCGGTTGCCAGACCCAATCGCAGCGCCGGTTTGCGGCGAATGGCGTTAATGACCATCCGCGCCGCTTCCCGGCTCAGTTCTTCGTAATCTTTGGTGAGGAATACCAGCATCGTGAGGGCGGACCCAACCCAAGCAAGAATCATCCCCCCGGACGACTCCGCCCGTCAAATTCATGGGTCAACAAATTGAAAAATAAGTTGGCGGAAGAAAACTACCGGACTACCAGACTTCCATTCGCGCGGGAGGACTTCGCGCAGGAAGTTAAACAAAAAAATTGGCGGACAGGCCTGTAAGCCGGATTCTGTGCGTCGCGTGGCCCGCGAAGGCGCGCGCGGCGCGGCGATCATTCCTCTAGGTCCCCACTCGCGCAGGGACTCCAGCGGCCTACCCGAGGGTCGGTGCGGCGCGTCTTGCGACGCCGCCGCGGTCGGGCCGGGCCAGCCCTCCCCTCCTATTTGGCCTTGCACCACGCGGGGTTTGCCGTGCCGTCCCGATCGCTCGAGACGCGGTGGGCTCTTACCCCACCTTTTCACCCTTGCCAAGCACGCCGCTTATGGAAGGCCGCCTGGAGGTTTTGCCTCCCGGCCGCCACCGAAACGCCGCACCGGCGGTATATTCTCTGTGGCACTGTCCGTCGCCGTTCCGCCCAGGCGCGCTCTGCGCACCCGACTGCTGCGGCCCGGCGCCCTGGCGTTACCAGGCGCGTTGCCCTTACAATCCCCAGCCTTGCGGCCCAGGACTGCGGTGTCCGGACTTTCCTCCCGGCTGGCCTCTTGCGAAGCCTGCCCAGCGATCACCCGGCCTGCCCGCCACCTACCAGTATGCCACGTTCAAGCGGTTTCTGCCGTAGGAGGCTCCGCCACGGGGACGCTTCCGGCAACCTTTCTCTTGCGGCGGTCCACAATCCATGCTCCCGCTCGCCACAGCAGTAATGCCGCGACGAATGCCCCGTATGTCAGCGGTTTTCTGTGATCGGATTTTACCAGCCAGTAGTAGTGAATCACGCCGAGAATGGCGGTGACGTACACCAGCCGGTGCAGAATTCTCCAGCGCTTGCCGCCCATCCGCCGGATCATCCCCGCCGTGGACGTAATTGCCAATGGAATTAAGAGAACAAATCCCGCAAATCCCACGGTGATAAACGGACGCTTGCCCACATCCTTCAACATCCCCGCAAAATCAAACGATTGGTCCGGCCCAAGATAAGTGAGGAAATGCAGGCAAACGTAAAAGAAGGCGAATAGCCCAAGCATGCGCCGAAATCGTATCAATTGCGGAAGCTTCAACATCTTCCGCAGGGGCGTGATGAACAGCGTGAAGATCAGGAATCGTAACGTCCAATCGCCGGTTCCGTGCTGCAAAGTCGCGACGGGATCGGGGCCCAGGTGACCGGTGAAGAGCTGCCACGCGAGCATTGCGGCGGGCGTAAGCGCCAAAAGGAAAACGAAAACCTTCGACCACTTGCTCGTGAGTATCGAATTCAAGCGCCCGCTCCCGTCAGAAATATTTGCGCAGGTCCATTCCGGCATACATGCTGGCCACTTGGTCGCCATAGCCGTTGAACATCAACGTAGGCCGCTTGAAGAATTCTCCGAGGCGGCGCTCCTTCGCCTGGCTCCAGCGCGGGTGATCTACGTTGGGATTCACGTTGGAGTAGAAGCCGTATTCGTGAGAATTCTGAATGTTCCAGGTTGAGGGCGGTTGGTCCTTCACGAATTTTATGCGCACGATGGACTTGATGCTCTTGAAGCCGTACTTCCAGGGAATCACCATGCGAACCGGCGCGCCATCCTGATTCGGCAGAGTGCCGCCGTACATTCCGACGCATACCAGCGTCAGCGGATTCATTGCTTCATCCAAGCGCAGGCCTTCAGCGTAGGGGAGCTGAATGCCCGCTTTTTGCCCCAGGGGCATTTGGTTCGGACTGTAGTAACTCTCGAACGCGACGAACTTCGCCGTCGGCTTCGGCTGCACCAGATTGGCGATCACGGAAAGCGAATACCCGATCCACGGCACCACGATGGACCATCCTTCCACGCAGCGATGGCGGTAGATGCGCTCCTCGAGCGGCGCCAGTTTAAAAATCTCGTCCATACTGAATTTGCGCGGCCTCTCCACCTCTCCGTCCACCTTCACGCTCCAGGGAGAAGTGAGAAAGTTCTGCGCGTTTTTCGCGGGATCCGCTTTGTCCGTCCCGAATTCGTAGAAATTATTGTAGTGCGTCACGTCATCGTAAGAAGTCTCCGGCTCGGTTGTGCTGAACGGCGATTTCAGGGCTACGCTGAGTTGCGTCGCCGCGGCCGCGCGCGTCGAAGGCGAAAGCAAGTCCCAGACCGCGCGGCCCGCCAGCAGCGCGCCGCCCCCCACCGCGGCCGTCGCCAGGAACTTTCGACGGTTCAAATACACGCTCTTCGGCGTCACATCCGAATATTTCAGATCCGAAGCCCGCTTGATTATCATGGCCAGCCTCCGGCAAATACACTATGACAAGGTCCCAGCGGGACCTTCAGCCAACATTGTATACGGAGTTGTCCCTTAGGTAGATGAGGGCGCGAGAACGAATTGGCAGGAAGATGGAAACGCCTGCCCCGAATTGCGACGCTAGAAACTGCGCCCCGAGTCCTACCGCCGCATCACCAGCGTGCCAGCGATCATATCGTGCAAGGCTTGCCGCTTTTCGGTGAACGCCGCCATGATCCAGCCGATCGCCAGTGGGATCAAGCCGGTGATGATTTTGCTGAAGAAGCGCGCTGTGGCTTTGCCGAAGGTGAGCCGCTGGCCTTGCAAATCGGTGACGTAAATTCCCATCACCCTCTTCCCAATCGTGGCCTGGCTCGGTGAACTTTCCATCTTCGCGAAATAGAGCCATACCGCGACGATCAATCCAAAGAACAACAGCACCAGCAGGAGGATGGCGAAGCCCGTCATCGCGGTGGCGAAATCGCCAATGTTTTGGTTTCCGGAAAGAACGGCCCCACCCCCGATGACCAGGATTACTACGCCAAACACGACGAACGCCACCGCGTCAATGATGAGCCCGTCAATCAGATAGGCCGCAAACCGTTTCCAGAATCCCGCGTACGGCAATTGCGCCGCGACGGCCCCCTGCGGTGGCGGAGGCCACGCCTGTGGCGGCTGCGCCGCGGGTTGCACTGCCGGCTGCCAATTCTGCGGCGGCGGGGGAGGCTGCGGCGGCGCTTGATAGACAGGAGTTGGCGGGGGAGGCTGGTAAACCTGCGGAGGCGGGGGTGGTGCTTGGTAAACAGGAGGTGGAGGTGGAGGTGGAGGTGGAGGTGGCGCCTGATAAACAGGCGGCGGTGGCGCAGGTTGATTTCGCACTACGGGCGTTCCGCAAGCCGGACAAAACCCCGCATGATCCGCCATCCCTGTTCCACATCTCGCACAGAACATCGCCCCTCCTAAGTTTCGCAGGCGCGGCGTGCAAACAATCTATCTGGCTCGTCGCCGACTCGCCCGCAAGCTGTTCTATTCGATATTTCCGGATTCACAGCCGGACCCGTGGCCCGCATCCTAGGCGCACTGCTCCAGATTTGCAAGCTCCGTATCGAAATCTACCGCGCGCCTCCGGAGAACTTCGGCGGCCCGGTAAGTCACGCCTCCGGCGCTTCTGTATCGCTTACCAATACGCCGGACCCAACAGAAATTTCGCAGCCCAAGCCGCGAGCAAGACTCCCAACCAAGCATTTCCCATCCATCTCGGCAGGATGAGTTCCTTCTTCCGCAGTCCGGCCACAAATAGCGCCTGCAATGAAACAGCCAGAAGAATCAGGATCGGTGTCGTGAATGGATTCCACGCCAGCGAAGCATGAAGATTCCCATGAACCAAAGCAACGATGCTGCGCGTGCAGCCTGTCGTCGGACACGGAATGCCTAGGATCGCGCGCAATGCGCTGGGCGGAATTCTTCCGACCGCCATCCACGCGGCATTCCAGGCCACGTACGCCACGAAGGACGCGCGCGCCCACCCGGGCGGATTGCCCAATCCGATGCTCTCGCGCGTCACCCGAGCTTCGCTCCACACGACGGACATTTGCGCGTCTCGTCCTTGCAGCCGTCAATGACGAACGGCAACCAGCAAAGTGGCAGGCAAAAGAGCAGGAGCACGACAAATAATATCCAGCCGCCGCTCGAAACTTCCTTCTGAATAATCGGAGAGCCTTGATACCGGCAGAACGGGCATACGAATCCGGGATAGTTCGGCTGCCCAGCAGCGGCATACTGCGGCGGTGGAGGCCACTGGCGCACTTGTTGCGGCGGTGGCGGCGCTTGGTAAACGGGCGGCGGAGCAGGCTGTCCCCTCGGGACGCTCGCGCCGCACGACGGGCAGAATCCAACGTCTTCCGGCAATCGCAATCCGCATTTTTGGCAGACCACTGATCCTCCTCATCCGCGAAACGGGCGCGCAACCCGAGCGGGCTCGTCTTCGCGCCGCATCCTAGGCGTCTATCGCCGGATTTGCAAGCACGGAGGAGTCCGGCGGCCACCGGCGAAAAAGGAAGTAGGCCAGGACCGCCCAGAGCAGCACGTGAATCCATACGGGAGTCACAATCGAGTGGGAAGACTCAACAAATATATTGTAGAAACCATGCGCAATCGTTGCGGGAATGATGGATCCGGATCGAAGCGTGATCCAGGCCAGCACAAAACCCATCGTGACAGTCCCCGCAAGCCGCCCCGCCATTACGTTGAACACATGAGCATCTGTCATCGGAATGTGGCGAAAGTCCCCAGAGAAATGAAAGGCCCCCCAAACCAATCCGACGAGGAAAATTCCACGCCACAATCCGTATCGGCGAATGAAGCGGGGTTGCAAGTAGCCGCGCCACGCGACCTCTTCAGCGAATGCCGGTGCCAAGTGCCAAAGCAATGAAGCCTCGGGGAATGCAAAATAGCTATGGAGCTGCAGCGGCCATTCGATGATCGGAGTCAGAGTCGACCAGGAAATATGGTCATTCAGGTAGCAGAGAAACGGCCAAGTTTGGGTGACCAAAGCAGGAAACAAGATGGCCAGGACGGCATATTTTAAACCGGGCCGTCGGACGCATCGTGTCAAGACTTCGCTTCGTGACTTCCCCAGTACCAGATACACAAAGGCCGCAAAACACAAGACGTTGACGACGGCAAACAGCCAGTGCCGCAAGTCGCCATAGCGCTGCGCCGTCACCATGGGCGTCAGCACGAGCTTTATCAGCTCGTAGGACGATTCCTCTGCCATTCCCACCACCGGCATTAGGCCGATCATTGCGGGAACGAAGAAGTTGAGGTCCCAATCGTCTACTTCGCTGCCATCTGCCGCCAAGCTTGGCAGGGCAGTTGAATCAAGTCGTAAAGGCAGCGTGAGGAAACGGCGACGGACCAAAAAGAAACAAATTGCGACGATCAGAAGTCCGGCTGACGAAAACCGGAGGCCTGGGCCGAGATCGAGGGCAAGTTGAGCTAAGTCATGGAGATGCCCGGCTGTGGGCTCGCCCTGAGACAAGAAAACCGAATGGAAGCCGCCTCCGCTGCCCCAACTTAGCAAGACGGCCCCTCCGCACACGGCCAAGATGCCCGTGAGTGCGCTTGCCAGAACCCATAGAAGAAGGCGGGCGGGATTCCTGCGAAGCCGCCTGAAACAAGTGAAGTAGCCCGCGGCACCTGCGGCGAAAAGCGGCAGCGACAGCCCCCGAACCATATAAACCCACATTATGAATGTGGGTAGACTGAGGCTCAACCGGAACGAATCCCAACGCGATGGGTTCGCGGGCCACCACGGCAGTTCGGGAGAAATAAATAGAAACGTGGTTCCGGCGAGAAGCAATAATTGCGCAGGCTCGGCGGGGAGGATGCTGCGGAGAAAAGCTTGAAGCCGCTGAACGGGGCCAGGTCCAGACTCGGGAGTGAGTTCATCGCTCAATGGCCGTGGGATCAGCGAAAACTCGATTCTTAGCGCCTCGGCGGGCACATTAGCCGAAGCGCTACTTTACACCAATTAGCTTCTCAAACTCCCGTTCATCGAGAATCGCAACGCCCAGTTCCTTGGCCTTGTCATACTTCGAGCCGGGATCGGAGCCCACCACGACATAATCCGTCTTCTTGCTCACGGACGACGTCACCGTGCCCCCATGCTGCTTCACCATCTCGCCCGCCTCTTCGCGCGAGCGGCGTGCCAAGCCGCCGGTAAATACAAACGTCTTTCCTGCCAGCTTCGCGCTTTTCGGCGCGGCGCGTTTCTCCGTCAGATTCAGCCCCGCTTTGCGCAACCGTTCAACGAGCTTTCGATTCGCCGGCTCGGAGAAAAATTCCGCGATGCTCGCCGCGACTTTCGGCCCCACCTCGTGCACTGCCGTCAACTCCTCTTCGCTCGCCTCGGCGATTTTCTCGAGCGAGCTGAAATGCTCCGCCAATAATTGTCCCGTCCGCTCGCCGACAAACCGGATCCCCAGCGCGTACACCAGACGCGCCAGACTGTTTTTCTTGCTCGCTTCGATCTCATCCAGCAAATTCTGCGCCGACTTCTCCGCCATCCGCTCCAACGCCGCCAGAGGTTCAAGTTCCAGGTGATAGAGATCGGCGACATCCTTCGCCATTGCCTTCTCCACGAGCTGATCCACGATTTTTTCGCCGAGCCCGTCAATATTCATCGCGTGCCGGCCCGCAAAATGCAGCAGCGACTCTTTGCGCTTTGCCGGACACGCCGCATTCACGCAACGATACGCGACCCCCTCCGGATCCTTGTGAATCCGGCTGCCGCACTCCGGACATTCCTTGGGGACGCGAATTGGCCGCCGGTCTTTACCTTGCTTCACCACTTTCACGACGTGCGGAATCACTTCGCCCGCGCGCTCCACCACCACCGTGTCCCCAATGTGTAAGCCGAGCCGCTCGACCTCATCCATGTTGTGCAGGGTCGAGCGGCTGACGGTCGCCCCGCCCAGGATCACCGGCTCGAGCACCGCCACCGGCGTAATCGCTCCCGTCCGCCCAACTTGGAAAATCACGTCGTTCACCACGGTCGTTTCTTGGCGCGCGGGATATTTGTAGGCCACGGCCCAGCGCGGCGCTTTCGCCGTGAATCCCAATTCGTCCTGCAGCGGGACTTCGTTCACCTTCACCACGATCCCGTCAATTTCGTAAGGCAATTCTTCGCGCTTCGTCTCCCAGACGTCGCAGTAGCGCGTCAATTCCTCGAACGAATGGCAGACCTTCCAATCCGGCGAGCTGCGAAACTGCATTTTCTTCATCGCTTCGAGCGAATCCGAATGCAGGCGAAACGGCACGCGCCCGCCCGTCAGCAGGTAATACGCGTAAAAATCCAATTTGCGCGACGCCGTGATCGAAGCGTCGAGCATGCGCACCGCGCCCGCGGCGGCGTTGCGGGGATTCGCAAAGCGCTTGCCGCCCTGCTCCTCCTGCTGGCGATTCAGATCTTCAAACGCCTTGTGGGACATCACAATTTCGCCGCGCACCTCGAACTTTCGCCGCTGCTCGCGCGTGGGCAGCGGTTTCGCATCCACGCGCAGCGGCACGGAGCGAATCGTGCGCACGTTCGGCGTCACGTCCTCGCCGGTCACGCCGTCGCCGCGCGTCACCGCGCGCGCCAGCACGCCGTCCTCGTATTGCAAGGAAATGCTCAGCCCGTCGAATTTGTGCTCCGCGACATAATCCACGCGCTCGCGCCCGGAAAGCTCATGCACGCGCCGGTCGAATTCGCGCAGATCGTCGTAGGAATACGTGTTATCGAGACTCAGCATCGGCGGCGTGTGCGTCTGCGTCTCGAAACCTTTGCGCGGAGCGCCGCCCACGCGCTGCGTCGGCGAATCGGCAGTCAGCAAATCCGGGAATTGCGCCTCGATCGCCTTCAGCTCCGCCATCTTGCGGTCGAATTGAGCGTCGGAAATTTGCGGATCGTCGAGGACGTAGTACAGATACTCGTGGTGCTGCAACTCTTGCCGCAACTCTTCCGAACGCTTCCGCGCCTTCGCCTTGGTCAGCACGCCACTCCTCGCTCCGCCTGTCGCGGCGCGCTATTATAGCCCCGCCCGGCCGCCGAGTCGTCGCGGCCGTCATCAGGCCGGAAAATGGAGCCCATCACACACGCGGTCGCATCCGTAGCGCTGGCCCGTTGCGGTTTCCAGAAAACCACGCGCCTGGCAACGCCGATGATCGTCACCGCGGGGCTCGTTGCCGATCTCGATTGGATTGCGAGGCTTTTCGGCCCGCGTGCATTTCTCGCCATGCACCATACCGCCACGCATTCGCTGCTAGGCACCGTGGCCATCGCCGCCATTGTCGCGGCGATGTTCATCCCCATTGGGAAGCGCGCCAAACGCCCCATTCTTTTCTTCCCGGCCTTTGTGGCCTGCCTCGTCGGCGCCAGCCTGCATCTTCTCCTCGACCTCACCAATAGCTATGGCGTGAAACTCCTCTGGCCGTTCAGCGGCAAATGGTTCGCTCTCGATCTCGCCACTCCGTTTGATCCGTGGATTGTGCTGCTGCTGCTCGCGGGACTTCTTCTCCCAGCGCTCTTCCGGCTTATCACCGAAGAAATCGGCGCGAAGTCCAAACGGCGCGCTTTCGATCGTGGCGCAGTCGTTGCTCTCGCGCTCGTGGGAGTTTATTTCGCCGGCCGCTTCGTTCTGCAGCAACGCGCCACGGCGCAGCTGGACTCCCGCCAGTATCGCGGCGAACCGCCGAACCAGGTTGCCGCATTCCCGCAATCCCTTTCACCGCTGTTCTGGACCGGCGTCGTCGAGACCGACAATACGTTCGAGGAAGTCGACGTTTCGCTCTCACCGGGCGTCAATTTCGATCCTGAATCGGCGCGCATCTTCTACAAACCGGAAGCTTCCGAAGCGCTCGAAATAGCGCGGCGCAGCGACACGGCCATCGAATTTCTCGAGTTCGCGCGCTTTCCACTCGCCCGCGTGCAGCGCGATTCCGGCGGCTACACCATCGTGCTGCGCGATTTGCGGTTCGATCACAACGAGGGAGCGGAGAACGGAATCGTCGCCGAAATCACGGTTGACGACAAGAATCAGGTCGTTCACGAGGAATTGCGATTCGGCTCCGGCGAAGAGGAAAAGTAAAACGCTTCAGGCCTGCTCGCCCTTCGCGGGGCGAAACGCGAAGTGCACGGTGAGGTAAAACCCCACCGCCACCACCAAGCTACCCAGGGTCATACTCACTTTGTGCGCCAGCAAGTAGGGCAGCGCTGCGGAGCCGTACTTCACCGCAAGTATGCCCTCGCCGAAAAATCGAATGAGCCGCGCCAGCAGCATCGCGCAGACAAAAACTCCGAGAGGCATCTCCAACGCCCCGGCCGCAACGATGACGATCTTGAACGGAAATGGCGGCGGCAAGAGCGCCCCGATCGCCACCGCGAGAAAACCATTCTTCTTTACCCAGGCGTGCACGCGTTCGGCCCGAGGTCCCGGGTGCTTGCGGACAAACGCTTCCTCGCCTTTCCGCGCAATCGCGTAGAGAACGAGCCCGCCGCCCATCGCTCCCAGCGTGGCCATGAGGGCGTAGTAGGGCATGCGCAGTGGAAACCGCGCCGAAAGATCCATCAGCAGGAGGTCGTTCAGCGTCGGGAACGGCAGAAACGACGAGTCCAGAAACGACAGGACGCACAACCCTAAACCGCCGCTCGCGGCGATGATTCCTGCCAGCCAGTGAGGAAAGTGCAGTTTGGAATGTTCCGGCGCTTGCAAGGCGTTCCCCGCTCTCCACAAAGGCTTCAAATTCTATCAGAGGCGATGCGATTCCACGCGCAATACGCCAAATTGTTCCCGCCTGCTCTTCCCGCCGGATGGGAGATTCAGGTCCGGCACCGAAAGGAAACACCAGGCATTTCCGCCCGCGATTGGGCATCCTATTGCACAATTGTGGTGTTCAAGCACTAAAATGAACCCTTGGGTCTTGCTTTCAACCGACCCTCTTGGTATAAGACTTGTTCAGGTTCTCTACGTTGGCCGCGCCTCACCTGATGTAACTCCTTAAATTCATTGCGAGTGGAGGAAGCATGACGGTCGAATATTGGGTCTGGTTCTTCATGATTGTCAGCGTCGTCGCGCTTGGTGTTGCCTGGATATTTGCGCGGGGCGTACTGGGTGCTGATACCGGCACAAAGACCATGCAGGAGATCTCAGGCGCGATCAAGGAAGGCGCGGAAGCATTCCTCAAGCGGCAGTACACTACCATCTACGGATTGAGCATCGTTTTGGGGATTTTGCTTTTCGCATTTTATAGCGTCACCAAAGGCCGCCATCTCGCCATTGAAACGGTAACTTCGTTCTTCGCCGGAGCCATTTGTTCGGGACTCGCGGGATTCTCCGGCATGTTCGTTTCGATCCGCGCCAATCTGCGTGCCGCCAGCGCCGCGCGCACCAGCCTCAATCGCGCGATGCAACTCGCGTTGCGCGGCGGCGCCGTGACGGGCCTCTCCGTCGTGGCGCTCTCGCTGCTCGGCGTCGGCATCATTTTCTTGAGCTTCGGCGGTTTGCATAATCCGAAGGTCGTTCCGTACGAGATCGTCGGCTTCGGATTTGGCGCGAGCTTCGTCGCGCTCTTCGCGCAGTTGGGCGGCGGTATCTACACGAAAGCCGCGGACGTCGGCGCCGATCTCGTCGGTAAGGTCGAAGCCGGCATTCCTGAAGACGATCCCCGCAACCCCGCCGTCATCGCGGATTTGGTGGGCGACAACGTCGGTGACTGCGCGGGACGCGGCGCGGACCTATTTGAATCCACTGCGGCGGAAAATATCGGCGCCATGATCCTGGGCGTCGCGCTCTTTGGTAAATTCGGCGTGCTGGGCATTTTCTTCCCGCTCGTCGCGCGCGCCTTCGGTTTGATCGCTTCCATCATCGGCATCTGGACGGTCCGGCTGAAACATGAAGACGAAGACCCGATGGTCGCTCTCAACCGCGGCTACCTGATTACTTCGATCCTCGCGATGATCGGTTTCTACGTCGCCGTGCGTTATTTGCTGCAAGACAATTACTGGTTCTTCGCCGCGGGCGTGATCGGCATCATCAATAGCTACGTCTTCGTGTGGATCACGCAGTACTACACCGAGTACCGCTACAAGCCCGTGATGTCGATTGCTAAAGCGTCGCTCACCGGCTCCGCGACGAACATCATCACCGGCCTTTCCGTCGGAATGGAATGCACGGCCGCCCCGGTGCTGGCGATTTCCGCCGCAATTCTCGGCTCGTATTACTGCGGCCTGCACGCGCTGCCCGGCGTCGCTGGTTCCGGACTCTACGGCACCGCGATCGCCACGATGGGCATGCTCTCCACCGCCGCGTACATTCTCGCGATGGACACTTTCGGTCCCATCACGGACAACGCCGGCGGCATCATCGAAATGTCCGGCGCGCCGGAAGAAGTTCGCAAGCGCACCGACCGGCTCGATTCCGTCGGCAACACCACGAAGGCGCTCACCAAGGGTTACGCAATCGGTTCGGCCGCGCTCGCCGCGTTCCTGCTCTTCTCGGCGTATCTGGACCAGATTACGGAACTCGTGCAAAAGAAGACCGGCAACTTGGACTTCCATTTCACCAGCGTGGACATCAGCAAGGTCCCCGTTTTCATCGCCGCGCTGATTGGCGCCGCGCTCGTGTTTCTTTTCAGCGGCACGGCCATCAGCGCCGTCGGCAAAGCGGCCTATTCCGTGATCAATGAAGTCCGCCGTCAATTCCGCGAAAATCCCGGCATCATGGCCGGCACGTCGAAACCGGATTACGGCACCTGCGTAGACATCGTCACCAAGGGCGCGCTCAAAGCGATGGTGCTGCCCGGCCTGCTCGCGGTCGGCGTGCCGGTAGCCGTCGGCTACCTGTTCCACTTCCTCGCGACGCCGTCCGATCCCACCATCGGCGCGGAATCCGTCGCCGCCATTTTGATGGTCGGCACGATTGCCGGAGTCCTGATGGCCATCTTCATGAACAACGGCGGCGGCGCTTGGGACAACGCCAAGAAATACATCGAGACCGGCGAGCTCGGCGGCAAGGGCTCCGACGCGCATAAGGCTGCGGTGGTAGGCGATACCGTCGGCGATCCGTTCAAGGACACCGCCGGGCCGTCGCTCCACGTCCTTATTAAGCTGCTGTGCACCGTTGCGTTCGTCATGGCGCCGCTGTTCTTATAGAACAGTTCTCTGTATTGGGGCAAACGTTTGGTTGGGGGGGAATTCCCCCACCCCCTCTTCTTTTCAGCGTTGAATGTACTGGAGGGCGTCCACCCAGCCAAACCGAAGCTGCGAAGAAGCGAAAATGGGTTTAAGGTGCAATTCGTGAAGACCTCAAACGCCAGGAGTGTTTTGCCGCTTGTCGTCGTTGCGATCTTCGTGGGTCAATGTTGTGCCACGCAGTCGCCGCAACCGCCGACTAGTCCCGCCAACAATGGCGCCACGGGCACGCCCTGCTTATTCGACTTTGAACGCGGTGAGGTGCCCGACTGCATACGCGAAAGCCCGACAGGGGGACTTTCAATTGAACCACGATACTTGAAGGAATTGCGTTTCGACTCACACGGCTTGGCCGCTGTGCATTCCGCAAAGGAAGATTGGATGTATGTCAATCGCAGAGGAATTGTCGTAGTAAAGGGTGTCCCGGTGATGGATACCGAAGCCGACTCGTTCCACGACGGGCTTGTCCGGTTTGTGAAAGACGGAAAGTACGGCTTCGCGAATCGCAAAGGGAAAATTGTGGTCCCTCCGATTTATGACGGCGCCATGAACTTTGAAAAGGGGCTGGCGGATGTCTGCAACGGCTGCGTAAGCAAGTGCGCGGGCGATTGTGAGTATCATTTCTTTGCTGGCGGAAATTGGTTCCGGATCGACACCAAAGGGAATGTCCGGTCTCGAATTCCCTCTCCCCATTAAAATTTATTAGTGCAGCGATCCGTTGCGGGCACCTGCTACGAGGCGGAAGCCCAATTGGTTCGTTCCACGATTGTTGGCGGTTCGTAGGTGCGTCCCTTTGCCAGTCGCTTCTCTTCCCTGCGCGCGAGGTACAACAAGATGGGGCCGATCAAGGCTGCATTGAGTCGCGCCTTGATGGGCGATTCGCTTTGAATCTCTTTGCGCAGCGCGTGAATCTGCTTGCTCACGCTATCGCTGACCTCTTTGAACTTGCGCTCCATCACCCAAAGCGCCGCGCTGTAAACGCCGCGCAATTTTTGCATCTCCCGCGCAAAGCGCTCGCGGACGCGGGCATCGGGGTAATCCTTGTAGCGCCGCCAGCCTTGCAGCATGGTGCGGCACATTCGATAGATGCTGGGGCCGTTGCGCTCGAAATCGAGCTGGAACGCCCAGTCTAGGAATTTTTTGGAATCGTCGCGGGAGATCGCAGCGTGGCGGAAATTGAATTTGAATTGCCCGTGGATGTCGGCCAGATCGATGTCCGTCAACAGCCGGCCCTGCTGTTCGATCTCCCGATATAGCGGCGTGCCCGGCACGGGTGTGTACAACATGAATTGGTGGAAGTCGGTCTGGTAGCCGATGGCGTACTCGATTTCCGCGGCGATGTTGGCGGGCGTGTGGTGCTCCAGGCCGATGATCGTCGAGCCCTGCACGCGAATGCCGTTCTCGCGCAATTCGCGGGTGAGCTGCGTCAAGTCCGCGCCCTGCAATTTACCGTAGCTGGAATGCGGCGATTCCAGCCCCATCCACAGCCAGGAGACGCCTAGCTCCGCAAGTTCCTGCATCGTGTATTTGCGGATGGCGTTCACGGACGCAAACACGAACAGTTCCCAGCTCTTGCCCGCTTGCTTCATGCGTTCGAGCAAGCGCATGGCACGCGGGCGATACAGCAGGAAATTCTCGTCCATCACAAAAAACGAATGGACCTTGAGTTTCGATTCGATCCCGCTCATCACGTCGAATAATTCATCGCCGGTCCCATAGAAATTTATGAATTTTCCCTTGCCACCGAAAAATGCTGAGGTCGTGCAAAAATTGCAGCCCATCGGGCAACCCACGGACGGAATGATAGTGGCCGCTGTGCGCCCTTTGCGTCCCGGCAGACGCGCGCCCAGGATTCGCTCCCGCAGTCCCGAGACGATAGCCGGATGGCGAATCGGCGCGTGCTCGTCTTCACCGAGAAAACGCCGCATCCAGGCGATGCCTTCGCCGCGCACGATATGATCGGCATCGATCATCGCTTCGAGACCGGGGATTGCGGCCACGTGTCCGCCCACTACGAGGATCGAGTCCGGCGAAAGCTCCCGCACCATCCGGCACATTTCCCGGACCTTGCCGACGTTGATGATGATGCCGGAGATCCCGACGACGTCGTAGTGGTGCTTGGTCAATTCGCGGGCAAAGCGGTCGCGCGTGGGAAAATCCAGCACCGTGCACGGCGCGGAAATATTTGCCTGAATCATCATGATGCCCCACGAGCGGTGAAACATCCGCGGCGAAAAGCAGCCTTGCGATCGCGTAACTTGATTGTGGAACAGCTCCATCGGATTGATGGCCCGGCTTCCGAATTCGTCATCTTGCGCGTAGGGGCCAAAGACCGAGCTGAGCAGCACGCGCGTAGGAACACCCTTAGCGGGAACTTTCATCTCAATTTTCAAAATTCACCTTTTGACTTCCGCGGGACTAATCGGCAGCCGCTCGTTGAAGATTACTCAACTGCAGTAGAGGATTGGGGCGCAGTCCGCATATAGTGTACCCTGTTTGGGTCGGCGCGGCGATGTGCAAAACAGAACAGTTGCGTACAACTTGTCTGCTGCGGCACCTGGGCCGGTGCCAGAGAGTTTAATCACTGCAATCGGCCACAACGCAATCTTGCGGGAGCGAGGTTTAGTCACGTGAGTGCAAACGAGCCGTTGGTTCGCAACATCTCGGACACCGCCAGATGGGCCGCCGTCTACCGCGCGCGGGAAACGGAGAGCCCCAAACCGCTCTTCCGCGATCCGTACGCGCGGCGGCTGGCGGGCGAGCGCGGCGAAGAGATCGCCAAATCCATCCCCTTCAGCGAGCAGGCCACGTGGGCTTGGGTGGCCCGCACGGTTCTCTACGACGAAATCATCGCCGAACAAATTCGGCAGGGCGTGGATATGGTCGTGAATCTCGCGGCGGGGCTCGACGCGCGGCCTTACCGCATGGCGCTGCCGTTCACGGTGAACGCTCACGGCGAACCGCCTGCGCTGCGCTGGGTGGAAGTGGACCTGCCGGGGATTCTCGATTACAAAGAAGAGACTCTGCAAGGCGCAACGCCCGTGTGCGCGCTCGAACGCGTGCGGCTCGATCTCTCGGACACGGGCGCGCGCCGAGAATTGTTTGCGCGCCTCGGCCGCGATGCGAAGAAAGTACTCATCATCACCGAGGGCTTGCTGATGTATCTCACGGAGGAGCATGTCGCGTCGTTGGCCACGGATCTCGCAGCGACGCCAGGATTCGAGCGATGGGTGTTGGAGCTTTCCTCGCCCGGACTCCTTCGGCTTTTGCAAAAGAACATGGGCGCGCAATTGAGTGCGAGCGGCGCGAAATTTCAATTCGCACCGGAGGAAGGGCCGGGATTCTTCTCGTCCTTCGGATGGAACGCAGTTGACATTCGCTCGCCGTTGAAAACGGCCGCGCGATTGAAGCGGCTGAGCTTCGGGATGCGACTGGTGGCGTTGTTACCCGAATCGAACGGAAAACAAGGCTCGCGCCCGTGGTCGGGGGTTTGTCTATTTGCGAAGCAGACGTGACATTGAAATTTTCCGAGGACGAATGCGTGGGACTTGGACAGGCCGACTGACGGGAATTTACCTGGCGCGCGAGGCGAAGGGCGCGCTCGAGCCGGCAGCGTCGGCGATGGCCGTTGAAGGCAAAGGGCTCGAGGGCGATCGCTACGCCGCAGGCGCGGGAAGCTTCTCAACCTGGCCCGGCGGCGGACGCCACGTGACGCTGATCGAAGAAGAGGCGCTCGAAGCGATTGCGCAGGAGTCGAAGATGGAATTGCCCGCGGCAAGCGCGCGCCGCAATCTCACCACGCGCGGCGTGCCGCTCAATCACCTCGTCGGCAAGACATTTCGCGTGGGCGCGGTGACGCTCGCGGGAATCCGTCTGTGCGAGCCGTGCGAGCACATGGAAACATTGTCTGGCGTGCCGGGCGTGCGCGCTGCGCTGCTGCATCGCGGCGGCCTGCGCGCGGAAATCGTTTCCGGTGGCGAGTTCCGCGTGGGCGACGAAATTTCAGAGGTGTGATGCGGGGATCGGGGTTCCCCGCACCCTGAGAAGAAGCTCAATCTCGCTAGCGCCGGCGAACCTTCGAGAGCAGCCGCAAAATCTCCATATACATCCAGATCAGCGTCACCATGATGCCGAACGCGCCGTACCACTCCATGTATTTCGCCGCGCCGGCGTGCACGCCCGTTTCGACGAAATCAAAATCCAGAATCAAATTCAGTGCGGCGATGATCACGATCACCACGCTGATCCCGATTCCCCACGGCCCCGCGCTGTAGAGCGCCGCAACGTGATGACCGAAGAACCCCATCACCATGTCGGCCATATACACCAAGAAGACGGCCCCTGTCGCCGCCACCACGCCGATCACAAATTTCCGCGTCGCGCGAAGCAGGCCGGAGGTATACGCCACAAGCATCACCGCCAGCACGCCGAACGTCAGTCCCACCGCCTGAATCGCGATGCCGGGATACACCTTCTCGAGGAACGCCGAAATTCCGCCCAGCGCCAGCCCCTCGCAGAGCGAGTAAATCGGCGCCGTAATCGGCGACCACTCCTTTTTGAAAATCGTCACTAGTGCGAAAACCAGACCACCGATGATCCCGCCGATCATCCACGGCATGGCGGCTTCCGGCGCTTGCGAGTGCGCGAGTCCCCACGTCCACGCGGCGGTGCCGACGACGCACAAGAGGAGAAGGCCGGTCTTATTGACCGTCCCCTGCAGCGTCATCGCCTCGCCGGCTTCGGCTGTGCGGCCGTCAAATGTCTTTTCGTTCAGCGCGGGATTAGAAGTCTTGAAAAGTCCGGGCATGAGGGAAACTCCTTTGGACGCGACGCGCTGTGCGCGCATCGCCACGCCCGGCAATTCTACGCTATTCGCGCCAGCCGGGCCAGCGTGCCCGTCTGGAAAACCGCAACCCATATGACGCCGCGGTGCTATGCTTGCGCCGGGTCATTCTGCGGTGGACGAACAGTCACTTGCGTTGCTTTGCGATCCCGACACGCATGCCGGGCTCGCACTTCTCGACGGCTCTCTCCTGAATATCAAGACCGCCAAGCGCTTTGCGATCCGCGAGGGCATTCCCATCTTTGTGGAAAATGCGGCGGGCCAGAACCAAAAGTATCAGCAATTCTACGATCGCATCGCTTGGATGTACGACGCCGGCGAATCGCTGATGCATCTGCTCCGGCCGAAGGCCGATTTTCGCTCGGGATTTATCAGCGAGCTCGAAATTCGCCCCGGCGCGCGCGTGCTTGAAGTTTCCGTGGGCACCGGCGCGAACCTCGCCCGCCTACCCGCGGACATCGAATTTCTTGGGCTGGATTTATCGTGGGGCATGCTGCGCCGTTGCCGGAAAAACCTCGCCAAGTGGAAACGCAGCGCGGAACTCTTCCAAGGCGAAGCGGAGCGCCTCCCCTTCCGCGACGCCACCTTCGACGTGGTCTTTCACGCCGGCGGATTCAATTTTTTCGCCGATCGCGCGAAAGCTGTCCGCGAAATGATTCGCGTCGCCAAACCCGGCACGAAAATCGTCATCGCCGACGAAACCGAAAAAGTCGTCAAGCACGGCTATGAAAGAACACCCGGAGTCCGAAAATACTACAAGGGGCGAAAAGAGGCGGTGGTGACGCCGACGGCATTCATCCCGCCGGAAATGCAGGAGTTGAAAACCAAGGAAATTTTCGGCGGCCGCCTCTACTGCCTGACCTTCCGCACTCCGCAGTAGCGCCGCCGGGTGCCCTACGCCTTCAGCACGCCGCGGAATTTGTGCGGATCGTTGTCGAAGCCGGGAAATACCGTCGCCAGATCGCGGCTGCCGAGGTGATTCGCAATCAGTTCGCCGAGCACCGAACGAAAATCCGTGGTCAGCGTGAGGTCGCGCCCCTCGTTCAACTGATCGGGGCCGATGCCGGGCCACTTGCCGTAGACTCTCCCGCCTTTGATCGGCCCGCCCATCACGAACATGCAATTCGCGTGGCCGTGGTCCGTGCCGCGATTCCCGTTCTCGTGCGCCGTGCGTCCGAATTCGGACATCGTCACCACGACGATGTCTTCCATCCGATCGCCAAGATCCTGGTTGAACGCCGCAAGACTTTGGCCGAGTTCGCGCAATAAATTCGCGAGCTGCCCTTGCGCGCCGCCCTCGTTCACGTGATTGTCCCAGCCGCCGGTATCCACGAATGAAACTTCCATGCCCACGTCCGCCTTCAGCAATTGCGCCACTTGCAGCAGCGTTTGCCCGACGCGGCCTTGCGGATACTGCGCGCCGTTTTCCGGCTGGAAGTGCGCGGGGTCGGCTTTGCGCAACATGTCCACAGCCTCAAACGTCTCCGTGCCCGTCCCCCGCAACGCCTGGTCCACAGTTTGCGCGTAGAGCGCCTCGAAGCCGCCTTCCACTCCGGGCGATTGCGCGAACACTTTAAACTGCCGCACGTCCGGCAGAGCGATCGCGGAGGCCGAGCCGCGCAGCGTCAGCGGAAGATTTGGCCCCATCGCGACGGCGCGGAATGGCGAGGCATTTTCCTCCGGCGCTTCGACGAGCGCGCGATTCAGCCAGCCGTCTTCGGTGGCCTTCACGCCCGGCGTGCCGGACTCCATGTAATCCTGCGCGTCGAAGTGCGAGCGCGTTGTGTCCGGCGAGCCCGCCGCGTGTACGATGGCGAGTTGCCCGCCGTGAAACAGCGGACCGAGTGGTGCGAGCCCCGGATGCAAACCGAAAAATCCGTCGAGGTCCACCGCGGCTTGATCGCTCTGGCCGCTGCCCGGCGCGGGAATCGCGATGCTGGGGCGAATGTTGTAATAGTTCGGTTCCGCGAACGGGATCACCATGTTGAGGCCGTCGGCCGCGCCGCGCTGGAAAACGACGACGAGTTTCTTCTTGTTCGCCGAAGGAGTGGCGGCGATCGCGCGCTGCAAAAACGCCGGTAGCGTGCTCATCCCGATCATGGCCACGCCGCCGCTCTTCAGAAATAATCGCCGCGATATCTTCATAATTCCTCTCCCCTCAGCTCACACTAGCGCCGCTGAAATTCCGGCGCGCCCAGCACCAGCCCCGCCATCAGATTCACGTTCACTTGCTTCACCGGATCGTCGAGGCTCGCCTGCAACACCTGCGGATTATCGAGCTGCTTCTCGAGCGTCTCGTGCGTCTGCTCCGTCACTTGGCCATCGAGCAACACGGCCAACGTTCGCTCCAGCACCGCGCGCGGATCGTCGGCGGAAGTGTCTCCGATGAGCGACGCGACGTCCGTCTTCACGCCGCGCATGCGATTCGCCGTCAAGCGCCAGTGAATAATTCAACCGGTTCAGCAGCGCGCCGGTATTGACCCACGCGTCGGCCTTGTCCGAATAGCCCGTCGGCGGCTGGCACTGGTAGAGCGGCTGGCCGATGCGCGCCGACCACTGCACGATCTGCAGCGGCAAATCCACGTCGGCGCCGACGGCCCGCGCGGCCGAGACCACCAGCTCGAACGGCGTCTTCACCATCGCGCGGTAGGCGTCCTTCGACCAGAACTCCGGCGAAAAAATCATCGTGTGCAGCACCGCGCGGATGTCGCCGTCGGACTGCAAATAGGTCCGCGACATCTTATCCACCAGCGATTCCGGCGGATTGTCCGAAACAAAGCGCTGCGCGAGTTCCAGCGAAAGGTGATGCGCCGTGTGCGGATCGCGCGCCAACAGATCGAGCACGGCCTCGCCGTCGCGCATCCCGCCTTCATCGATCTTGTGGCCCAGCACCAGTTTCGGTTTGTTGTCGTGCAGGCGATCCTCAAAATAAAATTGCGGATCGATTTGTGGCGTGCGAATTGTCCAGCCGGTGAAGCAGCGCGCCACTTCGATGACGTCCTGCTGCGTGTAACCGCCGTCCACGCCGAGCGTGTGCAGTTCCATCAATTCCCGGCCGTAATTTTCATTCAGCCCGCGGTCCTGATTCTGCTTCTGCGCGTTGCCTTGTGCGCCGCCCGCGCCCGGATATCCCATGCCGAACCGCTGCATCCGGTACTGGCGCTCGGCCTGTAGCTGCTTCCACGCATCTGGATCGACGCTCAGCCAGTTGTCGAGATAAAAAAGCATGGCGGGACTTTTCGCCGTCGCTTCCAGCAAATCGCGGAACTTCCCCATCGCGTGCGGGCGGATGGCGTCGCGCTCGTAAGCCGTCAGCAGCCAAATGTCCTGCCCCTTCTGGGCGTACACATTGAAGTGGTTGAACCAGAAATCCACCATCTGTTCGTAGAGTTGCCGGTCGCTGTAAATCGCGCGCTCGGTTTTCGCCATCGCGAGTTCGGCCAGAATGCGCTGCGGCAAGTG
The DNA here is from genome assembly GCA_963799715.1 of Terriglobia bacterium. Taxonomy (GTDB): domain Bacteria; phylum Acidobacteriota; class Terriglobia; order Acidiferrales; family UBA7541; genus DASPOJ01. The sequence continues at coordinate 4,772 of CAWCYS010000050.1, read as the reverse complement.
GATGTTCTCGTAGTTGAACATGTTGTTGCCCGGGCCGGACTGGCCTTTGTCTCCGGGCAAGTGCCTTGAGTTGCATCGTGATGTCGTCGTCTTGTTGCCCCGGCCGACGCCGTGGCGCGGCGCCCGGCGCGTCGTTCGCGGAACCGTTCGCCGAGCCATTCATGGAATTGTTGTCGCCGGCGCTGCCGCCCATGTTCGGATTATTCTCGTTCGCAGAATTGTCGCCTGCGGAGTTGCCCCCAGCCGCGTCACTCGCGCCGCCGGCCGGCCCCGCCTGCGGCGGCGTATCCGTATCCGTCTGCATCGCGCCTCGCGCCGATTGCAGTTGCTGACGGCGATATTCCTCGACGGTGATGCCTTCGCGCTTCGCCTCGAGCTGCGGCCGCGGAAACTGTTCGAGCAGCTTTGCCGACGACATCTCCAGCGTCGGATACTTCTGAAGCCGTGCCTCGAGCGCCGATTCGTTGATGGAGTCCGGGTGCAGCTGCTGGTCAATCCACTTGGCGAGCCCCATTTTTTGCACGCTTTCGATCTCGCCCGGCGTAGGGCCGTAGCCCAGCCGGTCCAACGTATGCTGAATCGCTTGTCCCGCGGTAAGGTCGGTGATGGGCAAGCCCGCGAGAGCGGCGTCCGGGGCAATCGGTTTTGTCTTGTTGTTTTCAGCGAAGAGAGAGAAGGCCGCAAGGAGAGCTACCGCGATCCCAGCCACAGTCAGTTGCTCCGGCGCTGCCCAAACGTGAAACGCAGGATTGCAATGACTGCGGCGAGCTTTCGTCGGCATAGGCAGGTACCCCCTGGAGAAGATTGCGCGCAGTGGGCGGGCGCGGCGCGGCTCCTTAAATCATAACCCCGGCCCCAGGATTAAGTTGCGCCTAGCCGTCCGACGCCGCCTTCCAGTCAACCAGGCAGCTTGCGGGGCAGCGGCTCTGCGGCCGACACAACCTTCTTTCCCCTGAACCTCGCCGCGGAAATGGAGGTCAGCGGGTCACCTCTCCGGTGACACGACTCGACAACTGCCCGGCCGTGCGGGTTAGAATCCAGGCGTCTACGACGACCACTCTCCATTACGCGGAGGGACGGTTTGGCTGCTCCAAGAACGACAGAGGAAGCTCTGCATCAAATGCGCGTTATCTGGTTTTCCATCCTTGTCTCGATTCCACTCTATCTCTACGCGGGCGACGTGGTAGGAGCGATTCCATGGCTGAGTTTTCCGAGTGCCGGAAAGGTATTTATCGTCTTAGCGGTTTTGAATCTCTATTATGCCTTCTGGTTTCGGAGGAGCCGATACCTTCCTGCTGTCATCGCCATTCAAGACCAGCCCGAAAATGTCCACGCAGTTAGGCGCTGGATGAGCTCTTGGACCGTCCTTATTTGCATGGCGGAATCTGAGGCAGTGTACGGATTCGCTTTTCGCATGGGCAACAAGAGGCTGGCACAAAGCTTGCCATTTTCCGTGGTTGCAGCCATCTGGACTCTCTGGCTGTGGCCACGGCAGGCCTGGGTCAGCGACGAGATAGCCGGGCGATAGGCATCTCAACCATCCCGCGCTGCACTTGCCACCCGCCTTTGCATTGGCGCGAAATCCCGTGCACGATAGAGTCGAGATTTGAGATAGCATCCGGTGAATGCTCCTGCGCGATTTCATCCTCTGGCTCTCGACCAAGAAGCACCTCACGAATTTCCTCGCGCGGCGCGGCATGCGCGCCGGCTTCGCGCAGCGTTTCGTGGCCGGCGAAAAACTCGCAGGACGCCATCGGCGCGAGCCTCGTCCTGCAAAAGCTCGGCTACGGCATCATCCTCAATCATCTCGGCGAAAACGTGACCACGCGCGAGGAAGCGGCGCGCACCCGCGATAGTTACATCGCCATGATTCACGCGCTTGAAACCGCCGGTTTGCGCGGCAATATCTCCATCAAACCCACGCAACTCGGTCTCGATCTCGGCCGCGACCTTTGCCAATCGCTGGCCATCGAAATCGCGCAAGAGGCCAAGCGCCTCGGCCGCGGAATCGAAGTGGACATGGAAAGCTCGGCCTACACGGACGTCACGCTCGATATATTCGAGGCCATGCAGCGCGAAGTCGGCAACGTGGGCTTGGCCGTTCAGTCCTATATGCGGCGCAGCGCAGCGGATCTCGAACGCCTCGCGCCGCTCTCGCCGAAGATTCGATTGGTGAAGGGCGCATACCGCGAGGCGCCGCGCATTGCGTTTCAAAAGAAAAGCGAAGTGGACGAGAATTATCGCCGCTTGGTGGACCGCCTGCTCGCTCCCGCCGGCGAACATCGCTTTTTCGCCGCGATTGCGACGCACGATCCGCTGATGGTCGAGTACGCACGCTCAAAGATCGCGGAGAATGAATTAGGGAAGGATCGTTACGAATTTCAGATGATCTACGGCATCCGCCGCGATTTGCAGCAGCAATTGCTGACGCAGGGCCATTCGATGCAGATTTATGTGCCTTTCGGCACCGACTGGTGCCCCTACTTCATGCGCCGCCTGGCCGAGCGCCCTGCGAATTGTTGGTTCGTGCTGCGCAATCTCTTCGCCGAGCGCAAACCCGCCACTACGGATTGAATCCAGCCCTGCCGCGAGGCCCCGCTCACGCACCTTTGCTCCGCTTCGCCCACAATTGCTGCGCCACCACCGCAATCACCACCACTACCAGCGCGAACAAGACAATCGGCATCATATAACTTCTGTGCGACGCGTGTTCCATCTCCAGCATGGCCGCGGGATTCACCACCGTGCGCGCAAACTTCTTCCCGTTCTCTTCCACGTAGGTGACCGTGACATCGGAACCCGTATCGGGGGAGAGATTATTTCCGTGCGCTGATCCGTCGCCAAAGTCAGCTGCTTACCGTCCTCCGTAGCGATTACCAGCGTGGCGTTCTGCGGATCATAGGAAACGATCTTGCCGCGCACCTCCGTGGTGACCTCTTCCGCCGGCTGAAATCCCGGGTACTGTTGTTGGGCGCGCAAGCGAGCGGCGATCATTGGCGAACACAAGAGCGCAGCAAGTGAGAGAATCGTCCTCCAGCGCGCGCTGAATGCTGAGGTTATCCTCATCATCCACTCCCCCTACGCGCTCGCGGAAGTCGCGCTTCCGTGTTGCGCCAGCCACTCGAACACTGCCGCGTAATCCAACTCCGAGAAACCGCCGCGCGCCGCCGCATCGTAAATGTCGCGTCCCGCGCACACGCCGGGCAGCGCGACGCCCGCGGTTCCCGCCGCGTTCAAGGCCAAATTGAGATCCTTCAGCAGATTGCGCAAATAGAATGTCGGTTTGTAAACCTTATCCACAATTAGTTCGCCCTTCGGTTGAAACATGGGCGCGGCGAGCGCGGAGGCGCCGACGATCTCCATAAAGGTTTTCTTCGCGACTCCGGACTTCTCCGCCAGCAGCATCGCCTCCGCAAACGATTCCATCATTCCCGCGAGCAGCAGGTTGCAGCTGAGTTTGGTCGCGATGGCCGTCGGCGGCTGCTCGAATCGCCAGATTTTTTCGCCCAGCGCCGTAAAGAACGGCACGCACGCGTCAATTGCCGCCGCGCTGCCTCCCGCGAAAATCAGCAGCTTACCGGCCGCCGCCGCATACATATTTCCCAGCACCGGCGCGCTCAAGAATTCCCTCCCCTGCGCCGCATAGTGTTCCGCCATGCGCCGGGAAGTCCCGACATCCACGGTGCTCATGTCGCAGTGAATCTTGCCGGGTGCGAGCGTCTGCGCGATTCCGGCAGGACCCAGCGTCAGCTCCGCGAGCGCCGCGCCGTCGAGCACCAGCGTAATCACAATATCCGCGCCGGTCACCGCGTCCTGGGCTGTGGCTGCGCGTTTCGCTCCCAATTTCTCGAGCGGCGCCGCTTTCTCAGGAGTGCGGTTCCACACGGTCAGCGGAATTCCCTTCAAAAGCAACCGTTCCCCTACCGCCGATCCAAGTATGCCCAGGCCGAGCAGCGCAATTTTCGGTTGCATCAGCAAACCTCAGTCGTCAGGAATGAATTAGAATTAGAAGAAATAGCCGCGGCAAACGGCAATTCTTACTTCCGTCTGCCGGCGCGGAAACCATCCACGGTCCAGAAGTCCTGTCCCTCGTCATGCCGCAGCAGGTAGTAGTTCCCGTCCTCGGCAAGCACGCGGAAATAAATCGCGCCCGGCGAATACCACTGGTCCTCGACCTGCACGATTTCAAGCTGCCGCCCGCGCCCGGTGCGGGCTCCACTTGGCGCCCGCTCAGAAAACGTAAATCTCTCAGGACGCTGATCGGCTCGAAATCCGGAGTAGCACTCCACGCGAATTTGGCTCATCGCCGCCTCCCTCCCGAAGAGTTCCAGCGCAAGGCCAACCCGAATCGCCCGCATTCTACGCCGGTCGCCCGGCTCTGTCAGCCCTTTGGACTCGATCCCTCGGCGTTGAACGCCGCCCCCAGAAATAGGATGGTCGCCGTCAACTGCATCCAGAGCATCAGGCCGATGGCCACCGCCAGCCCGCCGTAGACCAGCTCGTACGGCACATGCCGCATATAAAACCCGAAGGCCGAGCTGACCAGCCACCACAGCAGCGTCGCCAGGATCGCGCCCGGCAACACCGGTTCGCCGCCGCGCCACGAAGCCCGCGAAGGCCGCCCCACGCGGTAGATCACGGCGAGCACCAGCATCGCCATGACCAGCGCCATCGTCACGTAAAGACCCACCCAGAGAAGCCGGACCAGCAGCGGCAATCCCGACCGGCCAATCAGCCAGATTCGCACCTGTTTCGCGAAGACCAGGAGAGGC
>CAWCYS010000049.1:0-3658 GCA_963799715.1 Terriglobia bacterium | reverse complement strand
GTTGGCCCCACTTGGTACCACTCGTCCACAAGTATTTGGAAAATGATACGTTGCGGTGCCGCGTCGTACAGGCGGGAGCGCGCGAGAAGTGCTGCGCAACCACACCTACGAGGCGCGCGTGGAAAAGCTCTTGAGCGTCTTGCGTGAGGACGCCGGCCGCCTTTGGGCTCCGGCGCGCTCATGGCCGGCGCATCGCGTGGATCTCGCCTATCTGGATTATTACGCGGGCAACGGCCCGCTCGCGCGCGCGAAGCAGAGAGTGGCCGCGCGTGGCGCGCCGCAGCGCGAGCGGGGCGAGTGCGCGGCGCGGCGTTGATTGCCGGGGCCTGGTCCCGGAGATGGCGGTAAGCGAGAACCTGCGAGCAGGAACGATCATGCGGCCCACAGTCAGCATACTCATAGATACGTTCAACCACGAGCGCTATATCGAGCAGGCGATCGTGAGCGTGCTCGAACAGGACGCGCTCGATGCCCGCCGATGAAATTCTCGTCGTGGACGACGGCTCGACCGACCGCACGCCCGAAATCGTGCAGCGATTTGCGCCGCGCGTGCGCCTGCTGCGAAAATCGAATGGCGGCCAGGCTTCCGCGTTCAACGCCGGAATCCCCGAATTGCGCGGAGAAATCGTCGCCTTTCTCGATGGCGACGATTGGTGGACGCGGGACAAACTGGCGATCGTCGTGGACACGTTCGCGAAGAATCCCGAGGTGGGCATGGTCGGGCACGGCTGCCAGATCACGGATCAAGCGGGGATGTTACGCGCGTCGTGCAGCCCGATCGTTTCTATCATCTTCGTTTGCGAGATGTGGAATCGGCGCGAACCTTCGGCCGGCTCAAGGGATTTTTCGGGACCAGCCGCGTGGCCTACCGCCGCTCGGTGCTCGATCGCATCTTGCCTGTTCCCGAAGATCTGGTGTTCGAGGCGGATGAGTATCTTTGGAGCATCGGTGCCGCGCTGACGGATATCATCGCGCTCGACCAATCGTTATTTTATCTACCGCATGCACGACGCCAACATGTACATGGACTCGCGGGATTCCGACGCGGCTGCGGAGCGGCGTTACCACGTGATGGCTTGCCTCGGGCGCGAAGTGCCGCCGCGGCTGGCGGCTCTCGGAATTCCCGGAGAGATTGCGGACGCGGCGCTTCTTTCGATGAACCTCGAAATCGAGATGTTGCGGCTTCGCGTGAAAGGCGGGTGGTCGTGGGAGATGTTTCGCGCGGAGCGCGCCACGGCGCGCTACTCGTACGCGTCTTCGAGCTTGGGCTATCGCGCGTTCAAGACATTCTCCTTGGCGCTGTCACTCGTTCTTCCGCCGAAAACGTATTGCCGACTGAAACGCTGGTACGGCGCGCGCGGGCTGCGGCGCTACCGCGCCATGCTCGGTGAGCCGACTCCGGCGGGCCAGACAGTTGAACGGAGAGCGGCGACATGAGCCCGAGCGAGTCCCGCAACTCCGCAAGAGCGGCCATCGGTCTCGGCCGTCATGGTGAACTGGAATGGGGCCAAGCATCTGCGCGTCTGCCTGCCCAGCTTGCTGGCGCAGTCGCACCAGCCGCTCGAGATCATCGTCATGGACAACGGCTCGTCGGATGATTCTGCGGAGGTGGTGCGCGAGTTCGGCGTGACGTGGCTGCCGCTGGGCGCAAACATCGGCTTGGGCCCGGCGATCAATAAGGGCGCGGCCGCGGCGAAAGGCGAGTTGCTGCTTTTTTTGAACAACGACATGCGATTCGATCCGGAGTTCGTGGCGGCCCTCGCGCTTCCCTTCGCAAGCGACCGCGGCATCTTCGCCACCGACGGAATGCAATATCCGTGGGAAGGCGGCGACCCCGTGCACACCGCCACGCGGCTCGCGAAGTCCAAGTTGCGCGCCAACGCGACAGAACTGGTACCCGGACTTTACTTTTCTCAGGAGCCGGCGGCTGAAGTTACGCAGACGTTCATTGCGTCCGCTGCCTGCATGATGGTTCGCAAGGATCTTTTCTTATCCATCGGCGGATTCGACGACCGGCTGCCTTTGGGATACGAAGACGCGGAGATTTGCGTGCGGGCCTGGATTCATGGCTGGAAGATGCTGTTTGTTCCGCAGGCGGTGTGCTGGCATCGCGTGAGTGCTTCCATGGGTTCGCGGGAATCCGTGCTGATGAATTTTCGGGGCATCCTGCGAGGCCGGCTCTTGCTTTCGACGAAACTGCTGCCGGTGCGCTATGCGCTGCGCACTTGGCTGGTCTCGACCGCGGGACTCGCGAAGGACGTGGCCCGCCTTAAATGGTATTTGGCCAAGGCCCGGCTGGAGACGCTCCTGGCGATGGGCCGCGAGATTCCGCGCTTGCTTCGGGAGAAGAAGACTTTGTTCCAGGATGCCGGCACCACGGCGGCCGCGCAACTTGATGCCATGCTTCGGCTCGCCGAAAACGCCGAAGCCCCGCGCGAGAGCGCACAGACTGCGAAAGTGGGGACGTTGAGTTGTTGATCCTGAATCGGGAAATGGCGGGAACGAGCTGATGCTTTCGATCGGAATCAACTACACGCAGATGCACGATTCTTCGGCGTGCATCGTGCGCGACGGCGAACTGTTGTTCGCGGTGGCGGAGGAGCGTTTGAGCCGCGTCAAGCATGACGCCGGTTTCCCGCACCGCGCCATCCGCGCCTGCCTGGATTTCGCCGGTGTCCGCGCCGATCAACTCGACGAAATCTGCGTAGGCTGGCCGCGGCCGCACTCGGGGTTTGTTTCCGACCTGAAGTGCATGGCCATGGGCATTCACCCGATCACGTATGTGAATCTCCTGACGACCACGCGTGTATTTGCGAGCCTCGCGCACCAGCGCGGCGGCTTCGGCCGTTTCACGCACCATTTCGGTCCGACGCGCGCGCGGATGCGTTTTGTGGATCATCATCACGCCCACGCCATCAGCGCGTACGCCTTCTCTGGATTCAAGGATGCCGCCATCGTCGTGGCGGACGGCCGCGGCGCCTGGGAAGCCAGCTCGATCTGGTACGGCCACGACGGCGCACTCGATCTTGTGGAAATGATTCCGTGGCCGAACTCGCTGGGCCTGTTCTACGCGCAATTCACCGATTATTTGGGTTTTCAGGCCAACGCGGATGAATGGAAAGTCATGGGCCTGGCGCCGTACGGCGAACCAGGCCTGGATCTGCACGATTTCATTTCGTTGGACCACGACGTGTATCGCGTCAATGCGCGCGCGCTGCTGAATGGTTCCGGCGGCACTTCGGACATCGTCAAGCGCCTCGGTCCACAGCGCGTTCCGGAGAGCGATATCGAAGATCGCTATAAGAACGTCGCGTACGCGGTGCAGGATTGCTGCGAACAGGCCATGCTGGGTCTCGTCCGCCACGCGACGCAAAAGACCGGCTGTCGCAACATTTGCCTCGCCGGGGGCGTCGCGCTCAATTCCAAAGCGAACGGCAAGATTCAAGCGTCAGGACTGGTGGACGACATCTTCGTTCAGCCGGCGGCCTCCGACGACGGGGTCGCGCTCGGCGCTGCTCTGGCTCCCTATCTGGCGCTTGGCCAGCGGCTGCCGCTCACGAAATTGCGGCAGGTTTATCTCGGCGCGAGTTTTGACGACGGCGAAATTGAAAAGGTGCTGCGCACGTACAAGATTCGCGCGACGCGGCTCGAGAACGTC
>CAWCYS010000048.1:0-17556 GCA_963799715.1 Terriglobia bacterium | reverse complement strand
ACAAGTCGTTCAGCCACAATTGGCAGATGGTGGCCAACTACCGGATCTGGACGCTCCACGGAAACTACGAAGGAGCATTCCGGAACGACAACGGTCAGAGCGACCCCGGCATCAGCTCCCTTTTCGACTTGCTGCCGGGCAAGCTCGGGCTGCTCGGCCAACAGCAAGGCAACGGACCTCTGAACACGGATCGCAAACACGTCGTGAATGTGTTCGCGTCCTACGTGCTTGACCGAAGCACCCTGAAAGGGCATGGTGTTTGGAGGCAGCCTGAACGTCCAATCCGGCGTGCCACTGACGACGCTTGTCGCTCAGGAAGCTTACCAGAAACCCGGGTGAAGTACCGCTGTTTGGCCGCGGTGACCTCGGATTCGGGCCGGTCACGGGGACAGTTGGTGCTCACTTGGAGTATCCATTCCACTTTGGCGAGAAGCGCAGTCTCAAGGTGGGGTTGGATCTCCTCAATATCGGCTACACGAAACGACCCATTCTCACTCAACAGTTCGACGATTTATTGTTCGGAGTTCCCAACGTCGACTTCGGAAAAGCCGCTGACATTCGTCACCCGTTCTCTGCGCGTCTGATCAGCGATGTTTGAGTTCTAGTCGGCTCCAACTTTCTACAACTTTCGATCCGGGGAGAGTGGGCAACCACTCTCCCCGTTTTTTTGACCTCCGGTCCAAGAACGGAGGATAATTTCCTCTGGAGCGAGGTGCGATCATGAATGTCGGCTATGGCCCGGCCGTCCTTCTGGCCGCTAGCTTGCTGTTGACTTCCAGTTGCTCGATCGCTGCGACGCAGCAATCCGGGTCTGACAGCGCGCCGGGGGCCGGGTCCGCATCTGCGAGCCTTCGGGGGCAAGTGCGACACTCGGACGGGACGCCGTTCGCTCAAGGGGCTACGGTTCAGGTCGAAAACGAACTGGGCGGCATGGGTGCGCAAGTGCCAGACCGACGCGACAGGCCAGTTCCACGTAGATTCACTGGCGAAAGCTCGCTTCACGGTCACGGTTAGCTCGCCGGGATATCTGGACGCGACGCAAGAGGTGGACCTGGACACGTTCCCCCATGCATATGTCGTCTTCACGCTGAAGCCCGCGCCGGGAGCGAACGGCGTGCCCGCCGGGCCGATGAGTCTCGACCCGATGGTGTCGGCGGCGGACTTGGCAGCGCCGCCGGAGGCCCAAAGCGAATACGAAAAAGGACGCAAGCTCCTGCTCGACGAGCACAAACCGAAGGACAGCATCGAACCGCTCAAGAAAGCGATTCAGATTGCGCCGAACTTTCCCGCTGGCCTATTTTCTGCTCGGCACGGCCTACATGGAGGATCAAAAGTGGGGCGATGCGGAAAACGCGTTGAACAAAGCCATCGCGAATAACGACAAGCTGGGGCCGGCGTATCTGGCGTTGGGCTCGTGTTTGAATGCGGAGAAGAAATACGCCGATGCGGAGAAGCCATTGCTCAAGGGCCTGGAACTTGTTCCGGATTCCGCGGAGGGCGAGTATCAATTGAGCTGGACCGACTGGTCGCTCGGGCGCTGGCAGGACGCCGATCCGCACGCGCGGAAATCACTCTCCCTCGACGCCACGAACGCAGCCGCGCATCTCGTGATGGGAAATATTCTGTTGCGCGAGCGAGACGGCAAAGATGCCTTCCACGAATTCAACGAATACCTGCGGCTCGATCCGAAGGGCGAGTATGCCGATGCCACGCGGGACCTCGTCAAGCGGCTGGACAAAGCTCTGACGGACGCGGGCATCGCCCACTGAGATCCGCTCGGCCTCCGGACTCGACCGTGCTTCTCACAGGAGCGACAGCGGGTCGGGTTTCCGCACGCCAAACCTACAATTCGGCCGAAGAGGGCCCTTCGCGAAGCATTGCGGATTGCGCGAGAAAGAACTCCACCATGCGGGCTTCGGCCCAAAAGCGATCCGGGCCGGGCCAGGCGTGAGATGTAGGCGCAATGGCCGCCGTGTTCCGTTAATTCCATCGTGATGTGCGGATTCTCCTGCACGGCCGGCACGCAGAGCGTGGCGTAGGGGACGATTGGGTCGTCCTTCGCCGCGAGCACCAGGGTGGGCACTCGGACGCTGGCGATCGAGCGCAGAGCGCTGGCGCGAAAATAATAGTCGTCGGCATCGCGGAAGCCGAAATTTGGGGCCGTGATGCGATCGTCGAATTCGCGGACTGTGTGCACTTTTTCGATTCCATCCAAGTTGGATCGCGCCCGGAAACAGAGCGGCTTTCCTGCGCGCGCGGGCCTTCAGGCTGCTGACGAAGCGCCATTCGTAGAGAAAGTTGCGCGGCTCGGCGATCGCGTCCGCGCCCGCTGCGAGATCGAGAGCGGGACAAACCACTCCCACCGCTTTCAATTGCGGCGGCGCGGCATCGCCGAGTTCTCCCGCCATTTTCATCACCAGATTTCCGCCCATCGAATACCCGCAGAAGAATAGCTTCAGTGAAGCCATCGCGATCGATAAGTTCGCGCAGGATTGCGGCGTAGTCACGCGGAGAGACCGAAGTTGTAGAGAGTGGGTGTCAAGCTTCTCCGTGCCGCCGCAATTGCGCTGGTTCATGCGGATCACGCTGAATTCGGCGCGAAATGCTTTCTCCGCGATTCCGAGCATGTAGCTGGAGTCGCTCGATCCCTCGAGGCCATGGACGAGCACCAGCACCGGATGCTGGAGACGATCCGGTTGCCAGTTGCGCGTCGCCGCGCAAGGACGTGCCGGACCTTTCCCCTCGGGGCGGCTCGACCTCGAAGTAGTCGCGCCTCCGCGGGCGGGAAGCCGGGATAACGGCGCCGCAAAAACGAGGGAGCGATCGTCATCGCGTGGGCGTTGCGAAGCAGAGGATGCGGTTCGAAGGGGTGCATGGGTTGGAGCGCCTATCATACTCGACCCGTGCGGCCGGGCGGACGTGTGGATTGGCGATGGAACGGTTTTTCCAAGACACGCGAGCTCGCGGCTGACCAATCCATTCTTCCACCCGACCCGCGAGCCCTGCGGCTTGACCTGCTTCCCCGCGCCGCCTAAAATTAAATATGCACGCTAAGTGCTCTCCAATTCAAAAGGAATTCTTTTGCAGCCCAGCGCCAGGCCGCTGGGCTGTGCCGTTTGTAGCGCCTGTTTCTCCGCTGTGAAGGAGCCGGAATGCAAGCAACGATAGTCGAGGGCCTCACATTTGACGATGTGCTGCTCTTGCCGGGAAAGTCGGCCGTGCTGCCGACCGAAGTCGATACGCGAACGCAATTGACGCGGAAGATTCCGCTGAACATTCCGCTGGTTTCCGCGGCGATGGACACGGTGACGGAATCGCGCCTCGCGATCGCGATCGCGCGACAGGGCGGGCTCGGATTCATCCACCGCAACATGACGATCGAGCGCCAAGTCCGAAGAAGTGGACCGCGTCAAGCGCTCGGAAAGCGGAATGATCGTGGACCCGGTGACGATCGCGCCGGAGCAGACCGTGCGCAGCGCGCTCGATATCATGCACAACTACCACGTCTCCGGACTGCCGGTGACGCGCGGCGCCGTGCTCGTGGGCATTCTGACCAATCGCGACCTGCGCTTCGAGAAGAACCTCGACCAGCCGGTCAGCAACATCATGACGAAGGAAAACCTGGTGACGGTGCCGGTGGGAACCACGCTCGAAGAGGCCGAGCGCATCCTGCAAAAGCATCGCATCGAAAAGCTGCTCGTGGTGGACAAGGAATACCACCTGAAGGGGCTCATCACCGTCAAAGACATCCAGAAGAAATTGGACTTCCCGCGCGCCGCTTCCGACGAGCAAGGCCGGCTGCGCGTGGGCGCGGCGATCGGCGCCACGGGCGATTATCTGGAGCGCGCCGTGGAGATGGCGCGGATCAAGGCGGACGTTCTCGCGGTGGACACCGCGCACGGGCATTCGGAGCGCGTGATGGAGGCGATCCGCGCGATCAAGCGGCGGCTGCCGGACGTGCAACTGGTCGCGGGCAACGTCGCGACCCATGAAGGCGCGCGCGACCTCATCGCGCTGGGCATCGACGGGCTCAAAGTGGGCATCGGGCCCGGCTCCATCTGCACGACGCGCGTGGTGACGGGCGCGGGCGTGCCGCAGATCACGGCGATCATCGAAGCGTCGCGCGCGGCGAAGGATGCGGGCGTGCCGATCATCGCGGACGGCGGCATCAAGTATTCCGGCGACATCACGAAGGCGATCGCGGCCGGGCGCGTTCCGTGGCGATGGTAGGCGGATTGCTCGCTGGAACCGAAGAATCGCCGGGAGAAACGATTCTGTACCAGGGGCGCACATTCAAATCCTACCGCGGCATGGGTTCGCTCGGCGCGATGGAGGCGGGCTCGGCCGATCGCTACGCGCAGGAAGGCGCACCCGCGGGAAAATCCGTTCCCGAGGGCGTGGAGGGCCGCGTTCCGTACAAGGGCCCGGTTTCGGGCTTGGTGGACCAATTGATCGGCGGATTGCGAAGCGGCATGGGATATTCCGGCGCCGGGACGCTGGCCGCACTGCAGGAGAAAGGCCGCTTCATCCGCATCTCCTCGGCCGGGCTTCGCGAAAGCCACGTGCACGACGTGATCATCACGCGCGAAGCGCCGAACTATCAAATCGAGTGAAGCCTACCAGCAAGCAAAGATGGCTCGCGTGGCTGCCCACGATTGTGTGGGCGGGCGTGATTTTCTCGATGTCCACGAGCCAGTTCTCCGCCGCGAAGACCCTGAACCTCATCTATCCGGTCCTGTTCTGGCTACTGCCGTTCGCATCCCACGATACGCTGATGTTGCTGCACGAGTTGATACGCAAGTGCGCGCACGTGACCGAATACTTTGTTTTCAGCCTGTTGCTGCTGCACGGAATCGCGAGCGGGGCGCAAAGAATGGCGATTGCGATGGGCGCTCATCGGCGATCGGCATCGCGGGCGCCTTACGCCTGCTTCGGATGAATTTCACCAGCTTTTCGTCCCGGGCAGTCACGGATCTCCCTACGACGTGATGATTGATGTCTCCGGCGCGACGCTCGCACAGATCGCAGCCTATTTGTTTGTCTCGCGGAAGAAAACCGGAACCCGCCTAAAGAAAACGGCCGCCCCGACGAATCGGGACGGCCGCAAAATGTCAAAGCGAATCGTATGAGCGACGTATCTAGGCTTTGGCTTCCGCCGTTTCCTTTTCTGTCTTCTTCCGGTTCCGCCTCGGCCTTACCCGACTTCTCCTTCTTCTCTTTCTTGCGGAGTTTCGAGCCGAGCAGTTCCAGGATGGCGAGATCTGCGCCGTCGCCCAAACGGAAACCCGCGTGGATGATGCGCGTGTAACCGCCGGAGCGATCGGAGAATCGCGGCGCGATATCGGCAAACAGCTTCTTCGTCGCCGAGGGCGTCATCAGGTAGGCAGCCGCCTGCCGCCGGGAATGCAGCGAATCGCGCTTGCCGAGCGTGATCATCTGCTCGACCAGCGGACGCGCCGCCTTGGCGCGGGTAATGGTGGTGGTGATGCGCTCGTGCTCGATGAGATTGGTCACGAGGTTGCGCAGCGTCGCCCGCCGGTGAGCGGGGTTGCGTCCGAGTTTTGAGCCTGCGTTACGGTGTCGCATGTCAGGGGCGAAGCGGGATTAAAGACCCGCAGTCTCCTCCGAAGTGGGCGGCGCGGTCTGGCTCGGGAGCGGCGGCCAGATGATGCGGCCGTGCTCGTCGAACTTCATGCCCAGGCTCAAGCCCATCTTCTGCAGAATCTCCTTGATCTCGTTGAGCGACTTGCGGCCGAAGTTTTTCGTCTTCAGCATTTCGTTCTCGCTCTTTTGCACGAGCTCGCGGATGGACTGGATGTTCGCGTTCTTGAGGCAGTTGTAAGAGCGGACGGAAAGCTCCAGCTCCTCGACGGAGCGATCCAGGTGCTCGACGCGCGGATCGTTGTAGGACTCGACCGCCTCTTCGGCGATCTCCGGCTGCTCCTCGAAGTTGATGAAGATGCTCATGTGATCCTTCACCAGCTTGGAAGCGAGGCCGATGGCGTCCTGCGGCGTGATGGCGCCGTTGGTCCAGACTTCGAGCGAAAGCTTTTCGTAGTCGGTCATCTGTCCCAAGCGAGCCGCTTCGACGGCATAGTTGACCTTGCGGACCGGCGAGTGCACCGAATCCACCGGGATGTAGCCGATGGGGAGGTCCTCATCGAAATTGCGGTCGGCCGCGACGTAGCCGCGCCCGTTCTTGATGCGCATCTCGAATTGCAGTTTGCCCCCCTCGCTCACCGTCGCGATGTAGACGGTCTTATCGAGCACCGCGAAATCGTTGTCTTCCTCGATCATCGCCGAAGTGACGACGCCGGGGTTTTCGACATTGAGATAGATCGTCTTCGCCTGATCGTTGTTGAGCTTGAGCGGGATCTGCTTCAGATTGAGGATGATGTCGGTCGCGTCCTCGACCACGCCGGGAATCGAGGAGAACTCATGGAGCACGCCCTCGATCTTGACCGCCGTGATGGCCGCACCCTCGATCGAACTGAGCAGGGCGCGGCGCAGGGAATTCCCCACCGTCGTGGCCCAGCCCCGCTCAAACGGCTGCGCTGAGAATCTTCCGTACTTGTCGGTGAGCGACTCGAGTTCCGCCGCCAACCGCTTTGGTTTCTGAAAACCTTTCCACATCGTGACAGTCCTTCCTCCCCGCGACGCGGGGCTCGAAAGCTTTTTCTGCCGCCGCAGCTCCGCAACTACTTCGAGTACAGCTCGACGATCAGCTGCTCGTTGATGGGCGGCGTTTGCACGTTCTCGCGCTTTGGCAGCGCAACCACGCGCGCTTTGAACTTTTCGCGATCCAGTTCCAGCCAGGGGACGGCGCTCTGGCTTTGCGCGACGTTGCGCGCCTCCAAAATCATGGCGTTCTGGTGCATGTTGTCCTTCAAGCTGATCTCTTCGCCCACGCTCACCAGATACGAGGGGATGTTCACCTTCTTCCCGTTGACGCGGACGTGGCCGTGCAGCACCAACTGCCGCCCTTGCGAGCGCGAGCTGGCCAGGCCGATGCGCCAGACGGCGTTATCCAGCCGCCGCTCGAGCATCACGATGAGATTCTCGCCGGTGGGCCCATGCGTCTTCTCCGCCTTCTCGAAGTAGTTGCGGAACTGCCGCTCGAGCAAACCGTAGGTGCGCTTCACCTTCTGCTTCTCGCGCAACTGCAGGCCGTAACCCGCGATTTTGGCGCGGCGCGACTGCCCGTGCTGGCCGGGGACGAAGTTGCGCTTTTCAATCGCGCACTTCTCCGTGAAGCACCGGAGGCCCTTGAGATAAAGTTTCTGCGCCTCACGGCGGCAGAGTCTGCAAACTGCTTCTCGATGTCTTGCCAACGACGTTTCTCCTTATGTGGCGGGCTCCAAGTAGAGCCCGCACCCGTTGCGAACTGCGAACTCGTTCGCGCCGCGCTCAGACCCTGCGGCGCTTGGGCGGACGGCAACCGTTGTGCGGAATCGGCGTGACGTCCTTGATGTGGACGATGTGCAGCCCCGCCGCCGCCAGCGCGCGAACCGCGGACTCGCGGCCCGAACCCGGCCCCTTCACCCGCACCTCGATGCTCTTCATTCCGTACTGATCGCGCGCGACGCCGGCCGCGGCGATGGACGCCTGTTGCGCGGCGTACGGCGTGCCCTTGCGCGAACCCTTGAAGCCGATCGCGCCAGCCGAGGACCAGCAGACCGCGCGGCCATCGGGCCCGGCGATCGTGACGATCGTGTTGTTGAACGTGGCCTGGATGTGCGCCACGCCGTGCGGCACGACGCGCCGCTCGCGCTTCTTCTTGAATTCCTTCTTGTGCTTGGCAGGTTTTGCCGGCGATGGTGTTGCGCCTGCGTCCTGCGTCTGTTCTTTGGCCACTCGGCTACCCTCTCGTCAAAATGAATTACTTTCGCGCGGCGACTTTTTTCTTCGCTGCGACGGCGCCCTTGCGCGGACCTTTCCGCGTGCGGGCATTGGTGTGCGTGCGCTGTCCGCGAACCGGAAGATTCCGCCGGTGACGCAGGCCGCGATAGCACTGAATTTCGATGAGCCGCCGAATGTTCATCTGGACTTCCTTGCGGAGATCCCCTTCGACGCGCCCTTCGGACTCGATGGCCTGCCGGATCTGGTTAATTTCTTCCTCGGTCAGGTCCTTGATTTTCTTCGTTGGCTCAACACCGGCCTTTTCGGCCAGCGCGCGCGCGCGCTTCAGGCCAATGCCGTAGATCGACGTCAACCCGATCCAGAGCCGCTTCTGCGGCGGCAAATCCACACCTGCGATACGTGCCATTCCTGCTCCTTGTGCCCCCGGGGCTTACCCCGGGCTTCCGCCCGGGTGCTAACCCTGGCGCTGCTTGTGCTTCGGGTTGCTGCAAATGACGCGGACTACGCCGCGCCGGTGAATGACCTTGCACTTGTCACAAATTTTTTTTACCGATGCCCGTACTTTCATGTTCTTGCTCCCTGCGACTCTTACTTGTACCGGTACACGATTCGCCCGCGAGTCAGATCGTAGGGCGAAAGCTCGACCGCGACCTTGTCTCCCGCGAGTATCCGGATGAAATTCTTGCGCATCTTGCCGGAAATATGCGCCAGCACCTGATGCTTGTTCTCCAGCTCGACGCGAAACATCGCATTCGGCAGCGGCTCGATCACGGTCGCCATCACTTCGATGGCGTCCTCCTTCGGATTGCCTGAGTCCGCGTGCTTCTTTTCGATGCGCGGTCGCTTCAAAATGACTCCAATTTCCGGCTCACCAGGACGATCCGCTTGCTTCCCGGGGCCGGGTCAAGATCCAAGGTCCGCTCGACGTCACTGCCACGGTGTGCTCGAAATGCGCCGAATAACTGCCGTCGGCCGTGACCGCCGTCCAGCGATCATCCAGGACGCGCACTTCCGGGGCGTCCCGCGTTCACCATCGGCTCGATGGCGAACACCATGCCCTCTTGCAGACGCGGCCCGTGCCCGGCGTCGCCGTAATTCGGCACGTTGGGCTCCTCGTGCATGCGAGTCCCGATGCCGTGACCCACGAATTCGCGCACGATCGAAAAACCATTCTTCTCCACCCAACTCTGCACGGCGGCGGAAACATCACCCAACCGGTTGCCCGGCTTGACCTTTTCAATCGCGCAGATCCAGAGACGTCCGCGTCACGTTCAGCAACTTCTCGAGCTCCGGCCGGATCGCGCCGACCGGAACCGTCACCGCCGCATCCGCGTAGTAGCCCTCCAACTCGACGCCGAAATCCAGCGAGAGGATGTCGCCCTCCCGCAAGCGCCGCTTCCCCGAAGGGATGCCGTGCACCACCTCTTCGTTCAGCGAAGTGCACAGAGCGACGCCGGATAGCCGCGGTAATTCTTGAAGGCCGGCCGGGCTCCCTTTTCCACCGCGCCTCGCTCCGCGATCTCGTCCAGTTCCAGCGTCGTCATTCCCGGCCGAACGATCTTGCGCAGCGAGTCCAGCACGCCCCACACGATCAAGCCCGCGCGGTGCATCGTTTCCAACTCTGCCGCTGACTTGCAAACAATCATTCTCTTCGCGCCGGGCCCAGAATCTCAAAGAGAGTCTGGGTCAGCAAGACCCGGGTCCTGATTCGCATCCACTTCCAGCAGCAAGCCCAGCTGCTTGTAGTGATCCACCACCGCCCGGGTGCGCTGGTCGTACATCTCCAGCCGTGGACGCACCACCTCTTCGCGGTCGTCGTCGCGCATCACCAGTTCGCCGCCATCCACATCGCAGCGCCCGGGGACTTTCGGCGGCAGATCGTAAACGTTGTAAATCTCTCCGCCGATGCTGCACGTGCGCCGCCCCGTCAATCTCCGCAGCAGCCTAAATCGCTCCACCGTCAGAAAAAAAACAACCGGCTTCGGAAAGCCGCGCCCCTTCAGGATTCCGTCCAGCGCGATCGCCTGGGGCAGCGTCCGCGGAAAACCATCCAGAATGAATCCATTGGCGCAATCCGGACCTGGTGATCCATTCCTCCACCATCGCCCGGACAATTTCGTCGGGCACCAAACCGCCCTGCGCGAGGATGGGTTGGGCCTCCTTGCCCAGCTTGGTGCCGCGCTCCACCTGCTCCCGAAACATCGCTCCCGTCGACAGCGAGGGTACCCCGTACCGTTCGGATAAGCACCGGGCCTGCGTGCCCTTTCCGGCTCCGGGAGGGCCCAACAGAATCACCGCGCGGCGCGATGCGAACAGCCCTTCGGCCGGCGTTGCGTCAGCCATACCTCCGGCTCCGCATCTTGCCCTTCCTCACGAAACCTTCGTAATTGCGCATGACGAGCTGCGCTTCGATTTGCTGCACCGTGTCCATGGCCACGCCGACGACAATCAGCAGCGACGTGCCGCCGAAATAGAAATTGATATTCAGACCTTCCAGCACGAACCGCCACATGTGAACGTCAAACCAGCTCCCAAGGCTACCGGGCAGATGCTGCAAATGAATTCCAGTGATAATCCATTCCGGCAGCAAGCAGACAGCCGCGAGATAAACGCCGCCGACAAACGTCAGCCGGCGAAGAATCTTGTTGATGTGGTCGGACGTATTGCGTCCCGGCCGAATGCCGGGAATAAAGCCGCCGAACTTGCGCATGTTGTCCGCGAGCTCGGTCGGATTGAATACGATGCCGACGTAAAAAAATGCGAACAGGATAATCAGCAACACGTAGACGAGGGTGTAGAGCGGCTCGCCCCAGGCCAGCTTCTTCGCGAAGCTGTCAAAGAGCACGTATTTCTTCCCGAGGAACAAGTTCAACGTTCCGGGGAACGTCAACAGCGAACTCGCGAAAATCGGCGGGATCACGCCCCCGGAATTTACGCGCAGCGGCAGATAGGTCATCTGCCCGCCCATCACTTTGCGGCCGACGACGCGCTTCGCATATTGCACCGGAATGCGCCGCTGCGCGCCTTCGACGAACACGATGAACGCGATCACGGCAAGCATGACCGCAAGCAACATGATGATCGCGAGGCCCGTGAACGGCCCCCATTGCGCGGTGCGCGCTTTCAGATAGAGATCGGCGACGCCGCGCGGCAAGCCCACGACGATGCCCGCGAAAATAATCAGCGACATCCCGTTGCCCACGCCGCGCTCGCTGATCTGTTCGCCCAGCCACATGATGAAGCACGAGCCGGTGGTGAGCGTCAGCACCGTCATCAGCGTGAAACTCCAGCCGGGGTTATAGACCAGCGGCTGATTGCCCGGACCGCCCTGACGCTGCAACGTGAAGGCGATCGAAAGAGACTGGACGACGCTGAGAATAATCGTCAGGTAGCGCGTGTACTGCGTGATCTTGCGGCGGCCGAGTTCGCCTTCTTTCTGCAACCGCTCGAGGTACGGCCAAACAACCGTCATCAACTGCAAAATGATGGACGACGTGATGTAAGGCATGATGCCCAGCGCGAAAATCGTCAGCTTACGGAAATTTCCGCCGCTGAACAGATCGATAATGCCCAAAACCGAGCCTTGCGTTCTGGTTGAAGAGCTGCTGCAAAACATCCGTATTGATGCCCGGAGTCGGCAGGAACGCGCCGAGCCGGTAGACAAACAGCATCGCCAACGTAAACAGGATCCGCTTGCGCAGATCCGGGATACGGAACATATTGGCGAACGCTTCAAAAAATTGGCTCATGACAGAATCCGATACGCTAGAAGCGCCGCCAAAACAAACAGAATCCGCACGCGCAGATCCGGGATCAGAAACAATTTGGCGAACGCTTCAGAAACTGGTTCATGACAGAATTTCGGCCTTCCCACCGGCCTTCGTGATCTTTCCGCAGCAGACTTGCTGAACGCGTGCGCTTGCACCGTCAGAGCGTGCTGTAAATCGCCCTCGCCCAGCACCTTGACGCTGGCGGCGACTTGCCGCACCAGGCCCACGGCCAGAAGCAACTCGGGCGTCACGGTCTCGCCCGCGGGAAAACCGTTGAGGCTTTCCACATTCACCACGGCGAACGTGCGCTTAAACGGATTGTGGAAGCCGCGCTTCGGAATCCGCCGGTGCAACGGCATCTGGCCGCCCTCGAATCCCGGGCCGACGCGAATAACCCTTGCGCGATTTCTGTCCCTTGTTTCCCTTGCCCGCGGTCTTGCCGAGCTTCGAGCCCATGCCGCGCCCGACGCGCACCTTGCGATGGCGCGAGCCTTTCGCGGGGCCCAGATTTGAAAGTTTGACGCCCATGAATTCCCTTCCCTATTCCTGCACTTCCACGAGATGGCGCACTTTGTGAATCATTCCGCGCATCGCGGCGTATCCTCGCGCTCGACCACTTGCTGCATGCGGCGAAATCCCAAACCGCGAATCGTCCTGGCGCATTCCCTAGCGGGCAACCGATGAAGCTGACGACCCACTTGATCCGCACCGTTTCTGATTTTTTCTCGGTCATCGAAAAATCGCTCCGGCGCTAGTGCGCCATATCCTCGACGGTTTTCGACCGGCCCTCCGCCACTTTGGCCACGTCCTTCAAGCGCAACAGCGCGTCGAAGGTGGCCTTCACGACGTTGTGCGGGTTCGACGTGCCGATGGACTTCGTCAGCACGTTGCTGATTCCCGCGACCTCCATCACCGCGCGCACCGGCCCGCCCGCGATGATGCCGGTGCCGTCGGCGGCGGGCTTCAGCAGACACCTGGCCCGAGCCGTAGAAACCCGTCACCTGATGGGGAATCGTGGTCCCCTTAATGTTCAGTTGAATCAAATTCTTCTTCGCCTGCTCGATGGCCTTGCGGATGGCCATGGGCACTTCGCGAGCCTTGCCCATGCCGAATCCGGCGTGTCCCTGCTGATCGCCCACGACGACGAGCGCGGAGAAGCTGAGATTCTTGCCGCCCTTGACGACCTTGGTGACGCGTTGAATGGCCACCACTTGATCCTTCAAATTGTTCGCACTGATCTCGATGGGGCGGCGAACCGACAAGCGTCTCTCGTAGAATGTGTTTTGACATAACGTTAGAATTTCAACCCCGCCTCACGCGCGGCTTGCGCCAGCGCTTCCACCCGGCCGTGATACTTGTATCCGCCGCGGTCAAACACCACCAACTCGATGCCCGCGGCCTTGGCGCGCTCGGCGACCTTGCGCCCGACGATCTTGGCCGCGGCGATATTGCCGCCGCCGTTGATGTCCTTGCGCGTCTCCTTGTCGATCGAACTGGCGGACACCAGCGTCTTGCCCGTGCGATCGTCGATGACCTGCGCGTAGATGTGACCGACCGAGCGGTACACCGAAAGTCTCGGGCGCTCCGGCGTGCCGTTCACGCGGGTGCGCACGCGCAGATGCACGCGCTGCCGATGCGCGTTCCGCGAAAGATTGCGAACTGGATCCGTTGCCACGCTGATTCTCCTCGCTCTAAGCGCCGGTCTTCGCCGCGCCGGCCTTGCCCGCTTTCTTCTTCAGCCGCTCGCCCGAAATACGAATTCCCTTCTGCTTGTAGGGATCGGGTGGACGCAACGCGCGCAGATTCGCCGCCACCTGCCCTACCTTGGCGCGGTCCGCGCCGGAAACGCTCAAGTGAGTCTGCTTCTCCACCGCGATCTGAATTCCCTTCGGGAATCGGGGAACTCGATCGGGTGCGAATAGCCCAGGCGAACGACACGATCTTGCCCTTCAGTTCCGCGCGATAGCCGACGCCGACGATGTCCAGATCCTTGCGAAATCCTTCCGTGACGCCGTGAACGGCGTTGGCCGCCAGCGCCCGCGCAAGTCCGTGCAGCGCGCGCTGCTCGTCGGTCTGACGAATCGCGTGCAGCTCGCTGCCCTTCTGCTCGAAGGTGATTCCGCGGGGAATCCCAACGCGTCATTTTGCCTTTCGGGCCCTGCACGTCCAGCTGCGTCGGCTGGATCTGCACCTTCACGCCCGAGGGAACTGCAATCGGTTTTCTGCCAATGCGCGACATAGTCGGCTACCAGACCTCGCAGAGAACTTCGC
This sequence comes from Terriglobia bacterium, assembly GCA_963799715.1. Taxonomy (GTDB): domain Bacteria; phylum Acidobacteriota; class Terriglobia; order Acidiferrales; family UBA7541; genus DASPOJ01. The sequence continues at coordinate 3,655 of CAWCYS010000048.1, read as the reverse complement.
CGCCCACGCGCGCCTTGCGGGCCGAGCGGCCGGTCATCACGCCTTTCGGCGTGGTCAGAATATTGATTCCCATCCCGCCCACCACGGGCCGGATGTCCACCGCGCCGCTGTAACGGCGGCTGCCGGGGCGGGAGACGCGGTTCAGGTCGGTGATGACGCTGCGGCGGTCGGACGTATATTTCAGGAAAACGCGCAGGACGCGGCGCGTTTTGTTTTCCTCGACCAGCTTGTAGGTCGAGATGTAACCCTCTTCCTTCAAGATGCGCGTGATCTCCACCTTCAGTTTCGAGGCGGGGATATCCACGCGCGCGTGCTTGGCGCGCGCGGCGTTGCGGATGCGCGTCAGCAAATCGGCGATCGGATCGGTCTGCATGTCCTTACCAGCTCGCTTTCACCACGCCGGGGATCTCTCCCTTGAGCGCGAAGCCGCGGAAACAGATGCGGCACATCTGGAACTTGCGGATGTAGCCGCGCGGCCGGCCGCAAACGCGGCAGCGGTTGCGCACGCGACACTTGAACTTCGGCTTCCTGCGCATCTTTGCGAATTGAGACAATCGCGCCATCGGTTCTCCTCTATGCCGCGCGCAGCGGCACGCCCAACAGGCGCAGCAGCTCGCGTCCTTCTTCGTCGTTCTTCGCGGTGGTGGTCAAGGTGATGTTCATGCCCTTGATCTTGTCCACGCGCGTGTAATCGATCTCCGGAAACACCAGTTGATCCTTCAGCCCCAGCGTGTAATTGCCGCGGCCGTCGAACGAATTCGGCGGCAGCCCCTTGAAGTCGCGCACGCGCGGCAGCACCACGTTGCACAACCGGTCCAAGAACTCGTACATGCGGTCGCCGCGCAGCGTGACGCAACAGCCGATCGGCATCCCGCGCCGGATCTTGAAATTCGCGATGGACTTCTTCGCGCGCGTGATCACCGCCCGCTGGCCGGTGATCTGGCCCAGTTCGATCGCGGCCACGTCCAGCAACTTGACGTTCTGGCTCGCCTCGCCCAATCCGATGTTCACGACCACTTTCGCGACCTTGGGCACGGCCATGCGCGTTCTTGAAACCGAAACGCTTCATCAGCGCCGGGACGGTTTCCGCTTTGTAACGTTCCTGGAGTCTGCTCGCCATTTGTTTCAATTCCTCGCCTTACTTTTCCAGCGTCGTGCCGCAACGGCGGCAGACGCGGACCTTGGTTCCGTCCGGCATCACTTTGCGGCCGATGCGCGTGTGCTTGCGCACGCCGGGCAGACCAGCATCACGTTCGAGATGGCCATCGAGCCTTCGCGCTCCACCACGCCGCCCTTCACATTCTTCGAGGAGTCGGCGCGAGTGTGGCGCTTGATCATGTTCGCGTGCTCGACGGTGATCCTGCGCGTGCGCGGATCGATGGACAGCACGCGCCCGGTCTTGCCTTTGTCGCGGCCGGCCATGACGCGCACTTCGTCGCCCCTGCGCAGTCCCGGAGCTGCTCGGTTCGATTTCGATTCGGCTCATCTCGTTCACCAAACTTCCGGCGCCAAAGAAACGATCTTGGCGAATTTTTTCTCGCGCAACTCGCGCGCCACCGGCCCGAAGACGCGCGTCCCCACCGGCTCGTTGGCTTCATTGATCAGCACGGCCGCATTGTCGTCGAAGCGGATGTACGTGCCGTCCTTGCGGCGGTGCTCTTTCCTCGTGCGCACCACCACGGCGCGCACCACGGTGCCCTTCTTGACCGCGCTGTCCGGAACGGCTTCCTTCACCGAGGCCGTGATGATGTCGCCCAGGCCCGCGCGGCTGCCAACGTCGCCGCCGAGCGGCAAAATGCACATCAACCGGCGCGCGCCGGAATTGTCGGCCACCGTCAACCAACTTCGCATCTGAACCATTGCCGTGCTCCTTCAATTCTGGGGCGCTTCGCGGCGCTTCCCGGCGCCGCAGCGCTAAATAACTTTTGTTCTGCGTGCCACGACTTCATCCAGCCGCCAGCGCTTCAGCTTGGACAGCGGCCGCGTCTCCACGATGCGCACCGTATCGCCCTGCTGCGCCGAGCCCTCTTCATCATGGGCGTAAAACTTCTTCGTGACCCGGATCACGCGCTGGTACAGCTTGTGCCGCACCAGGCGCGTCACTTTGACGACGATCGTCTTCTGCATCTTCGCGCTGGTGACCACGCCCGTCAGGTGCTGGCGCGGCTTGCGCGGTTTCGGCGACTCAGTTTCCATGCGACTCCTTCAATGCGCGTTCGCGCAGCAGCGTCTTGACGCGCGCGAGATCTTTTTTGGCGATGCGCAACTTCGTTACGGCTTCCGCCTGGCCCGTGCGGAGCTGGAAGCGCAGGCGAAACACCTGCTCGGCCAATTCCTTCTCGCGCGCGTGCAGCTCGCTGGTGTCCTGCTCGCGAAGTCCTTCCCCTTGCCGCGGCATCAGAGCGCTCCCGTGCGACTCACTATTCTACTTATTTCATCATTCATAATCCTCGATATGAAATCCAACGAGATTAGAACCCGATTCTTGAAATTCTTCGAAGCGCGCGGCCACCGCGTCCTGCCTTCCTCGTCGCTTGTCCCCGCGAATGACCCGACGCTGCTCTTCTCGAACGCGGGCATGAACCAGTTCAAGGACGTTTTCCTGGGGCGCGAGAAGCGCGACTACTCGCGCGCCACGACTTCCCAGAAGTGCGTGCGCGCGGGCGGCAAGCACAACGACCTCGAGCAGGTCGGCCGCACCACGCGGCATCACACCTTCTTCGAGATGCTGGGGAATTTTTCCTTCGGCGACTACTTCAAGAAGGAAGCCATTCCCTGGTCCTGGGAACTGGTCACCAAGGGTTACTCCATTCCCATGCGAACAAGCTCTACGTCACGGTCTTTCGCGAAGACGATGAGGCGGAGGAAATCTGGGCCAACGACGTTGGCGTGGCGCGCAACCGCATCTTCCGCATGGACGAGCACGACAATTTCTGGGCCATGGGCGATACCGGCCCCTGCGGGCCGTGCTCCGAGATTCACTACGATCTGGGGCCCGCCGCCAGCAGCCTGGGCCACACGGACTGCTCGTTTCCCATGATATAAAGGCAATCATAAGCTCTCAAGGTGGCTTTAATTGCAACAGTTTGTTGTCGTATTTAGATTACGACCTGATTAAAGAAAAGCCCAAAATATTTCTTGGTATCAGCGATGTCACTTCCTTGCTCAACGCCTTATATGCAAAGACGGGTTTGATTACCTTTCATGGAAACGACATTATGTGGGGCTTTGGCCGCAATCCAACTGAATACGACATCAGTGAATTCCTAATCCGACTGGTAGGCGGCGAAGTTGGTCCTATAACACGACGTTCAGTTTGGGGATGCGTACGTGAAGGCACAGCTTTCGGCAGGCTAGTCGGGGGGCATCTTCGATCATTGTTAAAACTTGCGGGCACTGAATATTTTCCTGATTGCAGCGGAGCAATTTTATTCCTAGAGTCTTTTGGGCGTTATTCAGGCCCAGACAAAATATATGCAGAATTCTTCCATCTAAAGCAATTAGGTGTTTTGGCTAAGATCAATGGTTTGTGGCTGGGACACTACGATCATCCATCAGGATTGAAGCTGGAAGACATCGCGCACGATGCAGTTGTTGAATACAATTTCCCCATAGTTTCATGCGATGATTTCGGGCACACTACACCTAATACAAC
>CAWCYS010000047.1:0-7809 GCA_963799715.1 Terriglobia bacterium | reverse complement strand
GTCCGCAATGCAAAGCCGGCTGCTTTGCAAGAAGCTCGCGGGCGCTGCGGACCACAGCCACGCCCGCGCCTTGCGAATTTCCTATGACCGCGCGTTGGAGTCAATCAGGTTTCAGCCCCTTGCCGAGCCGGCTTACGCCGATTCCGTTCTGCTGCGTTATCCCGTGCGCGTCCCGGAAAAGCAGCGCATCTTGGCCGAAGCGCGACGTTGTAAGATCGAGATAGGCGATTGGTACAGCCGGCCTGTCGATCGTCCCGAAAGTTTGCGTGACAAGACTTTTGGCTATCGTGAAGGGATGTGCCCCGAGGCCGAGCGCGCGGCCGCCGAGGTCGTCAACCTGCCGATGCACGGCGGCGTCACTCCGCGGATTGTGAATCAGGTGGCGGGCCTGCTGAAGGGATTCAGTTGATCTCCGGCACCTGCGAATCGAGCCGGCGAATCGTGGTCCTCGCACTGGTGGACGCGTTGGGATGGAAGTGCATCGAAGGCCATCACTTCCTTGAACGAATCGTTGCCGCATCGCCGACCGCTTACAACCGTGCTGGGCTATAGCTCCGCTGCGATTCCCACACTTTTGACCGGTCGCACGCCGGCGGATCACGGACATTGGAACCTTTTCTACTACGATCCCGAAGGCTCTCCTTTTCGATGGCTCGCGCCGCTGCGGTTTCTTCCGGATGCGCTCATCGACAATCGCGTGTCGCGAAAAATAATCAAAGAGCTGGGGCGGCGCGTTCTCGGCCTCGGGCCATCATTCGAGTGCAATCTGAGTCCCAAAATCCTGCCGCGCTTCAACTATGCGGAGCCGCGAGACATCCTCGCCCCGGGCGGCATCAACTTCGGGCCTTCGATACTGGATGAGCTTGTGGCCAAGGACGTCGCGTATCGTGTCTACTCGTATCGACAACTGACGGACGCCGAAATTTTCGAGCGAGCCGCGCGCGACATCACGGCCGGCACGGCCTCATTCTTCCTTCTCTATCTCAGTGAATTGGACGCTTTCCTCCACATGCATTGCACCCAGCGAGAGGAGCTGGTGAAACGTTTACGCTGGTACGAAGAAAGGCTGAACCGGGTCTTTCAAGCCGCGCGCTCCGCCGACCCGGAGGCAATCCTGGCGGTCACGTCCGATCACGGGATGACTCCCGTGCAGCGGCATTTCGACCTGGCGCAAAAGATCGCCGGCTTGCATCTCAAAATGCCGGCAGACTACCTCGCCGTTTACGATTCGACCATGGCGAGGTTTTGGTTTTTCAGCGAACGCGCGGAAAATTCCATTCGGGCTCTGCCTGAGCGATAGGTCCTGCGGACAAATTCTGACTGACGACGAGCTTCGCCGCCTCGGCGTGCAGTTCCAGGATCGCCGCTATGGCGAACTCGTCTTTCTTCTTCGTCCCGGCTGGCTCTTTTCTCAAAGCGATTTCAACGGGAGCGCGTGGCGGCCGCGCGGAATGCATGGTTACGACCCCGCCGATCCTTTTTCCGACGCGATTTTCCTCAGCAACCGCCCCCCACTCGTTCCCATGCGCACGATCGCGGACATCCATCCGTGGCTGCACAGCGCGATCGGCCTGGCCCCAACTGCATCTCCGCGAAGTGAATTCGACGAACGATTCGCGGAAGCCGGCTCACATTGACGCGCCGCCCCCTATCCGTCTTGCATTTCACCAACAGCCGCGTTCGTGGCGGCGCGGAAGAACACATCCTCACGCTGCTGCGCAATCTGGATCGTCGCGAGTTTCGCCTTTACTTGGTTTGTCCCGAAGAGTGCGCGGAACAACTCCATCGGGATGTTCCCGCGGACGTTCGCGTGATTCGGATGTCCTTCCAGTCCACGCATCACCTGAGAGTTGCGATTCGCTTCGCGCGGCTCTTGCGCAACCTGAAAATCGACATCCTCCATTCGCACCTGTTCACCGCGAGCTTGGCCGCATCGCCGGTCGGTTGGGCGAGCCGCGTTCCGGTGATCGTTGAGACGCCTCACGTGCGCGAGGCGTGGCGCCACGGCGTGCTGAGGAAGTCGCACCTGATCGACCGAGTGGCAGGCCGGTTTGTGAATCGCTTCATCGCGGTTTCCAATGCGAACGCTCGTTACCTGATCGAAGGGAAGAAACTGCCAGCGAAAAAAGTAAGCGTCATCCACAACGGCTGCGACTTGCGAAAATTTCACCCTGTAGCGACGATTCCCGCGGAAACAAATGGCAGAGCAGGACGCCCCGAAAAGGGTCCGGTGCTGCTCGTCATCGGACGTTCTCGAACCTCAGAAGAGCCACTGGTCATGCATCGAGGCGTTTCGCTTGGTGCTGGGGGAATTTCCAAATGCGCGCTTGATTTTCATCGGTGAAGGCAGCCTTCGCCGCACTTTGGAACAGATGGCATCGGAACTCGAATTGGATGGTTCCGTGCGATTTGCCGGCCATCAACCCAATGTGCATGAGTGGCTGGCCATGTGCGACGTCAGCATATTGCCGTCGCTCTACGAGGGATTGCCGCTTGCCGCAATCGAATCGCTGGCCGCCGAGCGGCCGCTGGTGGCCACGAACGTAGACGGCACGCCGGAAGTCGTCGTGGACGGCAAGACAGGCTTGCTTGTTCCGCCCGGCGATCCACAGAAACTCGCCGCGGCGATTCTCAGATTGCTGCGGGAGCCGGAATTGGGCCGCCGTCTGGCGCGCGCCGGCCGCGAATGGGTGGCCACGCGATTCAGCCAGGAGCAACAGATTCAGAAGACCCAAGAACTATATCTTCGCGAATGGGATCTGGCCGCGGCCAAATCAGGAGCGGAATCCAAGATTGTCGCAGGCTCGGTTTCGCCTGCGTAGGCGCTGGAAACATGTCGCCGGCAAGCACAAAAGAACAGGCGTCAGGGGTATCAGGGCTTCCAGCAAGCTCGGGCCCGGGACCGACGTACGGGTTGCGCTTGAGAGAGCTACGAGGTGTCATCTGCCGGAGCGTGCGGCGAGCATGCGTTGACTCATTCGGCGGCCACCTTGAGGCGATCGTTCTTACCGGGAGTCTCGCGCGCGACGAGGCTACCTACGAACGGATTACGAACTCGCACAGGATCCTCGGCGATGCCGAGTTCTTGCTCGTTTTTCAGAAACACGAAAATCCACCGCAAGCAGCAGAACTCAGCGATCTGCGGCGGCGCATCGAAGAAGAACTTCTTCGGCGGCTAGTGACATGCAAAGTTGAGTTGAGCGCGGTCCGCGCGAATTATTTTCAAGGTCTCCCTGCACATATCTTCAGCTACGAACTGAAACACTGCGGCTATATCATTTGGGGCGACGCGGACGTCTTGCGCGCGATTCCGGAATTCTCAACCGCGGACCTTTCACGCGAAGACGCCGCGCGACTCCTCTCCAATCGGTTTGTGGAAGTGTTGGAATGCGCACCGGAACTCTTTTCTGGCCAGAACGCGAAGACCCCAGCCGTCCAATACAAACTGCTGAAGATGTGTCTGGACGCGGGCACATCGCTGCTGGTGTTCCTTGGACGCTACGCGCCAACGTATCGCGAGCGATCGGAGATACTTTCGCGTCTCGCTTTCGCTGCCGTTGACGAAATCGGTCTCCCGTTCAATTTGAAATCCTTTGCGGCCCTTGTCGCGGAATGCACAAATTGGAAGGTGAATCCGCCCGAGAGCCGCGGCGCAGCCCCGATTCTCACCTGGCCCGAGGTCGCGCTCCTCGCGCATGCACTCTGGCGATGGGAGATGATCCAGCTCACGCGTGCGCCGGAGACCAGTACCGACGCGGACCTTTTCCGCGCCTGGAATCGCTCGCAATCCTGGAAAACACGAATGCTAGGTTGGGCGCGAATCGCTCGGTCCAGCGGTTGGCGCGCGAGGAGACGGCACTGCCTGCGATGGCTGAAGCTTTGCCGCGTCGTCGGGCCTCGGCTGGCAGTGTACCAAGCCGCGTTCGGCGTGCTATTCGACTCATCAGCACCAAGTGGAGCTCATAGCCCGCATGGAAAAGCACGCGATGTCTATTCACTGCGCAATCTGCTTCCGGTTACGGAAGTGGCGCCATCGGCAATCGCATCTGGTGACCGGTTGACGCTGGCACAAGAAATCCTATTGAACTATCGAGAATTTCTCATCGCAACTCGCCTGTAGTCCACGCCAAAATGCGCGTCCTATTTCTCTCCTCCACCTGGCCCTGCCCACCGAACAATGGGTTGAAGATGAGGACGTGGGCGTTGCTGCGAGCCCTCTTCGCGAACGGTCACACGATCGTGTTTCTCGGGGTGCAGGATTCCGATGGAGGCCCCGCGGACTACGCGACCATGCAAGAGATATGCGAGCAGGCAATCGCGGCGCCTGCGGACGCGGTGGTTTCCTCTTCTTCGCGCGCGCAGATTTCCCGCCTGAAGAGTTTGTTCGGTCGCAAGCCGCATTCGGTAGTGGCCACGCGCTCGAAATCGGTCGCGCTGCGCATTCGAGAGCTGCTTTCGCGAGGCGACATTGATGCCATTTTCTGTGAACAGTCCCAGCCGCTCGTCAATCTCCCTGCCACGATCACCGTGCCCGTGATCCTGGATAACCACAATGCGGAACACAGGATTTGGCGGCAGTTCCTGGGCCACGCCCCGGGATTTCTGTCGCGAAGCTATGCGCGCATCGAGAGCAGAAAACTGCGAGCTTGGGAGCGGCTTTCCTGCCATCGCGCGACGATTGCGCTGACCTGTTCGGACCAAGATCGGACGATCCTTCAATCGCTCAGCCCGCGCACGCCATTCTTTGTGGTCCCGAACGCGCTTGACACGGATCGCTATATTCCATCCGTGGCCGAAGAACCGCTCAAGCTGATCTTCCAGGGCGGGATGGATTGGTACCCGAACCGCGATGCCGTGGCGCATTTTGTGGACTCGATACTTCCGCGCCTTCGCAAATTGGCACCGGGAGTGCAATTCGTCGTAGCGGGAAGAAACCCCAGCGAGGAATTCCGCCGCCGCTTCGCCGCCGGCCGGGATGTACAGTTTACGGGAACGCTTCCGGATATGCGGCCGGAGATAGCGAGCGCCGCTGTTTGCGTCGTGCCGTTGCGAATCGGCAGCGGCACGCGCCTGAAGATTCTGGAAGCCGCCGCGATGGGGAAGGCCATCGTTTCAACGCGCCTGGGAGCGGAAGGGCTCGAGTTTCGACAGAATCAGGAGATCGTTCTGGCCGATGATCCAGCGGACTTCGCGCGCGAAGTGGCGGCGCTGCTCGCGGATCCCAGTCGTCGCAAGTGGCTCGGCTCGCACGCCCGAAAGCGAGTGCAGGAGCGTTACAGCTTTCCAATTCTTCGCAAGGCGCTCGCCTCAGCAATGGCGACGATTCCCGCCGCCCGGCCCGCGCATTGTTCCACGCTCCGAGCCGCAGTGCCGGAAGCGCGTTCCTCCGCCATGAGTTCACCAGGATGATTCTCTACTACTGGCTCGTTTGGGTTCTGCCTTTGACGAAGCATCCACTCTGGGGCTCGAGAATCGGGCCGCTGACCGGCTTCGAGTACCTTGGTCTTGCCTCGCTCGGTTACGCGGCCATCCACATCCTTCGCAACCGGCAAGCGCCGGCGTTCTTGAAGATGCCGCAAGCCGTTGCGTTATTCCTGTTCTTTTTCCTCGCAGCGTTTTCAGCGCTCGATTCGGGGGGCAACGCCTCGTTCACGGATAATCCTTTCATCGCCTACATTGCCTCCGCGCTTCTCTTTCTGATCACGCTCGCCGTGGTGGATTCGCCGCACCGGCTCCATGGCGTCGTCCTAGTGACCATCGGTTCGTACGCCTTCGCTTCTCTTTATTTGATACGCGAATGGCAATTGCAGCACGGGCAATGGAGCGCCTTCCGGCCGGGCTGGATCGCTGGCGACGCGAATTATTTCAGTTGCGCGGCGCTCGTGGCATTACTGCCCGCGCTTTATTTGACGGCGTCGAATCGCCGATTCGGGGAACGGTGTTTCTGCGCGGCCTGTTTACTCCTGATTTGCATCGCCTTTTCGCTGTGTGCTTCGCGCGGCGCGTTCGTGGGACTCGCGGCGGCCGCGGTCTTCTCCATCTGGCGCTCTCGCCATCGCATTCGCGGCCTCGCGCTCTTGATCGTTCTCGTGGTTCCGGCATCGGTGCTGCTGCCGATTTCTCCGGTGCGCCGCTTGCTGCACCCGGAAGCCGCTGAAAGGATTTCCGAAAACGCACATCTGGAAGCGTGGCGCGCTGGTTTCAGAATGATCGAAGCCCATCCCCTCGGCGGCGTGGGAATTGGAAGATTCAAAGAGGAAATGCCCGCATACTCCGCGCCGGGACTGGATGTGGACTCGATCGGGCACAATATGTTCATCGAAATCGCGGCGGAAATCGGAATTCCCGCGGCCTTGCTGTTCCTCTCCATCTTCGTGTTCGATCTTCGCGCGCTGTCGCATCTGCAAAGAAGCCTGCGAAGATCGGCCGACACGCCGCCATTCGCATTCCAAATGGCCGCCGCGCTCTCTGCCAGCCTGGTTGCGCTGTTTGTTTCCGGGATGTTCATTTCCGCCGAATACCAGAAGACAACCTGGTTCGCGCTGGCCCTGGCAGCGTCGCTTTCTTCACCGGCCTGCTTGCGCGCCGCCCAGCGGGAGCAAACTCACGCTCGCGTGCGCGTATCGCACGGTATCCGATTCTCCGCGGCTCGCAGATAACCGCAAATCCCGGACGATCAAACTATGGGAATCCTCAGCAATATCTGGACGACGCCCTCGGACGACGCCGCAGTCCTGCTTTCGGCCGTGCCAAACGAAGCACGAAGTCGCATCGTCTCCGGCATGCGATGGACCGTGTGGCTTTCGCTGCTGGCCGCGCCGTTCAGCTACTGCACCAGCGTTCTGCTCGCGCGCGCTGGGCCGGAAGTGATCGGGACGTTCGGCATCTTGTCCGTCTATCTCGCGTTCGGAACGGCCTTTCTCTACATCGGCGGCGACACGGTGACGATCCATTTCATTCCTCAGCTAAGTCCGCGCGATCGTTTCTCCTTCGTCGTCTCTTATTTCCTCTTGATCTGTGCGGCGGCGATTCCCTGGATCGTTGCTGCCGCCGTCTGGTCCGGTAAATTGCATTATTTATTTGGGACGCAGATTCGCGCGCGGTCGCAACTCTTCTTGCTGTGTCTCGCGCCGGTGCCGATCCTGCTTTCGCTGGTCATTTCCTCGCTCAAAGGAAATCTGGAGATTCGCTCCGGCCAATTTGCCGCGCGATTCGTCACCATCGGCTTTTTCGTCTGCGTGGCTTTTTTCTATTTTGCCGGGCGCTCTGAGCTGAAAGCGCGCCCCGCGGCGATAATGTGGAGCGCGTATCTGCTGCTCGCGCTTGCGGCCGCGCTGGGCGGATTGGCGCGCTTGGCTGGACTGTCGGCGTGGCGTCCGGGCCTTGTGCATTTGCGCTTTCACTTTCCGCGAGGTTTTTGGCGCTATCTGATCGCCACCCAACAAGTGGGTCTGCTCTCCTTTTTCATCAACCGTCTCGACTACGTTCTGATTCTCAACGCCGCCGGCCTCGCCATCCTCGGCCGTTATGTCGCCGTCGTGACGCTGGCGTCGGTCATCACCATGGTGGGCGCTTCCTTCCTGGACCCCATCCTGCCGACGCTCACCAATTTGATTGCCGCACGGAATTTTCCCGCGGCCGCGCAAGCCTTTTCTTTGCAGATGCGCATTCTCTTCATAGTCAATGCCGCCGTCACCTTTGGCATGATCCTATTTGCGTTTCCTCTGACCGCGCTTCTTGGCCCGCAATACAGCCGCTTGGCTCCGGCTCTCATCCTTTGCGCGCTGCTGATTGGGTTGGCGGTTCCGG
>CAWCYS010000046.1:0-27607 GCA_963799715.1 Terriglobia bacterium | reverse complement strand
GGTTTCGAGCATCTCCTCGCTGAAGACGTCGCCCTTGAGCAGGAAGTCGTGGTCCTTCTCGAGGGCGCGGAGCGACTCCTCGAGCGAGCCGGGCATCGAGGGAACGGCTTTCATCTCCTCGGGGCCGAGATCGTAGATGTCCTTGTCGAGCGGTTCGCCGGGATCGATCTTGTTTTCGACTCCATCCAGTCCTGCCATCATCATGGCCGCAAAGGCCAGGTAGGGATTGCAGGAGGGATCCGGCGGCCGGTATTCCACGCGCTTCGCCTTGGGACTGGCCGAGTACATGGGAATGCGGCAAGCCGCGCTGCGATTGCGCCGTGAGTAGGCAAGGTTCACGGGCGCTTCGAACCCCGGCACCAGGCGTTTGTAAGAATTCGTGGTGGGGGCAATCAACGCCGCAAGCGCCGGAGAGTGCTTCAGCAGCCCGCCAATGTAATAGAGGGCCATTTGGCTCAGGCCCGCATAACGGTCACCCGCGAAGAGCGGCTTTCCTTCTTTCCACAAACTCTGGTGAGTGTGCATACCGGAGCCATTGTCCTGGAAAAGCGGCTTGGGCATGAAGGTCACCGTCTTGCCATACTGGTAGGCCACGTTGCGGATGATGTATTTGTAAATCATCATTCCATCCGCGGATTTCACCAGGGAGTTGAAGCGCTGGTCGATTTCCGATTGCCCGCCGGTGGCCACCTCGTGGTGATGGCACTCGATGTCGAGTCCCGCTTTCTCCATCGTCAGGACCATTTCGCTGCGCAAGTCCTGGTAATGATCGGTGGGCGGAACCGGGAAGTAACCTTCCTTGTAACGCGGCCGGTAGCCAAGGTTGTCCTTCTCGCGGCCGGAATTCCAACGGCCTTCCTCGGCGTCGATGAAGTAATAACCGTGTTGCTGGGCTTGATCAAAGCGGATGTTGTCAAAGATGAAGAATTCCGCTTCCGCGCCGAAGTAAGCCTTATCGGCAATGCCCGTGTAGGCAAGATAGGTCTCGGCCTTCTTCGCGACGTTGCGCGGGTCGCGAACGTAATGCTGCTTGGTGACGGGATCGACGATGTCGCAAATCATCACCAGGGTGGGCGTATCGGTAAAAGGATCGAGCATGTACCAGCTCGGATCAGGCACCAGGAGCATGTCGCTTTCATGGATGGCGGCCCAACCGCGGATGCTGGAGCCGTCCATTCCAAACCCCTCTTCAAACGAGGCCTCTTCCAATTCATGAATTGGATACGAAACGTGGTGCCACAGGCCCGGCAGGTCTGTGAAGCGAAGATCGACCATCTTGACGTTATTGGCTGCTGCGAACTCCAACACGGCCTTCGGGTTCATACTCCCTCCATAAAAGAAATTTTTCCCTGTTATCAGGAATACTTATGCAGCTAATTGCGGAGCAAACCGTCAAGATATCCCGCGGGATAGATATAGTCAAGCCCATGTCACAACTTGCCCTCCCCCAGTTTTCGGAGCGGTTTCGGAGAGAAAGGTGTTGACACGGTTCGTCTTTTGTGTTTCATTATTGCTGATGAAACGAAACGAGCTTCTCAAGACCCGGCAGCAACTGGCCCGCGAATTGCCTGAGGCGGGGGAGATTCTGCGGGGCTCCCTGCTGGACCGCCAGATCTTCCACCGGCAGGGCTGCCGGAAATGTGCACGGGGAGAGGGGCATCAAGTTTGGGTTCTGACCGTGGGGTATCCGGGAGGGCGGACCCGTCAGCTCACCATCCGGCGGGAGCAAAAGTCGCAGGTCGAGCGCTGGCTGCGAAATTATCAAAAGTTGCGGGCGCAATTGGAAGCGATTTGTGAACTCAACCAACAGTGGCTGAAGGCCGAGCCTTAGGCATTTTTTTTGACCGGATCGCGTTTCATTAATAATGATGAAACACAAAGAGGATTTCCATGACGCCATCGGTTCCCTCATCGAGTCCTCCTTCCCTTGTCTCCGCCGCACGGTACGGAAAAACCTTACCCGTTTGACCGGCGCCTTTCTGCACCTGGCCCTGAGCGTGCGCGAAGCCGGCGGGGATCGGAACGGGGCTGGGACTCTCGATTGCTTATGGAATCGTGCAGGAACACGGCGGCGATATGGCCGTCGAGAGCCAGCCTGGACGCGGCGCGACGTTTACGATCGAGCTGCCCGCGATGACCGTCGCGGATCTCGATGCGCTCGACGAGCTGCGCGAGCAGGCGGGCGTCACGCAAGTTCCGCCGGCCGTGCTCACGGCTCGCCGCGCAGCCCGGGCCGTGCCGGCTGCACCGGCGATGGAGCGCTTCACCAGCGCCGTCAGCCGCAAGCGGCTTCTGGTGGTGGAGGACGAACCGACCGTCGCGCAGCTGATTTCCGACGTGCTCACGGACGAAGGGCACCGCGTGGACAAACTGATCGACGGCCGCGAAGCGCTCGAGCGGCTGGGACGGCAAGAGTACGATCTGGTGATTTGCGATTTGAAAATGCCGAATCTGGACGGGCGAGCTTTCTATAAAGCGCTCACCGACGCGGGGAATCCGCTGCAGCACCGGATTATTTTTGTCACCGGCGATACCATGAGCCCGCACACGCTGGAATTCCTCGAATCAAGCGGCGTGCCCTATCTTGCAAAACCTTTCCTGGTGGAAGAGTTGAAACAGATCGTGCAGCAGGCGTTCGCGGGCGCATTGGCGCGGACGCCGGTAGCCGCATCCGGCGGAAGCCCCGCCAGCCGGGCGGCATCGAGGAAACGATGAACGCAATCGAACGCAACGTTTTTCTGATTTGCGCCGATCCGGCCGTCACGCGAGAATGCATCCGCGAGATTGTCTCCACCGGCGGCCACTACCAATTGCCGCTCGCGGCTTCCACGGAACTCGCGCGAATCAATTTTCGCGCGCACTCGCCCACGGTAATTTTTCTGGATGAGTCCGCGGTGAGCGGCGTGCCGCCGTACGAAAACCTGGCGTCCACAGTGGCGCTGCTGACGGAATGGGCGCCAGTGGTTGTCGCGGCCGCGCCGGGGAAACAGTCCGAGCTCGCGTTCCTGATTACTTCGGGCGCGGTGGATTTCGTTTCGCGCACCGGCGAATTTCTGCCGATTGTCGCAGGGTTGCTCGAGCGGCGCGTGCGCCTCGCCGAACGCGCCGAAGGGCTGATTCGTTTCCCGGGCGACGAGTTGGAGGGCGATTTTGGAGAAATTCTGCGGCACGAGGTGAACAACCCTCTCACCGGAATTCTCGGCAACGCCGAGCTACTGCTGGCGCGGCGCGACCGTCTGCCGCCCGCGGCCATTGCGCGTTTGCAGACGATCGCGGAACTCGCGGTTCGGCTGCGCGACACCGTGCGACGCCTCTCCAACGCCTGGGAATCGCGGCACGATCACGCTGCCCGCTCGGCTTGATCCTCGAACAACGTCCGAGCTAGTGACCAAGAGTCATTGCTCTTCTGCTGAAGTACTCGCCGGTCTGAATCGTTGTTCGGCCAATTCGATTACTCACCGCGAGAACGGATCGAATTGAAAAATCCCAGTACTCGCCGCTGAAATTCGAGTGGCGCGGCGCCATAGGCTCCTGTGTGACCGGCGTTGGGGACAACCCACAACTGCTTTGGACCGATGGCGCAGTGGAAAATTCGGCGCGCGTGCCGGCAGGGAATGGTGCGGTCGGCGGTGCCGCAGATCAAGAGTATCGGAAATGAGCGAACGCTCACCGCCTCTTGAGGAGAAACATCGTCCGCGCGGAATTCGCCTTGGCGTTCCGCCGAGCGCATCGCGAAAATCGCAGCGGGCCGGAAGAGAGTTTTGCCCAGCCACGGACTCAAGTGCAGTCCCGCGTAATCATAGGAAACCTCTCTCAAGTTGCTGAATGCGGCCTCGGCGACGACGCCGTCAATTCGAGTGTCCACCGCAGCCGCTTGCAGGGCGATCGCGGCGCCCAGCGACTCTCCAAGGAGAAAAAC
This sequence comes from Terriglobia bacterium, assembly GCA_963799715.1. Taxonomy (GTDB): domain Bacteria; phylum Acidobacteriota; class Terriglobia; order Acidiferrales; family UBA7541; genus DASPOJ01. The sequence continues at coordinate 23,688 of CAWCYS010000046.1, read as the reverse complement.
GCGGCGGGGATGCTCGCGAGCTTCGAGAGCGTCGAGAACGGCGCGAACATCGTAGCGCTCCTTCCAGCCGTACGTCGCGAGTGCGCCATCGCTTTCACCTTGCGCGCGCGCGTCCATGAGCAGGGCTCCATATCCTTGGCGAAGCAGGAAACTCGCGTATCCGGCCATGCCGGCGCGATTGTCGGCGATGCCGTGCAGCAGCAGAACCCAGTCGCCACTCGCGGTATGCGGCAGGCAAAGCCAGCCGCGGAGAATTGCGCCGTCTGGGGCGCGGACCTGAAAATCTTCCCGGGTGGCTCCGGCGGCGCGGAATTCGGCATCGGCCTCGGAGGTCGACTCCGGAGAAAGCGGCCGCCGCGCCGGATGCAGAATCCAGAGACCTTCCTCGTGGCCGATCACAGCGGACGCCGCGGACGCAAACAAAGCCAGTACCGCGAGAACGATTAGCGCAACACGAGGACGGCGCATTCGGCGGCTCCTATCATGAAGATACGAGAAAGCCTTGAGCGGAGTTCAGTGTGCCAGTGCGCCGCGCATGGACGATCAGTCCGGCACGTGCGAGTCAGGAACCCGTCGAGGCGTAGCGGCGGACGCCGACGTTCCAGAACCAGATCGCCACGGCCAGCGTCGCGGCGGCTACCAGCGGGGCGAGGTAACCGAAGTAGCGGAACTCGTGGCGACCAAGCAATCGCACGGTTGGATAAAACGTTGCGAAGGCGAAGGGAACGATCCAGCTCAGAAAGAATTGAATGTAGACGGAGTAAATTGAAAGCGGCCAGCGTCCGAACGCGATCAGATTCCACACGGGCGGGTGGATGCCGATGCGGTCTTCAAACCAGAACGAAAACGTGCTTAGAATCAGAAAGAGCGAAATGTAAATTGTGCCTCCGCAGAGTGCGAATACCGCGGCGAGTACAATTGCCGTCAGCGACCAGTGGTAACCGAACTTCATTCCCGCCCAGATCATCACGACGATTCCGGTGATGATTTCCTGGATGGATTCGATCCGGAAATTCTCAAAAATCACCTGAAAGAGCGCACCGACCGGCCGGATCAGCACGCGGTCAAATTTCCCCTCCATGATGAATTCACTGCCGAAATCATAGAGATTCGGGCTGAGAATATTGAAGATGCCGTAGGGAATCAGCGCAAAGCCGTAGAGAAAAAGGATTTGCCCAAAGCTCCAGCCCGCGAGGGAACTTGTATTCTTGAATAGCACATAGACGAATCCAAAAGAGAAAATCGTCGCGGCGAAACTCGTAAACAATCCGATGAGGAAATCGCCTCGGTAGCTGACGCGCACCTTGAGGTATTGCGCGAAATATTCGCCCAGCAGCGCAAGATGTTTCCGGAAACTTCCCACCTCAGCCTCCGTGAATCGTGATCTTCCGCAGCGAGCGCTGCCACCAGAGATGGCCGAGCGCGAGCAGCGCGAAGACCCACAGCCACGCGACACCCACGGCGCGCCATGCCGCCCAGCCCGTAATTTTCCCGAGGTAAAGCTGAAGCGGAACGTAGGCGATGCGTTCAAAGGGCAAGCAGTGCGAAACCGTCTGCGCCCAGTGCGGGAAAAAGGAGATCGGGATCAGCAGTCCGGAGAGCAGTTCGATCAGCCAGAACTTGGCGCGAATCAGCGAAAGAATGGATTTGAGCGGAATCGCGCAGGTACCGATCAGAAAATTGATTGCGGCCATCAGCAGGAAACTGGCGAGCACCGCGAGCAGAAACGGCGCGATCTGCCAACGCGAAGCCGGCGGGCGCACCGGAAAAATCAGCGCGATCACGAGGGCCGTCGGCGCCGTGAGCAGCAATAGCCGGAAGAGGGATTCGCCCGCCGCGCGGAAAATCCACATCCACTGCACGGAGACGGGCTTGATCAACTCCATCGCGATCTTGCCTTCCAGAACTTCGTAAGCCATTTCCTGATCGATCGTGTTCCAGTAAAACGAGCGCATGATCCAGCCGACGGAAACGTACGTCAGCATTTGCGGAAGGTTGAAGCCCGCGAGCACTCCGGAGTTCGAGGCGATTCCCGCCGCGGCGGGGGCGTACACGGCGCGCCAAATAAAATAATAGACCGTCACGTTGAAGACGTAGGTCAGCACGCCCGTGTAGTAGCGCAGGCGGAAGGCGAGAATATTGGCAAAACCAATGCGCGCGAATTCGAGATGAGCGCCGAGCGCCCATCCGCGCGATGCGACGGCGGCCTGCGGGGAAGAGGCCATCAGACGGAAGCCTTCTCAAGCGCTTCGCCGGCGTAGATGCGCTTGATGATTTCCTCGATGGGCTCGTCTTCGATGAGGAGATCGTGCACTTCGGCGAGGCCGAGGATCTGCCTCACGAGATCGGCCGTGGAAATGCGTGAGCGGTCGAACAGGATGCGGTAGGTCAGGCCGTCCACGCGTTCGAGCTTGAGGCCGTCGCGCTGTAGGGCGGAGAGGCCCGGGAGCTGAGTCTGATCGCGCAGCGCGAATTTCACCTGCTTGGTGCGCAGCAATTTTTGTTTCAACATCGCGAGCGGACCGTTGTAGAGGAGCTGGCCGTGGTCGATGATCATGATGCGGCGGCAAAGCTCTTCGATGTCGTCGAGGTCGTGGGTGGTGAGGAGAATCGTGGTCTGGTAACGCTGGTTGATCGCGCGCAGGAAGCGGCGGATGTGATCCTTGGCGACGACGTCGAGGCCGATGGTCGGCTCATCGAGAAATAAGAGCGGCGGATTGTGGAGCAGCGCGGCGGCGAGATCGCAGCGCATGCGCTCGCCGAGCGAAAGCTTGCGGACGGGCGTGTTCAGATAATCGCGGATGCCGAGAATTTCGTCGAACGTCTCCATGCGCTCGGCGAAATCGCGCTCGGAGACGTCGTAGATCCGGCGCAACAGCTTGAGCGATTCGATGACGGCGATGTCCCACCAAAGCTGCGTGCGCTGGCCGAAAACCACGCCGATGGTGCGCACGTAGTTCGTGCGCTGGCGCCAGGGCACGAAACCGTTCGAGACGATCTCGCCGCCGCTGGGCACCAGAATGCCCGTGAGCATCTTGATGGTGGTGGATTTTCCCGCGCCGTTCGGGCCGATGTAGCCGACCATTTCGCCGCGCTCGATGGAGAAGCCGATGCGCTCGACCGCGTGGACTTCGCGGTACTCGCGGAGGACCAGATTGACGATGCCGCCCCACAGGCCTTCGCGGCGCTGGAAGCTGCGGAACGTCTTGGTGAGGTCCCGCACGGAAATCAGCGGGGAGTCGGCCATGGGGGATTGATTCTAACATGGAGGAAACGAGTCCATGAGGCAACGCCGTTCGGTGAGGGATTGAGCGATGTTCGGCTCAGGTGCGGAAGAGGACGTCTTCGCGCTGGAACAGCTTCACGGCGATGCCCAGGGCGATGGCGGCGTACGCGCACGAGGACGCGAAGATCAGGACGATCAATTTCCAGTGATAGGTGCCGGTGATGATTTCCTTGCTGACGAGGCTGGTGTTCAGCACGGGGATGAGCGCGAGATGCGCGTTCAACTCCACGCCGGGCAGCAGTGAGACCACGGCCGGAATGATGATGATGGGAATCAGCGGGGAGATATAGCTCTGCGCTTCCTTGTAACTCTTGGCGTGCAGCGAAATCGCGAGCAACGCGGCGGAGAACAGCACGGCGAGCGGCACGACCATCCCGAACACAGCGAGCACGGATTTGAAAGTAATGGTCAATTGCATCGCGCCGGAATCGCTCCCGGAAGCCATGCTCATCAGCATTCGCCTGCCGATTCCGAACGAGACGCCCATCGAGGTGACTGCCAGCGCGGCAGTCGCAAGCGACGCGGTGAGCACCATCAGGAATTTCCCCAGCACCAAGTGGAGGCGCGAAACCGGGCTGGAGAGAATCGTTTCCATTGTGCCGCGTTCCTTCTCGCCGGCGGTGAGGTCGATGGCGGGATACATCGCGCCGGTCATGCAGAGCAGGATGACGATGTAAGGAATGAGTCCGCCGATTTCCGCTCCGGTCACTTTCTCCGGCGGCGCGACGTTCTGATCCTTGATGTCGAATGGCGTGATCAAAGTGACCGGAAGGCCGCGCGATTCGAGACGCCGGCTAACCGTCGCATCCCGGTAATCGCGAAGGGCCTTGCGGAGAGTGTCGGTGGCAAAGCCGGAGTTGAGATCGCCCTGATAGTTGTCAATTTTGACCGTGACCGGCTGTCCGGATTGGACCGCGGCGTCGAAACCGGGCGGAATCTCGACCGCCGCACGAATCTGCTTGTTGGAGATTTCGTCGGCGTAGTCCGGGCGCGAGGGAACGATTTCGATATCTTTCAGCGCGGTCAATTGCGCCATGAGTTGCGGCGAGTCCGCGCCGCCGAGGATCATGACTTCCGGAATCTGTTGTTTTGCTTTTCCCGCAATGTCCACCGCGAGCACGCCCAGACCGATGGTCAGCAGGGGCATGATCAGGATGGGCACGACGACCATGGAGATCAGCGTGCGGCGGTCGCGCAGCGAATCCATCAACTCCTTGCGATAAACGATGCCGATGTTTCGCAGGCTCATGGTTCTACCACCTGGACGAAAATTTCCTCGAGATCGGTCTGGCGGTAGCGGCTGCGCAATTCCTCGAGCGAGCCTTCGACGAGCAGCCGGCCCTTATCGATGATGCCGATGGTGTCGCAGAGTTTTTCGACTTCGCTCATGACGTGCGTGGAGAAGACGACGGTCTTGCCCTGATCGCGGCATTCGCGGATGAAACCGACGATCGTGCGGGCGGCCATGACGTCGAGGCCGAGGGTGGGCTCGTCGAAGATCATCACGGAGGGATCGTGGATGAGCGTTCGCGCGATGGAGACTTTTTGTTTCATGCCGGTGGAGAGTTTGTCGCAGCGGCGGTCGCGAAATTCATTCATTTCGAGGCGCGCGAAGATGGCGTCCTCGCGCTTTGAGATGGTGGCGTCGTCCATGCCGTGCAGCCGGCCGAAATAGCGCACGATCTCTTCGGCCGTCAGACGGCCGTAGAGCGCGGTGGCGGTGGATAGAAAGCCGACGTTGCGGCGCACCTGCTCGGCCTGCGTGGCCACGTCGAACCCGGCCACAGTGGCGCTGCCTTCGGTCGGTTCGAGAATCGTGGCGAGCATGCGCAGCGTGGTGGTCTTGCCGGCTCCGTTCGCGCCGAGCAGGCCGTAGATGCGGCCCGGCTCGCAGCGAAAACTCACGCCGTCCACGGCGCGAATTTCGCCGCGCTTTTTGTCGAAGAAGCGCTTGCCGAGTTGATGAGTTTCGATCATGCGTTCCCAAAAGGCTTAAAAGCGTTCTGAGTGACTTCAGGGGCTGAAGCGCCTTCTCCTCTCAGGCTGACATGTGGGAGCTAAAGCTCCCACTCCCTAAACTGCCGGAACTGAGCTGCACCTTCCCTACTGTCGGTACGCATCGAGCACTCCATTCGCCGGACCAGTGTCTGCGGGGGATTCGCCCCTGCGGCTACTCTCCCAGGACCTTGATCAGAACGCGCTTGGGGCGCAGGCCGTCGAGTTCGGCGAAGATCACGTTTTGCCACGGGCCGATTTCCAGCTTACCGTCCGCGAGCGAGATCATCGTTTGAGCATTCAACAGAATGCCCTGGAGGTGGACGCCCGCGGTGCTCTCCGCGCGCTGACCATATTGGTACGCGCCGGTCGCGGGCGCAAGCTTTTCAAGCCAGGCTTCCAAATCCTGCAGGAATGCGGCGTCCCCTTCGTTGACGAAGACTCCGGAATTGGAATGCAACGTGCAGACCAGAATGATGCCGTCTTTGATGCCGCTTTTTTCGGCGGTGGCGCGGACGTTCTCGGTGATGTTGAGAAGCTCGCGCTTCTTCTGGGTTTGAATGGTCAGGTATTCGCTGTGAATCTTCATGCGGCTCTCCTGAAACAGCGGCGGAGATTCTATGCAAACGGGGGGCGGATGGAAAGCGAGGACGGCGCGGCACTCAGCCCTTGTGGCAGTTAGGGCACTGCTTGGCGTCGAAGCGATCCGGCGTGACGGTGAACATGTTGTTGCACTGGATGCAGACGCGATGCAGCACGGGGCCGTCGGCGGGCGGAGCTTCGTGCTTTTGCTTTTCTTCGGGCGCGGGTTCGTCGGGCATGGGCGGATTCTAGCATATTGCGGGCGCGGCGGGCGCCAGGCGGAAGAGGAAGAAATCTCAGATCTAAAATTTGAGATTTGAGATGAGGAACGATTGACTAGAATTGATTCGATTGAAGAACTGAGGATAGGGGATCTGGAGGTACTTAGGCGGACAAGTCAGAATCCGCAGCCTTAACAGCGAAGGGTGCGGCACCCGCCGAAACACCTTCCCCTGGGGAATGAGAGGAACGGTGCTGGCCCATCCTATAGAAACGGTATAGCATCTTACGAGATTGAGACCTGCCACGTCGGAGATGGCGGTAGTTTTCTGGGTGCGGCTGTTTCCTGCGTGATTTGTTAGAATTCCGGAGCACGTAACTACCGCCGGCCTTTTGGCTCGGACAGGGAAGGGACTGCTTTGACGCTCGGGAGAAGGCTGCGGCTGCTGCTGATTGGCGTGGTGGTGCTTGCGGGCGTGTTGGTGTATCTCAACGAGCGGCGGCCGGCGGCTTCCGTGTCGGAAATCGCCGTGGCGAGGGAAACCCTGAGCACGGACATCTCCAGCAACGGAAAAGTCGAACCGGTGACGCCGTACGACATTCGCGCCGAGACGGACGCGTTTGTGAAGAAGCTGAACGTGACCGAAGGGCAGCAGGTGAAGAAGGGCCAGTTACTGCTCGAGCTGGACGACGCGCAGATCCGGTCCGACCTGGCGCAGGCGCAGGCGGAGCTTACGAGCGAGCAAGACCAATTGCGCGCGGCGCAAACGGGGGGCCGGCCCGATCAAGCGGCCAAACTCGCCGGCGATTTGCAAAAGGCCACGGCCGAGAGGGATCAACTGCAAAAGCAGGAAGCCGCGTTGGAGAAACTTGTGGCGCAACAGGCCGCCACTCCGGCGGAGCTGGAGCAGACTCGCGTCGCTTTGGCGAATGCCACCGCGGAAGCGAACGAACTGACGCAGGCGCAGGCGGAATTCAAGCGTCAGGCGCAGATTCAGGTGCAGCAATTGGTGCTGCAAGTGGAGCATTCTCGCGCGCAGATCGCCGACTTGCAGGCGAAACTTAATGCGGACCGGCCTGTGGCCCCCGCGGACGGCACACTCTATTCGCTGCCGGTGCACGTCGGAGATTTCGTTCATGTGGGCGACCCGCTGGCCTCCATCGCCGACCTGCACAAGGTGCGCGTGCGCGCCTTTATCGATGAGCCGGAACTGGGGCAACTTGAGCCGAACCAGACCGTGGAAATAACCTGGGACGCGAAACCGGATCGAGTCTGGGAAGGCCGCGTGGAAATGGTGCCCAAGCAAGTGGTGCCGCATGGGACCCGCAGCGTGGGAGAGACGTTGTGCTCGGTGACGAACGACAAGGTCGAGCTGATTCCAAACATCACAGTAGACGTTCACATTCACGTGCAGGAGCGGCCGAACGCGTTGGTGGTGCCGCGGGGCGCGGTGCAAATCGATGGGACGCATCACTACGTCTACCTGATTGACGGCGACCGGCTGCGGCGGCGCGAAATCGCCGTGGGCATGCCGACGCCGGACGCGTACGAGGTGGTGGGTGGATTGCAGGAAGGCGACGAAGTGGCCTTGCCCGGAGACGTGGCGCCGAAGGACGGAATGCGCGTGAAAGTGGTGGTGGTGAATCCGGAATGAGGGGCGCGTGGCGCATTCTAGCGGGAGCCGTATTGTTCGCGACGACGGCGTGCGCTGCCGCGCTGCCGACGGCGCGGGCGAGCACGCTGGATGACGCGCAGAGCCTCTTCGATCGCGGCCAGTACAGCCAGGCGGCGGATCTGTTGTCCGCGGCCATCGCGAAGTCGCCGGAGCAGCCGCAATTCCATTACTTGCTCGGGCGGTCTTATTTCGAGATGGCGGATTACTCACGCTCGATCACGTCGCTGGAGAAGGCGGTGGAACTGGCGAACGCGAACTCGCAATATCACGATTGGCTGGGCAAGGCCTACGGGTTGAAAGCGGAAGAGACGCAGAGCCTGATGTTCTGGAGCGCGCTTTCGTATGCGCGAAAGGCGCACCATGAGTTTGAACTGGCGGTGCAGTACGATCCCACAAACCTCGTGGCGCAGCGCGACCTGATTCAGTATTTGACGAATGCGCCGTCGTTCGCGGGTGGCGGTGACGATAAGGCGCTGGCGCAGATCGACGCGCTGACGAAGGTGGATCCGATCGAGGCGCAACTCGCCCGCGCGCAATACTGGATTTACAAGAAGAACTTCCAGGAGGCGGACAAGCTTTACAAAGAGATTCTGAGCCAAAAGGTGAAGCGCGTGGGCGTCTACCTCGAAGTTGCGGAATACTATCGCGATCGCGGAGACGGCGAGGATATGGAGACGGCGGTCGAAGCGGCGATGAAGGTGGATGCGAGCGACCGCCGCATGAGCTATTACCGGGGCGTCGCGGACGTACTCGACAAACAGCGCGCGGCGGAGGCGGAGCAGCTTTTGCGAAATTATCTGGCGACGATGCCCGAGAATTCCGAAGCGCCGTCGCTGGCCTCCGCGCACGAGTGGCTGGGGCGGCTCTTCGAGCAAGAGAATCGCAACACCGAGGCGGCGCAGGAGTACAAGACCGCGATCAGCCTTGATGCGCACGATAAGACTGCGCGCGAGGGCCTGCGGCGCGTGGAGAAGAGGTAGCAAAGCTGCAAGAAAGCAAGAAAGCAGCAGCTCTTGATGGGTCCAAGGGAAATGAATCAATGAAGACGGCAATCGAAATCATCGCGGCCTCCGGGCCCGGAGTGCTCCACGAACTGACGGGAGTCATCGCCGGGCAGAAGGGAAACATTCTCAGCGTCGAAATCGTCGAGGAGAAAACGGCGGACACGCGGATCGTGTTTGAGCTCGAACTGCTGGGCGAGGCGGAGGTGCTCGTCGCGGCGCTCGGGAAGCTGGCGATCGTGCGCAAGGCCGCGCAGGTGGAGACGATGGAGCGCGTGTACGGCAAGCGCATCGTAATCATGGGCGGCGGCGCGCAGGTGGGGCAGGTGGCGCTCGGCGCCATCACCGAGGCCGACCGCCACAACATCCGCGGCGAGCATATTTCGGTGGACACCATTCCGCTGGTCGGCGAAGAAGCGTTGGCCGCGGCGGTGCGGGCGTCGGCGCGATTGCCGCGCGTGAAGGCCATCGTGCTGGCTGGATCGCTGATGGGCGGCGCGATCGAGCAGGCCGTGCGGCAGGTGCGCGCGGCGGGACTGCTGGTGGTGAGTCTGAACATGGCGGGGAGCGTGCCGGATGCCGCGGATTTGGTGGTGACGGACCCGGTTCAGGCGGGTGTGATGACCGTGATGGCGGTGGCGGATACCGCGAAATTCACGGTCGAGCGTTTGAAGCGGCGAGTGTTCTGATCGCGGGGCGTCGTGCGCAAACCCAAGATGCGGGGAATGATTCGCGGCGAGACCTGGACGGTGGCGTTCGACGGGCTGCGCGAGAATAAGCTCCGCGCATTCCTGACCACGCTCGGCGTAGTCATCGGCAGCGCGTGCATCGTTTTGGTTTTCACGGTCGCGCTGACGGGCCGGACGTACGTTCTCCAGCAGATTGAAGGCGTAGGATCGAATCTGGTTTTCGCCCACCTCGAAGTGGACCCGCAGCATCCCGTAATCTTGAGCGACCAACTCACTCTGGACGATTTGCGCGCGGCGGAGAAGGCGATCCCCGGGGTAGTGGCCGTCGCCGGAACGCGCGGCATTCAGGAAAGCGTGCACTTCGGCTCCGAAGAGCGCCTGGTGACGATGGTCGGCGTGACCGAAGGTTACCAGGTGATTCGTAATCTGCTCATCATGCGCGGAAGATTTCTGGACGCGCAGGACATGGCGGCGCACAGCAAGGTCTGCCTGATTACGAAGGACCTCGCGGACAAGATGTTTCCGCTGCAGGATCCCATCGGGCAAAGCTTGCGCGTGGGCGAGGTGAGTTACACCGTGCTGGGCGAGTTCAAAGAGCGCACGGCGACGTACGGGCTCTCGGAGATTCAGCAGTACACGGTCCTCGTGCCGTTTCCGTTGATGGAGTATTACACCGGGGAGGATTCGCTCGAAGTGTTGTACGTGCAGGCCGCTTCGCCGGACCTCGTGAAGATTGTAACGAGCCAGCTTGCGGCCCTGTTGCGGAGCCGCCATCCGGGCCGGGCGAACTACGTGGTGGAGAATTTGGGCGCGATTCTGGATGCGGCGCGAAGAATCGCGCTGGCATTGACCGTCGTGCTGCTCTTGATTGGATTCATCGCGCTGCTGGTGAGCGGCATCGGCATCATGAATATCATGCTGGTGACGGTGAGCGAGCGCACGCGCGAAATCGGCATTCGCAAGGCGATTGGAGCGCGGCGCAGGGAGATTCTCTACCAGTTTCTTCTGGAGGCTTTTCTAATCAGCGGCACGGGGTCGATTCTCGGCATCTTAATTGCCGTGACGATCCCAATTTTGGTGCGGCCGTTGTTGCCGGGCGAATTGCGGGTGCCGGTGCCGTGGGAGTCGGTGGTGCTGGCGTTCCTGGTTTCCTGTTCGATCGGAGTCTTCTTCGGCTATTTGCCCGCGAACAAGGCCTCCGCGTTGCCGCCCACGGAGTCGCTGCGATACGAGTGAGCCGGGCACGGGGAAGGTGCGCATGCTTGTGAACATTGTTGGGACTGCGCGAAGAAGATGGCTGGTAGGCGCGGGACTCGCGGCGAGTTTTCTCGCGGCCGCGGCGGCCTCCGCGCAGCAGGGAACCGCAACGAGCGGAACGACGGACGGTGCCTCGAATGCGCCGGCACAGGCGCCGCGCACCCTCACTCTCAAGGATACCGTGGCCCTCGCGCTTCGCAACAGCCGCGAACTCCAGCTTGCGCATTTGCAATATCTCATCGCGCAGCACCAAGCCGCGGGAGACCGCGCGCAGTTCCTGCCGAATTTGAGCGCCGGCAGCGGCGTGGCCTATACGCAAGGATTTCCGCTGCTGGCGAGCGGCGGGCTGCCGGCGCTCTTCACCGCTTCGTATGACCAGGCGCTATTCAATCCGGAGTTGCGGGGCCAGCTGCACGCTTCGGAAGAGCGGGCGGCCGAGCAATCCATTTCCCTGGACGCGGCGCGGGACGGTGTGATGGTGAAGGCCGCGACAGGATATTTGGAGCTGGCGAAAGTCCAGAACGGGCTCGACCTGCTGAACAAGGAACGGGAGAGCGCTGCAAAGATTCTCGAATTGATGCGGGAACGCGTCGCCGCCGGACAGGAATTGCCGGTGGAGGCGACGCGGGCCGAACTGAACCTTGCGCGCACAGATCAGCGGATCGCGCAACTGCAAGATGAGGAGGATTCTGTTTCGGCCGATCTGCGCGACCTCACGGGCATTCCTGCGGACCAGCCGCTGGAAGTTTCCGCGGAGGATTTGCCGAGCGCGGCGGGGCAGACCGTGAGCGATCTGGTGGCGCAAGCCATGAACAACAACAGCGATTTGAAGCGCGCGGAGACGGAGCGGCTCACGAACGTCCAGCTCCTTAAGTCGCAGAAAGGGGCGTACTGGCCGACGTTGACCCTTATTGGGCAGTACAGCATTCTCTCCAAGTTCAACAATTATGCGGAATTCTTCAACAAGTTTGTGCGGAACAATTATGTGTTTGGAATACAGGTCAACATTCCCATTTTTTCGGCGCAGCAAAATGCGGCGGTCTCGCTGGCCCAGGAAAATCTATCGGCCGCGACCTTGCAAGTAGAACAGAAGCGCAGTGAGCTTTCCCGCGAGGTCAGCAAACAGGCGCGGCAGGCGCACGAACTCGATCTAGCCAACCAGGTGGCGAAGCTGGAATTGCAGGTGGCGGAAGAGAATCTCCACGATCTCGAAGCCCAGTTCGATCAGGGCCGCGCTTCGCTCAAGGATCTGGAAGCGGCGCACATGGAAGAGAGCGACAAATGGCTTGCGTACCTCGACGCCACCTTTGCTCGCCAGCAGGCAGAACTGGAATTGCTGCGCACCACGGGGCAGGTAGCCAGCGTGTTGCAGTAGGAATCTAATATCTAGCGATAGATTTCCTTGCGGTGCCCGACAGCCAGAACTAAAACGAGCATCCGATCATCTTCGACGCGGCAAATCAGCCGATACTCGCCGACTCGGTATCTCCAAAACTCGCCAAGCCGTGTTCCGCGTAACACCTTTCCGACGCTACGCGGATTGTTGAGTTTCGCTACGCGCTGTTGAAGAAATTTCAAAATGCGGTTGCGATGTTGAGGGTCAAGCTTGCTGAGTTGCTTGTCCGCCGTCTCGGAAAGCTCAACGAGCCAGGCCATAGCGCTTCAGTACGCTTTTCAGCGGAACGGTGCGTTCTTCGCCCTTGCGAATGCGCTCCAGGGCGTTTTCGGCCAGGTAGATATCCTCGAGGTCTTCGAGGTGTTGCAGGAGGGCCTCCCGCACATAGAAGGTCTTGGTCCGCCCGGTGCGTTGAGCCAGCTTCTCCAACCGGTTTTCAATGGCTTGCGGGAGTCGAATTGCTAGCATGGGTGCCTCGCTATACGAATATAGCACGGTGCTCGGTCATCGGCAATCTAGCGTGAATGCGGATTGTCGGTTAGTTTTGACGAACCTTTATGGCGCACGACGAGACAGGGCTTCGACAGCATTGCCAAGTCGTCAGTCCAACCCATACGCAAGAGCATAGCGCCCAACAGATTCATAGTGCATCGCTCTTCGACGGCGCTCTCGAATGAGGCTCTATTTTGCCATCCTCTAAGAAACTGGCCAATTGCGAGCTTCGCACACTCCTTGTGGCTGATAGACTTGCCCACGTGTGTAACGAAGGCCTCAAACAGTAATAGGTCTTGCCTCGATAGTTGGCTGCGCCAGTTGAAAGTTGGTCTCGCAACCTTAATGCGGCACTTAAGTCCTTCAAGGATATACGGAGCGATCACCAGCCCCTTGGCGAGCACACATGCCCCGGCCGCGGCACCAAACGCCCGATCTCCCTCGCCTTTCCGGCATTTGTCCAAGTTGCATCGCTTTCTCCCGTAGGGCACAAACATCGGGCCCTCAAACCCGAGAGCAAGAGGACCATTCTTCATTGCCCTTGCAAGAACCTCGACACACACGTCGATATCGGTTCCCGATTCCTCAACGGACGGTCCCTCCACTGCCCATCCAAGATTCGCCAAACTACCAATATCCACTACCGCGACGTGAAGCGATTCGTCATTCATGTTGGGATCCTTTTGTCGGGGGATATCGTAGCGATCCCGGTGCCTCCCCACAACCGTCCAACGCCGGGGGCACGTTTAAATGGCACCGGATTTCGAACCGGACCACTATCAGACCGAATTTGATCATTGCGTTTGGGCGAGTTTCCGGGCGTATTTGGTTCTGGGAATTCGCGCCGCTTTCGATTTCGGATTCGTAGCGGAATCAAGTACACTATAGATTCCCAGAGGGGTAGAAACCGGCTTCGGAGTTGTGCCGGCGCCTGGGGACATTATGCCTGAATGGAAGAAAACGCTGTTTTTGAATCCGCCGAGCTTTGAAGGCTTCGACGGCGGGGCCGGTTCGCGCTATCAAGCGCGTCGGGAGATCAAGTCGTTCTGGTATCCGACGTGGCTGGCGCAGCCTGCGGCGATGGTGCCGGGCAGCCGCCTGGTTGACGCGCCGCCGGACGGGCTTACGGTCGAGCAGGTCGCGCCGCTGGCGAAGGATTACGAGCTTGCTGTGCTGCACACCAGCACGCCATCCTTCCACAACGACTCGATGTTTGCCGCGCGGATGAAGGAAGAGAATCCGAAGATTCAAATCGGCATGGTGGGGGCGCACGTTGGCGTGCTGCCGCTGCAGTCCATGGCTGGAGCGCCGGACGTGGATTGGGTCGCCGTCGGGGAGTTCGATTACGCCTGCGCGGAGATTGCCGCCGGCACACCACTGGCCCAGGTGCCGGGGATTGCGTACCGCGAAAATGGGCGCGTGCAGTTTACGGCGACGCGTCCGCCGATCGAGGACATGGACGCGCTGCCGTACGTGGTGGACGTGTACAAGCGCGACCTCAAGATCGAAAACTATTTCATCGGGTATTTGAAGCACCCCTACGTTTCGCTGTACACGGGCCGTGGCTGCCGCTCGAAGTGCACATTCTGCCTGTGGCCGCAGACGCTCGGCGGTCATCGCTACCGCGTGCGTAGCGCGGATAACGTCGAACGGGAAATGGCGCTGGCCAAGAAACATTTTCCGCAGGTGAAAGAATTTTTCTTCGACGACGATACCTTCACCGACGATTTGCCGCGCGCCGAGGAAATTGCGCGGCGATTGGGGAAGCTCGGTATTCGCTGGTCGTGCAATGCCAAGGCGAATGTGCCGCGCAAGACGCTCGAAATCATGAAGGACAACGGTTTGCGGCTTCTGCTGGTCGGATACGAGTCCGGCGACGAGCAGATTTTGATCAATATCAAGAAAGGTGTTCGCCTGGACATCGCGCGCGAATTCACCAAGAACGCCAGACAACTCGGCATCGAAATTCACGGCACGTTTATCGTCGGCTTGCCCGGCGAGACGCCGGAGACGATCCAGAAGACGATTCGCTTCGCCTGCGATATCGAGCCGGAGACGATTCAAGTTTCGCTCGCCGCGCCTTATCCGGGGACGGCGCTTTACCGGCAGGCGCAGGATCAGGGCTGGCTGCAGATTCAGACCGGGGATCTCGTGGACACGCACGGCGTGCAAGTCGCCGCGGTGAACTATCCGGGGCTCAGCTCCACGCTGATTTTCAATTCGGTCGAGGAGTTCTACCGTAAATTCTACTTCCGGCCGCGCAAGATGTTTTCGTTGTTCGGGGGCATGCTGCGCGATCCGGAAGTGATGCGGCGGCGCTTGCGTGAAGGCGTGGAATTTTTCCGCTTCCTGCACGAGCGGAAAGAATCGCTGCCAGCCGCGCCGACGGCTTCGGTAGCCAGCGCCGGAAACTGAGTGCCGTCAACCGCCATTCGTTCGCGCGCGGTATCCCCAGGCTTGTGAAATGAGTTCCGACAAAACCTTAAAGAGAAAGACTTACGTCCTCCTCTTTCTCATGGTCCTGCTGGGATCGGTGGGGAACACCATCCTGGACAAGGGCATGAAAGACATCGGGGCGATTCAGCTATCCTCGCTGGGCGCGGCGGCTGTGGGATTCGCGCACATTATTGCGAACCTGGCGGTCTGGACGGGCATCGCGTGCATGTTGTGTTTTTTCGTGTGCCACATGCTGGTGCTTTCGTGGGCCGATTACAGTTTCGTGATGCCGTTTTCGGCGCTGACGTACGCCCTGGTGCCGCTCTTCGGCTATCTTTTCCTCCACGAACACGTTGTCCCGGCGCGCTGGATCGGCATCGTGCTGATTTTCTTCGGCGTGGTCCTCATCAATCGCACCTCTCCGCGTACCACGGCGCCGCACTGAGATGCGCACCGCCTCCATCCTGCTTTTCGTCGTGTTGACCGGCACCGGGGGCGAACTCTGCCTGACGCGCGCCATGAAGATCGTCGGCGAGGTACACGAGTTTTCTCCGCGAGCGATTCTGAAAGTGATTTCGCGCGCATTCCGAGTGAGCTGGATTTGGCTGGGTATCGCGCTGATGGCCGCGTCATTTTTCGCGTTTCTCACCATGCTTTCCTGGTTTGACGTGAGCTTTGTCGTGCCCGCCACTTCGCTTGCGTATGTTGCCGGAGCGTTCGGCGCGGTGTTTTTCTTGCGCGAGCATTTGAACGCGACGCGCTGGGCGGGGATTCTCCTGATCTGCATCGGCGTCGGACTCGCGTGGGTGGATCACCCGGTCGGATGGCTGACGCCACACAGCGTCGTTCACGCGTTGCGCATTGCAGTTTTGGCCCTGGCCGTGGCGCCGCTCGTTTTTTTCGCTGTCAATATCGTGGTCGCTGCGCGATTTTTCCGCCGCGCCCATCGGGCCGCGCCGGCGAGCGACGCTCCCACGCCGCCGTGCAGCATCCTGAAGCCGCTGCGCGGACTTGAGCCGGGCGCGTACGAGAATCTAGCGAGTTTTTGCAAACAGGATTACCCCGAATACGAAATCCTATTTGCCGTGGGCGAAGCGGCTGATCCGATCGTGCCTGTTGTGGAACGCGTGATTGCGGATTTCCCGAAGAAAAAGATTCGGTTAGTCGTCACGGGCGAGCCGGCGGGCGCGAATGGGAAAGTGTCGAATCTTTGCCGGCTGGCGCGCGAAGCGCAGTTCGATCTCTTTGTGATCAGCGACGGCGATGTGCGCGTTGATTCCGGTTACCTGCGCGGGGTGGCGGCGATGTTTCGCGATCCCAAGGTTGGCGGGGTCACGGCGTTATATCGGGGAATGGACGCCGGGCAATGGGTGGAGCGGATGGAAAGCGTGGGCGCTTCGGTCGTGTTCAGCGGCGCGGCGCTGGTGGCGCGCGAACTGGAAGGTCTGCGCTTTATGATGGGCTCGACGATGGCCGTTCCTCGCGCGCGCGTTGCGGAGATCGGCGGCTTTGAGGCGCTGCTCGATCTGCATTCGGATGACTATGAGCTCGGGCGTCGCATCGCAGAAAATGGCTGGCGCGTGGAGCTGGCGTATGCCCCGGTTTGGATGGCGTACGCGCCGCAAACGCTTGGCGAATACTTGCGCCACGAACTTCGCTGGGCCATCGGAATCCGGAACATCCGGCCGGGAGGGCACTTCGGGTTGCTGTTCACGCAAGGGTTGCCGCTCGTGCTGCTCGCCGCGGCGGTGGCGCCCTCGGGTGCGATCGCGGCGGTTTATCTCAGCGCCTATGTCGTGCTGCGGTTGGCGATGGGTTGGACGGTCGGCGTGTGGGGTTTGCGAGATCCGGTCGTGCGGCGCAGCCTCTGGCTTCTGCCGGTGAGAGACGCCCTGGCGTTCGTCGTGTGGCTCGCCAGCTTTGCCGTGAACCGGATTGAATGGCGAGGCGGCAGTTTCCGGTTGGAGAACGGGCGGATGATTCCGGTGGTGCCCAGACTTCCGGAGGCGTGAAGCCAATTACGGAGACGCCGCGTTGACCCGGCCAACGGAGTGTGGTACTTGGAGCATCAGTATTAAAGAACGAATTCGACGCAAGTTTGACCGACAACTTTCACGCAGGGAGGCCGCTATGCGCTCATCCGGTTCCTCACGCCGTAGTTTTCTTTCCATGCTTGCCGCAAGTTCCGCCGCTCCGCTGGTGAGCGCGCCGCTTTTGGCGGCGATGGCGCACGCCGCGGCGCAAAATCCAGCGGACACGTCCGCCGAAACGGATGTGGACCAGGAAACACGCAGATTCTGGATGCAGGATATTCGCAATCCTACCGCGCGCGGCACCACGCGCGGGAGCGCCTCGACCGGCGTTGATGATGGTGCGCATCCGGAGTTTACGATTTACAAGCCGGATAGTGGTTTTCGTCCCCCGAATAAGGTGCAAGACGCGGAATTGCTGGACAAGGGCAACGTGAGCGTCACGCTGCGGGTATTAGCGTTCAAAGCTTCCAAAGCTGACGAGCAGCATTTCAAGAATATTCAGACGGGCTCTTTGCGCATCGATTTTCAGCAGACCGCGGCGCAGAAGGCGGGCACAGACCCGCTGGTGTGGTCGGCGTTCGGCGCAGTGCAACCGAGTTCGACGGGAGCGCTGCCCGCACTGCAGAGCACCAGCTTCAATCCAGGGACGGTTTGGGGATCGCAGCAATCTGTCCCGTTGCCGGGCGGGGCGGGCCTCTGGGGATGGAATTTTTTCATTCAAAAGAAAGAGTCGCTGTGGTGCAGCCTGATTTCCACCATCTTGAAAGATGCCGCGATCGTCGGGCCCGTCATGGGATTTCCGGCATTGGCCGTACAGGCCATGAACACCTTCAATCAGTTCTTCGGCACGGTGGTGACGCAGGCTTACAAATCGAAATTCCTGTTCCAGACGGTGAGCGATCCGACTTTCGCGACTAAGGACGCGCGCCAGGACGCGGCTTACACGGATGGGCTGCCACTTGTGAATCAGAGTCACTATGTGATTGTTCGGCGCGATCAATTGCCGGCATTTGGAAATGAAATGGACAAGCACGAGCTTCAGAACGGCGTAATCGTGCCGCAGGGAACCAAGGCGGCGGAGGTGTTCGAGGCGGCGAAGGATGCCCTGCCGGACATCACCTACTTGACGCTGGCGCTATCTGTGAAGCCGGATACGACGCAACTGACCTGAAGTTTTGGCGCGGAGCCGCAACTGAATGTCCGCTCGTGGCATATGAGGACCCGGGGGGGTCTCATCGCGCGGAGCCGCCCCACGCGGTTGACGCAAGCGCGAATCCTGAATAAAGTAGAAGCAGGGTCGTGGCGGTCCCGTCGGGACTTGTCTACGGCCCGTTTCTGTCACCTCCCTCGGCTGGGAGGTCGTACAATCGGTAGTACATCAGACTCTGGATCTGATTATCCTGGTTCGAGTCCAGGCCTCCCAGCCAAACAAGAGCGGTCCTTCGACTCGCTACGCTCGCTCAGGATTTCGCCTGCGGGCTCCCGCTACGCTCACGCCCGCAAGACAGCTCAAGTTCGAGCCCAGGCCTCCCAGCCAAACAAGAGCGGTCCTTCGACTCGCTACGCTCGCTCAGGATTTCGCCTGCGGGCTCCCGCTACGCTCACGCCCGCAAGACAGCTCAAGTTCGAGTCCAGGCCTCCCAGCCAAACAAGAGCGGTCCTTCGACTCGCTACGCTCGCTCAGGATTTCGCCTGCGGGCTCCCGCTACGCTCACGCCCGCGCAAGACGGCTCAAGTTCGAGTCCAGGCCTCCCAGCCAAACTTTCTTTCAGCCCACGCTAGAAGATAAGCTTCAGCGCGAACTGGATTTGTCTCGCGGGATATGTGGACCGAATCGTCCCAAAGGCCGCGTCGGTCGTCTTCGTGTCCGGAATTCCGAAATTCGTGTGATTCAGCACATTGAAGAATTCCGAGCGGAATTGGAGCCGCATTCCCTCGCGAATGGCGAAGCTCTTGTCCACCGAAAGATCCAACTGCTCGAAGCCGGGAGCACGGAAGTCATTCCGGCTGAGGTCGCCGAAAGGAGTATTGACCGGCGGAGTCGTGAACGTGTAGCCGGCGAAAAAGGTATTCAGCATTTGAGCCGTGCTTTGAGAGGTTGCACTGCCGGAGACATTCGGACGGAGGAATTCTTCGCCGCGATAGTCGTTCGTAAGACCAGTGACGTCCTGCGAAGTGTTCGGCCCGTAGTAGACGTTTAGCGGCGTGCCCGTGTGCGCGGTATTGATAAAAGAAACTTCCCAGCCGCCGAGAGCGGCATCTTCCCAGGAGCTGATCCCTGAACCGTACTTGCTGCCTTTGCCGAACGGAATCTGGTAAACGATGCTGGTGACGTTATTGAATTTTATGTCGAAGCTGGAAGGCCCGTATTCCGCGGCCAAGTCATGGATGTTTTGAGGATTGGCCTCGACATAGCCGGCATAGTATTCGAGGGCCTGCTCGGAATCGCCGAGCGCCTTGCCCCACGTGAATGAATTCAGCAAGTACAATCCGCCGGAGAAGCGGTGCTCTCCGCGCACTGATAGACCGTTGTAATTATTGTTCCCGACGGGATCGACCCACGTGATCGGGCCGAAGCTCGGAATAGGTCGCCGGGCCTGCACGCCAAGGGTTCCGCCCACCACGTTCGGCACCGCTTGGTTGTAATCGCCGAGGATCGGGAGCCGCAAGCTGTGGTTTCCGTTGTAGGCCACCTCGATCGTCGTGTTCTTCTCGAGTTGCTGCTCCACGCCGAAAAACCAGGTCTGGATGTAAGGCCAACGGGTATCCGGCGGAACGTAGACGACGTTGGAATTTACCGGGTTGAAGCTCGATGGGTTGGCGATGCCCGTAGTAAAGCTATTCTGAGTTGTGAGGAAGCCAGACGGCACCGGCCCCCCGGCGGGAATGGATTGGTTGAGGACACCGAAGAGCGCTTGGGGAGCGTTGATGCCCTCCAGGGCGCTTCCTACGCGATTGAAATAGGCGTAGCTGATGCCGTAGCCGCCGCGGACGACGGTCTTGGGAAAAACGCTGTACGCGAAGCCCAACCGCGGACCGTAGTCTTTGTAATCGGGATGGACCAGAGAACGATTGAATATGCTTCCGCTGGTGGCCTTGTCCATCGTGAGCGTGACGGGATCGAAATTCGAGTAATTGTTGTCACGCTCGTAAAGCGGGGTCGCGTAGTCCCAGCGCAACCCGAGATTCACCGTCAGTTTTGAAGTCACTCGATAGTCGTCCTGGAAGAAAAGACCCTGCAAGTGCTGCCGGAGGTTGACCACCAAATCGCTTCCGAGGTTGATGATGCTGGGTGTGCCAAAAATAAAATCTGCCAAGTTGTAACTGGTTGCGTCACTCGTTATCGAACACCCGGTCGGCATGCTCAGCTCCGCACAAGTGGGCTTGCTGAATTGCCCAGTGTACGAGTCCTCTCCGTAAAGCGGGTTGGTGTCCAGGATCTCAGTGCGCACCACCAGGAATTCATAACCAAACTTGATGGAGTGGCGGCCGATCAGCTGTGAATACTCGAACTTCGGCCCAAACGACGTGGGATTCTGGAACTGCGGATTGCTGGTTTGGCGGCCGAACTGGCTAAATCCGCTGATCGCCTGGCTGTTGAGTCCGCCCGTCAGATTCGGCGTGGTTGGCAAGCCGGGAATGCTGTAGAGAGCCAGCATGCTCATGCCCCCGATTTGAAGCGGCTGTTTTCCAGCGGCGATGTGAGACAAGCCGAAGCGCGCTTCAAATTCCGAATCGGGCCGGATTGCCCAGGTGTAACCTACCGTGAAGTTCTGGTCGTTCGCGTGGATGGTGCCGTTGCCCGCGCCTCCCGATGGACCCGGGATGTCCGGTGAGTACACCTGAGCGTCATCGCGCTGGCTGTAACGAAGGAACGCCGACATCCTCTCGTTGATCTGGTAGTCGGCTTTGATGTCGCCTTTGTTGCTGGAATCGCGAATGGATATCTGCTCGAGCAGATCGTTGGATCGCGTCGTGCTAGCTACAGTCGGCAGTTGACTCAGAACTGTCGCCGCAAACGGATTCAGCGCGGCGATCGGAATCGTCGTGCCAGCTGTATAGATCGTGCCGGTCAACGGATCCACGACCGGCACGGGCAAAACTCCCGAACGGTCGGTCGCCGTCGGAATCGAGTCGAAGTTATTGTATTTCAGCACCTGCCGGTAACCTTCATAGTCCGCGAAAAAGAATAGCTTGTTCTTGAAGACCGGACCACCGAGGGACGCTCCAAACTGATTCCTCTGCTGTGGAGTTTTCGGTGCCGGGCTGAACTGAAAGCCCGTCGCATTCAGGACAGTGTTGCGAATAAATTCGTACGCTGTGCCATGAAACTTGTTCGTTCCCGATCGCATCACCGCGTCGATCACGGCGCCGCCCACTCGTCCGTACTCGGCGCTGTAATTGCTCGTGATCACTTTAAATTCGGCGATGGCGTCCGGCGATGGTTGCACAACCTGGGCGGAATAACCCTGGTTGCTGGTGGAGTACGCGTTGTTGTCCGCGCCGTCGAGGATAAAGCTGTTGTAGGTGCTGCGCATGCCGTTGATGTTGAAAGCGCCCTCTCGCGGCGTGCCGCTGGGCGAAAACGAAATAGCGATTGGAGACTTGATTGCGTTGGTAGAGAGCAGCGCCAAGTCCGCGTAGTTGCGGCCGTTCAATGGAAGTTCCGCGACCGCCGCCGCAGGGATCACTTGGCCGCGGTCACTCGAGTCCGTGTCGAGGGGAGGGGCCGCCTCCGAAACCACGACGGTCTGAGTGATCGCGCCAACCTTCAGAGCGAAGTCCGCTCGTTGGCGGGCTCCCACTTCGAGGTGAATATCCGCTGTGACTTTTTCAAAACCGGCATGCTCGACGGCGACCTCGTACTCACCGATCGGCACATTCAGGAAATCGTAATCGCCATCGCCATTGGTGGAGGTGTCCGCCTTAATCCCGGTGCCCAAATTTGTGAGCGTCACTGCGGCGTCCGCCACCGAGGCTCCAGTGGTATCGTGTACGGTCCCCAGAACCTCAGCCGTTTCTGTTTGGGCTTGCGCGCGCAAGCCGAAGAAAGCACATCGCGAGCGCCAGAGCTGCGAATCGAATCACCAGCAGGATGTACGGGGATCGATTTCCATTTTTGTTGTTTGTCTGCTGTCTCTGCAATTGAGTTTTCACGTGTGCCCTCCAAGTTTTTTATCTTTGCGGGCCTAACTTTGGGGTTCGAGCCGCGGGAAGCGCTGCGTTGGCGCGTCGCAAACTGGGTTGCAACAAAGCAGAGGTCAATCTGCCTCTTGGCTCTGCAACGGTCGCATACGATTTATATGGCCGGAGTGAACGAACAATGAACGCGGGGTGAATAGTCGTTGACGGTTTGGGATTATTTTCCTCACCACCGCTTCCGTGCGCGCATTCGCTCTTCGTTGACAGGCCTTCGAGCGCACCCTAAGATGTGCGAGCAATGCCGGATTTCTCTCCCCTGATTGGTCAAGAGGATCTCGCACTACCGTATCGTCGCGGCGCTTGGCGGCGGCGGAATGGGCGTGGTCTATGAGCCGAGGACCTCAAGCTGCGCCGCCACGTGGCGCTGAAGTTTCTGCCCGACGACCTGGCGAAGGATTCTACGGCGCGCGAACGTTTCCAGCGCGAAGCCTTGGCCGCTTCGGCGCTCAATCACCCCAATATTTGCACCATCTATGAGGTTGACGAGGTTGGCGGGAAGCCCTTTATCGCCATGGAATTCCTCGAAGGGAAAACGCTGAAGCATTTAATTCGAGGCAAGCCGCTTCGACGTTCAGGAATTGCTGGACCTGGCCGTGCAAATCGCCGACGCGCTCGACGCCGCTCACGCCCGGGGCATCGTGCACCGGGACATCAAGCCGGCCAACTTGTTCGTCACCACGCGAGGCCACGCCAAGATTCTCGATTTCGGTCTGGCCAAGCTGACGGCTGATCCGAAGTCCGTTCCCGAGCCTCCCCTGGAAACGGCCTCCACGTCAATGACGGAGGTCCCCGAAACGCAACTGACCAGCCCCGGCTCGGCCCTCGGGACGGTCGCCTACATGTCTCCGGAGCAAGCGCGCGGGAAGGACCTGGACGCGCGCACGGACCTATTTTCCTTCGGCGTGGTGCTTTACGAAATGGCCACGGGTGCGCTGCCGTTTCGCGGCGACACTTCCGCGGTGATCTTTGAAGCCATCCTCAATCGCGTTCCAGTCACGCCATGCAGACTGAATCCTGACGTCCCGCCGAAGCTGGAAGAAATCATCGGCAAGGCGCATCGAGAAGGATCGTGATCTCCGTTACCAGAGCGCGGCCGACTTGCGATCAGACCTGAAGCGATTGAGGCGCGACACCGATTCGGGCCGTTCCGCAGCCGCCATCTCTGCCGCCACCGTTGCGCCGACGCCCATCGCTGAGACCACCGGGTCCACTGCCGCGACGACTGTCCCCAAAGCCGCGCGGCCTTGGTGGAAAGGCTGGGCGCTCGCGGCGGGCGGCCTGGGTATCGTCGCCATCGGGGCGGTCGCCTACCTTTTCCGTTCCACGCTGCCGCCACCGTCGGTTTCCGGCTACTCGCAACTGACGAATGACGCCGCTTACAAGACTTTGATTGGCACAGACGGCGCGCGGCTGTATCTTTCCAA
>CAWCYS010000045.1:0-17053 GCA_963799715.1 Terriglobia bacterium | reverse complement strand
CCACAGCAGCTCCACCGCGCGATCGAGCTGTCCCTGATCGATGCGTTCGGTAATCTCGCGAATGCCGCGCAGGTATTTCTCGATGTACTCGCCGTTTTGCATCGTTGGTTCTCCTCTCAATCTCCCGGTGACGTTTCTGCGAGCCGCACCATCGCGCCGGTTCGCGCCGAGTCGTACGCGGCGGCCACCAGCCGCAGAGCCTGCCAACCGTCCCAGCCGCTGCCTTCCGGCGGCCGGTGGTCGCGAATCGCGGACACAAAGTCCGCCCATTCCGCGGCCCAGGAGGTGTCTTCGCCGGAGAATTCCACTTCCTGCTCGACGGGAGCTCCCGGGGCGAGGCGCTCGCCGATGATCAAGCGCTCGGGACCGTAATTGCCGCCCAGGCCCTCCACCTGCAAATAGCCGCGATCCCCGAAGACCTCGAACGAAAACAGGTTTTTCCATTGCGTCCAGCTGGCGTGCAGCGAAGCCACCGCGCCCGTCTTCGACCGCAGCAGGCAAAACGCGTTGTCTTCTACATCCGCGGGCCAGAACGCGCGCGCCAGCATCGCCGTGACTTCCGAGAATTCCCCCGCGAACCAGCGAAACAGATCCAGCGCATGAATTCCCTGATCCATCAATTCGCCGCCGCCGCTCGCGGCGAGATCGGCGCGCCATTCGTGCTCGTAACCGGTTCGGCCACCGTGGCCGTAGCGGCAACGCATCAGCAACAGCCGGCCGATGCGTCCGGACTGCGCGAGCCGCCGCGCTTCCGCGATCGCGGGATGAAACCGGTGGTTGAATCCCGTCTTCAGCGTGCGTCCGGCGCGCGCGGCCGCCGTCACCACCGCTTTTCCTTCCTCGGAGGTGCGCGCCAGCGGCTTTTCGCACAGGACGTGCTTGCCCTGTTCCAGCGCGGCGATGGCGTTCGGGGCCAGCCACTGATGCGACGTCGCGACGATCACGGCTTCGATGTCGGGTGCGCCGACCAGCGCGGCGGCGTCCTCGCAAACGCGCGCGCCGTAGCGGCGCGCCAGTTCCTGCGCGCGTTGCGGGTCGCAGTCGAATACGGCCACCAGCCGCGCGTCGCCCGCACGCGTGAACACCTCCGCGCGCCGCGCGCCGATGCGCCCCGCCCCGACGATGCCCACCCCCAGCGTCATGGCGTTTGGCGGACCTCCGTGAAATTCCGGCCGTCAATCCGGCGCAGGGTGTACAGCGAAGACGCCGCGAGTTCGGCCGCGCGCTGCGGCAGGGTTTTCCAGTCGTCCCATACGGCGCTGATCAGCCGGCCGGTGATTCCGCTGGCTTCGGGCGACGCCAGAAACACTGCGAGTTCCGCGGCGCGCTCCGGCGAAGTTCCGCCGGAATCTCGCTGTTTGAGCGCCTTCGCATAAAACTCGCGGCCGGCGCGCTCGCCCGCTTCCAACACTTGATCGAGCATCCGGGTGTTGACGGCGCCGGGCGCAATCGCATTGACTCGTACGCCCGCGTCGCGCACCTCTTCGGCAACAGTTTCCGTCAGGCGGACGATGGCCGCTTTCGACGCGCCGTACGCGCTGAAGCGTGGCAGGGGCGCAACGGCGCCGCCGCCTGAAAAATTCAGAATCACGCCGCTGCGCTGCTGGAGCATTTGCGGCAGCACCGCGCGCATGGCGTTCATCACGCCGATCAGATTGATTTCGATCGTCTCCGCCCAATCGCCGGGATCGGTTTCCGCGAACGGGCCGATGGGGCCGTAGATGCCTGCGGCGTTCACCAACACATCGAGCCGGCCGAATTTCCCCAGCGTGACGGCCACGATGCGTTCCACAATCGCGCGATGGCGCAAATCGCCGGGCAAGGCCGTCGCTTGCCCGCCGTGCGATTCGATCTCTCTAGCCACTGCTTCGATTTCGGCGCCAGTGCGCGCCACCAGCACCACATCCGAACCTGCGCGCGCGAACGCCCGCGCCACGGCGGCGCCGATTCCCCGGCCGCCTCCGGTGACGAGCACGACTCTCCGCGCGCTGGCCGGGGCGCTCAAGGCATCGCCTTTTCGGCCACGCGCACGTTCGGTTGCGCGACGCCGACGCCAAAATAGGAAAATCCCGCGGCTTCCGCGGCGGCGCGATCGAGGAAATTGTGCGCATCCACCAGAACGGATTGGGCCATCGCGCTGCGCAAACGCTCGAAATCGATCGAACGGAACTCCGGCCAAGCGGTCATGAGCACTGCGGCCTGCGCGCCGCGCGCCGCTTCGTACGGATTCGCCGCGAGTTCGAGGCCGAAGGTTTCCGCGCTGGCGCTGTGGACTTGAGGATCGTGCGCGCGCACGCGGGCGCCCGCAGCGCGCAGGAGTCGCGCGAGTTCGAGCGCCGCCGAGCGGCGCAAGGTGCTCGTGCCGGGCTTGTAGGTCAGACCGAGCAGCGCGACGTTCGCGCCGCGCAAATTGCCACACGCCGCCCGCACGCGCTCCGCGATTTTCGGCAAACGCTCGCGATTCACTTCGAGCGCGGCATCGCACAAGCAAGTCTTGGTGCCGGCGCGCTCGCCGAGCCGGCGAAGCGTCTGCACGTCGCGGGCTAACGTTCCGCCGCTGAAGCCCGGACCCGCAGCGAGAAAGGCTCGCGGCCCGATGCGCCGGTCCTGGCGCAAGACGCTCGTCACTTCACGCACGTCCGCGCCGACGCGCTCGGCTAGATCGCCCAGTTCGTTTGCGAAACTCACCGACGTGGCCAGGAACGCGTTCACGGCGTGCTTCGCGAGTTCCGCGCTCTCCCAACCCATCGTCAAGCGGCGCGTTTCCACGCCGGAGTACGTCGCGAAGAGATGGGCGGCGTCATCGGGAGACGCCGCGCCCGCCAAAAGAAAGTCCGGCTGGAGAAAGGTTTCCAGCGCCTGTCCCAGCCGCAGATTTTCGGGATGATAGACGAATCGTGCGTTGAGCCGCGGCGCGACGCATTTGGCCCGCGCCGCGAGTCGCGCCAGAGTGCCCACGGGCACCTGGCTCATCACCACTATCAAGACGCCCGGCTGCGCGGTACGCAGGACTTCGTCCAAGGCGTTCTCAATCGGACGCAGATCGCTCTGGTCGTCGTCATCCACCGGCGTATCAAACGTAAGAAAAACTTCCTCCGCCGAATAGACCGCCTCCGCGATGAAATTCACAAAGTGCAGGCGCCCCGCCCGCTGCTCGCGCGCGATGGTTTCCGCAAGATTCGGCTCGAATACCGGCGGCGTTCCGCGTGCGAGGCCCGCCAGAATTCCCCGATCGGGATCGGTGGCGCGCACTTGGTGGCCGAGCGAAGCCAGACCCGCCGAAACCACCGAGCCGAGATGCCACAGTCCGATGACGGCGAGTTTGCTCATGCACGCGCCCCCACCACGTGGCTGTTCGTCGACGCGTATAACGTGCCGTCAATCAGGTTGGCCACAACTTTGGTGCCCTCGAAATCGAAGCGGTACCGCATCTCGCGCAGACCCGCTTGGCGCATCGCTTCGCGCAAGCGCTGCTGGTGGCGCTCCGTGTAAAACACGAAAAATCCGCCGCCGCCCGCGCCGGAGATTTTTCCGCCCAGCGCGCCGTTCTCTTTCGCCAGCTCGTACAACCGGTCGAACCGCGGATTGCTGACGCGCGTGGAAAGCCGTTTCTTGGCCTGCCAGTGGCGGTCGAGTTCCAGGCCGAAATCGGTCAGATTGCCGCGTTCGAGCATTTCGCGGATGCGGTAGCCCATCTCCTTGATGGCATGCAGACTGTCCACCACCTGCGGCGCCGAGGCGCTCACCCCGCGGCTTTGCTCGCTCAGAATGTCGTGACTGGAGCGCTCCGAGCCGGTGTAGAAAATCAAAAGGTTGCGCACCAGATCGTCCATGGTGCTTTCGGACAGGCGCGCGCGAGAACGTCCACGCGCCCGTCCTCGGCGATCTCCAACACCGTCAGCCCGCCGAACGACGCCATGTACTGGTCCTGTTTCCCGATGGGTTTGCCGAGGATTTCGATTTCCAGACGGCAGGCCTCTTCGGCGAGATCGTGGTAGTCCACCGGCTCGCGGCAGAGCGTGCGCAACGCGTGCAGCAACCCGACCGCATAGCAACTCGACGATCCGAGGCCCGTCCCTGCCGGCACATCCGCCATGGAAGTGATCTCCAGGCCGCGCTCGATTCCGGAGAGACGCATCGCTTCGCGCGCGATTTCGTGCTGCAAGTCGTCGCGGTGCTCGACGATCTCCGAACGCGAATACTTCACGCGCACCAGATCGTCTACAATCGGCCGGTTCACGCTGACGAACATGTACTTGTCGAGCGCCGCGGCGAAAATGAATCCGCCGTAACGCGAGTAATAGCTGGGCAGATCGGTGCCGCCGCCCCCGAGCGTGATGCGAAACGGTGTGCGGGTGAGAATCATGCGGAACGCGCCTCCCTCAGGCGATGGCCCCTGCGCGCAGCACGCCGCGGCTCGCCATCTCTGCCGTGGCTTGGTCCGAGGTGTCCGGCACGTCGCTCTGGTCCCGCACCCACGCCACGTAGTCGCGGACGATCTGCTCGACCGAGTAGCGCGCCCGCCAGCCGAGGCGTTCGAGCTTCGCGCTCGAGGAGACCGTGTGGCGCGTGTCGCCCACGCGAAATTGACCGGTGAACGTCGCCGGCAAATCCGACCCGCACGCCGCCGCCGCGAGCCGCGCGAACTCCAGCACGGTCACGCCGCGATGTCCGCCGACGTTGAACACCTCGAAATCGGCCGACGGAGATTCCAGGACGATGCGGTGCGCTTCGGCGACGTTGCGGACATGCACGTAATCGCGCAATTGCCGGCCGTCCTCGAACACGACGGGCGGCTTGCCGTGCAGCAGGCGCTGCGTGAAGGTGCGGCAGACGCCCGAATAGGCGTTGAACGGCGAATTGCGCGGGCCCTGCACAATCGAATACCGCAGCGAGACGCTGGGAATGCCGTAGCGCCGTCCGAGGGAGAGCGCCAGCAGCTCGATTGCGTATTTCGAGATGCCGTAAGCGGTGTGCGGATTGGCGATGAGCTCTTCGAGGGGCACGGGCGCGAGCGCGCGGCCGCAGCGGGGGCAGATGTGCTCCCACTCGCGGCGCTCGAGCTGCGCGATCGGGCGCGGCCCCGGATCGAACGCGCCGTGCTCCGCGCAGGTGTACCGTCCTTCGCCGTACACCGATTGCGAACTGGCCAGCACGATTTTTCGCAGCGGCAACCGGCGCTCGACGGCGATCTCGTACAGCAGCGCCGTGCTCGTGGTGTTCACCGCGAGGAAAGTGCTGAAGTCCGGCATGTAGTCCTGATAGGCGGCAAGGTGAAATACGGCGCCCACGCCCTTCAGCGCGAATTCCCAGGCGCCTTTGTCGCGCACGTCTCCTTCGATGAATTCGATCTCGCGCGGGAGATAGTCCGGCAAGCCGCGCGGATGCACGCGCGGCTGCAAGCTGTCCATGACGCGCACGGCGTATCCCGCCGCCAGCAAGCGGTCGCACGTATGCGAGCCGATGAACCCCGCTCCTCCCGTCACCAGGACCCGTTCCACGTTTGCGCCTCTCTCTCCGTCTTTCTTCGCGCCGCTTTCAATACGCGCCGCGGCCGCGCAATACTACCGGAATCGTTTTCAGAAGGATCTTGCAATCCAGCCACAGCGAGGCCGATTCGATGTACTCCAAATCGAGCCGCGCCCATTGATCGAAGCTGCGAATCTCGTTTCTCCCATTCACTTGCCAAAGACAGGTGATCCCCGGTTTCACGCTCAATTTGCGCCGCTGCCAGAACTCGAAGCGTTGCGCCTCTTCCTCGAAGGGCGGGCGCGGACCCACCAGGCTCATGTCGCCCTTGAGCACGCTCCAGAGTTGCGGCAGTTCGTCGAGGCTATAGCGGCGCAACATGCGGCCGAGCGGCGTGATTCGCGGGTCGTGGCGCAGCTTGAAGACCGGCCCTTGCATCTCGTTCTGCTGGAGCAGCGCGGCTTTCAGTTGCTCGGCGTTGGGCAGCATCGTGCGGAATTTGTAGCCGATGAACGGTTTGCGGTTTACGCCCACCACGCTCCAGCGGTAAAAGACCGGCCCGTCCGACGAAGTGAGTTTCACCGCGAGCGCCAGCAACAGAAACACCGGCGCGAGGAGCGTGAGCAGCGTCGCCGAGACCGTCAAGTCGAGCGCGCGCTTCGCGGCGAGATAACTGAAGGAGTGCTCCACGTTCGAGAACGACATCGCGGGGAATCCCGCCACCGGCTCCAAATGCATGGAGGGCTCGTCGGTGGGAGTGCCGAGATGGCGCACATAAAAATCCGGCAGGACCGCGACGCGCAGGCCCAGCGTCAGTGCTTCGTCGATTCGCTCGCGAAAATCGGGCACGCGGTGCGGCGGCATGGCCACTACTACTAGGTCCACCGGGTGCGCGAAGAGATACGCGCCGATCTTTTCCGTTGAGCCCAGCAAGGGAATCCCTTCCACTTCGGCCGGGGCGTTCTCCGGCTCGGGATCGAAGCAACCGGCGAGTTCGTAGCCCGAATCCGGCGTCGCGCACACAGCGCGTACGAATTCCCGCGCGCGACAGCGCGTCCCCACCACCACGGCGCGCACGATGTGGTGCGTGTGTGTGCGGCGGGCGCTGAGCCAAGCCATCAGACCGCATCGCGCCGCGATCGTGGCCGGCACGGAGAGCAGCGCGAAACCAAAGATCAGCAGCCGGCTCATGGCCTCGGACTTTGTGGCGAAGATGACCAGTGCCAGCGCAGCCAGACCGAGCGCCGAGACCCGCAACGTGGCGGACGCCATTTCCCCGACCGGAATCTTCCGGGCCGAAAGCAAGCCGTAGCGTTCCATCAAGAGATACCAGAGTGGAAAAACCGCCAGCAGCAGCCATGCGTATTCGTGGAAAGGCTCGAGCGATGAGGGCCCGCTGCGCAACAATGGGCGGTAACCCGGCAGCAGCCGGTACGACAGGTAAAAACTCAGTCCCAGAGCCGCCGCCTGCCCCGCAATCAGCGCCCGCCGCGCCAAGCGGTCTTCGGTGAATTCGTCTTTTCGCAGCACCACTCGCGTCCCTCAGCCCCTCTGCAAATAATTTTCGTTCAGTCTGTATTTCTTCTATTGGCCGGCGCTGGCCGCCATGGCGGCCACCGCGCGCGCCGCGTCTTCGTTGAATTGCCGTACGGTGTCCCGGCTGTAACGGTGATCCAACATCTTGGGCAAGAGCGCCGGCGGCACCGTGACGACTTCCGCGCCCGCCTGCGCCGCGCGCTGCACGTCCATCACCGAGCGGATGCTTCCCGCCAGCACGCGCGCCGGCAGCTCCCATTGCCGCAGCCACTTGCGCACGTCCGCGAGCAGCGCCGACGGGTCGCCCCCTTCGTCGGCCACGCGGCCGGCAAAAACGCTCACATACGCCGCGCCCGCTTTCGCCGCGAGCATCGCTTGATTGAACGAGAGAATCGCCGTGGCGTTGACCGGGATCCCCG
This sequence comes from Terriglobia bacterium, assembly GCA_963799715.1. GTDB lineage: Bacteria > Acidobacteriota > Terriglobia > Acidiferrales > UBA7541 > DASPOJ01. Next base: position 9,629 of record CAWCYS010000045.1, on the reverse strand, counting down.
CGCGCGACAGCGCGTGGATCGCGCTCAAGCAGGATTCGCCCTCCTGCGTGATCACGGGAATCTTCACGACGATGTTCGAAGCCCAGCGCGCAAACCCGCGCCCCTGCTCGACCATTTGGCTCGGCACCATCGCCGTCACTTCCACCGAGAGCGGCCGGTGACCCAACAGCGCCGCCAACCGTCGCGCGGTCTGTTCCAGGTCGGATGCCCCATCCTTCAGCAGAATGGAAGGATTCGTGGTCACGCCGTCCACCACGCCCTCCGCGAGCCAGCGCGTCAGTTCCCGTTCGTCGGAGGAATCGAGAAAAATCTGCATGTGGTTCTCCTTGCCGGGAGCTGCCCCGTTCACGCCGCGCCGTCGCGGTTGCCGTGATCGCTCCCGTAGTAGTCGTAACGATAGTAGCGGTAGTAGTAGTCGTCGCCCGAACGGACATCGAGGTTGTTCAGCACCACGCCGATCAGGTTTGCGCCGAACGTCGCGCGCGTAACCCTGCGCGCGTTGCGCTAGTTCCCGCGGCGTGTCGCCGCCCTTCACCACCAGAATCATCCCTTCCGTCAGCTTCGCCAGGATGCGCGCATCGGAAACGTTCAAGAGCGGCGGTGAATCCACGAGCACGAATTGGTATTCCTCGCGCGCCTCTTCGAGCAATACGCGCATCCGCTCGGAGGAGAGAAGTTCCGCGGGATTCGGCGGCACCGGCCCGCAGACGAGCGCGTCGAGATTGTCGACGCCCGTCGGACGCACCGCCGAGCGCCAATCTTGCTGGCCGGTGAGATAACTCACCAAGCCCAAGCTGTTCTCCATCTCCAGCGCTTTGCGGATGCTCGGCCGGCGCAAGTCGCCGTCGATCAGCAGAACGCGTTTGTTGAGTTGGGCGAGCGAGATCGCCAGATTCACCGAGATCGTGGTCTTGCCTTCGCTCGGCCGCGAACTGGAGATCAGCAGCGTCCGCGGCGGCCGGTCGGCCGTGGAAAGCAGCACGGAAGTGCGCAGTCCGCGGAACGCCTCCGCCAGCGCCGCGGGCGGCGCGATCCCGCCCACGATGCGGTACCAGGATTTTGCCGTGGTCTGGAGGGCCGCCTTGCGGCCGTTGCCGACGTTTGTGGCGGCGCCTTCCGGCAGACCGTACGCGCCGCCGCGGTGGCCGTTCAGCGATTCCACGGCCGGAATCACGGCCAGCGCGGGCAGATCGAGATAGCGCTCCACGTCCTCAGAGGACTTGATGCTGTTGTCCAGATGCTCCTGCAGAAACGCCGCGCCCACGCCCAAGCCCAGCCCCATCACGACGGCGAGAGATAGATTGAGCGGAAGACTGGGCCGCGCCGGTTTTCGCGGGGGCACCGCCACGTCCACCACGCGGATGTTGCTGGCCTTGAGGCCCGCAGACACCCCGGCCTCTTTCAGCCGTTCGAGCAGGCCTTGGTACAGCTGCCGGTTGGTGTCCACCTCGCGCTTGAGGATGTTGTATTGCACCGAGCGCCCGGCAATTTGATTTGCGTTGGCTTGCTGTTGGGTGAACGCCTGCTGCACCAGCGCTTCGCGGCGCACCGCCGCCTGATAATCGTTGACGAGTTGATCGGCGGCGAGCCTCCGCTCGCGCGCGATCACCGAGCTGATTTTGTCTTCCTGGTTCTGGAGTTCGCGCACTTTGGGGTAGTCCGCGGTGAACGTGGTTTCGAGCTGCGCCTTCTGCCGCTCGACTTCCGTAAGTTGTTCGGTGAGATCTTCGATGACCCGGTTGTTCGCCACGCCCGGCAAGGAATCGAGATCGCCCGCTTGCACCAGCCGGTAGAGCGACTCTTTCTGGTAACGATCCGCCTGCGCCCGGGTCAACTCCTCCTGCAACTGCCGCAGCCGCTCGTCCACGATGTTTTCCGTTACACCCGATTGGTCTTCGAGGTAGATCAAGCCGTTCGCCTGGGCGTAGGCTTGCAGTTGCGTCTCTGATTTTTCGAGCCGGGCCTTCACGTCCTGCAACTGATCGGTCATCCAATCCGTGGCTTTTTCCGTCGCCTCCCAGCGCACGCGAAGGTTTTCTTCGATATCGGCCTGCGCGATGGCGTTGACCACTTGCGCCGCGAGTTGCGGGTCGCGCGATTCAAACTGCACCGCCACCAACCGGCTCAGCTTCACCGGGTCCACCGTCAGCCTCTCGCGAAATTGCGTGAGCGCGACGTCCACGTCGGCGGGGTCGGGCGGCGGCGTCTGGCCCGCGAGTCCGGCGGTTGCCGCATGGCGTCCGGCCTTCGGATTGAACTCCGGCAGCAAGTCGAGGCGGAGCTGGGTGATGACCTGCCGCGCTATTGTGTCGCTCTGCAGCACGCGGTACTCGGTTTCGAGATACGTGTCCGAGACCGACTCCATCTCGAACAATTCCTGAACCGTGAGAATATTTGGATTTTCTTTTTCGATTTCGAGGAGCGCCCCGGCCCGGTAAATCCGCGTCTCCTTCAGCGTGCCGAGGAATACGATGGTGAACAACACCGCGAAGACGATCAGCACGGTCCATCGCCGTTTGCGCAGAATGCGCCAGTAGGCCAGCAGACTCGCCTGCTCCCGCATCTCCACCGTGCCCGGCCGGGCGGCCGGGCGGCCGAGCAGACGATCCAGGCTGCGGGTGGACGGCTCGAATCGCTGAATCTTGTTTTCGGTTTCCGTAGTCATTTTTCTCCGCCGGTTTTGTCGCCGGACTCTGCGCCTCTAGGGCAGGTGGTAGATCGCGAGCCCGGTGGCCAGCGAGATGATCGCTTCGGTCCCGCGGTAGAGGGTGCTTCGCGCGGTGCTGTTCGGCACGAAGACGAGGTCGCTCGATTCCAGCTCAGGGTCGGGCGCCTTCCCCGCCAGAATCTTGGCCAGGTCGATTGGGATTTCCGTGCGCTGCCCCGTGGCCGCGTCCGTGTGGATGATGACTGTTCGGCTGCGCGCGGCCGTGCTCGTCAGGCCTTCTGCCAACGCCAACACTTGCAGCACCGAGATTTTCTTATTCGCCGTGAGCACGTAGCCGCCCGGCTTGCGCACTTCGCCCACCACGTACACGGTGCCCCCGCGCGTGACCTTCACCACATCGCCGGGATAAATCAGGATGTTGTCTTGCGGATCCGCGCCATCCAGCAGTCTCGCCAGACTGACCTCGATCGTCTCTCCCGCGGCGGCCGTGACCCCGTTTGGACTGGCGCTGGAAGAATCGCTGGTATTCGCCGCCGGAATGTTGCTCACATCATTTACAGAACTGGCGGTCATCGGCGTATCCGTCGCGGCCGCCGCCGGCCTCGGCGCTTGGCTTCCGCGGACTACGATCACCAAGTCTCCGGCGTCCTGCGCGATGCCGGACGCGAGCGACAGCACTTCCACTAACGAAGCCACCCCGCGAATCTGATACACGCCCGGCTTCTCCACGGCGCCAAACACCGAAACCGCGTGGCTTTGCATGTCCTGCACGGACACGCTGACCTGCGGGTCCTTCATGAAGTGCGCCCGCAGACGGTCAGCGATGGTGGTTTCCAGTTCCCGCGCCGTTTGCCCCGCGGCCGGGAACACGCCCAAGAGCGGAAGCGAGATCTCTCCGCTGGCCGATACGCGCGCCGAACGGCTTAGATCCGGCGCGTCGTAGATGAACACGGCGACGAGATCGTTCACGCCGATGCGATACTCCGGCACTCCGATCTCGCCGGGAACGCCGGGGATTTCCGGCCTGTTTGCCAAGCTGTCCCCGCCGCCAAGCTGCGCGATGCGCTGGTTGTAGTCCTCGGTGGTGTTTCCCTGAGAATTCAGCGCTGCCGCATCGCCGCCGCCCTGCTCGGACTGCGCCAGAGCAGGCCTGCAAATCGTGGCCATGAGCAGTGCGGAGGCGCACACCCGCTGGATGGCTCTTGCAATCTGTATGCAGTTCATCTCCCCCGCATCTCCCCGCCGATCCCCCGGCGCATTGCTCCCCCAGTGATCCGCGATGCCCTCGCGCAGACACCCGCGCGAACGCCTGCCTCAATCCTTCCCTCTTTTCGGCGCATTCCCGCGATGTCTGCATCGCGGTCCGTTTCGAAAGTTCAAAAACGGAACTCGGCGAGGCCGCTTACACGCTGTTCATTGCAAACGGCATGCCAATGGGTGACGGAAACTTGTGATCCTCTCCTCCGGCTGCGTTTCGGTTGTCTGTGGCTTTCCCTTCAGGTATCTTTCCTACTAACGATGGTCGATATTCATTGCCATATCCTTCCCGGCTTGGACGACGGCCCCGACTCGCTCGATGAATCCTTGAAAATGGCGGAAATGGCGATTGAGGATGGAATTACTCACGTCGTCGGGACGCCCCACGCCAACGCACGATTCAAATTCAGTCCCGAATTGGTCCGGGAGCGCCGGGATGAACTTCAGCGGCTGGTCGGTGATCGCCTCGAGCTCGCCACCGGATGCGACTTCCATTTGAGTTTTGAGAATCTCCAGGACATCCACCAGAACCCGCAGAAGTACACCATCCACCAGAAGCAATATTTGCTGGTCGAGCTGGCGGATTTCGCGATCCCGCCGACGATGGACGACACGCTCCATCACCTCCAGCTCGAAGGTCTTTCTCCGATCATCACCCACCCGGAGCGCAATGGATTGATCCGCGCCAAGCCCGAACGGCTCTACCGTTGGTTGCATCAGGGATGTTTCGTGCAGATCACGGCGGGATCGCTGCTCGGCCGGTTCGGCGAACACACCATGCGCCTGGTTGAAAAATGGCTCGCTGAGGACCGCGTCCACTTCTTCGCGAGCGACGCCCATAACCTCAGCGGACGCCCGCTGCGCTTGAAGGAAGCTTACGAGAAGACGGTCGCATTGCGGGGAGAAGGAGTCGCCCAAGCGCTGTTCCGGGACAATCCCCTCGCGGCCTTCGAGGGACGCCCCCTGCCGTATGAGCCGGAGCAGCCGGATCCCAGCACGCGCCGCCGCCGCAAACGATTCTTTTTCTTCTGAGAAGTTGATGGGGTCAAACGGAGGCGGGAAGCCGCAGCGGAAACTGCTCCCCGCGGCAATTTCCACAAACGCTTCGAAACCGTCCCATAAATAGTTCGTTCATGGATTTCGCAGACCTCAGTGGTTGAAACCACTGAGGCTTCCCTGGTTTTCGGCACGGCTGAAGCCGTGCCCTAACGGAAACAGTTTAGGAGATGACTTCTAGTCGAACACTTCGAGAATGTCCTCGTAGCGTTTGAAGGGCGCGATCATGTATGCGCCGGCGAGTTCGGTCCGGGCCCATTCCAGCATCCGGTGCGCCAGCTGGAAGCCAACCTGCCGGGCCCCGGTGCCCGCCGCTTCAATTTCCTTCAGCACGGGCTCGGGAATAATGATTCCCGGCACTTCATTGTTCAGGCGCAGCGCCTGCTTGTAACTCGTCAGCGGCCAGATGCCCACCAGGATCGGCACGGCAGGCAGGCCGCCGATGCGCTCACAGAACGCGCTCCAGTGTCCGGGATCGAAAATCGGCTGGGTCATGAAGAAGTGCACGCCCGCCTCGACCTTGGCGTGGTACCGGCGAATCTCGTAGTCGAGATCGTCGGCGACGGGATTCAGCGCCGCACCGATCGTGAAATTCGTCGCGCCGCCGAGGGTCTTGCCGGCCCAATCCGTTCCGCGATTCAGTCGCGCCAAGACCTGCACGAGTCCGACCGAATCAATTTCGTACACGCCGGTCGATTCGGGATGATCTCCCAGCGAAGGCGGATCGCCCGTAATCGCCAGAATATTGCGCACGCCGCCGACCGCCCACGAGCCAAGCAGTGCTGCCTGCAAACCGATTAAATTCTGATCGCGCGTGGTGAGGTGCGGAATCGTTTCGACGCCGCGCGCGGCCAAGGCGCCGGCGAGTTGCAAGGCATCCATCCCCACTCGCGCCATCGAGCCGCTATTGATGTCGATCGCGTCCACTTTTCCGGACTCGAGAATCCGGTCCACTTGCTCGAACGTGCGCTCGAGTTGAATCCCTTTCGGCGGATCGATCTCCACTGAAACTACGAATTGCCCCGCCTGAATTTTCCGCCACAGGACGCTCTCGGGCTCGCGCGAAACCTCCCGGCGCGGCACCGCGGAGATCTCCACGCGCGCCGCCGCTCGCAAGGCCGCGCCCGCCGGTTGCAGGCCGCGCACCGCTTCCGCGATCGCGCGCACGTGTTCCGGCGTCGTGCCGCAACATCCCCCCAGCACGCGAGCCCCGAGCGCCGCCGCTTCCCGCGCGAATTCGGAGAAATATTCCGGCGAGGAGCGCGGGTAGACGATGCGGTCGCCGATCCGCCGCGGGATCCCCGCATTCGGCATGGCCGAAAGCGGCAACCCGCACCCGGAGAACTCCTCGAGAATCGGCAGCAAGAGTTGCGGCCCCAGCGTGCAATTGGCACCGACGGCCTGCACGTCGAGTTTCGCCAGGCTTTCTGCCGCCTCGCGCGCCCGTGTGCCGCCGAGCGTTTGTCCTTCCTCGGAAAACGTCATTTCGGCGATGATCGGCAAAACGGAGAACTTGCGAATGGCTTCGACGGCGGCCGTGATTTCCGCGAGATCGCTGAATGTCTCGAGAATGAAAAGATCCACGCCGCGCTCTTCCAGCGCCGCCGCTTGTTCGTGAAAGCACGCCCGCAGTTCCTCGTCGGAAAGCGAGCGGCCGAGTCCGATTCCGCCCGAGGGCCCGATGGAGCCCGCGATGAAAACTTCCCGCGCAGCGGCATCCCGCGCTTCCCTCGCGATTTTCACCGCGGCCGAATTCATCCGCCCCACTTGATCGGAAAGGCCCAGCGGCGCGAGCTTGTGCCGGTTCGCGCTGAACGTATTGGTCTCGATGATCTGCGCGCCGGCTTCGATATAGCTCTGGTGAACGCCGTAAATCAGCTCGGGCTGCGTCACGCTCAATTCCTCGAACGAGCGCTGCGGTCCCACCATTCCATACAAAAGCGCGCCCATCGCGCCGTCGGCGACGAGTATCGCGTCCCTTACCCGCGCGTTGAAGTCTTCAATCTTCATCGCTCAAGTCCGGCAATCATTCCGCGAACGCACGCCTCCGCTTGCGGCTCCGCTCGCACATCATCTGCGTGATTAGCGGCGTTGCTGCTTTTCCATTAATTCCGCGATCGTGCCCATCAGATCGTACTTTGTCAGGATGTCGTAGCGTCCCGGCGCCATCTCGACGAACACCGCCGGGGTGTCGTGGCTCAGCAAGTACGTCACGCGTTCCACCGGCGCGTCGCGCGGCACCTGCGGCAGCGCCTTGCTCATCACTTCGCGGATCACTAGCTTGCGCAGATCTTTTCCTTGCAGCGCCAAATTTAAAACTTGGTCCTCGAAGATTGTGCCGATCGGATTGGACTCCTCGAAGACGGGCAATTGCGAAATGTCTTCTTCCTGCATCGTATTCAGCGCGTGGAACACGGTCTGGTAAGGCCGCGCCACCAGTAACTCGCGCTCTTTGCCGCGGAGATTTTTCGCGCGCACCACGTCCTCGGCCGTGAGCGAAAGCTCCGCGTCCACGTAACCGCGCTCGCGGATCCATTCGTCGCTGAAAATCTTGCTGAGGTAGCGCGTGCCCGTGTCCGGCAAGAACGCCACCACCAAGTTGTCGCGCGGCAGTTCGCGCGCCACCCGCAGCGCCGCGGCAACGCACCCGCCGCCCGAGCCGCCCGTAAAGATACCCTCTTGTTTTGCGAGTCTGCGCGTCCAGACGAAGCATTCCTGGTCGGTCACCTGCAACACGTCGTCGAGAATCTTGAAATTCATCGTGGAAGGAAAAATGTCTTCGCCGATTCCTTCCACCACATACGTTTTCGCTTTTCCGATTTTTCCGGACTTGAAATACTCGTAGTAGAGCGATCCGATTGGGTCCACTCCGATCATGCGAATGGCGGGGTTTTTCTCTTTCAAGAAGCGTCCCACGCCGCTGATCGTCCCGCCCGTTCCCATTCCGGCCACGAAGTGCGTGATTTGCCCTTCGGTGTCTTCCCAGATTTCCGGGCCCGTGGTGCGATAGTGCGCGTCCGGATTCATGGGATTGTCATATTGGTTCGGGTAGTAGGAATTGGGAATTTCCGCGGCCAATTTTTTCGCCACCGAATAGTAGCTGCGCGGATCCTCCGGCTCGACCGCCGTCGGACACACGATCACTTCCGCGCCCAGCGCCTTCAGCTGATCCACCTTCTCTTTCGATTGTTTGTCCGTCGTCGTGAACACGATTTTGTAACCGCGCACCGCCGCCACCAGCGCGAGCCCGATGCCGGTATTTCCGGACGTCCCTTCGATGATCGTGCCGCCGGGCTTCAGCAAGCCTTGGCGCTCGGCCTCGTCGATCATCCAGATTCCAATGCGGTCTTTAACCGAGCCGCCCGGATTCATGTAATCCACTTTGACGTACACCGAGGCCTGGCAGTCTCGCGTCAGACGATTCAGACGCACCAGGGGCGTGTGGCCAATTGCTTCCAGAATGTTGTTGCACTTCATCGTCACACTCGCAGTCGTGTCCCGCCCGGTCGCCGTTCTTCCCGGTGCGCGAGGGGCGCGCCGACGGAATCGCAAGCAGTGTATCACGCGCCAATTGCCGCAACTCGGGTCGCGGCTGCCCGTTGCGCGCGTCGCAATACCGCACGGCGTAGTTAGAAGACTTCCGGACACAGCGTGGGCCATGTGTAGCGCGCGCAGCGAGGAACTCGCCGGGGCCGCGGAATCGGACTACGGAATGATGACCAACCGGGCGCGTTGCTCTCGTCCCCAGGCGTTCTCGATGTCGGCGAGCGGAATTCGTTCCGTGTCGATCCGCAGTTCGCCGCTGGCGGCGCGCGCCAGGAGCTGTTGCAATACATCCCCAAGGACTTTCGGATCAGGCATGCTGGCAGTTCCGAGGATCGTCAGTGCCGTGCTGCGCAGGACGGCCGCGGGAAGCGAGATCGTCGCTCCGGCGGATTCACCGACCTGCACAAGCCGCGTCTCCGCTCCCACCGCAGCAAATCCCGTGCGTGTGATGGCGGCGAGAAGCGCCTCCGTAGGGCGGCCCCAGAGGTAATCAATGATGACCTGGAAACCCGTGTCGCCCGCTTCCCTCGCAAACGTTTCGGTGAGTTCTTGCCCTTGGCGATCCAGGCGAATCGTGGCATCGGCGCCGAGATCGCGCAGGGAATTCAATGCGGCTTCATTTCGCCCCACGGCGATGACGCGCCCTGCGCCAAGCAGCTTCGCGATCTGCACGGCGAGCTTACCGGCGACTCCGGTCGCGCCAAGAATCAAGACGGTTTCGCCCGGTGTGAGTTTTGCGCGCCACTGCAGCGTGAGCCAAGCGGACATACCGGGGTTCGGCATCGCCGCAGCGATCTCGTCCGCCAAACCCTCGGGCACAGGGAAGCACTGTGACCGGCGCACCACAGTGCGCTGCGCCATCGCGCCGTACGGCCGCCGCGGTCCAGCGAAGTACAAGCGGGTTCCGTCGTCAAGAGTGCCAACTCCATCCAGTCCGCACACAACGGGCAACTCGCGCGGACTCGCATAATGCGAGCCACTCGCCATCTGTTTGTCGACGGGTTTCAGCGCCGCAGCCCGCACGTTCACAATCACTTCGTCTTCGCCGGCGACGGGCTCGGCGAACTGCTCGAATCGAGGAGGTTTTCCAAGCGCGTGCAAT
>CAWCYS010000044.1:0-16025 GCA_963799715.1 Terriglobia bacterium | reverse complement strand
TCGCGCGCGAGCTTGCCACGATGGTACTCGCCGAGGGAATGCCCGAAGGCGTCCTGCTGAACGTCAACGTGCCGCTCGACTGGAAGGGCGGCGCACGCTTTACCAAGCAATCGCGCAAGGTCACGCGCAATGTGTTGCAGGAGGGCGTGGACCCGCGCGGGCGAAATTTCTTCTGGCTGCATGAGCAGTTGTCGCCCGAGGGGATGGACCCGGAGAGCGATTACGCCGCCATCTACGACGGCGCCATCTCCATCACGCCGCTCGTGCTCGACCGTACTCACCCCACGTCGTTCAATGACCTTTCCCACTGGGCCAAAGCCCTCGACGCCACCGTCACCAAGTAGCCGGCTGCGCTGAACTCCGTCGAATCGCGTTCATCATTGCGGCGCTTCTTGCTTCCTTGACGTTTTGCCCCCATTCTTCTCTCCATGCCGCCTACAAAACTGGCGACTGTTCCAACCCTGATCGATCTTGGCCGGGACATCTGCGCCTCGCTGCCGGCTTCGGAATCGCGCGAATGGCTGGTGGCGAACGGCATCGGCGGATTCGCTTCCGGCACAATCTCGGGAATTCTGACGCGCCGCTATCATGGGCTGCTCATCGCCTCGCTCGAGCCGCCGGCCGGGCGCACGCTGCTCGTGAGCAAGATTGAGGAGACCGCGCAGTACGCGGGCCAGAGTTTTGCTCTCGGCGCGAACCGCTGGCGCGGCGGCGCGCTCGATCCGCAAGGCTGGATGAACATCGAACGCTTCGGCCTCGAAGGCACAATTCCCGCATGGACGTTCGCACTCGGCGATGCGCGGCTCGAAAAGCGCGTCTGGATGCAGGCGCGCGCCAACACAACTTTTGTCTTCTATTCCGTGGCCCGCGCGAGCGCGCCGATCGAGCTCGCTTTCAAAGTGTTTGTGAACTACCGCGACTACCACGGCTCGACGCACGCGGGCGATTGGCGTATGCAAATCGACGCGGTCGCGCATGGTTTGCGCGTTGCCGCGTTCGATGGCGCAACTCCATTTTTTCTTCTTAGCGACGCCGCAAGCATCACGCCTGCGCACGAGTGGTATCGCAATTTCGATCTGGCGATCGAGCGCGAGCGCGGTCTCGACGATTCCGAAGACCATCTCTTCGCGGGAACATTCACCGCGACGCTTGCGCCCGGCGGTTCGCTCACGTTCGTAGCCAGCACTGATTCCGATGCGGACCTCGACGGCGCGAAGGCGCTCGCGAAGCGTCGAGCGGGCGATCAAGCCTTGCTCGACGGATGGGGCAAAGCCCGGCCGGCACTGGCGAAAAAGGCCCCCGGCTGGGTTCGGCAACTTGTCCTGACTGCTGATTCATTTCTCGTCGAGCGATCTTCAGTCAGTCCTACGAGTCCGTCGATCCAGCCCAACCCGCCGCAAACCAACTCAGTAATCGCCGGCTACCACTGGTTCGGCGATTGGGGGCGCGACACGATGATCGCGCTTCCTGGGTTGACGCTGGCAACGGGCAGGCCCGAACTCGCGCGCGCGATCCTGCTCTCCTACGCGCGCTTCGCCGATCGCGGCATGCTGCCCAACACCTTTCCCGACCGCGGCGATCCGCCTCAGTACAACACGGTGGACGCCACGCTGTGGTTTTTCGAGGCCGCAAGGCAAACATTTGCAGCTACGAAAGATCTGTCGCTGCTTGAGGAGTTGTTCCCCATTCTCGCGGACATTATCGAATGGCACGTCCGCGGCACGCGCTATCAGATTCACGTGGACTCGGGCGACGGACTCCTCTACGCCGGTGAGCCCGGCGTGCAACTCACCTGGATGGACGCGAAAGTGGGCGATCAGGTGATCACGCCGCGCATCGGCAAGACTGTTGAAGTGAACGCGCTTTGGTTCAACGCGCTTGTCACGATGGTGGGATTGGCGCAAATGCTCCGACGCTCGACCGCACAATACGAAGAATTGGCATGGAAGTGCGCCGCGGGATTCGCGAGGTTCTGGAATCCTGCGCGCGGATACTGTTTCGACGTTCTGGACGGTCCGGGTGGAAACGAAGCGGCGCTTCGCCCGAACCAGATTTTCGCCGTGTCGTTGCCCAAGTCGCCGCTCACGCCGGAGCAGCAGCGCTCCGTCGTGGATGCGTGCGCACGGGAATTGCTCGTGCCGGGCGGGCTGCGGAGCCTTGCGCCTAGTGAAGCCGGTTACCGTGGCCGCTATCTTGGCGGGGCCGGCGAACGCGACTCCGCCTACCATCAAGGAACCGCGTGGGCATGGCTCATCGGCCCATTCGTGCAGGCGCATCTCCGCGTGTATCCCGATGCCGCCGCGGCGATGGTTTATTTGGAGCCGTTCTCGCGCCTGATCGAGACGTATGGAGTTGGTTCGCTCGCGGAGATTTTCGATGGAGACGCGCCGTTCGCGCCGCGCGGCTGCATCTCGCAAGCGTGGAGCGTCGCGGAAGCGTTGCGCGCGTGGTCGGCGGTTGCGTCGTTCAGTGGAGACCAGAAGAATAATTTGGGCGGGAGTTCGGAAACGAAATCCGTTCAGTCGCGCGGGCGCAGGAAACTTCCGCCGGAGAGCAAACCGCGCAGACCCAGCAAGAGCAAACGCGGCTGACTCAGCGCGACGTGCCACAGAACCCGCCCCGCTTCGTCGCGCGTGTACTGGCTGAGCGAGCGCCGCGTGGAATTATTCATCAAATCCACGAGGCGGCTGTAGTCCGCTTGCTGGAAGGAATGAATCGTGCGGCGGATCAGGAGATGCATGTCGAGTTCGCGGCGCAGCGATTTCAGTTCGCGGCTGTGGCCGCCATCGAGAATGGCTTCGCACGCGCCGAACGCGCCGCGGAATCCGGTGACGATGCCGCCCACCGTGGTCACTTTCACCTGAGCGGCGGCGTCGCCCACGAGGAAGACCCGGCCGGAGCCGACTTTTCGTTGCACGGGCACCCAGCCGGAATAAACGGGAATGCGCGCGCCCTGGAAGGAGAGCGGCTCCAGTTTGCGTTTTTCGAGGAAGCGTTCGAGGCAGCGGTGGGTCTGCGCGCCCTCTTCGCCGATCAAGCCGAGGGCCGCGCGTTCCGGTGATTCCGGAATGAGCCAGTAGAAATACGGCGTGTCATCCGGAACGAACCAGACCCGCACGGAGTCCGCCGGCATGTCCGCCGGCATTTTCACCACGGCCTGAATGAGGGGGACCGTCTGCTGCTTCGGCCAGCCTGCCGCGAGAGCTACGCGGCTCTGCGCGCCGTCCGCGCCGATGACGGTTTCCGCCTCAATCTCCTCCCTCTTCGCCGGTTCGGTGGATTCCATCGTGAGGCGGACGCCATGGCCGTTTCCTTCGAGGCTCAGAAAACGCTGCCCGAGGCGAACCTCGGCCCCTGCTTGTTCCGCCTCGGAGGCCAGCGCGTGGATCAGCCGGGAGCGCTCGATGATGAGGTCCGGGCGATCCAGCGAGACGGTCGCCGCACGGCCGTCCGTGAACAGTTCGAACCGATTGATTTCGTTGGCGACTGAGGATTCCGCGGCGGGGCCCAGAAGATCCCGCATGCGGCTGGTGACGATGAGCGTTCGCGGCGAGGGCGCGAGTTGCGCGGACTGCTCAAAGACCTGAACGCGCCGCCCGGCGCGTGCCAGGAGGGTTGCCGCATAGAAACCGGCTGCTGAACCGCCGACAATGGCGACATTGCGTTCGCCAGGATTTGTCGGGCACGCTTCTCTCTTGGCTTGCAGCGGAACCTTCCCGCGCCGCGCTTCTGTCCCAGGTCCCCGATGCGGCGCAACGGTAGGGGATCTAATGCGAACCTCGTCCGAAGAATGCTAATGCCGCTGGTTCAAATCCGTGCAGGCTGAGTACGTCGCCCCCCTATCCGAACGGAAGTAAGAGCGAGCAGCGGGAAAAGTATAGCCAATCGCACAGTTAAGGCAAGCTGGAAGCTGACCGGGCCGAAAGATGAGGATGAAATTAATTTTTCAACTGGCGCTCGAAAGGCGCCTTTTCCAGCCAGGCGACGGTGCCCAGCGCGATCAGCGCGAGCACGCCCCCGAGCGGCAGAACGATTGCGTGAGGGACACGGCTCACCGCCAACGCCGACATTCCGCAGAATGCGCCCAGCCCGTAGAGGACGAGCACGGCCCGGCGCTGCCCCAGTCCGAGATTCGAGAGGCGATGCGCGGTGTGATCTTTGCCGGGAGTCGTGAAGGGGAGCAACCCGCGCCGGGACCGGGAGATGGAGATGAGCGTCGTATCAAAGACCGGCACGCCGAGAATCAGCACCGGCACGAGCCAAGTCTCGTGCAGCGGGCCTGTGGGCCGCAGCTTCAAGGCCAGCGTCGCCATTAGAAATCCCAGGAACATGGCGCCGCCGTCTCCCATGAAAATCTTGGCGGGATTGAAGTTCCAGCGCAGGAAGCCAATCGCCGCGCCCATCACGGCCGCGGCCATCGTGCTGACCAGCAGTTGGCCGCTTTGGAACGCGAAAATCGCGAAGAAAAGGGAGGCGACCGCGGCGACGCCGGCGCAGAGCCCGTCCATGTGGTCGAGAATACTGAACGCGGCCGTTACTCCGACGACCCAGACCAGCGTCAGGAGCGTATCGGCCCAAACGCCAACCCAGCCGGAAACGAAATTGGAAAAGATTTGGGCACGAATTCCCGACACCAGCAGAATCACACCGGCGCAAGGCATGGCGACAAACAGTTTAATCTGGTGATGCAGCAGGCCTCGATCGTCGAGAAAGCCGACGACGACGAGCAGCGTGGCGCCGGCAAAAATGCCCACCACTTCACTCCAGGGTTGGCTTCCCATCGAAACCACGATGGCGAGAACCACTCCGGAGTAGATCGCGAGTCCTCCGAGCAGCGGAACCGGCTGCAAATGCACTTTTCTCGGGCCGGGGCGATCCACCATGCCCACGCGCAACGCGAACTGGCGCACCGGCACCGTGAGGCAAAACGATGCCAGCAAAGCGACGGAAAACGCGAGCAAACCCGAATTCAAAACTCCCCCTGCAATCTAGCGCAACGGCCGCCGAGTCAGCGCCCCGTCAGCATGCCGCCGAGACTCTTCTTAACTTGCGCGCGATCTTTCGTCTTGTAGTACCAATCGATCGTGCGTTTCAATCCCTCGCGGAACGTAAATTTCGGCTCCCAGCCCAGGAGCTTTTTCGCGAGGGAATTTTCGGCGACGCGGTTCAGCGGACCTACCGGCATGTTGGGCAGAAACTTGATGTCCGCTTTCTGGTTGGTGAGTTCGAGCACCAGGTTCACCGCGTCGATGACGCGAACGCGCTCCATCGTGCCGAGATTCACGGGCGTACCGTCGTCGATTTTTTCGCCCGCGAGGATCGTGCCGGAAACGATGTCGTCAATGTAGGTCCAGTTGCGAATCTGCGTGCCGTCGCCCCAGACCTCGAAGGGGTTTTGTCCGATGAACGCGCGGGCGATCATGGCGATGACGGCGTGGTTTTCGACGCCGCGCGGCCCGAACACCGTGAAATAGCGGCAGGACGCCGACTTCAGCCCATGCTCCTTGGCGTACGCCTGCAGCGTGAATTCGCCCATGAGCTTCGCCCAACCGTACGTGTTGTCGGCGTCGTTCGGGCCTTTGGTTAAGTCTTCGGTCAAATAGAGGATCTTGCCGGTGTCCGTTTGCAGAAAATTCGGATAAACGCAGCCCGACGACGCAAAAACAACTTTCCGCACGCGGGCCTTCAGCGCCTCAGCGAAAATCAGGCCATCGAGAAGGAAATTCGAGGCCGGGCCGGCCTGGTGCAACTCCACGTAACCGCGGCCGCCGTGATCGGCGGCAAGATGAAACACGGTGTCCATGCCTTCCATTGCGGAGCGCGCGATTCCCGGCTCGCGAAGATCGGCATGCACAAACTCGATTTTGCCGCCGGCGACGTGGCCCGCGATGTTTTCCAGGCGGCCGCTGGTGAGATCGTCCACTGTGCGGACGGTTGCGCCGCGCGCGATGAGCTGGTCAGCAAGGCTCGAACCGATAAAGGACGCTCCGCCGGTGATCAGCACCTTCTTTCCGGACCAAAACGTTTCTGTGGCTGTCATTCGCTTACGACTTCCTCCAGTGTGTTTATGAAGATTTCAAGCTGTTTCACCCTATCATAAAAAATCGAAGCGGCGCGGGCGCGCAAACTCATTTGTCCTAAGCGTTCAGGGTCGGCCAGCAGGCCGCGGACCGCCGTGGCCACCGATTCGGCGTCGTCCGGATCGGCGGATACTCCACAGCCCTTGCGCGCGATAATGCGCACCACGTCGGTTTCCGGGGGAGCGACGCCCAGAACCGGGCGGCCCGCGGCGAGCAATGGATACAGCTTCGAGGGCACGACGACGCCTTCGAGTCCGCGCTTCACGGTAACGACGTGCAGATCGCCCGACGCGAGGACACTGGACAGATCGCGCGCCGGATAAAACGGCAGAAAGCGGACCGCACGGCAGCCCGCCGCCTCCGCTTCGATCTCCGGTTTGCGGGCGCCCTCGCCGATGAAGACCAAACCGACACCTTCGGATTCGAGAAGCCGCGCGGCGCGAATCAAGGTGCTCCAGGCGCCGTAAAAACCGAGATTACCGGCGTGGACCAACACGAACCGGAAATCGCCGCGAATCTCTCGCGCGATGGGATTATCGGGGGATGGCAGCGTCTCGGGGACGGTGACGCCGTCGCGCACGATCACGATTCGCGCGGGATCGACGCCTTTGGAAAGAATTCGGTCGCGCATATCCTCTCCGAGCACAATGACGCGAGCGGCGCTGCGCAGCGCCTTGCGATGCATGCGCTCCCAGCGCTCGATCCACTTACCAGGGCGAACGATCTGTCCGCCGGTGGCCATATCAGGATAGAGATCGCGGATGTTGTAGACGAAAGGGCGTCCGGTGAGGCGCGCGACGATAGAGCCGGCGATTCCCATGATGGGCGGATCGGTCATCGCCAGGACAATGTCTGACTGGATCGCGAGCGCGCGCGGAACCGCCAACGCGAGATAGCTGAGGTAATTGCACACGCGGCCGCGCATCTGGAAACGAGGAAAAGCGGTCGAACCCACGCGCTCCACGACGAGATTTCCATGGACCTCGCGCCGCAACAAATAGGGCGGGTGTCGCTCGGTGGGATCGTACGACGGGCGGCCGCAAAGCACCGTGACGCGATGGCGCTCTGCGAGCGGCTCGATGAATTGCGCGGCGAGCTTGGCCGTGGCCGAAGTGTCCGGTGGAAAATATTCGTTGAGCAGAAGAACGTGCACGCTGCCATCCGGAGAAAAAGTTAGATAGACATATCCTTAGCCGACCTATGGCTACTGCTTCCACGCGCTCCGGTCCAACAGTTTGTCATTCGTCCGGGTCGATTGGAATAACCCCCGAATTCAGGAAGACGAAATCCGCTGAGCTACGGCTTGCGGGTGCGGCCGCGCATCGAGGATCACGGTCTGTCCGACTGCCAGTCGGCCGATGCGAGTGACCGTGCCATAGATTCCCGCGCAGTTCTGGTTCGCACGAACGACGGCCTTCATCATTTCTGGAGCGGGAGTTGCCGAATCGGGATCAAGGTTCACAATCGAGCAGCGGACGTCGCGCATCGTGACGGCGATGGCGGGGGCATCGTCGCTCTCGCCGAATGAGAGCACTCCGCCCAACCACTCGTCCTCCTGGAAAGGAACCGGCCGCAGTGGACGAACCACCACATTCGGGCGAAACCGCCGCACGTCCGGATTGAGCCCTGCGAGTCGTCCGATCTCGCGCACCGTGTCGAGGGCAATCACAGAGATGCTCGCGTCATCGAAGATGCCATGTTTCAACGCCATCATCTGCACGGGAGCCCCGTACCGGCGCGCGACCTCTGCGGCCAAATCCTCCCCAAAAACGGGCATCCTTTCGCCACCCGGCGCGAGCACGTGCGTAGGAAGATCTGCCTGAGCGCCATCTTCGCGGCGCTGCGGCGCAAACAAGAGCAGATCGGGAAGCTTGCTTGCCGATAGCCACGGGAACCCGCTGCGGTCGTCTATTCGCCGGAAGGCCAGCCGTCTGTCACCCTCGATGCCGTGCCAGCCCAGGTCGGCGAGCTCAAGTTTTTCGCCGCGCATGGACTTCACGGGATACCGGAAGACCGCCTCCACATGGCCGATTTCTATAGGCATGGCGGAATCAACGTTCAGTCCAGCACATGCGTACCGTGATTTGGAGAGCGCGGCAATTCCGAAGGAAAGCGAAGGAAGTGGAGCTCAGCGCGGCACCTCGGAATCGGCAGCGCCGGCGGGTTTGCGAATCAGAACGTCCCCAAGCACCAGCGCATCCATCTTCGTGCGCAGAAAACAATCGATCGCTTCTTCGGGCCGACAGACGATCGGTTCGTTATCGTTAAAGGATGTGTTCAAAACTACGGGCACGCCGGTGAGGTTAGCAAACTCGCGAATGAGCCGCCAGTAGCGCGGGTTGGCCTGCCGGCTGACGGTTTGCAGGCGGCCCGTCCCATCCACGTGGGTGGGCGCGGGGATCGCGCTGCGCTTTTCGGGGCGTACGGAGTAGGCCAGCGTCATGAACGGAGAAGGATAGGATCTCTCGAAGTATTCCGCGGTGGATTCTTCGAGAATAGATGGGGCAAACGGGCGAAAGATTTCGCGGTGCTTGATGCGCCGGTTCAGAATATCTTTCATTTCGGCGCGCCGCGGGTCCACGACAATGCTGCGATTGCCGAGCGCGCGCGGCCCCCACTCCGCGCGGCCCTGAAACCATCCCAGGATACGGCCTGCCGCAATTTCCTTCGCGGCTTCGCGCGCAATCTCTTCTTCGGGCCGCTCGAGGATTTCCATCCCCGATTCGGAAAGGCGGCTCGCGGCCACTGCCTGGCGAATCTTCTCGGAAGAATACTCCGGCCCCCAGTAGGCGTGCTCCATTACAAAGCTGCGCGGGCGGCGCAAAATCTGGTGATGAACGAAATAGGCTGCGCCCACGGCGAGCCCGGCGTCCCCGGCCGCAGGCTGGACGAAGACTTCCGTGAAGGGCGTGCGCTCGAAAATGAGGCCGTTTGCAACACAATTGAAGGCCACGCCGCCCGCAAGGCACACTGCCTTCTGGCCCGTCTTCCGATGCAGAGCGTTGAGCATCTCAAAGAGAACCTCTTCGAGCCGCGCCTGAAGCGTTGCCGCCGTGTCGTGATGGCGCTGCTCGAGAGGCTCCTGCGGGTCGCGCGAGGGGCCGAGGCGTTCGGACAGGAAGGGAGAAAACATCGTGCCGAGTTCGGGCGTCTTGTCCGATTCGCGCCAGGTCATCTCCGGGCCGGCGAGATGGTGGATGAAATATTCGAGACCGAGGCGGAAACCGATTCCCGGGGTGCTGCGCACAATGTGCCGGAATTCATCCATGTAGGCGGGCTGGCCGTAAGCGGCGAGACCCATGATCTTATATTCGTCGCCAAACTTGCGGAAGCCGAGATACTGCGTGACCCCGGTGTAATACATTCCCAGCGAATGAGGAAACGCGATCGAGCCGTCCACGCGAATGTGGTTCCCCTCGCCGACGGCCCACATGGTGCTGGCGAAGTCGCCCAAGCCGTCGGCGGACAGCAGCGCCGCGGAGTCAAACGGCGAAACAAAAAATGTGCTGGCGAGGTGAGCCTGGTGATGCTCGACGCGGTGAAATTTCGCGCGCAACGATTTCGGATCGCAAGCAAATGCCTGTGCCAACGCTTCCGGAATGCCGACGAAGCGGGCGAGCACTTTCGCGCGTTCCCGGGCAAATTTCGGCATGCGCATCGCGAAGAAAAGTTTCGTGCCGAGCCGCGCCCAGGGATTGCGCGGGATGGCGACGTGGTCCACTTCTGCGAGCGTGATTCCGGCGGTATCCAGACAATAGCGAATCGCGGCGGCGGGAAATCCGGCAGCGTACTTTACGCGGTTAAAGCGCTCTTCCTCGACCGCAGCAACCAGCCGGCCGTCCGATACGAGCGCGGCCGAAGCGTTGCCGTGGTACGCATTGATCCCAAGGATGTTCATGCAGTGAGTCGAAAGGCCCCTTTGACTAGAGGGCAGCGCCAGCCACGCCGCCGGCCATGGCCCGGGTGGTTTCGGGAGCGATTACCGGCTCGACCGAAGGCTTCGTCAGATGGCGGCGCACCCATTCGTTCAGGACGTAAAGCGCCCACGGCCGCGCCCAGGTAGTTTGCCCAACCAGAAAATTCTGCCACGCGCTGCGCACCGATTTCGGAACCAGAAGAGGCTTGAGCGGGTCCACGAGTTCGCCCAGGCTCACGGCAACGCGCAGGCCCAGCGGACCGTGCAGCCAGTGTTCCCACGGCAGCGTGAACGTACGTTTCTGCTGATTGACGACTTCCTCGGGGAGAATGTCGCTGAGCGCCTCGGCCAGCAACGCCTTTGGCTGATAGGAACTATGCTTCGCCGCAGTCGGCAACGCGGCGACAAACTCCACCAGGTGATGATCGAGCAGCGGCACGCGAACCTCGAGAGAATTGGCCATGCTGACGGAATCGGTGTCGCGCAGCAGGGTATTGACCATGTACGACCGCATCTCCAGGCAGGAAACTGCCGCGAACGAATCGAGCTCCTCCGCCATCTTCGCGGACTCCAAAAGCCAGGCGCGCCAGCTTTCGGCAGGATTGCCATCGCCTCCGGAGAATACGGACGGCAGCGGCTGCTCGAGAAGTTTGGAACAGCGCTCCGGCGGAAAAAGCGTGCGAGTGAAAAAATAAGCGTGCGGCAAAACGTCCGGCGAACGCCACAAGGAGACAGCCTTTCGCATGGCGTCAGAACTTTGCCCGGCACCCGCCAGCTTGATCGCCAGCGAGGCGGTCGCGGATCGAATTGACTTCGGTGTCCAATGCCCAAGCCTGCGGAGGCGGGTGGCGCGCGGAGTTTGGTCGAATGTCCGGTATCCGCCAAAAACTTCATCACCCCCCAGGCCGGAGAGAGCCACCTTCAAGCCGACTTGCCGCGCCACCCAGGAGACGAAATACGTGTTGATGCCGTCCATGGTCGGCTGGTCCAGGGCCTCGAGCGCTTCGTCGACCCGATGGAGCATCTCGTCGGCCGAGAGCATGAACTCCTGGTGCGTCGTGCCGAATTTCTCCGCCGTGTGCCGCGCCATGGGAGCTTCGCTAAAACTCTGCTCCGGGAAGACAACGGTGAAGGTGTGGAGATTCCCAGTCTCCCGGCTGGCAAGTCCTGCCAGCGCCGTGGAATCCATGCCGCTGGACAAAAACACTCCAAGAGGAACGTCCGAGATCAGATGGCTGCGAACGGTTTCCTGCAGCAGCGGGCGAAGGCGGCGCGCCGCCTCGGATAAAGTGGCAGCGGGCGAATCGTGCGGCTCGCGCGCCGCGGAAGAAATATCCCAATAGCGCTTCGGGGAGCCTGCGGCGGCGGTGACGTTCCGGAATCTGAAGCAGGTGTCCCGGCGGCAGGGAGAGAACGCCCGCGACCAGCGTTTCGGGCTCGGCAACAGAACCGAAAAGAAGATAGGACTCGACGGCCGAGGGAGAAATTTCGCGGGGAACCAAATCGCTCGCGAGCAGGGCGCGCACTTCCGATGCGAAAAGCAGCACGCCGGAAACTCTGGTGTAGTAGAGAGGTTTGATTCCGAGGCGGTCCCGCGCCAGCAGCATCCGAGCGGGGTTGGTCCGGCCGTCCCAAATGGCGAACGCAAACATTCCGCGGAACCTGCGGACGCAATCCGCGCCCCATTCTTCGTAGGCGTGGACGATCACTTCGGTGTCGGAATGGGTCCGGAAAAAATGTCCGGAAGAGAGGAGCGACTCGCGCAGTTCGCGAAAATTGTAAATTTCGCCGTTGTAAACCACGGCCACGCGGGCGTCCTCATTCCAAACAGGCTGCGAGCCGCCGCTGAGGTCGATGATGCTCAGGCGGCGCATGCCCAGGGCGACGGACGGCCGCTCAAGAAGACCCTCCTCATCCGGCCCGCGATGATAGATCGCGGCCAGCATGCGGCGAGTGGCGATCGCCGCTTCCTCCTTGCGTTCTGTTCCTACGACTCCGCAGATCCCACACATAGTCTAGTGGCTGAAAAGAGTGGCGCTCGCCCGGTGAATCTGATCCCGAAATCGAATGCGTCGAATTCCCAGCCTGCGGGAACCATACCAGCCCAGCAACAGGCGAAGGGCCGTCCCGAGACAAAACACCATCGAACTCGCCAGAAACAACGCGAAAGAATCCCGTTCCAAAACGTAAGTCCAATTGAGCGATTCTTCCCAACTCGGCCAGATCCGGTTCAGTATCTGCCGAAGATGAAGGAACCGGAAAAACGGAATACGCGAAAGATGCACGTGCACCGCGCGTTCGTAAGTGTACTCCACCGGATAACCGGGAACGGCCTGAATCGCCTGGCGAAAAACCCCGGGATCCTTGAGCTGTTCCCGCGTTAGAGGCTGACCCTGCGCGTCCCGGAAAATCAATCGATAAGAAGGATCTACAACAATCCAGCGACCATCCATTTGGACTTCGGCGACGACGTGCTTGGTGTTCGATTGCGGGTCGAGCAAGAGCAGGCGTCGCGCCTGAAGACCGCTGCTCTGCGCGAGATTCACAAAGGCGTTGGTGGCCGAACCGCACACGTCCAGCAATCCTTTGTAATTCAGGGTGTCTTCCGGATTGCGCTCGGAGAGCAGCGACGATGGCATCGTCGGGTGGCGGGCCGGCCCGTGGTCCATCCACGACAAGATGGCCTCAACCTTGGCGTCGGCCGTGCCGGAAACCGGAACGACCGCGTCGGAGAACCCTTTCAAGTAACTCGTGGTGGAGTATTCCCAGACCGCGCCGTAAATAAGACAAAGCAATGAAAGAACGAGAACCACGTCCGTTGCGTACCACAGGATATGAAAGAACCGCCGAGTGGTCATTCGCGGCTCCCTTTCCCGAGAATCAACGAATACAGCGCCTCTGTCTCGGCCAGCGGCTCTTCCCACGCCAGGGCACGCGTCACTTCCGCGCAGCCGTCGCGTAAGCGCGCGCGCAAGGCGTCATCATCGAGCAGTCGCCCCAGAGCCGCGCTGAAGGCACTGCGCTCCAACGGGGCGACCAATCCCGCGCGATCTTGCACCAGCGGCGCAATCCCGCAACGATCCGTCACCAGCACGGGCGTCCCGCAAGCGATGGATTCACCAGCCGTATTTCCAAAATTCTCATTCTGCGATGGAAGCACAAAAACGTCCGCATCGCGGTAGGCCTCCCACTTTGCACCATCGTAGAGAGGGCCCGGAAAAAACACTTTGCCGCGCAGACCCAGTTTGTCCGCCAGCGCTTCCAGCGAGCCGACATATCCGATTTCCTCTGCGGGACCCGCCAGCACCAGAACTGTAGCAGTATCACCGCCGGATCCTCCCCGCCAATCGGCGAATGCCTCAATGGCCAGCTCTGGGCACTTCTTTTGTACCAGACGGCCCAAGAAAAGAACCAGTTTCGCATCGGGCCTGATGTCCAAACGCTTACGGAAGGCACCCGGGTCCGGCAAGGCATCCGGCACCTCGACTCCATTCCGTCGAATGACAATTTTGGAAGCGGGGATGCCCCCCGATTCCAATTCGGAACGCTCTTGCTCGGAAGTCGCCACAACACATCGCGCCTTTTGAAGCACACGGTCGCCGAAGAGCCGGTGGTACAGACGTTTCAAAGGAATGTTGCGCACGATCGGCCGAAACATCCCCATGGGCTCGACGACGTACGGGAGTCCCGCATGAAAGCGCACGTGCGCGGCGATGGGGCCCAGCAGATCGTAGAGCCCATAAATGTGAACGATGTCGAACGAAGAGGAATTGTTGCGGCACCAGCGCCACGCGCCACGATTCCAAGTCACCGCGCGATAGCGGCCGAGGACGGGGAGGTAGATGGTTTCGACTCCGTCTTCGCTGGCGTGGAAACCCCATGATTCGCGGACGGCGCCGATGCGCTGTTGTGTTTCTTCATCCAAGCCAAGGTCGGCCGTCAAGACGGTAACCTGGTGGCCGCGCGCTGCTAGACCACGCGCCATCGCGCGGACTTTTACAGTAGGACCTCCCTTTTCCAAAAAGGGATAGTACGCTTGGGTGACATTCAGGATGCGCATGCGGGTGAGATGGCTCGCTGCCCATCATCCCGGGGGACAGGGGCCACGATCACGGCTGAATTATAGCCAGCACCTCGTCGAGCAATTGGTTCAGACGCGCGGCGAATGTGCCAAAGCGATACTCCTGCTGGACTCGGATGCGTCCCCGTTCGCCCATCTTCGCGGCGCGAACAGGATCTGCGAGCAGCGATTCCAACGCTCGCTGAAGAGCATCCCAATCCCCATGCGGCACCAGAATGCCACTCACACCGTCTTCGATGATCTCCGGCGTGCCTCCATGCGCGCCGCCGATTACGGGTTTGCCGCAGGCCATGGCCTCCAGGAATACCAAGCCAAATCCTTCGCCTCCGCTCGGGAGCGCAAAAAGGGTGCAATGCGCGTAGCTGGACATGAGTTCGTCCTGCGAGACGTGCGTAAGAAAATGGACTCGATCGGAGACGCCGCACTCCACGGCGAGGGACTCGAGACGTGGCCGATCGTCGCCGTCTCCAATGGCGACGAGCGAAAGATCCGGCGCGGAACTGACCAGGCGGGGAAGTACGGTGATCAAGTGATCGAGGCCTTTATAACGTTCTGCCGCGGACCAGCGGCCCACCGAGAGAATTACGCGGCCCGAAGGAAACCCCTCCGGCGGCGGTGAAAGGCTTGCGACCGGAAGGCGCTCTTCCCAATCGGGATCGAGCGCCCAAGGCAAGAGGAACAGTTTGTCTTGGGGTATTCCTTGTTGCGCGGCCAGATGAGCCAGCGTATCCGCGCTTGGGGCCACCACACGATCCGCACGCGCGAGCGCGCGGCGACGGAGCAAGCTGAGCGGCGTCCACACTTCGACGCCATGCGCAAAAACGATGGAGCGCAATCGAGGCGCGCGCACTTTCATCATTCGTGAAATGGGCGAGAGGTTCGGATGCAGCGCCACGACGAGGTGTGCCCCGGCGGCAGCGCGATAGGCGTCCAGGGCGAATCGAGCTTTTTGACGCCCGTATCCACGGAGCGAGTACGGCGCGCCGGAAATCGAGAAGGAATGTTCGCCCGGCGAATCATTCAGGCTAAGGAATTGAGTGCCCCAGCCGCGTGCACCCGCGTAGCGCGCGAGCACGGAAGTGACATGGCGTCCGGCGCGTTGCACGCCGCCGGCGGAAAGTAATTCAGGAAAGAGTCCGACGATCATTCATGCGGCCTGCGTTGCCGTGCCTGCTCGAGCCAATCGCGAATCGCGACGGCGTTATTCTCCCACGTCAGCACCTGTGAGGCGGTTACGGCAGCTTCGCCGATTCGCCGGCGCAAGTCCGAATCATTGGAAAGTGCGCGAAGGATCGCGGCCAGCGCCTTTGTATCGGTGGGATCCTCTAGGACGTACCCATCCTTCTCGTGCGTAACGAATCCCGAAACTCCCGTGTTCCGCGAGGTGACGACCGGAAGTCCGCAGGCCATGGCCTCCGCGGTCGGAAGTCCGAAGGAATCCTCAATGGAAGGTCCGATGTAGGCGTCCGCCGCCGCGTAATATTGCAGGACGTCCGGCGAGACCTCGCAGAACCGAAGCCGGTCCGCAATCTTCAAGGATTCGGCGAGGAGCCGGTAAGGCCGCTGGTCGTCGCTGCCGGCGATCAGGATCCGCAGCGATGAATCGCCGGAAAGCGCCGCCGCTTCGAGCAGATAGCGGAGTCCTTTCTTTTTCCAATCGTTTCCGATCAAGAGCAAGACGAAATCGCCGTCCGAGAAGCCCAACTTGGAGCGTTCGGCGGCACGCCGCGCGAGCCGCGCAGCGGGATCGAACAACGAGTGATCCAGGCCGTATGGGATGGCGGCGACGTCCTGGCGGCCGAAGCACCGGGCGAGCTGGCCGGCAGCGAATTGAGACACCGCGGCAAGCCGAACACGGCCGGATTCGGGTACACGCGCCGCTCGAACGCGATGATGAGCCGGTAATAAAGTTTGCGATGAATGGCGCGCGGCCAACTGCGAAGCGGCA
>CAWCYS010000043.1:0-14470 GCA_963799715.1 Terriglobia bacterium | reverse complement strand
GACAGCTACACGGTTAAGTACTTTACATACTGTACAATCCTTTGGTACAATGGTCACCTATTGTCTCAATTGGAGACTAGCGACATGCCTCCCAAACAATTGGATCCACCGTGGGCCTATCTTTCCAGCGCATCGGCCGCTTCGCTGCAAAGCTTCGAACTGAGTCGCTTGAACCATGCCGCGAATCTCCGCCGCGAAATCGGCACGCTCCTCGACCAGTGGCTGGAAGAGACGACCCAGGCGATGCTGGCCCGCTGGCTGCTCAACCACCCGGAGCTGATACGCGTCGAGCCGTCGCACGTGGAGGGCACGCTGGAGAGTACGGCGCCCGTGCCCGTTTCGGGAGTGCCTCTCCCCGAGCTTCAACTGCCGGAAGTTCGTCCGCGGCTCGTGCGCCAGGTGAAACCGCGCCCCCGGGCGGCCAACGGCGGCGCGTAAGTTCTCGCCGCTTCGCGAGGGCAACAAGGTCTGCCCAGCCCTGAGCCCCTCGCGTTCGTGACTCTCAAGTTGTTTTCTGCCGTCAGTCGGATTTTCTTGCAGCATCGCCCGCGCTCTCCCGCCAAACTTCTCCTTGCTCCACTTTGGTCCGCTGCCGTTTCATCCGTACGACCGTCCCCTTCTCTTTCTTCGCTAACACTCCGACGATCTTGCTCCCGTCCATTTCACCGCGGTGCTCCTTCGCGCGCGCAACGCCGTGTCGCGCTCGCTACGCCCCGGAATTCGGTTCGATGAATACTTGCCATGAACAACTTCCCGGCGGCCTCCAGCATTGCATCTGTCCAGCAGCGAATCGCACGGCGCATTCAAGCGTTTCGGAATTACGAGGCGCGCACTGCATTTCGCATCGCTTGTCTCGTTCGGCACTCGATGACTCGAAACACCGCGATTGGGGCCTATTTTCGCGTGCCCTTCCCCCACCTGAGCGACGGCTTAATCTTGCTTTTTCAAATTGTCCCCGCTCCAGGCGTGTCGTTGCGCAAGCTAATTCCGCACCCACGGCGGTACACGATCGATCGCTAGAGAATTGTTCCGTCCACACGTAGCGCGCCGGCGTTTCAACAAAACTCACCGGACCATTCCTCCCGATCTTCAACGCAACTCTCAATTCCGCTCGCGCCCGTTCAATTCCCTAACTTTGTCGCCGCGCATTCAGTTCTAGTCACTAAAGCGTGTCACCATTCACGCCACGCATTTCTCGGCTTACTCCGTCGAGGCGACACTCGGCACGCAATCGCCTTTGCGAACCCGCCCAAATTTCGCCCGTGATAGCTCGCGCCATAGGGCCAGCCCGAATCAATTCCAACGTCTCCCGGTCCCCGGCCAGCTTTGCGCAGAGCAGCCTGCCGCACGGGGTCAAGCGAATTTCACTCCCGTGATTCTGTCCATTCGCGACCCCGCCACTCTCTTCTCCGGCAAATGTTCGATACTTTGCAGTTTCGGATCCCGGCGGCTCCCAAGAACCGCACCCCTAGTCGTACGACCTGAATCCTTGAGTAGGCTCGCACCCGAATACAGCTTCAAACGTCGCAACTGCGTTTCGGCCGCGGCCTCAGTTGGCGCGAACCCATTGTCCACAGCTGGCAATGAGCCGCATCGTGGCCCGTTCGACCACCGTTTCCCCAATGCGTGATAGCTCATCCTCAGCCGCGGTTCCTGACCGCCGGGAGTCCGGTCCTTGCCTCGCGTTAACAACCCATCCCTCTCGGCCCTCCCATGCGAACCTTCGCGGTTAGCACGCCTCCTGAACTTGCACTTGACCCCGCAACCTCCGCCCTCCAACCTTTCAAACCCACCACAACACCAACTAGGGAAATGTGGCTCGCTGGCGTTACATATCCAATAGCAGTAATGTGATGATAAACACATTGCCATCTTCCAGTTTCACACCCTCAAACGCTGCAACGATCTCTAATACGTCGATCCCGATTAAGTATATCGACTTGAACATCGGTGACGGCGAAGACCCGGCTTGCAGGGTTGCTCGGGAAGGGATTGTTGCGGCTTGATTATGTTACCTGCAGTTGGGCCACTCCGGACGATAGAGGGCTTGGGCATTTGCAGAGTTCTTGGCGACGTGAGAGAGTCGGGACGGCCCGGGGCGCTTAATTGGGGGACAACTTCCGCGGGCCGTGGGCCAGCGGCTCGGGCAACCGGAGCTTTCTGTGGCTAAAGAACCGCAACAAGCCAAGAAAGGGTTATCCTGGGGACGATGGGATACGCTCCCAATGGCGGATCCACATACCCGTGGATTGCCCGGTCAAAGGAGGGTACAGGACGCGCATTGCCATGGCTACTACGCGAAAAGAAAAGGACTCGCTCGGAGAGCGGGAAGTTCCTGCCGAAGCGTACTTTGGCATTCAGACGCAGCGGGCAATCGACAATTACCCGATTAGCGGGCTGAAAGCTCATTTCCAGCTCATTCGCGCCGTCGGGATGATTAAGAAGGCCGCCGCGATTGCGAATGAACAATTGGGACTATTGGACAAGAAGAAGTCCGGCGCGATCGTGCGCGCGGCCGAAGAAGTCGTTGCCGGAAAATTCGACGATCATTTTCGAGTCGACGTCTATCAGGCCGGCGCCGGCGTTTCCTTCCACATGAACGCGAACGAGGTGATCGCCAACCGAGCGATCGAATTGCTCGGTGGCCAGCGCGGGGACTATGCGCTTTGTCATCCGAATGACCACGTAAACTTTGGACAGTCCACAAACGACGTTTTCCCCACTGCGATGCGGTTGGCCGCCGTCATTCTGCTTGACGAAGTGCTCGAGGCGATCGCCATTCTTGAAAAGTCGTTTGCGCGCAAAGGAAAGGAATTCGATCACATCCTGAAGTCAGGGCGAACGCACCTTATGGACGCGGTGCCAGTGCGCCTGGGGCAGGAGTTTGCCGCCTACGCGACGGCGCTGCGGCGCTGCGCTGGCGTGATTCACCAGGCGCAAGACTTGCTGCGAGAAGTCGGGTTGGGCGGGTCAGCGGTCGGCACGGGCGTCAACACGCACCCAAAATATCAGAAGCTTGTTGTAACGGAGCTCTCCAAGGTTTCCCGGCAACGATTGATTCCCACGGACGATTTGCGGTATGCCATGCAATCGAACCTTGCGCTTTCCGTGGCCTCGTCCGCGCTGCGCAGTCTGGCCCTGGAACTAATCCGCATCTCGAACGATCTGCGACTTCTTTCCAGCGGACCGAATACAGGGCTTGCCGAAATTGGGTTGCCGGCGCTCCAACCTGGGTCCTCGATCATGCCGGGCAAAGTGAATCCCGTGATGGCGGAGCTGACCGCCATGGTGAGCTTTCAGGCTGTTGGCGCGGACATCGCCACGGCGCTCGCAGTTCAAGCGGGGCAACTGGAACTGAATGTGATGATGCCTGCTATGGCCTGGAACGTCTTACATTCGGCGGAAATTCTGAAAAACTCAATGCGCGTATTGGCCGAGAAGTGCGTGGACGGTATTGTGGCGAATGAGGAGCGGTGCCGCTTCTATTCCAACGCGACAATCTCTCTCGCTGCGGCGCTCAACCCCTACATCGGCTACGCGGCGGCCGCAGAGATCGCGAAGGAAAGCGTCAAGACAGGACGAACAGTCACTGAGATTGCGCTGGAGCGGAAGCTGCTCGACGAGAAGGCTCTGCGGGAGATTTTGGATCCCTACCGCATGACGGAACCGAGCGCGCCGATCGAAACTGCGAAAACAAAGAAGGGCAAGAAATAGATTCCGCATATCGCCATGGGCTGATCCCAGAATCAGCCACCAATTTGAAAGCGTTAGTTCGGGCGAGACTCTAGTGCAGAGGTGGTCTCGAGGAGATCTTCTTTTCGCTTCACCAGGGCGCTGACGTCATAGGTGGCGAGCTCGAAGCCGTGGCCATGGGTGATGGCGTCCGTCGGGCAGGCTTCCACGCAGTAGCCGCAAAAGATGCAGCGCGAATAATCGATGTTATAGACCTTGGCGTAGCGCTCGCCGGCGGAGATTCGCTTGGCATCCGTATTCTCCGCCGCTTCGATGTAAATGCAATGCGCCGGGCAGGCAGCCGCACACAGGAAACAGCCGACGCATTTTTCCAGACCGTCCTCATCACGCTGGAGGACGTGAATGCCGCGATAGCGCGGCTGGAAGTGAACGGGCTCGTCCGGATAATTCTCGGTTACGGTCCTGCGCCAGAGATTGCGAAAGGTCACGCTGAAACCCTTGACCAGGGCGACGAATGTCTCTCCGGCTTCGCTGATGATGTTGGCCATCGAGATTTAGTTTAGCAGCCGTCTGAATTTCACGCAAACCGTCCTCAGAAGAGCATTTCTTCAACGATGCCTAGAAACAAATAGAAACTGCCGGCGGCATCACACGGTTGCTTGGTTCGTGAGGGAACGGACGATCTGCTTGCCGTGGAATCGGCCATTTTCGATAAAGATTTCGCTGGTGGCATTACCGCCGATCACGACGCCGGCCAGGAATAGTCCGGGCACATTGCTCTCGAGAGTCTGGGGATTGACAGCGCGGTTTGTTGGTCTGCGGGATCCAACTTGCACGCCCAGGCTACGCAGGAAATCGAAGTCCGGGTGGTAGCCCGTCAGCGCGAAGACCTGCTCCGCCGGGATCTCGCGCTCGGCGTCATGATTTGCGACCCAGACTTTTCCGTGTTCGATTCGCGTGACCCGCGTCTCGAACAAGCCGCGAATCTGGCCGGCTTTGATGCGATTTTCGATGTCGGGCCGCACCCAATACTTAATTGTGCTGCCCAATTCGGCTCGCCGATGGACCAGCGTCACGCGGGCGCCGGCGCGATAGAGATCAAGAGCAGCTTCCGCGGCGGAATTGTTTCCGCCGATAACCACCACATCGCGCCGCCAGAATTCGTGGGGCTCGGTGTAATAGTGCGAAACGTGCGAGAGATCTTCGCCGGGAATCCCGAGGCGATTGGGAAGATCGTAGTAGCCGGTGGCCACGACGACCTTGCGCGTGGGGTAAACGTGGCGACTTCCCGTCCGCGTCCAGGGTCCGAATCGTCGAAATTGCCGTCGCTGCCCGACGACTTCCTCGACGCGTTCCCAGAGGCGCAGCTCAAGTTGATAGTGCTCGGCGCACTTGCGATAATACTTAAGCGCTTCGACACGCGTTGGCTTCTCCGAAGGGCTGGTGAGGGGCAGATCGCCGATTTCCAGACAGCTCCGGCGTGGTAAAGAACACCATGTTTGCCGGATAATGAAAGATTGAGTTGCAGAGGGAGCCCTTGTCGATCACCAGGGCTTTCATTCCGGCGCGAACCGCCTCGATCGCGGTGGCGAGGCCTGTGGGGCCAGCTCCGATGCAAATAATGTCGTAGCGATCGCTCACGAAAGCCTAGTTTGCCTTGCGTCGCTTTTTGTTTGCAACTTGGCGTTAGCGGTTCAAGATGGGAAGTTATGCGGAAGAAGAAGGCTTTTACTCCCGAGTCACGGAATCTGTAACAATTTGTTCATGCAGGCGGATATGTTTACGCCGCACAGGGTTGGAATTGGGAAATCAAGTCACCGTGTCTGAGCCGGTGAGGAAGAGCGGTTCGCCTTGGTGGCGGCTCTGGCGACGCTAAGATCCCTAACCTACTGAGGACGCTGGGGCTGACACTGATGATTCAAGATCGATGAGTGCGCAACCTTCAATACGACAAACCTTGGCCGAAGCGCGCGGGAGAAGCATGCTGCTCGGGGGGCGCAGAGACTATCCCGGGGCGCTCGTGGTTGTGGAGGGGATCGACGGCTCCGGCAAGAGCACGCAGCTGTATCTCCTGAAGCGATGGCTCGAAATTGGCGGCTATCGGATTCATTTCACGGAGTGGAACTCTTCTCCGCTGGTGAAATCCGCGACGAAGCGAGGGAAACAGCGCCGGTCTGCTCACGCCTGCCACATTTTCGCTGATTCACGCCGCCGATTTCGCCGATCGCTGCGAACGCCAGATTCTGCCGCTGCTGCACGGCGGCTATCTCGTTCTGGCCGACCGATATATTTACACGGCGTTCGCGCGGGACGTGGCGCGGGGCTGCTCCGGCAGCCTGGTTGCGCAATCTGTATCGCTTTGCGCCGATTCCCGGACCTCACATTTTATTTTCGCGCGCCGCTGGACGTGGCGGTGGACCGCATCATCGCGGGGCGTCCGCGGTTGAAGTACTACGAGGCCGGGATGGACTCTGAATCTTTCGCTGGATCGCGCGGAGAGTTTCCGAATGTTCCAAGCGCGAATCCAGGAGCAATACGATTCGATGGTGGAATCGGACCGATTCGTCGTCATGGACGGGACACTGCCGGTGAACAAACTGCAACGGCACATGCGGGACATCTTGCAGAAGCGCGTGGATCTTGCTCCCTTCGCGCCGAAGCGCCACGGCGAGGTGCCAGGATGAAACGCGAAACCCCGCCGCAGGCTGCGCGAAGCGCGCGGCACCGCGGCTCAGCCGCTGCGAGAAAAGAGCCGAAGAAAATTGACCCGGCAGTTGCGCGATTTTACGGCACTCCCCTGCCCGGCGTGAAAGCCGAGGGCCTCGGCGGGACACTGATCGTGCTGGAAGGCACGGACGGCTCGGGCCGCTCGACGCAAATCTCGCTCTTGACGGAATGGCTCGAATCGCAAGGGCTTCGCGGTGCAGACGATGGGGCTGCGGCGATCGTTTCTCGTTGCGAAGGACATCGACACGCTGCTGGCCGAAAACACGATCACGCGGATGACGCTGACGCTGATGTACGCGACAGACTTTTTCGATCAGCTCGAGCACCGGATTATTCCCGCGATGCGTTCGGATTTCATCGTGCTTGTCCGACCGTTATTTCTACACGCTGATTGCGCGCGCCGCGGTACGCGGGATCGAACGCGGCTACCTGCGCGGACTGTACGAGATGGCGCTGCGGCCGGACTTGACATTTTGGCTGAACGTGGGGCCGGAGGCCGCCTTCGAGCGCGAATTCCGCAAGTCGCACGCGATCAGCTACTGGGAATCCGGGCGCGACATGTCGCTCTCCAACGATCTTTTCCAGTCGTTCATCCGGTATCAGGCGCGAATTCGCAGCCAGTTCGAGGCGCTTTCGGCGCGCCATAAATTTATCGAAGTGAACGGCGAGCAGAGCGTCCGCGCGGTGAATGATCGAGCTGCGCAAACGCATCGCGGCCCTTCTCGGAATCTCCGGCACGCGCTACACTCCTTCGTCGGCCCTAGCCCACTTGTGGCATTGAGACTCGGCAAACCGCTTCGCATCGGCGCCATTGACGCGGGATCGAACGCGATCCGGTTGATTGTCGCCGACGTGCATTCTCCAACCGAGTGGGAACAGGTGGAAACGCTTCGCCTGCCGATCCGGCTGGGGCATCACGCATTCACCGGGGGAGTCATGACCCAGCGGACGATTCGCGAGGCCGTTGACGGATTTCGCGAGTTTCGCGAGCACATGGAGCGAACGGGCGTGCAACTTTATCGCGCGGTGGCCACGAGCGCCACGCGGGAATCGCGCAACGGCGGGCGGCTGGTGGAACTGGTACGGCGACGCGCGGGACTGGAGTTGGAGAGGATTCCAGGCGACGAGGAAGCGCGGCTGGTACGGACGGCGGTGCTGCACGCGCTGCGTCACGGGCCTTACCCCGGCGTGATTCTCGATCTTGGCGGCGGCAGTCTGGAACTGAATTGGCTGCGCGGGAGCGGCATTCGGCGAGTGGCGACGCTGCCGCTCGGTGCCGTTCGCCTGATGGAAGAGTACGGGGCCGGCGGATCGATTCCGGAACATCGCGCGATCGAAATTCAACAACACGTGGAGCACATCATCACGAGCGCGCTCGGGAGAAAATCGCCGCGGGCGGCCGGCTACGTCGTGGGATGCGGCAGGCAACGCCGAAACGCTGGCGCGCCTCGCGACGGGCGCGGGACGGAACGGGCATCCAGCGCTTAGCCTGATGTACTCTGCGCGAGCGTTTGTGGACGATTCTGCGGCTGGACGTCGAGCACCGGAAACGAATGTTTCAGGTTCGCCGGGACCGCGCCGAAGTGATGGGAGTTGCGGCGATCGTGCTGCTGTCGGTGGGGCGATGGCTGGGCGCGAAGAAATTCATCGTGCCGGGAGTGGGGGTGCGCGAAGGCATCATTACGGACATCGCGCAATCTCTCTTCGCGCCGCGCGGACCGATCGAAACTGACGACGGGAGGCCGAGATCATGATGCGCCTCTACCTGATCCGTCACGGCATCGCAGTGGAGCGCAGCGATCCGAAATGTCCGCCCGATCCCGAGCGACCCGCTGACGCCGCGAGGACGTCGGCGCACGCGCGCCTCGGCGGAAGGTTTTCTGCGCTTTGGGTGCGGAGGCCGATGCGCTGCTTTCGAGCCCGCTCATTCGAGCCATGCAAACGGCGGAGATTTTTGCGGACGTGCTCGGCTTTCCCGTACCGAAGATTCAGCAGACGGATGCGCTGAAAGTTGCGAGTCCGCCTTCTGAATTGCTTCGCGAGCTCTCGAAGCTGCGGGCGCGAAACGTGATGTGCTTCGGGCACGAGCCGCATCTTCACCAGGTGATCGCGCACATTTTGCGGGCGCAGCCGCAGGTTACGGAGCTGAAGCGAGCGGGGATTGCGTGCCTCGAACTGAAGACATTTTCGCCGGCTTCGGGCCAACTCGTCGCGCTGTATCCAGCGCGGACGCTGCGCATGTTGCGGAAGTAACAGGCGCCGCGGCCGGGCTCAAGCGGACGCGAGGAGCAAGGCGGGAAGTTCTTCGGTCAGGCGGGCTAATTCCGCCACAGCGTTCCGCTGTGGCCTCGACGCGCTTACTTTTCCAGACAAACCAATCGCCTTTGGCGTCGCGAATGCGAACGCTCAAATTGCCTTCGATCAGGTAACACGGAGAACCGACGAGTCGCAAGTCTCCGTCCGGCAAAGGATCGAAAAGGGCCGCACACTCCCCTTTGCGCACGCCAACTGCGGAAGCGTACATCGGAAATGCGGCAATCGCATATCCGGCAGCGACGAACCGTTCGAGAATTTGGATGTGATGCGCGTCTAGTTCCGCCATCGATCCCTATTTTTTCTTTTTCTTCTTCTTCGGCGGTTTGCGTTTGCGCTTTGACTTCCGCGGCGCGACGGCGCTTTCTTCCTGGCGGCGGCTGCGGCTTTCAATTTGGCGGCGAAGGGAGACGGCTTCGCAGGCGTCGCGGCGCGCCGGCTTTTCGACCGCGACTGCTTCCGCTCGCATCGCCCTTCTTCTCCGGTTTCCCGCTTGTCTTTGGTTTCTTTTCCTCTTTGATCACCTTCTTTGGCGGCTCTTTAATTCCCGCCAGTTTCCGCAGGCAGCCTCGGGATGCTCCTCGAGCTTGCGGCCCTTCCCTTCCAGTTGCGCGCGGAAGAATTGTTCCATAACCTTGTCGAACTTCGGTCCGCGGGCAAGGCCGATCGCCTCCAGTTCCAGTTCGACGGACGGCAGGGCTTGCCGCAGCGGCCTCCACTTGTTGAGGTAATTCTTGATCTTGCCGAGGGCCTTGCCGTTGGAGGACTCAGCGAGCGTGTAAGCCATCAGGTCGAGCGGCGTCTTCTCGAGCAAGGCGAAGCGCATCGCCTGGAGCGGCGGTCTTGCGTCCGGCGAGCACTTTTACGAACTTCAAGGATTCGCCTTCCAGCGAATTGATTTCGGCTTCGCTTCGGCCGAACGGAAACCGGCGCGGTCCAGAGCGGCGAAGAGCGCTCGCGAGATTTGAGACGGCCGAGGATCGCGTGCGTCATGGGGCGGCGAGTCTGCGGACGAAGTCCGGCGGAGGCCATGTCGTCGCGAGCTTTGCTCAGCCGCGCGATGGCGTCGTAATTCGGATGCCGTTTCGCGAGTTGGGGATGAATCGCGGCGACCAGATCGTGAGCTTCCCAAGACTTTCAGGACGACGACGGGCTTCTCTTCGCGCGCGACGTCGCGCAACTCCTGGCCCGCATCCTCCGGCTAGATCGTGCGGTGCAATTCGCGCTTTCCATGGCCAGGGCGAACCATTCCGCGGTGCGCGATTCCAATCTTGAATCCCATGCGAGCGGCGTAGCGAAGCGCGCGCAACAATCGCACGGGCTGATTCGTGAAACTGTGAATCGTGAGGGCGCGGACTTCGTGGCGTTCCAGAACGTCGGCCAGCCCATTGGTGGGATCGAGCAGAAGGCCGCGGGAAGCAGAATTGAGCGAGATGGCGATCGCATTCAGCGAGAAATCGCGCCGCCGCAGGTCCTCCATCACAGTGGACCAGCGGATCTCCGGCCGGGTGCCCGGGCGCGCATAAACGTCATCGCGCGCGCCGGAGATGCTGGCGTCCACGTCGCCGGCAAGCAGCAACTCGATGCGTCGCAACTTCTCATCTTCGAGGAGGATGCGAGCGCCGCCTTTTTCCATTTCGTGCGACAGCCGCGAAGGATTGCCTTCGACGACAAAATCGAGATCGCGAATGGGCATTCCAGAAATCAAATCCCGGACGGCGCCGCCCACCAAGAATAGATTCACTTCCAAAGTGGTCGAAAGCTCCTGCAACCGCAACACGGCAGCCCGCTGCTCGGTCGAGAGCCGGCTTTCCAGCATGTACATGTAATCAGGCATACGTTTTAGCTTCCTCAATCAGCCGCGGCGTTCCACGAAGGCGGTCGCCGCAGCATTCTTCGGATGGGGCCCAGATTTCCCGCGCCGCTCGAACGCTTGCCCTTTTTTTACGCGCGCGGATGGTGCGCCTTATAAACTTGTTTCAACCGTTCTTCCACGACGTGCGTATAGATTTGCGTCGTGGAGATGTCCGCGTGCCCCAGCATCAACTGCACGGAACGCAAATCCGCGCCGCCTTCCAGCAGATGCGTCGCAAAACTGTGGCGCATCTTGTGGGGCGTGAGTTTGAGGCGCAGGCCCGCCTTGCGGCCATAAAAAGAAAGCGTCTTCCAAACCGTCATGCGGCTCAGACGGCTGCCCAGCCGGTTGACGAAGAGGAACGGCACGCGGCGGAGCGTCGCCTCGCGCGCGCAGCATCAGCGGACGGGCGCTTTGGAGATACTGTTCGATGGAGGACAGCGCCCTCCGCCCGATCGGCACGAGCCGCTCCTTGTCGCCCTTCCCCACGCAACGGACGGTGCCCGTGCGAAAATCGACGTCGCTCACGCGCAAACTTGTAAGTTCGGAAACGCGGAGCCCGCTGGAATAGAGCAACTCCAGCAGAGCGCGATCACGCGAACCCTCGGGCTTGTTGACATCCGGCAATTGCAGCAACTTCTCCACCTCATCCAGACGCAGGAAGGTAGGCAGCGTCCGCCGAAACTTCGGCGACTCGAGAGTGAGCGTCGGATCTGTCTTAATCACGTCTTCGATCAACAGGAACTTGTAGAAGCCGCGAAGCGATACCAAATGACGCGCCACCGAGCGGCTATCTAATTTCAGCTGGTACAGGTGCGCGAGATATTGCACGACTTCGTCCCTTGTTAAACTCTTCGACCTTAGGTTGTTCTTCTCCAGATATGCCGAGAAGCGCTTGAGGTCACGACCGTAGGCGGCGACCGTATTGGAGGAGAGGCCTTTCTCCACTTGCAGGTACTTTAGATACGAAACTGCCAGCGCGTCCATGTTCCCTATCCCGCCATACCGGCATCCAGAGGTTCCGCGTGCTGCCTGCGCGCGACCATCAAGTAGAGCTCGCCAAGTTCCTCGCACTTGAAGAGTCTGGCGACGCCAAAATATACCGCAGTGCCCCCGCCAAGCAACGCCAGAAACACAGCCAGGCGGGGGAAGAAGCGCTCGATGGCCTCAAAGTGAGAAATCCGCAAACCGGCCAGGCAGGCGACGCCCATCACCACCGCAGCGATCGCCGCCTTCGCCATGGAACGCATGATCTCCTTTTCGCCGAGAGCGCCAATGCGATTCCGCAGAATTACAAACAGCATGCCGAAACTCAGGTAGGAGGCCAGTACCGCGGCGACCGCGGGAATACCGTTCTGGAAAATGCGAAAGAAAAACGCAAGAAAAAGGACATTGAACAGGATGTTCGCCACCAAGGCGACGGCCGCCACCTGCATCGGGGTCTTGGTGTCCTGCGTGGAATAGAAAGCGGGCACAATCAACTTGGCGGCGGCGAACGCCGGCAATCCCAGCGAATAATAAAGCAGCGCCCGGCTCGTCAGCGTGACGGATTCCGCACCGAACCGACCGTGCTCGAACAAGACCTGCACGATGGGTTTGCGCATCACGATGAGGCCGACCGCGGCCGGAATCGTGATGAATGAGACGATCCGGGTGGAAAACCCAAGTGTGGTCTTCAATCCCGGGATGTCTCCGGCGGCGGCCTGCCGCGACATTCCCGGAAGTATCGCCGTGGCTACCGCGATGGCATAGGCGCCCAAAACCAGCTGCATAATGCGGTCGCCGATGTAGAGCGACGTCAGACTACCGATGGGCATGCGGCGGTCGGTGGCAAAAAGCGTCCCCACCAGCACATTGATGTGCAGAATGCCCGCCCCAAAGAAGGCCGGCAGCATCAAGCGAGCGACGCGGCGGACCCCAGGGTCCTGGAGCGAAAAGCCGAAATCGAACCGCATCCCCTTGCGCACGAGCTGGGGGAGCATCATCATGAATTGCAGCACCGCTCCCACCACCACGCCGACGGCAAGGGCTTTTGCCGGATGGCCGAATCTGTGCCAGACAAAGCTCATCGAAAACAGGATGAACGCGGCGTTCACCAAAATCGGCGAAGCGGCGGGGACGCCGAAGATCTGAAACCCGTTGAGAATGGCAATCGCCACCGCCCCCATTCCAACGAAGAATACCGCGGGAAAAAGGATCCGGTTTAGCTCGGTGCCGAGGAGGTGCAGATCGCCGGTGCCTCGCGGAGAAAAGGCGTAGATGACCGCTGAAGAAAAGACCAGACCTAGGATGGTCAGCACGGCAAGTAAGAGGGCCATGGTCCAGAAAACCCGGTTGGCCAGCCGCCACATCTCTTCCCGCGTTCGGTTCCCCATATAGTCCGAGAAGACGGGGATAAACGCGGCGTTCATGGAGCCTTCGCCCACCAGCCTGCGCATGATCGAGGGAATCCGGAAGGCCAGGAGGAACGCGTCCGCGGAGACGGAAGTGCCCAGCAACAGAGTCAAGCGCTGGTCACGAATGTATCCGAACACCCTACTGAGAAGGGTGAAGAACCCAATTACGGATGCGGACTGAAGAATTTGCCTTTTTATGGCTCAAAGGCGGCCGGTGCGTCTAAAGCATTGAAATAGAACGACTTGACAAGTTAAGTTGGGTAACATAACATAGCAAGGTCCCTGGGCGCAAGTTAGGTTCCTGAGCGCTCCTCCTGTGAAGATTCGAGCGTCAACGTCAACCCACAAGAAAGTGATCGTCCTGCTTGCGGACCGCAACGCGTTGCGCGCTTACGTGAACCCCGGGAATCTTGGCTCGGCGGAGTCCGTGGATCTCTTGACGGAAGATGGCGAGCATCGGGAGATCGCGTTGGATGAGATTCGCTCCATTTATTTCGTGCGCGAGTTCGACGCCCCGTACGAATTGCAGCGAAAGGCATTTTTGTCGCGGCCAAAACTCGATGGGCTCTGGGTTCGGCTCAAATTTCGAGACGCGGAAGTTCTGGAAGGTGTGGTGACAAACGATCTGCTGTCTTTGCTGGACCGGGGAGTTCAAATCACGCCGCCCGACCTCCAAGGCAATACGCTGCGCATTTTCATTCCCCGCCCCGCACTTGCGGAGATGACCGTGCTCGGAGTGACGGGCGTGGCCCGGAGGAAGGCCGCCGCGCCGGCCGCCGCGCAATCAAAACTCTTTGAAGACTGAGCCATTCGCCACGCCCCACTTTCACTTTCGCCGCCTGTATCCTGACTCCCGGCTGTTGTACATTGATTCCGGTCAAATTGCCCGCGCACTCAAGGAGAACCGTCATGAAATTACGCGAACTCGCCGAGCGGCTGAACTGTCGCGTTGAAGGTGATTCAGAAATCGAGATTTCCTCCGGCGGGGGCATTGAAAAAGCCCGGAGCGGGCAGATCACCTTTCTCGACAAGGCGCATTACAAGGCCGCGCTTTTGACGACGCGCGCCTCGGCGATTTTGCTGGCCGAGAATTACCCGTCGAAGCGCGACGCCGGACTGCCGCCCATCACCATCCTGCGGTCCGCGAATCCGCGGCTGGACTTCACGCGCGCGCTGGAAATTCTCTATCCCGCGCAAGTGTATCCGCCGGGAATTCATCCCACCGCGATAGTGAGTAAGTCCGCCAAGCTCGGCAAGGATGTCCATGTGGGGCCGTACTGTTTCATTGACGACGGCGCCGAAGTCGGGCCGCGAACCGTGCTGCATAGTTTCGTGACGCTCTATCGCGGAGCGAGAATCGGTGCGGATTCCCTGCTGCATTCGCAAGTTGTGCTGCGGGAGAATTCCATCATCGGCGAGCGCGTAATCTTGCAAAGCGGCGTGGTGATCGGCGGCGACGGCTTTGGCTTCGTGACCCAGCCGGACG
>CAWCYS010000042.1:0-10156 GCA_963799715.1 Terriglobia bacterium | reverse complement strand
AATGGTCCGTCCCCTAATGGCGCGGACTGCGCGGGGGCGGCGCGCTCGGCGAAAGGTTCAGGAGAAAGAAACTCACGATCCGGTTCTCGTAGCTGCGTTTCT
Source organism: Terriglobia bacterium (assembly GCA_963799715.1). Classification (GTDB taxonomy): domain Bacteria; phylum Acidobacteriota; class Terriglobia; order Acidiferrales; family UBA7541; genus DASPOJ01. The sequence continues at coordinate 10,054 of CAWCYS010000042.1, read as the reverse complement.
CTTCGTCCATCATTCCGGCGTAGTTGCCGCGCGGGAGGCTCACTTCGTCATGCGGTTCGGGCGAAAGCAGGAACATCTGCCGCGTATCGTAGGCGAGGTTAGGCTCATCAAGCGCCTCGATGAAAAGCTTCGGCTCTCCGATGAGCCTTGAAAATCGGGTCGAGAGCGGCGGGGTGTCGCGGTACGGCCGCGTCATCCACTCAAAACCGATCCCGGTGCCACGTTTGATCATCGGCAAGGACGCCAGGCCCGAATGCGTAATCAGCAAATCCAGCTCCTGCTTCGGTGTGTCGTAAATCGATTCGACGGCAATCGCGGCCACTCGCCGGTCGCCTTCGGCCTCTCCCATCGCCGCGTATGCGCCGACGTTCGTTCCCCAGAGCCCGAAGCGGCTCGGATCGACGTCGTTCCGCTGCGCCACGGCATCCAGCGCCGCGCGCAACTCGAGTACTTCCCGATAGCCCAGCGTCGAAGTCTTGGTGCTCGTGCTTCCCGCGGAAAAATCGAAGAGAAAAACGTTAAATTGCTGATCCTGCAGGGCGGTCGCAAGCGTCAGCAGTTCTCCACGGCCGGATTGGTATCCGGGGCAGAGTAGAATCGTAGGCGCTCCGCGCAGTCCCGGGAAGAACCAACCGTCGCGTGGGCCTTCTCCCGGGACTTGATAGGTTACGTCTTCGGGATGTCCTGGAAAATCCGAGAAGTCCAGTTGGCTGTGGGTGGGCGCCGGCGAGATCGCCCGATAGAGCAGGAATCCGGAAACGACGGCAACCGCCAAGAACACAAAAATTGCGGACGCGACGACGGCAACGAGAACCTTCGAGTACCAACGCGTCGGGTAGAGGAGCTCGGAGATGAAACCCATGCGTTTGGTGGCTGGGAGACGCTTCCAGCGTCGTTGGGCCGTCCCCTTCCATTCCGGGGTCGATCATCCATCGGAATGCCCGCCGAATTCCAGCAAGCGATTCACGCCCGGTTGGCGAATGTTAACACAGATGACTGGGGGCCACGCCGCGCGGTTCCTCGATGTGTTTGCCAGTCACGCCAGGGTCCCCACCCAGAACCCCGCATTCTTTAATCGCCTTCCGGAGCCAGCGGCTATAAGATACGTCCAGAAGGCATCTCTCCTATGGGTATCGCCCAGCGACCGATGCAGTCTCATTCCCAGCCTCCGCGCGCGATTTCAATTGTGGATTTGCGGCAGGTCAGCGTCCGCCAGCTCGAACCGCTGCTCCAGGAGGAGGCGCACTTTTGGCGCGATGAGCTCCGCTGGGACTATCGCAGTTCCATCGAGCTCATCCGGCGATTCGTGGACGCGCGGTCGCTTGCCGGCGCCGCGGTCCTCGACAACGGCCATGCCGCGGGCTACGCCTTTTATGTCATCGAGGAGTACAAAGGTTTGATCGGCGGACTTTTTGTCTCGCCGCAATACGACCAACTCAAGTTCGCGGGCGAACTATTAGGCGACATTCTCACTACGCTGCGCGCCTTGCCGCACATCACGCGCATCGAGGCACAGCTGATGCCTTTCGGCAGCCCTCTCGACGCCGCCCTCGCCGATCAAAATTTTCGCCTCTTCCCGCGCAACTTCATGATGCTCGATTTCCCCGAACCATCCGCGCACTCACATGGCGTTGCAGCGCCGGCTCCCGAACACGTCGTCTCCGGCCTACTCCTGGAGCGCTGGGAGCACAGATATTTCGAGGCTGCCTCGCGTCTGATTCAACTTGCTTACGCCAACCATGTGGACGGCGAAATCAACGATCAATACCGCACCCAAGCAGGCGCGCTCAAATTCCTCAAGAATATTGTGGTGCTCCCCGGGTGCGGCCAGTTTCTCCCGGAGGCGTCGTTCGTCTTGCGCCCGCCGCACAGCCCGGAACTGACCGGCCTCGTCCTGACGTCCACCGTTGCTCCAAACGTGGCGCACACTACGCAAATCTGCGTGATGCCCGGCTATCAGGGCCACGGACTTGGCCGCCGGCTCCTCGACGCTTCCATTCAAACTCTGGGCGCCCGCCACTACTCCGCGCTTTCCCTCACCGTGACCGCCGGCAATGCTCGCGCCTGCAGACTTTACGAGCGCATGGGCTTCCGCACCATAAAAACGTTCTCCGCCGGCGTTTCCCACACGCGTTAGTTCGCCTCGCTTTTTTCCGCGCGTGTCAGCTGGCTATTCCCATCGACTTCCAGCGTCAGGCAAATCTTGAGGGGCGCTCACGACAATCCGCACAAAGGCCGCGCCCCCGGGCCCCAGTTCCACCCAAGCCGGCGACAGCGCTGCACGCGCCCGCAGAGTCGTTCGCCAAAACGCAAAGAGGCAGACCAAAAGGCCTGCCTCCAGCGCAATGCGCGTAGTTTGCTCGGCGAACAGATTTAACCGCATGTCTTGACCGCGAACGGCACTATCGAGCGGCTGATTCTACCGCCCCTTAGGTTCGTACCCAAACGTTAGTGTGAGGGTATAGCTCCTTCCGGGCAGCGTCGTCACTTGGTCTGCCTGCGACAAAACATAAGCCATGCCGTTGGCTAGGTTACTGCTGGTAAATGCTGTGACCCCCACGATATTGTGGCTGTTCTGCAAATTATTCATGCCGAACCGCAGCGCGGTCTGATCCAAATGCGACCCCTTGCGGATCGTGTAGTTGAAATAGAAACTCGTCAGGCTGAACGGTGCGACAGCAATCTGCTGGTGATCGACGGCGCCCTCGAATGCGGCACTCGTCATGCACGTCGCTATCGGTGTGCATCCGTCGTTGTTGTCGAGCCACTGCGGGCCGATTCGCTTGTCGAAGAAGCCGATGTCGAAGTATTTCTGCTGGTAGGTGACGCCAATGGACTCGGTATCCGAGGGCGTGTTCGCCACCCACGATCCCACAGTGGAGAGAAGGCCCCCGTCGCCGGCAACGTACTTGTTCTGGCCGACCGATCCGTTTCCATAAAAGCTCAGCCCATGACCCACGTAAACGTTCGCCTCGCCCTCGAAGCCCTTCGATACCGAATCCCCCGACGCGCTCCAATCGAATCCATTCGCGTTGTTGGGATCTGTGTTGGAAGCGTAAGTGTTCTGATAGTGGATGTAATAAAAGTCTCCGTTCAGCGTCAACTTCTTGAATTTCAGTACGGTGCCTTCCTGCGCCACCCACACGCCCGTCGGTTTCGGCAAGAGCAGCACATTTGCTCCGGTGACATCGAACACGCCGCTTGGCGGGACGATGGTCCCTTGCGAGTACTGCGCGTACACCGACCAATTCTCGCGGATACGGTAGTTCGCATCGAAGGACGGAAGGACCGCGTTGTAATTCGCTGAGTGATAGACCGACGGCACGCCGCCCATGCAGAACTCCGTAATCTTGTTACTGGTGCCCGTCAACGTTCCCCCTAAGCACCCGACGATCTTTTGGTCCTGATGTTGGGTCAAGTTCATATTGAAATCGGAGAATTTGACACCGCCCGCAATCGTCAGGCGGCGCATCGGATGCCATTCATATTCGGCGAACGGCTGGGTCGAGAACGTGCGGAACTGTTCGTGGAAGTTCGGCAGAGTCGCGTCTATGTGGGTAAGCGGGCTGGATGGAATCTGGAAGCGGTCTGTCTTCGCGAATTCATACCAGACGCCCACGCGAAAGATTCCGTACTTCGAGCTTTGACTCACCATCGCGTTCTCGCCATATTTGCGATAACTGTTCAGTTTGTCCACGGCGCTGGACGGCCCGATTCCGGGAGTCGCAGGGGACGGTGTCGGCTTCGTGGGGACAGCAAACGTCAGCCCGTCGCTGTTATATGTCGGATTGTTATAAAACTGATGATTGTAGTAGCTCAGTGTGTAGGGCTGGAAGTCAACTTGCCATCCGTGCCCTAACTCGTCCTTCCAGTCGATGTACTCCACGTCAGTCGGGATATGGTACGTATAGAAATGATAGTTCAGCGGATAGAGGTCGGCCGTGACTCCATTTATCGTGGTTCCGCTGACGTCATCTGTAGCGACGTTGGTCAGATAAAATCTTTGGCCGTAAGCCGCGATCTCCGCCCGCGTCGGCCCATTGAAATTCGGCGTGTCGCTGTCCAGAACTTCCACGTTGCTGAACATCGTAAGCGTATTATTCTCCGCGATTTTCAATTGATATTTCAGCATCCCAGAGGTGCGAAACTGATAATTATAATTCTCGTACCCACCGGAACTCAGGTGGTTCACGTCGGCGATCAAATTCGATTTCTTGCCCGGCCCAAAGCTGCCGTAATCGAACCCCAGGTCCGTCAGGATCGTGTTCCACGAACTGCCAGACACACTGAGTCTAACCGACGGGTCGTTTGGCATCTCGGGTGAGAGGAGATTGATCGTCCCACCAAAAGGCGTCGGACCGGTGGATGTCGCGTCGCCGGGGCTGCGGTCGAAATCGACGCTTCCGATCGTCGGCCCCGGGAAGAAGCACCAGGTGTGGTGGGTCGGGGTGTTCGTGTCATAGAATGGAACGTTGTCATAGTTGATGTCGTAGTCGCCGTCGGGGAAACCGCGGAAGAAGAGCTTGCTCTGTCCCAAGCCGTCTCCGTTGGCGCTGTAGCTGTACGTGCCCGGCGCCATGTCTAGGGTTTCATTGAAATCAGTGAGCGGCGAAGTGAATTCCTTAAGGTACATCGGACTGATTTCGGTTCGCGCGGATCGCGCTTCGAGCAGTCCGTCCATCGGCGCGAGTTGCGCCGCGACGGAATCGCTCGTTGTGGCTTCGACGGTGACCGCCTGGTTGATATCTCCGATGACTAGCGAGAACGAAAGATCTTGCACTTGTCCCGCGGCGATCTTCACTCCAGAATGAAGTGCCAGCGCAAATCCCGGAGCCGACACCTCGACCGTGTAGCTCCCCACGGCCAGGCCATCGATCGAAAATTTTCCCTGGTCGTCGGTCTTGGACTTCGTGTCCGCGCCCGACGATTCATTCCTCGCTTCGACTACCGCATTCAACACGGCGTTTCCGGTCGGGATCATCAACGGTGCCGCGAATCGTGCCCGTCGCATTTTGTGGTTGTGCCTGGAGCCGCGCGTGCCCCAAGGCGAAGAGAATTGCAACCGCTGCCCAAAGGCAGAATACACGCATCCGAAAGCCTGCTTTTCTCACAATGTCTCCATGGTAGGGATTGAACGTCGCAGGCATTCCGCCATCTCCATGTGACAGCAGTGTGAACGCGTCGTGAATCTTCTTTTTCGATTCGCGCGGTTTTTTGCTTTGGCCGAAGAAAAATTTCGATACGCCTCTGAAGCTCGCGGCGAATCGCCGCGCAGTTTCCGGCCCTTATCGAGGAATGCGAATTACCGTCCGTCGTTTATAAGCTGAATGTTTTCAGAGGCGTGCGAGTTTTAAGTATTCAGTAGCTCAGGCAGGAGGTTCCAGCGAGTCCGTCTTAGAAAATTTCCAGTGAACGCGCAGCGATGACCTGGATCACCGGGCGTAGCGCTTTTGCACGCCCCTCAGTGCTTCGCCCGATCCTTCAGCAATCCCTTGAGTTCGGACATGAACTCCTTAACGTCCTTGAAGTCCAAGTACACCGATGCAAATCGTACGTACGCAACTTTATCGAGTTTCTTCAGCCGCGACATCAGCATCTCGCCGATTTCGCTCGTGTGCATTTCGCGCTCGGGAGCTTCTGTCACGAAGCGCTCGACATCTTCCACCAGCGACTCCAGTTTGTTCGTCGCCACTGGACGCTTCTCACACGATTTCAAGAGCCCTTGCAGAATCTTCTGCCGCTCAAACCGCTCGCGGCGGCCGTCTTTCTTGATCACCATGTACGGGATTTCGTCGATTCGTTCGTAGGTCGTGAAGCGCCGGCCACACTTCAAGCACTCGCGCCGGCGACGGATCAAATCGCCGGTCTTGCCTTCGCGCGAGTCGATGACCTTGTCGTCGAGATGCTGGCAGAAGGGACACTTCACCTGTGCAAGTCTCCCGCCTTGCCCTTAGCATTTTCGGGAGCGGCTGCCGCGCTGCTGACGCCGATCAATTCGCCCGACTCCTCTGCCGCCGCCTCTTCTTTTGCAAGTTTGCGCAGAGCACCGATCGACCATCCTTCGCGCAACAGCATCGGCACCCCCACCAGCAGCGAGGCCGCAAACGTCACGAGCCAAAGGACGATCGCGGCGGCCGCCGCGGGCTCCGGATCAATGCCGAAGATCGTCGTGAATGCGATGAAACTCGCCACTTGCGCGCCGCCGCCGACGCCGGGGAGTTGCAGCACAGAACCGAGCATGGTCACCGAAAGCAGCAGCATCGCGCTCGGATAGTTAAAATGGGAAAAATCGTCGCCAAAACTGCGCGCAATCAACAGATAAATTCCGGCGACTAGCGCCCAGTGCACAGCCGAATAAGAAATCGCCCGCGCCAGATCGCCCCAGGTGCGAATCGCATGCAGTCCCTCGCGAAACGCGAGGAATTGCACCGCCACTCGCCGCCGCCATCCGTCCCGCGCGTGCCACCGGCCGAGCATGCGGCCCAAGGCCTCAGCGCCATGGAGCCGGTAATACACCATAAAAATTGCAACGCCCGCGATGATGCCGAGCAGCACGCCGCCGCTGGCGTGCGCCTTTGCCACCGAAGCGTGATTCACTCCCGCGTCGCCAAGCTGCCGCGCGAAAACGAGCAGCGCGAGCATCGCAATCACCGCGGCGGAGGAGAAATCAAACATGCGTTCAAGAATGTAAATCCCAAACTGGCTAGCCGCCGGATACTTCCCTTTCCGCGCCAGCAGCAAGGGCCGGACGGGCTCGCCCGCGCGCCCCAACAAGAAAATCGCAGCGAAGCCCATGATCGTGCCGTTGTAAATTCCCCCGAAGTTCGAGGGACCAAGATATCTGCAGAAGCCCTGCCATCGTCGGGCGCGAAGCGCGTAGCACGCATAAATCAAAAGTACGGCGGCCAACAGCATCCAGATGTCAGCTTCGCGAACGGCCTGAATCAGTCTGGCACCACTGAAACTGTGGGAATGAAAAGCGCGGCGCAAGCGGTAGGCGACGATGCCCAAGGCCGCGATTGCCAGCAAGGCCAATAGGACCTGGCGGTATCTGGCTCGCATTGGCCGCGAGCGTAGCCGTACGCTGCCTCGGGTGTCAAGGCATCCTCGCGAGCGCCTGCGTCCGTCTTGTCACTCTTCCGTGCCAAAGCTAAGATGCAGACTGGTTCGCGCGGCCGCTTGTCAGGCGCGCGACGGAACTTTCCAGCCCTCGGTCTCGTTTCAATATGTGGAAGCCGAGTGAGGCCGGACCTGCCGGTTGGTAGGCAGGCGCGAGGCGGATGCCCGTTGGAGCCAGATACTCAGCTGGTCCAGCTTTGCCTCAAAGGCGAGAGCTCGGCCTGGGAAGAGTTGGTGCGGCGGCACACGCGCCGCGTGTTCGGCCTTTGTTACCGGTTCACCAGCAGCCGGCACGAGGCCGAGGATCTGACTCAGGAGGTTTTTCTCCGGGTGTTTCGGACGCTCGGAAGCTACGACGCGATTCATGGCGCGTTTGCAACTTGGATGACGAGCCTGACGCGCAACCTCTTGATCGATCATTACCGCCGAACCAGGAGGGACCGCATGACCGACTCGATGGACGATGCGATGCCTGAACTTGAAGAAAAACCGGCCGCCGGACGCAGGCCCGACCAAATCGCCCAATTAGGAGAGTTGAGCCGGCAGGTACAGCAGGGGCTTGCCAAGCTTTCTCCGGAACTGCGAGAAGCGGTGATTCTGCGGGATCTGCAGGGGCTGGAGTATCAGGAGATTCAAGAAGCGCTGCAGGTGCCGCAAGGAACCGTAAAGTCCCGCATCAACCGCGGGAGAATCGAATTGGCGCGGGTGCTCGAGCAAATGGGTGTTCGCGCGCAGTAGGCTCCGATGGGAGCCCGTGAAGGAACGAGATGGAATTGAAGCGACCCAATTGGAACTGCGGGATGACCGAGGACAGGCTGTCTGATTATCTCGACGGCCTGCTCAACGCCGAAGAACGAGCGGCATTCGAGTCGCATCGTGACGCCTGCGAGGCTTGCGCCTCGCTCGCCGCCCGCGTCGGTGGAACGGTGGAGAAGCTGCACACGCTGCCTGCGGTCGTAGAACCTCCGCAACTCGTTTACGCCATCCTCGACGCCACGGTCGGCCCGCGCAAGGCCAAGGAAGGCTGGCGCACTTGGTTCCGCTGGCTGCGGCCTGTCTGGCAGCCACAATTTGCGTATGGCGCCCTTACGATTCTGGTGACCTTTGGTGTGGTTTCCCATGCGCTGGGCGTGCAATGGGAGAAGCCAACCCTCGCGGACCTGAGCCCGGCGGCGATCGCCCGCAATGTGAATCGGCACGCGCATCTTGCCTACGCGCGCAGCTCAAAATTTGTTTCAGATTTGCGAATCGTGTACGAAATTCAAACCCGTTTGCGGCTGGAGTCAGAGCCCCAGCCTCAACCGGTGCAAGCTCCAGCCCCCGGACAGACAAACGGACCCGCTCCGCGAGAGCCACACGACACGAATCGCGTGAATCAGATGTCCCACGACCTTGCGGAAACCGCCGTGCTCATGGAACAGCTCGTTCCCAGGAGACTGCCATGAAATGCGCCGTCCACCCCGAAGCGGACGCAACAAACTTCTGCCGCAATTGCGGCAAGCCGATGTGCCCCGAGTGCGTCCGCGATGTGAAGGGCGTGTTCTACTGCGAGCCTTGCCTGGCCGCGATGGTGGAGAAATCGCACCCGGCCGCAAGGCCCCGCCGCGAAGCGCGCCACCCCTGGGCGGCATTCGGCCTGGGATGGATTCCCGGGCTTGGCGCCGTGTACAACGGCGAGTACACCAAAGCCCTGATCTTCGTGGCGATTTTTATCGGGCTGGTGACTTTGGATTCCACCGGCGCGCGCCAACCGTTTTACGGTCTGATGACCGGCTTTTTCTGCCTGTACATGCCGATCGAAGCCTTTATCTCGGCGCGAAGAAATTTGGAGAATGGCGGACAGGAGAACGCGAGTCTCCCAGCCGCCGCGGTTGGTTCGCCGGGTGCACCCGGATCCGCGGACGCCGCGCCGGCTGGCGAGGGCCCGCGCCATTTCCCGATGAACGCAGTCATCATGATTGCGATCGGAGGAATTTTCCTCCTGGATACCTTGGGATGGATGGATGTGGGTCGCGCGCTGGACGTAGGCTGGCCGCTGATCCTCATCGCGGTGGGCGGATACCTGCTCTGGAAGCGCACGCGGCGGACAAACTAATAGGAGCCAACTCCGTGGCGAACGAAAACAATTGCAATTGCCAGCGTTGCAGGCGGCACAGCCTTACGGGCCCCGTCGTGCTCATCACGATTGGATTCCTGTTCCTGGTGGACCGCTTGGATCCGCACTTGAGTTTTGGCCGTTTGTGGCCCGTGATCCTGTTGGCCATCGGCGGATTAAAGCTCTTCGAGTGGATGGCATCGAACGAAGGTCACAAAGACGCCTAGCGGAATCCCGCCGGGCGCGAGGAACTGGACGGTTCGAGGAAACTATGAGTGACGGAAAACAGAAACGGCCTTCCATTTTCGGCGCCATCGTGCTGCTGGCGCTTGGAATCATTTTCCTGCTTCACAATTTCTACGGCGATTTCAACGGTTGGGAATTCATGTACCACTGGTGGCCGGTATTCCTGATTCTCGCGGGCGTGGCCAAGCTTGTGGATTACGCGCTCGAGGGGCGCAACGATGGAACTGGGGGAAACAGGACAAGCGGCGCGCAGACCTTGCTGATCATTTTTCTCGTCTTTCTGATCGTGGGCTCGATCATCGCGCACCACGCCCGGGGTTTGGGCATCCGCGTCGATACGGCACCGCTCTGGGGGAGCCTCGGCGAGACTTACAGTTTCAATGAACCGTCGCAATCGCAGCCCGCACCCCCCACGGTGCGCATCAACGTCTCCACGCCCCGCGGCGATATCATCGTCCATGCGGAAAACACGCCGCAGATACGCGTGGAAGCGAAGAAATCGACGAACGCCATGTCCGAGCACGAAGCCGAAATGCGCGCGAGTGAATTTCATGTCGTGATAACGGACAATCACGACGGCAGTTTCGACGTTCG
>CAWCYS010000041.1:0-22919 GCA_963799715.1 Terriglobia bacterium | reverse complement strand
TATCTCGTGATCAAGCCCGCGTTTCCGTCAAAGGGCATGGAGCCCGTGTTTGGCGGCAAACTGACCGCCGGGGGGCGATCGCAACTGGCCGCGCGTATTCAGGAGAGTCCGCATGAATTCGCCGGGCAAGAGCTGTTGAATCTTTCCTCTGCGCCCGTTTGGTCGGAGCAGCACGGTCTCACGCCTCGACGGGTGGTGCTGCGCGTATTTCTCGCGGCGCATGGCGATTCGTGGGCCGTTATTCCCGGTGGCCTCGCTCGCGTTTCGCCGTCCATCGATACGCCGGTGGTCTCGATGCAGCGCGGCGGCGGCAGCAAAGACACCTGGGTACTTTCGGACGAGCCCGTAGACACGCTTACCTTGCAGACCTCGCGCGACACGCCAGTCGAGCTGAGCCGGGGCGTCATCAGCGATTTGCCCAGTCGCGCCGCGGACCATCTCTTCTGGCTCGGCCGCTACGCCGAGCGCGCCGAGCACTTGGCCCGCATGTTGCGCTGCATCCTGATTCGCTGGACGCGCCAGTTGGGAGTGCCGAGCGGATCCGATTGGGATTCGCTGTTGAGGATGCACGATTGTCTGGAGTCTCCGAACGCGCGCGCGTCAAAGGACGAGCTGCACGCCCAGCCCGACCAGTTTCGCGATCTGGAGCAGGAAATACTCTCGCGAATTTTCGAGGAACCGCGCAGCGACAGCCTGGTCGCCATCTTGAATCGCGCCGGACGTTCCGCCGCGCAGATGCGCGATCGTCTGCCGAACGATCTCCTGCGGGCCGTTAGCCAATTCAGTTCCGTGGCGCGCGGTGCGGAGAGTCCCGCGTGGGGATACGCCTCCGTCGGCGACGCGCTGGCCGTGCTGAATTCCACCATCGGGATGCTCGCGGCTCTCCGTGGGATCGAAATGGAGAACATGACGCGCGGCCCCGGATGGCATTTTCTGAGCATCGGCAGGCGGATCGAGCGCTCGGTAAATCTGGTGAAATTGTTCCGCACGGTCATTGTGCCGCTCGATCTCCGCACTTGGCCCGCGCTGGAAATGCTGCTCGAAGTGGCGGACAGCACCGTGACGTATCGCTCCCGCTACTTCACCATTCTCCAGGCCGCGCCGGTCCTCGATCTTCTGATGGATGACGAAGCCAATCCGCGCTCGATGGCGTTTCAGATCAGCGATCTTTCCGAGCATTGCCGCAGCCTCGCGGCGATGCCGTCCGGGGCCGGCTGGCCGATTTACAAGCAGCGGCGCTTGGAAGAGGCGGCTTCCAATTTGTTTATCGCGGATGTCCGCCGGCTTTGCGAGCCGGATTTGAACGGACGGCGCGAAACGCTGGATGAGCACCTGGCCACGCTGGACGCAGCGCTGCCCGCGCTGTCGAACGCCATCACGCACGCTTATTTCAGTCACGCCGAGGCGGTGCGCACACTGTGATCTATCGCGTCCGCCATCGCACCATCTACGATTACCAAGACCCCGTCTCGGTGTCGCATCACCTGTTGCGTCTGACCCCGCGCATGTTGCCGGGCCAGCTTTGCCGCACCGCGCGCATTTCCATTTTGCCGTCGCCCGCGACGACCATCACCAATTTCGATTACTTCGGAAATTTCCAGACGTTTTTCACTCTGCAGGAACCGCACAGCAGTCTGGCCATCGAAGCGGCGAGCGAGTTGGAGGTCTACAGCCCCGGCGTGCCCGATTTTTCGGCATCGCCGCCGTGGGAGAGCGTGGTCGAATCGCTAGTCAACGACCATAGCGAAGAAGGGCTCGACGCCTACCAATTTGTCTTCGGTTCCCAGCGCGTCAGTGCCAGCCGCGAACTTGCCGACTACGCCCGCGGGGCGTTTCCCGCGGGGCGACCGCTGCTCGAAGCAACTTTCGATCTGATGCGAAAGATCAATCGCGAATTCAGCTTCGACAATAAAGCCACCGAGGTCACCACGTCGGTCCAGGCGTTCTTCCAAAAGCGCCGCGGCGTGTGCCAGGATTTCGCGCATTTGCAGATTGCCTGTTTGCGATCGCTCGGCTTGCCCGCGCGCTATATCAGCGGTTACATACGAGCTCTGCCGCGGCCCGGCCTGCCGAGAATGATCGGCGCCGATGCGTCACATGCGTGGTGCTCGGTGTGGTGTCCCGCAGTGGGTTGGATTGACTTCGATCCCACGAATAGTTGCGTGCCCACGGACGGCCACATCACCGTCGCCTGGGGCCGCGATTATAGCGACGTTAGCCCCGTCCACGGCGTCCTGCTCGGCGGCGCCAAGCACACCCTGGACGTTTCCGTGGATGTTGCGCCGCTTCAATAGCGATTCGGAAATTCCCGCGACACTGTGTGCGGCTCCAACCACTTGTTCTCCGCGTGCCTCGGCGCTCTCTGCGACTCTGCGTTAACTTTTTCCGGCGAGGACACCCTGCAAGAGTTGAAGAAGAGCGAAGGATAACGCAGAGTCGCCGAGTACGCTGAGACGCGCAGAGAAGAGGGCGGTCATGTGCATCGATTTCCCTAACTTTGCGATTCAAGTTAGCTGGAGCCGAGGGCCGGATTTGAACCGGCGACCTGCCGATTACGAATCGGCTGCTCTACCAACTGAGCTACCTCGGCTCGTTCGTCCCGCCAGCGGCGGGCCGGGTGCGTGCCCTGCGGAGCGCAAACCACGCAAATGACCCGCGGGAGGCGAGCCAAATCGTTACATCGAATCTAGCATCCCCTCCAAGCACGGTCAAACGCGCACACGCCACGCTTTCTCATTTTTCCAACGGGGAGAAACTCATCTTGCCTAACGCGTGAAAGGGTACATCAGCCAGCCAATCCCGATCGCTACGATGACAAACGCGAGAAACGCCCAAATCGCGTATCTCGCGCGCTCGCCCAGTTTTCGCTTGGAGAGAAACGCGAACGCCAGCGACGCGATAAAGGCAAACAACAGCAAAGTCTGGAAGTGGTTCAGCATCGAATCTTCAGAAATTCCTTTCGCGCGCTCTGGTCACTGCTTGGTTTTGCGCCCAATGTCGAATGCTTCGAGCATGAACAGCATGTTCAGCACGCCGGCGGTGGCGATCAGCATCGTACCGTAGACGCCGGCCGCGCGCGGAACATTCCGGGCCCGAGGCCTCAAACGTCTTCGAGAGAAAATAATACGCCCCGGTCCCCAGGTCGGCAAAAAATCCCAAGCGGTCGAAGGGATCCACGCTCGAGGAAGGGAACACGTTCCCGCGCATGGCCATCCCGAGAATCGCCAGCACGCTCACTGAAATAAATGCCACCGCGGCCGATCCCCAGCGCTTCAGAATCGCGTGCCCCAACCCCGGGACGATCCATCCCGCCGCCGCTGCCATGAATCCGCGTCCCGTTTCGGCCATGCTGACTTGCTGTTTGATTTCTTCGCTCATTGATTTCCGGTGTTCGCGATCTCAGGCCAGCAGCGCCAGGATTTCCGTTTGCGAGGGCCCCGTCACGCGCGCTTCCTTCACGTCGACGTAGACGTTCACTTCGCTTCGGATTCCGAATTCGGGCAGATAGATGCCCGGTTCGACGGAAAAACAAGTATGCGGCAGAACGCGCCGGACGTCACGCGTCTCGAAGCCGTCCATGTTCGCGCCGTTGCCATGAATCTCCTGGCCGATGTTGTGGCCCAGCCGGTGGACGAAGTACTTGCCGTATCCCGCTTTCTGAATCACTTCGCGCGCCACGCGGTCCACCTTCCAACCTTCGATCGGCTTATCCTCTTTGATGGCGTCTTGCACGAACGCGACAGCCTTGTCGCGCGCCGCCCGCACCGTCTCGAAGACTTTCGTGTATTTCGCGGGCACCGTCGCGCCGAGGAACCCCACCCAGGTGATGTCGTAATAGACGCTGCCCGGCGTTTTCAGTTTTCCCCACATGTCGAGCAACAGAAGCTCGCCTGCTTGAATCTTCGCCGATTTCGCCGCCGTCGGCTCGTAGTGCGGATCGCCGGAGTTCGCGCCAATCGCCACAACCGGCCCATCCGCCGACGCGACTCCCCCCGCCGCCATCTGCGCCACCATCCATTGCTGCAACTCGTATTCGGTGAGCGCCTCGCCCGCCCGCACTTTCGTCGCGGCATGGACGAACGCCTCCTGCATCACGCGGTCCACCACGCGCCCGGCGGCAAGGTGTGTCTTGTATTGCTCCTCAGACCACGTCGCCTCGAATTCCTGCACCAGATCCGCCGAGCTGAAAACTTTGCAACCCGCGCTGCGCACCAGCTCGACGGTTCCGGCGTCCACCATCGAGACGTAGGGGATCGCGTTCTTCGGCGAATATTGCATCGCGACGCGTTTCGCGCGGCCAATCAGCTTCGGCAAGTTCTCATCAAGCTCGCTGAATTGCGAATAGAGAAGTTTCTCGCCGGGGAGATCGTCGAGGGCGTGAGGCTCCACGCGGTGCACCAGTTTCCGCGGCTTGCCCCGCGCCGGAATCAGGTAGAACCAGCGCCGCGTGCCCATTCCGCCGCTGAGGCCCAGAATGTTTGCGGCGATCGGATCGCGATGGTGAAAATCGTAGAAGAGCCAGCCGTCGAGGGAGTGCGCGCGTAGCGCCTTTTGGATGGCGGCAATGTCGGGCATAGTCGCTCGGGTTTCTCGTCCCTGCCTGCGATTGAATCTGTTGCGGCGACGGCCGGGCCGCCCTCAGGCGAGCGCCCGAATCGCATCCGCGCTCGTGCCGCGGACTTCCACGCGCTTGGTCCGGCTGCGTTCGCCGGCCGCAATTCTAACAGCCGATATCGGCACTTTCAAACGCGAAGCCAGCAGGCGCCGCAGCGCTTCGTTCGCGCGATCCTCGACCGGCGGCGCCGTCAGACGAACTTTGAGCGCGCCTCCGTGCAAACCCGCTATCTCGTCGCGGCTCGCCCGCGGCTGAACGCGCACGGCGAAACTCACCGCCCCGCCGCTTTCACGGATTTCCAATCCCGCGAACGGAAACGCGTCGCGATCGTTTCGCCCGGGAGACAATTCAGACGCCGGCGAGAAGAGTTTCTTGCTCAATGGGATGCTTTTCCAGCTTTTCGATTGCAGAAGGGAGCGCCTTGTGCACATGAGCCAAAGGGATTCTGCCTGAAGACCCATTCAAAAGCATCACGCCCCTGGTAGCGAAGACGCTAGAACGAAGGCGGTGCACCGGCCAATGGTTCACCGGCGGAATTGCCCTTTGCGGCGCGGAATGTTATCCGCCGAGGAAGTTACTGTCAACGAATAGAAGGCATTGGGCAGAACGTCCTCAAAATGGTGTTCGAGGCCAATCATTGCCTCGGGTCCAAGAGGGGAATGGGTGTAGCATCTGCGAAAGCGGCGCGGCAACTCCCGCGCGGTTCGCGGTGTCGAAAGTATTGGGAATCTGAACTTTCATCGCGGAGGCCGGCCATGATTGGTGGTGCAAATATCGGCGTTGGGGCGCGTCGTACCGCGGCGATTGGCGCGCTTCTTTGGTTGATGATGATTCCGCGATTGCTGT
This sequence comes from Terriglobia bacterium, assembly GCA_963799715.1. Classification (GTDB taxonomy): domain Bacteria; phylum Acidobacteriota; class Terriglobia; order Acidiferrales; family UBA7541; genus DASPOJ01. The sequence goes on along the minus strand of CAWCYS010000041.1, from coordinate 17,458 downwards.
CCGCGCGGCAAGATCAAGCAGCAACGCCGTCCGCGCAGCCGGATGAGCGTGCAACCGCAATCGATCTCTACAAAAAGGCGGAGTACCTGCAAGCCCTCCCGCTCTTTGAAGAGTTGGTCTCCCTCAACCCGAATGACGCACTCTTGCACGAGGGGCTTGGTAGCTGCTTGGTGCAAAAGGCCGCAACGCTGCCGCAGATCGAGGAACGCCGTCAGATGCGCATTCGAGCCCGCCGGGAGCTATCGGAAGCGCTGAGGCTTGGCGACGATTCGCAAATTGTCCAGGTCCTCTTGCGGATGCTCCCGGAGGATGGAAGCGATCCCACATTTTCCGACCGGCAGGATGTGGACGCCGCGATGAAAGAAGGCGAAGCGGCATTCGCCCAGAGTGATTTCGATGCGGCCGAATCAGCCTATCAGCGCGCTCTTTTGCTCGATCCCAAACAGTATTTTGCAGCGCTGTTCATCGGCGACGTCAATTTCAGGCGCAAGGATGTCGCCGCCGCCGGCGAATGGTATGGCCGCGCAATCGCAATTGATCCGAATACCGAAACCGCATACCGGTATTGGGGCGATGCGCTCTTGCAGGACAGAAAGCCGGATCAGGCGCTCGAGAAGTATTTGGACGGGATCGTAGCGGACCCATATGAGGCGGCATCATGGTCCGGACTGGTGAATTACGCGCGGCTGCAAAAATTGAAACTGGGCATGCCCCGAATCCAGTCGCCGAACAATGTGACCCATACTAAAGATTCCACAAATGTTACGCTGGATGCCGGAGCCCTTGACAAAACGGACGGGAGCGACCTCTGGACTGCATATGACTTAACGCGCGCACTCTGGATGCAGCAAAAGTTTGCGAAACAGTTTCCGAATGAGACAACGTATCGGCACAGCCTCGCGGAAGAAACCGATGCGCTCACGACTCTGGCTGACGTGATCTCCGAGAATGTGAAAACAGGGAAGATCAAAAGCCTGGAGCCGAGCCTCGCCCTCCTATTGAAACTAAAGGAGGACGGGTTGATCGAGTCTTATGTTCTGCTCTCCGCCCCCGATGCAGGAATCGCGCAGGACTATCGCGCCTATCGAGACGCACATGGCGACTTGCTCCGGATGTACGTCACAAAGTTTGTCATCCAGGGGCCACAGTAGGCCTCCCCAGCGGTTTCTAAGGCACGGCTTCTTAGTTGATTCCACCTGTATTGCGCGCGCCGAACAGTGCCGTGCCGATGCGCACCTCGGTGGCGCCTTCTTCCACCGCGACCTCAAAGTCGTGTGACATTCCCATCGAGAGAACCGGCAAGGGCAGGCCGGATCGCTTCGCGGCCGAATCGCGCAATTCGCGCAGACGGCGAAAGATCGGCCGCGCGCGCTCCGGATCGCCGAATGGCGGCGGCACTCCCATCAGGCCTTGTAAATCGAGGTGCGGCAGCGCTAGCACGCCCTCCACTACCGCAGGGAATTCCTCGTCGCTCACGCCGGACTTGGCAGGCGTCGGGTCCAACCGCACTTCGATCAACACCCGCAATCGCCGCGCCGAATCCTGCGCCGGACCGCCCGCCGTCGCGCGCTCCAGCCTTCGAGCAAGATCCAAACTGTCGAGCGAATCCATGGTTTGAAAAAGTGCGGCCGCGCGCCCCGCTTTGTTGCTTTGTAGATGTCCCACCAGATGCCAAACGGCGCGAAGCTCTGTGAGGTGCCCCTGCTTCGACTCCCACTCCTGCACGCGATTTTCCCCAAAGTGCGTCACCCCGGCGGCATACGCCTCCCGAATGGACTCGACGGGAAAAGTCTTGGAGATGGCGACGAGGGTGATATCGCTCGCGGCACGTCCCGAGCGCGCGGCGGCCCGCTCGATTCTCTCCCGCAGGAGTGATAGATTCTCAGCGATTCTGGAACTTTCACGCGCCATTTCGCGAATTGTAACAGGCCCGCTCCAAACTCTGAATGGCGGCCGCCCGTTGCAAGCCCCGGCACTGTTCAGGGGTTGCGGCGCGGCGCGAGGCTCGCTAGACTGGTCGAACCAGCATGGCCCCCAAAGGAAAATTAATCGCGATCGAAGGCATCGACGGTTCCGGCAAGCACACCCAGATTGAATTGCTCTCCAAAGCCCTCACCGCTCGCGGCATTCCGCCGACGAGATTCAGTTTTCCCCGTTACGATTCTTCGTTCGGCCAACTGGTGGCCTGCTATTTGAACGGCGAATTCGGGACGCTGGAAGTTGTCGATCCCCATTTTTCGGCGCTGCTCTTTGCGGGCGACCGCTTCGAGGTGAAGAGCGAACTCGAAGCCGCGCTCGCGACCACCGTTTTCACCATAGCCGACCGTTACATCGCCTCCAACCTCGCCCACCAGACCGCGCGCGTCGGCCCGCAGCGGCGCGAGGAATTCTCCGCCTGGCTCCGGCGGCTCGAGTATGGAATTTATGGTTTGCCGCCGGAAGATCTCGTGATCTATTTGCGCGTGCCCGCCGTCGAAGCGCAGCGAATGGTCGGGCGTAAACCCGCGCGGAAATACACCGACCAGAAGCGTGATTTGCAGGAGGCCGATCTGCGCCACCTGGAGCAGGCGGCGCTCGTCTACGACCGCCTCGCCACGGAAGCAAATTGGCAGACCATCGAATGTTGGGACGCGGGAAAATCGGCATTGCGGCCGCCGGACGAGATTCATGCCGAGGTGCTTTCCGCGGTGGAGGCGCTTCTGCCGGCGCAGAAAGCGCTGTAATGTCTGCGAAGCGCGGCAACGAGGGAAGACTCCCGCAGGAGGAAGCGGCGGGTACGGGATTTGGTGCGTTTCTCGGAAATGGCCGCATCGTTTCGGCGCTGCGCGGGATGCTCTCCGCTGGGCGCGTTCCACACGCGCTGCTCTTCACTGGATCGAAGGGGATCGGCAAGTACACGCTGGCGCGGATGTTCGCCCAAGCCGCGAACTGCGAACGGCTCAAAGACAATTTCTGCGGCGAATGCGATCCCTGCAAACGCATCGGCCAGCTGGCGGACCCGCGTCCGCTGATCGATAAGGCTCTCGCGGAGCGCGGCGAAAGCGCCGATGCCGCCACCGTCGAGCGCATTCCGCTGATCTTGCAAACGCATCCCAACGTCTGGGTTTTCGTTCCCGACCCGATTCGATTGAAAAGCCCTGTCGCCCGCCCCGTTCTGCACGTCGGGCAACTCCGCGCCATTCAGAGGGCGGCCTATTTCCGGCCGGCCGGCCGCCGCCGCGTTTTCATTCTGGACGGCGCGGACACCATGCGTCCGGACTACTCCAACATTTTCCTGAAAGTTCTGGAAGAACCGCCGGAGAGCGCGACGCTCATTCTTCTGGCCCCGAATCCCTTCGCGCTCCTGCCGACGATTCGCTCGCGTTGCATTCAATTTGGCTTTGCGTCTCTAAGCGTGGAGCAGGTGGATCGCGTCTTGCGAGATCATTCCGAATTGGACGCCGCCCGCCGCAAACTTGCCGCGGAACTCGGGGAGGGAAGCCCCGGCGTGGCTCTGGAGCTGGATCTTGAGGCCGCCGCGGAATTGCGGAACAGCGTTCTGGCAATCCTGCAGAATGCCGCCGCAGCGGGCTCGTTTGCCGATTTGTTTGCCAGGACGACGCAGCTCGCCAAGCAGCGCGAAATCCCCTTTGAACGCGTGCTCGATGTGTTTTATAGTTTGCTCAGCGATCTCCTTAGATTGACCTGGGTTCCGTCCGACCAGCGTCTGCGAAATCCAGCCCTTCGCAAGCACCTGGAAGTTTTGAGCGGGAAAGTGGATCCAAACTGGGTGGTCATGGCAATTGGGGGTCTTGACCGGCTCCACGGGCGCTTGAGGCGCAACGTGAACCGGCAATTGGGATTAGATGCCGTGGCAACGTCCCTGGCCGGCCGGGTCGCCGGATGGGAACCGTCGCGCCCATAATTTTTGGTAACCTGCGCGCCAGGTCGTGCGTCTTAAATCCATTGGCACTGGGTCGCATTCCCAATTGCTTCGTTTATTCGGGGTTTCAGAGGAGCCTTCATGGTGAATCGTAAACTATTTCGTCCGAGTCTAACCGAGGTGAAGGAGCAGCCGCCGATGCGACCACCGAACAATGGGCCTCAGCCCCACAAGAAGCCCGCGCCGCCGGACCAAACCGCCGCGGAGAATTTCTATTGGGTGAAGCAGATGCAGTCGCGCACGCCCATGGTCGTCGTGCTGACGAACGGGGAAGAATTGCACGGCGTTATCGAGTGGTACGACCGCGATTGCATCAAGCTCACGCGCGAAGGCAGCCCGAATCTCCTAATCTACAAGCAAGTCCTGAAATATGTGTACAAAGAGGGAGAGGAAAACGCGGCCGGCGGCGTGAGTAGTCATTGATTGGGATTTGACTCGCTCGCGCGCAGCCCAAAAGTTAATTTACGAAGTGGGCCGCGGTTTCCTCGAAGCTTTCGTATCTCCGCAAATGCCGTAGTACCGCAAAATTCCTCGTACCATTAATTCAACTTTACTGTAGACTAACTGATTCTTGGGGAGGACCTTTTGTTCGAGGCTCTTCGGCGGGATCTGCGCTTTGCCGCGCGCATGCTCGCCAAGAATCGCAGCGCCACTCTGATCGCCGTGCTCACGCTGGCGATCGGCATCGGCGCCAACGCGGCCGTGTTCAGCGTGATTGACGCCGTGCTGCTGCGCCCCTTTGCGTTTCCCCAATCGGATCGGATCTGTTTTGTCTGGAAGACGGACACCCTGCGCGGAGCCGACCGGCAGATCGTTTCTCCGGCGGAATTCCTGGATTGGCGGGAGCAAAGCCGCTCCTTTTCGCAACTTTCCGCTTGGCAAACGTGGTTCACGACGCTGACGGGCTCAAGTAGTCCCGAACAGGTGTGGGGTGTGCACGCGTCGGCGAATTACTTTGATTTGCTGCGAGTGCACGCCCAACTCGGCCGGACATTCTTGCCGGAAGAAGAGCAGCCGGGGCGGGACCACGTTGTGGTCCTCACGCACTCGCTCTGGCAACGGCGGTACGGCGGCGACGCGTCGCTGGTGGATCGCACCATCTTGGTTGACGGCAAGCCCTACACAGTCATCGGAATTCTGCCGGCGCATTACGACCACATTTACGGCACGGCGCGCGAATACGACCTCTGGATGCCCATGGCGCTCACCCGCGACCAAGCTTCGCGTCAGACGGACTCGCTGATCGTCTACGGGCGGCTGCGCGACGGCGTCACTGTGCCGCAAGCGCAATCCGAAATGGAGAGCATTTTCGCGCGACTGCAGAAGCAATACCCCGATGCGGATCTCAACGAGGGGATTCACGTCGTGCCGATATTGGACGACGCGGTGCATGTGGCGCGGACACAGTTGCTGCTCTTGCAGGGCGCGGTTGGGCTCGTTCTGTTGATCGCGTGCGCGAACGTCGCAAGTCTGTTGCTGGCGAAGGCTGCCGCGCGCGAGAAAGAGATTGCCATCCGCCGCGCGATGGGAGCGGGCCCCTGGGCTATTGTCCGCCAATTGGTCACGGAAAGCGCTCTGCTCGCGCTCTTCGGTGGATTCTTCGGCGCGTGGATCGCGGAGTTGGCACTGGTCGCGCTGCGGCGGGTGGGCAAATCGGCAGGCCTTTTCCAGATTCCGCGACTGCAATTGGCGAGCCTCGACTTGCGCGCCCTGGGGTTCGCGCTGGCGCTTTCGCTGGCCACCGGAATGTTGTTCAGCATCGCTCCCGCTATCAGCGCGCTGCGCAAGGATCTAAGCGAGCCGCTGAAGGAAGGCGGCCGCTCGGCCGCGTCCGGAATTCGCGCGCGCCGATTTCACAATCTGGTCGTGGTGTTGGAGTTCAGCGCCTCTCTCGTCCTTCTGGCGGGAACGGGGCTTCTCTTGCGAAGTTTCCTGCGACTGCTGGAAACGAGTCCGGGATTCCGGCCGGACCACGTTCTGACGATGCAACTCTGGCTGCCGCAAAACAAATATTCCGACGCCGCGCGCATGGAAGGGTTCAGCCGCGCCATGGGCGAGCAGGTGGCGGCATCGCCCGGCGTGGATTCGACCGCCACAATCGATTTCCTGCCGCTGAGCGGATGGGCCGGAGTCCTGAATCTCACCATCAAGGGACGCGCGGCGCCGGCCGAAAATTCCGCGCCGTACGCGGACTATGCGGTGGTTTCGCCGGGCTACTTCCGCACCATGGGCATTCCGATGGAGCGGGGACGCGAATTCGCCGCAACGGACGATGCGTACGGCGCAGGTGTGGCCATCCTGAGCCGCACTGCGGCGGAATTCTATTTCGCCGGACAGGATCCCATTGGACAGCAGATCACGTTGCAAATTCCCGAGGGCTACCAGCCGTGGCGTCCGACTTTCCGAACCGGCGCGCTCACTATCGTGGGAATCGCGGGCGATTTGCGGGAGTGGCAGTGGGGCGACCCCAAGATTCCAATGTTGTACTTGCCGGTGCTGCAGGATCCGTCGCCGTTGCTGAATTTGGTCGTGCGCACGCGGGAGGAGCCGTCAGCCGCGGCGCCGCAAGTCGTGGCCGCGATCCAGCGGGTGGATCCCGAGCAGCCGATATTCGAGATAAAGACGATGGAAGATTTTCTGGACGAAGCGATCGGAATGCGCCATTTCGAGCTGCTCCTGCTCGCCGTCTTCGCGGGAGTGGCGGTGGGGCTGGCGGCGGTGGGGGTGTACGGGGTGATGGCGTTTAGCGTGAGCCAGCGCTCGCAGGAGATCGGGGTGCGGATGGCGCTGGGCGCGCAGCCGGCGGACGTATTGCGGATGGTGCTGCGCGAAGGGCTGCTGCTCGCGCTGTGGGGGTTGCTGGCTGGTGGAATCGCGGCCGCTGGCATGATGCGCATGCTTCGGAGCGAACTGTTCGGCGTGCAGATTTGGGATCCGGTGACGTACATTTGCGTGGCGACACTGCTGGTGTTGGTGGCGGGCCTCGCATCCATCATTCCGGCGCGCCGGGCGACGCGCGTGGATCCGCTGAGCGCGCTGCGGTACGAATAGCGCGTCCTACCCGAGAACGAAAAACTTGCAACTGCTCTCTGTGCGGCAGGAATCTTCTCGCCGCAAAATCCAAGAATTACTCCGAGCCGGGCAGGGCCGTGGTTAATTCCGGCATTTCGATGCGGATACGCGTGCCTTCGCCTTCGCGGCTGGCGATGTCCATGCTGAAATCGCCGCCATACAGAACGCGCAGGCGCTCCTGAACGTTGCTGATGCCGATTCCATCCTGATAGACCTGGTCGAGGCGCTCGGCGGGGATGCCCATGCCGTTGTCTTCGATTTCGATGACCAGCCGGCCATCGTGCAAGACCGTGCGAATGATGATGGAGCCGCCTTCGAGTTTCGCGGCGAGGCCGTGCTTGAGCGCATTCTCGACGATGGGCTGCAAGAGCATGCTGGGGATGAACGCATCCAGCGTGCCCGGATCGACTTCCTTGAAGATTTGCAGATTGTCGCGGCCGAAGCGCACGACTTCGATGTCCAGGTAATCGTCCACGAAGCTGAGCTCGTCGCGCAAAGGGACGAACGTCTCGTGCTTGCGCAGGAGCCGGCGCAGGATGTTGCTGAGCTTGATGAGAACTTCGCGCGCGGTGTCCGGATCGTAGCGCGTGAGCGAGGAGACGGTGTTGAGCGTATTGAAAAGAAAGTGAGGATTGATTTGCGCGGTGAGCGCGTCCATGCGCGCTTTGAGAAGCAACTGCTGATGGCGTTCGAGATTCATCTCGATGCGCGTGTTGTTCCAAATCTTGATGGGGACGGCTACGGCCATCATGCTGGCGATCAAGACGAGGGCGAGTTGCCAGTAGGCGGTGGTCTCGATGTAGAAAAGCCAGCGGAGATGCGTGGCGTGGCCGAGGGCCTGGCGGAAGAGTTCGAGAGCGATCGAGGCGCCGAGCGGCAACATCACCCACGTCGCGCGGCGCTTGCGCACCAGGCGAACAATCGCGCTGGGAATGCCGAGAAACGTGAACGGGCCGAAATTCCAGATCTCTTCTTTGTTGGGAATCGCTTGGCGGATCAAGCCGCCCACCAAACCGGCAAATGCGGCCATCGGAGTGGAGAGCCACTCGTGATTGCCGAACGCGGGGAGACTCACCAGGGAGCCGCCGAGCGGCCCGACGACGCGTCCGCCGAGGAGGCCAAACAGGAACGAACCTTCGAGCATCAAGTCGGCGAAGCGATACGCCGGGCCAAACAATCGCATGGCCACGCCGAACGCGAGGGCAGGGGCGACGAAGAGCATCAATTTCACTTTGAGGTCGGAATCGCGAACCTCGGTGTACAGCACATTGCGGAAGGTCCCCCAGCGGGCCAGGATCGCGGCGATAGAACCGGCGACCCCAATCTTCATCAGCAGCGTGAAGAGGAAGAAAAGTTCGGATCCGGCGGCAATTGAGTTCATCGAGGTCGGCCCGCTTCCTTCGCAGTGTGGAAATCGCGGGGAACAGGCTCGCGCGTAAACTTAGCCAAATGGGGAGGGGAAGTAAAGCAGGGAGGCGGCTCTGGACGAGTTGTGACATGGTCACATACCCCCCCCACCCCCCTATTTTCATGCAAGTGTTGAATGCAAAGGGGTTGCGACGAAAAAACACGTAAGTGTTGATTACAAAGGATTTGACAAGGCGATTATGGACTTGACAAAGTAACGTGATTCTGGTACCCTGTCTCTAGTGAGGGCTGCCATGAACCTGATAGAAGTTACTCGCAAATTCGCCAGCAAGCAAGCCTGCCTTGATTATCTCGCCGCGATGCGCTGGCCGGATGGCGTCACCTGTGCCAAATGCGGCGTCATTGGCGACGAACACTTCCGCAAGTTCGAAACCAACGAGACCACCCGCACACGATTCAGCAAGCGCAAAGGAAAGACCGTCACGGTTAAGGTTCCGTCGCGCAGCCTGTACGAATGCAAGGGTTGCGGCTATCAATTCAGCGCGACCACGGGCACGATCTTCCATGATTCGCACCTGCCCCTTGAGAAGTGGTTTATGGCGATTGCGCTGATCTTGGAAGCGAAGAAAGGAATCAGCGCGTTACAGGTTGGCCGTCACCTCGGAATCAGTCAAGCGAACTATCGAACGGTCTGGTATCTCTGCCACAGAATCAGAGAGGCCACGCAAGAGACCGGATTGCTGACTGGAATCGTGGAAGCTGACGATACCGTTCTAGCTCCGAAGAAGCCGCGCAAGGGGAAGCCTCACGTCAAGAAAGCCAAGCACGACATGGTTCTGGGCATGATCGAGCGCGGGGGCAGGCTGCGCATGGTTCCGATTCGAGATACCAAGATGGAGATAATCGAACCTCTCATTGAGAAGCACGTTTCGCCCGATGCTACGTTTCAATCAGACGAACACGCCACCTATTTTATAATCGGCAAGCGGAGATTCCCCGGCAGAAATCGCACTATCGATCATTCTCGCAGCTACGCTATTGGCGACAACTACACCAATTCGATTGAGAACGCGTTTTCCCTGCTCAAGCGCGGAGTCTACGGAACCTTCCACAAGGTCTCGATAAAGCACTTGGGCCGCTACTGCAATGAGTTTTCCTATCGCTTCAATCGCAGAGGGAATCAGCCGGAGATGTTCGGGGAGACCGTGAAGGGACTGCTCAAGGGGAATCCGTTGCCGCTCAAGAAGCTGGTCGCTTCGGAAACATCGGAGTCTTAGGGCCGCGCTTGCCTGTTGATTTTATCGAAGTGCGTGGCACGGGCTTCGCGTGAATCAGTCTTGAGAGGGCAGCGTCAAACTTCTCTTTTTCAACGAAAATCTTTTTCTTCATAAACCAATGCTACCATAATGGCGGGGCCGGAGGGATTCGGACCCTCGGGACGCTGACACGTCCACACGGATTATAAATCCGGCGCGTTAAGCCGCTCTGCCACGACCCCGCAGCAAGACAACGCGGGGAATTACCCCGCTTGCCACGTGACGGCGAGCGGTTTAGAATACACAAGTATCCAGTCTGACTGCGCCTCAAGTGCATTAGACTGCTAGGGGCTTAGAACGGCTGACACCGTTCCAAGCCCCGCTCCTTTCTTAGGCCACTTTCAAACCCTCTGCTCCCGGCTTGCTTTCAGCTTTCGCAGCTCTGCGCGTTTTCTTAGCTTTGCTTGCCTTCGCCGTTTCGAGTTCTTGGTGTTTTTTCTGCGCCGCTTCCGGGTGACGTTCACTCAAGTCCCAAGTATCCGGTAACACCTTTACGAAATCGCGGCTTCGCGTGAGAGAAGTGTAGATCGTCGGACGCACTTGCTTAGACTTGATGGCATAGCCCGCTTTTTCGAATGCTGCTTGAATTTCCGGCGTTTTAAGTGGTCGCCCCATGCGCTTGAGGAGTTTTTCAGCGGCCCTCGTAACGGAAAGATTGAAGAATTCACCCCGATAGACGGGTGCGTCCCCTGCAAGCGTAGATAGCGGTACTGAAGCAGCCCCAGAGGGCACACTAGTCGCCCCATTTTTCCCGACGCGTTTTTCCAGCGCCGAGATTGCCGCGTCGAGTTCAGCGCGCTCCTGGCGCAATTGCTGTAAGGCCCCTTCTAGGTAGTCAGGCTCAGCCATTGGACACCTTCCTTTCGCAATGAATAGTATGCAGCGCAACGCTACGTTGTCAATGGCGCGCAATTGGTATTCGACTACTCACCCCACGTATAACGTAGCACGCGCTACCAGTGAAAGGCAGGCGAAAGGTAGTTGTCAATGTGGAAATTTCCACAGCCTGTGGAAATTGCGAAATTCTCCTTGACGTTGGGATAGGGTTGCAGTAAAGTATTGCTGCGCTTGGGGCGGAGTCTAACAGCTCTGCCACTGTTTGGTTTACCAAACACCACGCGCAACCCGCGGCCTGCCTGTAATGGCGGGCCGTTGTCATTTTATAGAGGCTTTTTGGAATGTTCCTCATCTATGCAGATGAAAGTGGCTCTCCTGACCGCCACACTGAACCTCTTGTGGACGGGCAGACACCCGTATTTGTGCTCGCGTCTCTCGCTTTTCACGCGGATGCTTGGCGCAACGTTGATCGTTCCTATCTCGATCTGAAAAAGAAGTTTTTCTCCGCTGAAATGGGGAAAGATCGTCCCGAACTTTTTGAGATAAAAGGCAGTCAACTCGTGCGTCCCGGTAATAGGAATAATCGAAGGACCCATACGTTCGCTCGTCGAGTTTTGGAATTGTGTGCCAATAATCACATGGCGGGGTTTGCGGTAATCTTTAAAAAGAATTCTATAAATCCGACCTCAAAGGTCTCAATGTACACGATGGCTCTCCAATATCTTGTAGAACGTTTCAGTGGTTTCTTGGAAGAGACATCTCAAGGCCTAACTGTTGGATATGCTGGGCAACACGCTCAGGGAATAATCGTGGCCGACTCTAGGATGAGAAATCTTGACCTTAACGTCGCCATTTCGCATTTGTCATTCATATTCGGTAACGCCTTAGGCCAGCGGTGCGTTCGCGTTATCGAGGCTCCCACCTTCACTCATTCGGAGCTTTCCGTAGGAATTCAACTAACGGATATTTTTGCATCTTGTGTATATTCCAGATACTATCGCCGTGCGTGCCGAACGATACCGAAGGCTTTGGATTACTCGCACATGGAGTACGCTGAAGAGTTCTTGGATAGATTGGAATGGCGCGCCAAGAGTCCTGCCAATGGATACTTCCTTCATGGGTTTCGCTACCTAGATCACAGCGTCTCGCCTTAGACTCTTCACTTTGTCAAATCCATATTCGCCTTTGACAACCGTTTATTTTCAGTGAGATACGGAAAGCGGCGCTCGATCTTGTAAGTGTTGATTCTACAGGACTTATGGGCGCTCTAAATCCTTTGCTGCGTATCGCTTTTGAGCCCTGCATGAATATGGTGAAGTTCTGGGGATTCTCAAGGTTGCGCTGGCTAGCCGGGACGGATCGGGGCGCGGGCAATTCGAAGAGTTTATTCGAGCTCACGCCGTATGTTAGCACAACAGTACCCAAATGTCAAATACATTTAGTTGATTACTATTCGAATAGAGGGAGAGAACCCGACCCTTCGCAGACGAAGGGGCGGGCACCCGTAAACGCAACAACAACGGCAACGGCTACACCGTCCGAAAACTCAACTACAAAGGGTGAGCCACCCGCGCGGATCTTGCCCTTTCGTGGCAATTTCTATGGCAGCTCCAGAGCGTTCGGGAACGACGCCTCGACCTTATCCAGCATCGTCTCATGGCCCGGATACGCACCCACGCTTAATAAATACCTTCCGAAGCCCGAGTGGACAACTAAGATGCGGACTTGCTCACGCGTTTGAATCACCGAAAACTTCAGCACCCGAGCGTCGCGGCCCTGCACGCTTACGGTTCGCTCGCCCTCAAACCGGTAGTTCTTCGTGTTCCACAGGTTCATGATCTGGCGCGCGTCGGCGGCTGAAGTGAGAAGAAAGTCGGGACCGGTCTTGGCAAAGACAGCCGTACCGCCATCGCCGCTGAGGAAGCAAAACGTGTTTGCCGGAGGAAGCCTAAATTTTTTTAGATAGGTCAACTGTGTCCACTGGCCGGGCAGCGTCAGCTTCACCCCGCTGGATGCGTTGCTGTAGGTCGTCTCACAATTGCCAGCGCAGTTTTTGGCGCCAGCGGGTGTGAACAGGGTTTCGGGACTGTCGAACGTGTCGGCCGAGTGATCAATGGGCGCGAAATCCCGCCGATACTTGGTGTAGGCGGAGACGCCGAGCACCACAACCACAAAAATCAGAAGCGCGGCCACGATCAGCACACTGACCAGCGTGCTGCTACGCTCGGTCGGCGGAGGCGGCGGCAGATGGCGGAGGGTAGCCATGCGCGGGCAAATCCTCGTCGAATGGGGCGCATGATATCACCGGGAAACTTTACCGTGAAGGAACTATTTCGCCGCTGGTGAGGGCTACCCGCCCAGCGGCAGCGGAAGAGGGACCGCTGCGAAATTCGGAATCAAAGGCCGAAGGTAAACCCCCACACGTGAAACCGACGTGTGGGGCACCCGCCGCCTGCCGCCGAGGATTTCTGACATAATGGCCGACTTCAGGTTTGAAACGAGCTGACCGCGATGAAAGCTCTACCTTTATCGAAAGTCTACCAGTTGCTTGAACCGGGACCGGTGGTCTTGCTGACGACCGCGCGCAAGGGACGCGCCAACGTCATGACCCTGTCCTGGCACATGATGGTGGAATTTGAGCCGCCGCTGGTGGCGTGTGTCGTCAGCAGCGCCAATTACAGCTTCGCCGCACTGCGGGCGACGAAAGAGTGCGTGATCGCCATTCCGGCGCTTAAGCTGGCGCCCAAAGTCGCGGGAATCGGCAACTGCTCGGGCCGGGACGTGGAGAAGTTTGAGAAGTTCGGTCTGACGGCCGCGCCGGCCGAGCGCGTGACGCCGCCGCTCGTCGCCGAGTGTTTCGCCAATTTCGAATGCAAGGTGGCCGATGCGCGTTTGGTCAGTAAGTACAATCTCTTCATCCTGGAAGTGGTCAAGGCCTGGATCGATCCGGCGCAAAAGAATCCGAAAACCATCCACCATCACGGATACGGCAGGTTCGCGGTGGATGGCGAGATGATCCGGCTGAGGTCGAGAATGCGATAGTGGGCGGATGAGAGCTGGCTACTATCGTTCACTTCGATTTGATGTTTTGATTCACGCGGACGAGGTTCGCCGGGTGGCAGCGCGGAGAAAGACAGAGATAATCTACCCTCGAAAACCGCGAGGGTAGGGCAGCCGGAACTGCAACACCGATGCTTCGCCACCCGCCGAAAGACCCCACGTTCGCCCGTTCGGGACGAACCTGGGGCACCCTCACCCCTTCCAAATCTTAAATCGTCTCTCGTGTGAATCCCGGGCCAGCCGCCCTGCGGGGGACGAAGGACGTGCGCGAAATTCAAAATCAACGGCCGCGCCACCGGCCCCAATTCCACTTGCCCGGATAGTCAGATTACCGGTAACTTTAGTCGATCCTGAGGTCAACTGAATTGAAAACACCCCAACGATTCTTCTTCACCTCCACCGCAGTACTACTGCTTGCCCTGATGGCGCTACTTTCGGGCGGAGCGGCGAAGCAGGAGTCCGTGACGTTCGACGAGTTAGCGCACATCGGCGCTGGCGTGAGCTATCTCCAGAAATTGGATCTGCGGATGAACGAAGAGCATCCGCCGCTGGCGAAAGTCGTGGCCGCGGTGCCGCTGGTTCTCCGAGGGGCGCATGCCGACTACACACACGTCTCTTGGACGTTCAGCGGCCAAATCTTTCGCGAGTATCTGGGCGAATGGGTCTTCGGACACTTCTTCCTCATGCGGTGGAACGATCCGCACGCTACGTTGTTGTGGGCGCGGGTGCCGATGTTGTTGATGACATTGCTTCTCGGCTTCATTCTCTACCGATACGGGTCGCGGTTTGGCGGTCCCTGGGGGGGCTTGCTATGCCTCTCTGCCTTCGTGACCATGCCGGCCTTTCTCGCCTTCGGCCCGCTCGTGATTACGGACATCGCGGTCACGCTCTTCTGGGTGCTGACGATTTGGCAATTGCCGAATATGTGGGGCTCTCCCTCGCGCGGCACAGTGATGAAGTTTGCGCTGGCGCTGGCGGGTGCTTTGCTCTCGAAATTCTCGTCGGGACTGTTGTTCTTCGCCTTCGTGGGTTTTGCGCTGAGTTTACGGTTCAAGCCGCTTCCGAATCAGCCGGTTGAAAAGGCCGAACTGCACCGCTGGCGCCGGCAGGCACGGCGCAATATCGCACGGGGAACTCTCTGGGCCGCACTGTTTGTTTACGTCGTGGATTTCGTTCTCTCCTGGAACCAACCGACCGACACTTTCCAGATCATTCCGCATTTCCCCGCTTCGCCGATCCTGCGACGACTGCTCATGCCGCCGTGGATCTACCTGCGCGGCTTGATCGGTTTTGCGTTCAGTGCCGGGAGCCGGCCCACTTTCATTCTTGGCCATTCTTATTCGCACGGAGTCTGGTTTTATTTCCCCGCGCTGTTCCTGTTGAAATCGCAGTTGGCGTTCCTTCTGTTGCTCCTTCTTGCCATCGTGGCAGCTTTGCTCGTGAAGCGACGATCCTCCGCCGCGCAGCCGGCGATACCCGCCGACATGGAGATGCAATGGCGCAGCGTTTGGGTTTCCCTGGTCGTTTTCGTCGCGGCCTGCATGTTGAACCGGTTGGACATCAGCATTCGCCATTTCTCGGTGGCGCTGGTGCTTCTCGTGTTACTGCTTGCTCCCCTCCCGCGCATGCTGGGGCTACTTAGCGATTGGAAGCCGCAAGCGGCGCGCATCGGGAACTGGCTGACAGTTGCGCTGGTGCTGGCCTCCATCGTCACGGCAATTCGCGTTTACCCAAATTATCTTCCATTCTTAAACACGCTCAGCATGGGCCGCCCAGGCTACACCCTGGTCAACGACTCGAATCTCGATTGGAACCAGGGGCTTCCGCAAGTGGAGAGTTTCGTGAGCCAGCGCGGTTGGAATCACGTGCTCCTGGATGAGTACGGAATTGTGGAGCCTGCCGCTTTCGTTCCCCAGGCGCAACCTTGGGATTGCCAGAACCCCGCGCCGCAAGATGGAGGGCAGTGGGCTGTGGTCTCCGCCAACTATATGTTCGATGCCGCAAACTGTATTTGGCTCATGGACTATCCGCACCTGGCGCTCGCCGGCGGCAGCATGTACGCCGTGCAACTCCCCGAGGTCATTCCCGCGGCCGGCCAGCCGGGTGGGCCGCCGTTGCCCGCGGACTACCGGTTTATCGGAGGTATGCCAGCGGAGACCGGCGGACTGGCCATGTTCACGAATTCCATTCGCGACCCGCAGCAACTGGAGCCGACTTGGGACCGCATGACAGCGCAGGGGGAGGAAGAGTACCGCAAGAAATATAAGAAGTAGGGAGGGGGACTTACCCGCCTCTCAATGGCAAACCAACTGGAAAAGAGCGTCTAGAAGTCAGGGCCCAACGCACGCAAGCGAGACGGGCGTCTGAGTCCCCGGCGCCCCGAGTGACTTGTCGTCGGCGGAGAAAGAAAACTCAAGAGCTCCCACGATTCGCGCTCCGCGCGAAAGATTGGCCACCCGACCAGTGTGGCCGACAAACACATTTGCCTCGCGGTTGCCAAGAGTTAACTCCTCGCGAGCGAGACGAGGACCGAGTTCCCTCGGGGCAGTGGGTGGCACGGCCTTCGACTTGAGAGTGGACCTCTTCAAATCTTGCATCGTATGTACCTTGAATCCCGGGCCGCCCCGGCGGCCCGGCTTGACACGTCCGTGCCTCCGATGTATCTAGCTCGCATGAAAATGCGATTTGTTCTGCTCACGTCTTTATCGATTTTGTTTGCCTGCGTTGCGGCGATCGCACAAGAGCCTGTGGTGGGCGTTACCGGCGCGGAGGCCGATGCGCTTTTCACCAGCAAGGATCCGCAGCTGAACCTCAACAAGCAGGCGGCGTATCACATCATGAAGGACTTGCTCGAAGCGAATCACTGGGAGTTGGCGGACCAGTGGCTTACGCCCGAGTACCACCAGCACAATCCGATGGTGGTGTCGGGCCGCGATGGAGTGGTCAAATTCTTCACGTCATTCCGCAAGCCGACTCCCATCCCGGAGCATCTGGGGGCGAAGATCGTCGCCGTCGTCGCGGAAGGTGATCTCGTGATCGTCGTGACGCCGCGCGAATTGACCGACCCGCGCGACCCATCGAAAAAATACACCACCTCGTGGTTCGACATGTGGCGCTTCAAGGATGGCAAGGCCGACGAGCACTGGGACGGCGCCACGATCAGCGCGCCGCCTCCTCCAAAAACGAACTAGGGGCTAGGCGGGCAAGGGATGCGCCACCGCCACGTCGAAAGCTGTGCCACCCGGCCGCGCAAGCTCAGCGCATGGGCCGTGTTCCCTTGATGCCCTCTTTGATCCAAACTACGTAGCCTTCTCCGTCGTAGGCCCCGGCGAAAACGCACTCGACCGTCGTGGAAAAGGCGGCGAGCTGTTCCGTGGTGATGATCTTGAGCGCCAAGACTTTGGCCGACACATCTCTGGCGATTCGCCCGACTGCCCCAGTGAAAACGGGAAGATGCTCGGCTTCTCGGCGTGCGTCTTCGATTTTCTTCTTATCACGGTGTGCGGTGGTCAGCAGGTGATAGACCTCTTCGCCGTGAGTTATTACGAGGGACTTAGCCCGCTGCAACCACGCGTCCCCCGCGTCAGACAGCCAATTCTCCATGAGGCATACGCTCTCCGTGGCTGCGAGGCTGTTACATATCAGGTCGACGAGTTGGTCGTTTGCCTTTGCTACTGGGGTGGTGAGACCGGATAGATTACCGACCGTTATGTATTTTGCTTCAGCCATATTCGGGGGCACATGTCCCCAATCGAACTGCGTCGTTTCCGCCGGGCTGAGCGGAGTGGGACTAAGTGCGATGACATCTCCCGTCCCGAAGTCGAGTGCTTGAAGCAAGATCGTCGTTAGAGACTTTCCTTTTCCCAATTGCTTTTTCAAGTAA
>CAWCYS010000040.1:0-30873 GCA_963799715.1 Terriglobia bacterium | reverse complement strand
GCAGAAGCGCCGCCTAGACAGCCGCTACGAAAGCTACTGGTACTCGATGGAAAAGCGCGAGTGGACCAAGCACACCGGTTGGCCCACGACAGCAGACGAGTGGGCCAAATTGAAAGCCTGGATCGTGCGGCGCAAACTGAAACCTACGGAAATATCGCGCCCCGGTTTCACGGCGGAAGTCTCAAAGATTTTCCGCGAAGTCTTCCCGCTGTACGCCTATACATGTCGTTCCAGCACCGCCAGCCGCAAATAGGTCGCACAGCCCTTAGCCGCCTGCTGAAGAAATCGGCGAACGAGTCATTCCGAGGAGTCCGCCGCCTGCCCGCCGTGGCGGGCAGCGGACGACGAGGAATCTCTCTTTTCTTTGGGTTTTGCGCCGAAGAGAGATTCCTCGCCCGCCGCGGCGGGCTCGGAATGACGCTCGGTGGAGTTTCTCAACAAGCTGTTAGGGCCCCGCTTGCAAAAATTGCAGACCGTTCACCAGCTTCCCGCCGAGTTCGAAAAGTTCCCGATGGTAGCCGCTTTTGGGCCTCTTTCTGCATCTAAGTAGGTAGAAGATTTGTGGCCTCGCAGGGGCGACCGGAGTCCGAGGCCGGAGACTACGGAAATATGAAAGCGTTTCCAGAGAGCGTGGCTTCCACGCCACCCGATCTCGATTCGGATGCGCATCTGCAATTCCGCATGGAGACTCTCTACTACAAGACGCGCGAGCGCCTGGACCTCGTCAACATCACTGCGGACCTCAACGAAATCATCAAGCGCCACGGTTTTCGCGCCGGCTTCGTCATCGTGCAATCGCTGCACACCACCACCGCCGTCTTCATCAACGAATTTCAGCAGGCCCTGGTGGACGACATGAAGGCGTTTCTCGAGAAGCTCGTCGGCCGCCACGATTACTGGCGTCACAACGATCCGCATCTCTCCGAGTGCGAGCGCCATAACGCCGCCTCCCATCTGCGCGCGATGGTCCTCGGACACACGCTCTCGCTCCCGCTGCGCAATGGCGCTCTGGCTTTGGGCGGCTGGCAATCCGTGATTCTTGCCGAGTTGGACGGCCCCCGGGAACGCGCCGTGCAGGTTCAGCTCTTTGGTGTTCCGGCCGCGTCCGCCTCGCCATTGCTTTCGAGCGCAGGCCGACCGGGCGATTCCGCTTCTGCCCGCTGATCCGGGCTCCTTCCCGGGCGGCATTCTAAACTTCAATCTTCAAGATGCAGCGCGCGCGAACGAATGCTAGAATCTTTGCGCCATGTCACAACTCAAACGAATCGCGATCCTCACCGGCGGCGGCGACGTCCCCGGCCTCAACAACGTCATCAAGAGCGTGGTCTACGAGACCAGCGAATACGGCTACGAAGTTCTCGGCATCCGGCGTGGGTGGGAAGGTCTCACCCACATGAAGCCCGGCCACGAACCCGATCCCGAATACGTCCGCGTGCTCGACCGCATCGTCACGCGCGGCATTGACCGCACCGGCGGCACCGTGCTGCACACCTCGCGCACGAATCCGTCGAAGATGAAAAAGAAAGGTCTTCCGCGCAATTTTCCTGCGGACCGCCTCGCGGCCATGCAGACCGGCCCCGAAACGTACGATTTCACGCCCGTCGTGCTCGAGAATCTGCAAAGCCTCGGCGTCGAAGCGCTCTTCGCCATCGGCGGCGACGACACGCTGAGCTTCGCCAAGACGCTGGACGGCAAAGGCTTCCACGTCATCGGCATTCCCAAGACGATGGACAACGACGTCCGCGGCACCGAGTACTGCATCGGTTTCTCCACCGCGATCACGCGCGCCAAGGACATGATCACGCGCCAGCGCACGACGCTCGGCTCGCACGAGCGCATTGGCGTCTTCCGCATCTTTGGCCGCGACGCCGGATTCACCGCGCTTTTCACCGCCTACGTCACGTCTGGCCGATGCGTGATCCCCGAAGCGGAATTCGATATCGAGAGATTGGTGGACGTCCTCGCGGACGACAAGCGCAAGAATCCCAGCCGCTATTCGTTCGTGATCGCTTCCGAAGGCGCGATGTGGAAGGGCGGTTCGGTCGCCGAGTATGGCGAAGCCGACGCTTTCGGCCATCGCAAGAAAGTGGATGTCGGGCAGGCCCTCTCCGACGAAATCAAGCGCCGCGTCGGCGAAGAGACGATCAACAGCGACTTGACCTACGATCTACGCAGCGGCGAACCCGATTCGTTTGACCATTTGATCGCCATCACGTTCGCCGGCGTCGCCGTGGATCTGCTTCGTCAAGGGAAGTTCGGGCAATTGGTCGGCATTCGCGACGGCAAGTACGGCTATTGCCCGTTGCCCGACCCGAAGCTGGGGCCGCGCAAGGTGGACATTCAGAAGCTCTACAATGTCGAACGTTTTCGACCGAACTACCTGGGCAAAATCGGCGTCCCCTTCATGCTGACGCAGGAGAAAGACTAACTCGGCTGCCTTTCTCTGTGCCCTCTGTGTTAATCGTGTCTTTGCTCTGCACTCAGGCCGCATACCCGACGGAAAGAACTAACACAGAGGGCACAGAGAACGGCGCAATAGTTCGGACCAGCTGGCCCAACTTGGCTACAATTTCAAACTAGAACTCTTCCTCGTCTTCCGATTTCTTCAGCCGTGTAATTCTCATCTTCAACCCAATCCCTCGCGCCCGCGCATCTGCCAGAATCGCCGCGCGCACTTCCCCGGGCAACTGCCCCGGCGGCAGCACTCCGCTCAATTCGCGCGGAAAATGCTTCACAAAGAGCGCCGCGACGTTGGCCGTGGCGTAAGCGATCGGCGAGGCGTGCTGCCCGCGCACCCGAAGCTGGTACAGCGTAGGAAAGCTCGCGTCCCAGCGCACTTCGATCGGCTCATCGTTTTTCACGCCGCGCACGATCACTGCCGCGGCGAATCGCGCATTGCGCAGATCGCCGCGCTTGATCAACCGCGCCACCTGCCGTGGCGTAGGCGTCTTCGGAAAGCGCGAACTCACCAGGCCCCGCGAGCGCGAAAGTTTGCCTTGCCGGTACCATCGCCGCAGCCGGTCAATCTCGTTTCCGCCGATTTTCGCGTCCATCTCGCGCAGCTTGACGTAGTGTGGCAGGGTGCACACTTCATCCTGCGCGGCCAGCACCACGCGCGTCTCCCCAATTGGCTGCGGAAACCGAAACGTCTCCGGCTCGCCGAATCGCTTCCCCAATGCGAATCGCCCCTCACGCACGATTCGCGGACGCGACACCGCCTCGTCGAACGAAACGTCCGCCGACCATTGCGAAATCGGATCGTCGCTCTCGATGCTTTCGTATAGCCGGACGCGCACGGCCTCCACAGAGTCCATGGTCTCGATCGCGCGCGCCGCCAGCAGATTCGTCAGACCAGGCGCCGCCCCCGCGGTGATCACCGCGCAGCGATTTTTTTGAATGAAGCGTTTATCGTAACCGAGTTGCTCCGGCCGGAAAGGATTGCGCGTCAGCCGGGCATCGAGGTCAAGATAATGCGCCCGCAAACGCAGCGCCGCGCGCAGCGCAATTTCATTGAAGACGGCGGCGGACGCGTTCACCAGCAGGTGCGCCCCGCGCGCCGCGCGCACGATCGCCCACAAGTTGCGGGCGTTCACCGCGACGATCGGAATCGTGCTGCGCTTGCCGAGGAATCGCCGCGCGCGCTCCGGGTCGCGGTCGCCGCATGTTACGCGATGTCCCTGCCGCTCAAGGAGTTGGGCCAGCAGCGAGCCCGTCGAGCCGGCACCGAGAACGAATATCCGCATCGGCTCGAAACTCTATCACAATCCCCGCCGGCCCCACGGTCATCCCAGCATCTATGGTAATGCCCCTCCCAATAGGCGAGAATAAGAGTAGAGAAGTAGCGCATTTGGCCTTCTGGGGCCGCCTTGCAGCAAAGCGTGGGATTTCATGGCTGGCGATGAACTGGATCCAAAATATTTCACTCTGAGCGCCGCCGAGCGCGCCCGGCGCGAACTCGAGCCCACGCTTGCCGAAGCCGTTGAACTCAACGGCAAATTGTCCGATCTCGGCGACGCCCTCGGCGAAGTGGCTCAACGCATCGCCTTGATGGGTGGCGTCACGATTCCGCACGAGAAGCTCGCCCTGGTCCGCACCGAGCAGGACCGCGTCGCCGAGGCCATTCGCGACGCCGTGGAGAAAATTCAATCCACCGGCTGCGTCGTGAAAGATCTGCAAACGGGCCTCGTGGATTTCCCCGCGCGCATGAATAATCAGGACGTCTATCTTTGCTGGCGATTGGGGGAACCCCGCATCCGTTTCTGGCACCGTCAGAATGAAGGCTTCGCAAACCGCAAGCCCATCGATCCGAGCGACTCCGGATCGCCGGACCCCGTTCAGTAGCTCGCCGCGGCCAGCCGGGCCGTGGCCCGTGCCGCACAGTTCGAGAAAGGATTTGCGTTGTCGCAAACGGAAAGCAGACTCGCGCGTGCCGCCAGCCCTTACTTGCGCTCCGCGGCGCATCAGCCCGTCGAGTGGTACGAGTGGAGCGATGAGGCATTCGCGCGCGCGCGCGCCGAAGACAAACCCATCCTCCTCGACATCGGCGCGGTGTGGTGCCACTGGTGCCACGTCATTGACCGCGAAAGCTACGAAAATCCCGAGATCGCGGCGCTGATCAATCAGCTCTTCGTTCCCGTAAAAGTGGATCGCGACGAGCGCCCCGATGTGGACTCCCGCTATCAATCCGCCGTCAGCGCCGTCTCCGGACAAGGCGGCTGGCCGCTTACCGGCTTTCTCCTCCCCGACGGCCGCCCTTTTTTCGGTGGCACCTATTTCCCGCCCGAAGACGGCATGGGCCGCCCCAGTTTTCGCCGCGTCCTCGTCACCATGGCCGAGGCGTATCGCACGCGCCGCGCCGACGTCGAACAAGCCGCCGGTGCGCTCGCTGGCGCCATCGCGCAGTCGGAAAGTTTTCAAGGTGCCGCCGGGACGCTCGAAGGCGGCGCCCTCGAACGCATGGTGGAATCGATCGCGCTGCGATTCGACGACACCAACGGCGGCTTTAGCCGCGCCCCGAAATTTCCGCATCCGCAAGCCATCGACTTGCTTCTCGATCGCTGCCAGTTTGCCGCCAGCGGCCGGGCGCAGTTGCTCACCATCGCGCAAACCACGCTCGAACACATGGCGCGCGGCGGCGTTTACGATCAGCTCGCCGGAGGTTTTCACCGCTACTCCGTGGATGAAGCGTGGCGCGTGCCGCACTTCGAGAAAATGTCGTACGACAATTCCGAACTGCTGAAAAATTATCTCCACAGCTGGCAAGTCACCGGCGATGCGCTGTTCCGCCGCACCGCCGAGACGATCATCGGCTGGGTAGACGACGTTCTCTCCGACCGCGAGCGCGGCGGCTTCTACGCGAGTCAGGACGCTGACCAGACGCTCGATGACGACGGCGACTATTTCACTTGGTCGCTCGAAGAGTTGGCCGCCGCGCTGACGCCCGAGGAAGCGCGCGCCGCAGAATTGCATTACGGCGTCGAAGAGATCGGCCAGATGCACCATAATTCCAAGAAGAACACGCTGTGCATCGCCAGCGAGAGAGCCGAAATTGCCGGCGCCATGGCGGTGCCCGAACCGCACGTCGAGGAATGGCTCGCTTCCGGCAAACGCAAAATGCTCGCCGCTCGCCGCGCGCGCCCCGAGCCGTTTGTGGATCGCACGCACTACGTTTCGTGGAATGCGATGTTCTGTTCGACGTATCTCGAAGCGGCTCGCGTTCTGCGCGGCGATTTGGGCGCAAGCTGCCGCGAATTTGCCTTGCGCACGCTCGATCGCATGTTGCGCGAAGCGTGGAATGACGCGCGCGGCTTCGCCCACCGCATCGGCGGCGAATGGCTCGACGGCTCTCTCGACGATCAAGTGTTCGCTGCGGCCGCGCTGCTCGACGCCTACGAGGCCACGCTCGATTTGCGTTATTTCGACGCGGCGCGACGCGCGGCTGATTTTTTCCTCGCTCACTATGGCGATGCGGCCGCCGGTGGTTTCTTCGATCGCTCGTCCGGCGCCGCGCCGCTCGGCGGACTCGACGTTCGCCGCAAACCGCTCCAGGATTCGCCGACGCCCGCCGCGAATTCCGCCGCGGCGATCGTCCTCGATCGCCTCTACGAATATTCCGGCGACGCCCGCTATCTTGAGGCTGCGGAGAAAACGCTCGAATGCTTTGCCAGGATCGCCCCGGAGTACGGCCTCCACGCGGCGACGTACGGGCTCGCGCTCCTGCTACACTCGCGCCACGGACAGCAAATCGTCATCACCGGCCGTGAGGGGGATCCCGCCGCCACGCGTCTCGAAGAGGTTGCCGCGGCGGGCTATCGCTTCGGCAAATCTGTGCTGCGCGTCACGCCCGGGCGCGCCGCCGCGCTCGCCCCGGCCCTGGCGGAAACGGTTCCGCATCTTCGCGCGGACGTTGCGCAGGCGCTTATCTGCTCCGGCGCGTCTTGCCAGCCACCCGTCGCAGACCCGGAAAAACTCCAGGTCCTCCTGGTCACGCTGGACCCGGCTTGAATCTTCGAGCAATCTGTCTCTGTTTGGCTGTGACCGAAGCCAGTTTGCTGAATCAAAATAGGAGGAGACTCCAAGCGTGAGGCTTAGCTTCCAAAATGAGTCATTCCGAGGAGTCCCGGTCTGGCCGGGGCGACGAGGAATCTCTCCGCTCTCCTCGACCGTCAAGGTGACAGGCGTCCTCCTTGCATCAGCGCTTGCCTCAGGAGCGTAGCGAGTGTTTCTCCGTCTCTGGTACATCGTCGTTCAGACGTGGGTCGTCGCCGTCGTCCTCACGCTGCTCTA
Organism: Terriglobia bacterium; assembly: GCA_963799715.1. GTDB lineage: Bacteria > Acidobacteriota > Terriglobia > Acidiferrales > UBA7541 > DASPOJ01. Next base: position 24,087 of record CAWCYS010000040.1, on the reverse strand, counting down.
TTTCTCCCAGCGTTATTGGTATCGCCGCGGCGAAAAATTCGCGAATCGCCGCCCGCCCGTCCTGCGCCGCTTGATTCATGGCGCGCTTATCGCATCTCTGGTCCTGATTATTTTCGCCGTCGCGAATGGCTTGCTCGGACGCCACCGGCCGCTGCGCCAAAGCTCCATCCTGGCCGAGCTCGTGGGTCTGTGGATGGCGAGCTCTTTAGCGGCGTACCTCGGCATTCGCGCCGTGCACGCCTGCGACTGGCTGTGGCGCCGCGCAAGATCCGTCTTCGCACTCGGAGAAAAATCTCAGCCTCGTGATTCTGCCGCCGCGGGCTTGCCCGCCGCGGCGGGCGACCCGGCGAATCCGTCGCGCCGCTATCTCCTCCAGACATTGAGCTTCGCCGCGGGCGCGGCCCCGTTCGTCGCGTTCGGTTACGGCTTCGCGGACGAGCGCTGGCAATTCCAGGTGCGCAAGTCCATTCTGCCCATTTTCAATCTTTCGGGCGCGCTCGACGGCATGCGCATCGTGCAGCTCAGCGACATTCACGCCAGCAGCTTCATGCCGATTTCGCAGGTCCGCCGCGCCGTCGCCATGGCCAACGAACTCAACGCCGATCTGGCCGTCGTCACCGGCGATTTCATCACCGGCTCAGGCGATCCCATCGAAGATTGCATCGCGGAGCTGTCTCATCTCCGCGCGCCGCTCGGCGTTTGGGCCTGCAACGGCAATCACGAAATTTACGCCGGCGCCGAGGCCCTGGCCGCCGAACTCTTCCGCAAGAACGGCATGACGCTGCTTCGGCAAGAGCAGTCCGTGGTGCGCTGGAATGGCCAGCCGTTAAATCTCATCGGCGTGGATTACCAGCGCCAGCGCGCAGCCAGCGGAGAGAAGTTAATCATGCTGGAGGGTGTTGAGCGGCTCGTTCGGCCCGGAATGCCGAACATTCTCCTATCGCACAATCCGAATTCATTTCCGCGCGCTGCGGAATTGGGAATCGAAGTCTCGCTGGCAGGCCACACGCATGGCGGGCAAGTGCGAGTGGAAATCCTCGATCACAGTTTCAGCCCCGCCACATTCATTACGCCATACATCGCCGGGCTTTACTCCCGCCCGCTCGGCGCGCCGTCCGCCGCCTCCGACGCTGAACTGCGCGAATCCTCCGCAGGCCGCGCAACGTCGCCCAACGCATTGATCTACGTCAATCGCGGCCTCGGCACCATCGGCACCCCCGTCCGTCTCGGCGTTCCCCCCGAAATCACGCTGCACACCCTCCGCCGCGCAAACTGACCCCGTCACGTCGCCCCTCAGAACGCATACTTGAGAAGAATCCGTATCGGAGGGTGAAGCTTCTCAAAGGCCTCGCGCGCGTCGCGCACTTCCTCATCCGCCAGAATCTTCTCAATAGCTGCCGCATCGAGGGCGGCCTTGGCATCCAAGTAAGTCTTCCGAATTTCCGGCGTCAGGTGATCAATCAGGTTTTGCTTGGCCTTTGCATACGCGTCGGCCGCGTTTGCCCGCTCGATGGACGCAGCCTCGAGCTTGGAGTTGTTCTCGGTCGTGGGACTCTTAACCAGGTCGTCGCTCGCCTTGTCCCACGCGATATCGGCCTTTCTCTCTCGCTCCAGGGCCGCGTAATAAGCCTTGTTGATATCAATCGGGACGGTCTTATCTACTTCTAGCCAAACCTTGTATTCACCGTAGCTCTTAGAGTTGTAGTCTTCATCAGCTTTCTTGGCGCGTTGCTGCGCGTCCTCCAAGCGCTTTCGCGCTGCGTCCACCTCGTCCTGCGTCGGAGGATTTCCAACCTCCACGGTAGACGAGCCGCCCGTGGCCTGCGTGTAGTCATCGAACGTGGCGCTGCCCATGCAATGGCTGATCGGCAAATCGAAAGTGTAGGGCGTGGTCGCCGCTGAAGTTCCCGTCGTTCCCGGCGTGGTGGCCCCCGCGCCTTCGCCTGGGCAATTCAGGCTGGTGGGCGTGCTGGAAGAGGTTGGTCTGAGATTCCAAGCATAATTGTCGAACTGGTTGCCCGACGTTGGCGTCGTTGCGGTCGGGGTGGTGCTGGCCGGCGTCGTGCCCAATCCCAATTCCGGGGGCGTGATCGATGTCGCGACCCCCAGGACCGTGAAATCGCCATCTTCTCTGGCGAAGATTTCGTTGTGAGTCTTGAATGAGCCGTCGAGTGTAATGGACTTCGCGTCCAGTAGAAATGACAGGTTCTTCGATTTGATCACGTCCTCCGATTCGTTCGTGAGCGTGAACCAGATGGAGCCGAACTTCGGAAGCGGGTTCGGCAAATTGGACGGGCTTACAAGGTCGTATGGCACGAAGGGTGATGGGCCCCAGATGCTGCTCGGCGCGCCCAAGAAACCCTTAAGCTCCGCCTCATATGTCGTCTTCTGTCCTTTGTGCAGGTGTGCATCCGCGAGCACCATCGTAAGCGTCAGGTTCCAAGACGGCAGCGTGGTCACTGGCATCCCGGGAGTGTCAATCGTGTATGTGTGCATCCCGGCTGGGAGACCCGGCGTCGGCATCAAATAACAGACATGAGACGTTCTCGCATACCAATCAACGGGCGTTCCATCAATGGAGATTCTGGTGTTGTAGGGATCGCCGAAATACGACCCGCGTAAGGCCACCAGTTTGTCTTGGAACTGCATGGGCGAGGTCCAGAAGGGGGTTATCGGGTAATAGGAATTGTGTGTGGCCTCCTCCGTAAAGTAGTCGGCCTCCCCCTCCAGGAATTTGGCCCAGCGATCGTACTCCTGAAGTTTCTTCTCCTGATCCGGCGTGAGGCTCTGCGTGCGCAACTCCTCATTTTCATCGCGATTCCGTTTCGCCATCCGCTTCGCCATCGAAACAATCACACTGGTGGACAAATAATCCGGGGCGTAGTCAATCTCATCGTACACATCGTCGAGATCGTTTTCTGTGTCCTCGAATTCGCCGGGGTAAAGTTCACCATTTGCCATAATGTTGTCGTGCTCTTCCTCCAGATCGAACGCCTCGTTCCACAAGTCCACCAGGTGATCCGCAGCCTCGTAGTCGATGTTGGACGTTGATTGAGTCGGAAGAAGATTCGATGGCAACGTTGGCGACGCCACCGGGTCGCCAATCTGGAAATTTGTCGTGAACGGTGTCGTGCCGGTCAGATAGTCCGGTTGCCGTATTTGAAACTGGAGCGGTCCCGTCCAGTTCTTCGGAATGTGCAAACAGAACCGCCCGTCCGAGCTCATCGGGGCGAAACCGAGCCCCTTGAATCCAATTTCCGTGCCACTCCAATTGGGCGTCATGTCCGGCAGCGGATAAGTGTTTAGATGGAAGCTGTATTCGTTCAATATCGGAACGATCTTGAACGCTTCCGCGTAGGGCCCTTGCCAGCAAGAGCCAGCGTAACTATCTCCCGGGTGATAGTCGAGCGCAAACAAGCAGCCGACCTTGTAGTCCACTCGCAGATTCCAGTTTATTTGTGTTCCCACACCGCTTCCCGTTTGAGTCGGTGTCGTGGCCGGAGTCGTCGCGGGCGTGTACGGAACGGTGGTCGAACTCCAGTCGTACGTCCGCGGATTCCAAGTGCTCTCGATATGCCCTTCCGTCTCGTACTTCGTGATGTGGTCGCAAATCCGGTAGCCGCGAAGGCTGTAGTCCGTGAGCCGGAAAGAAATCTGCTTGCCCGTAAAATCCCAATCGGAAATCGTTCTCTCCTGAAGCGTCCCACGGTCGCTGAAGTAATCCCGCGTTTCTTCGGTTTTCACAGTCGTGCCGGTCGGCGTCGTGGCGTACTTCTCGATCCCCTCCTCGCGGACGTCTCCCTTAGGGTCTATATCTTTCCACTCAAGGACTTTCCCAGTTGGGTCTGTGTCGAGCTCGTGATGCGAGCCCGCGCCGAAGTCGTTCGTATCCTGCGTCGCGATGCTAACCTGCGCCTCGGGAACCGTTTGCGCATTCGACGACTGCTGGGTCTGGATTTCTTGCGAGACGTTGGCCGTCGCACCTGGCGTCGTGTTGCCAACGTTACCTTGGCTGGGCGGCATCCACATACCACTATGCCAGTCTGGCCCTTCCGGTTCCGACGGTTCCAAAGGTCCTTCTTGCTGCGGACCCATATCTGGGAGTCCATTCTTCTCCAGATCTTCCAGCAACTTGTCAACGCCCCCATTTTCGATGCTTGGCGGCGCGGCCTGGGTCTGCGTTGTGCCCGGCAGGACGTTGCCGCCCTGATCAGCGTCGAACGATTTCTTGCTTCCGTCCGGCATCTCCAACTCGTGGTGCCAGACCTGGATCCACGTGCCTTCCGCGTTCTGGGGCGCCTGCCCTGGCGCATTTCCCTGACCTTGTCCCTGTCCCTGCCCTTGACCTTGTCCCTGTCCCTGCCCTTGACCTTGTCCTTGGCCTTGTCCCTGCCCTTGTCCTTGCCCCGCGCCCGGGCCTCCCTCTCCTGGCTCCGGGATGAACGCCGTACCCTTATAAGTGGATTTTTCTGTCGTGCCGTTCGAATACCTCGTATCAACTTCGGCCGTGTTGGTTTCGTCATTCCACGCGATATGAACGCTGACGGGATCGTTCGGGCCCGTGGGATTCGCAAACGTGATGTTGACCTCTCCGCTGGTCTTTCCCTCGCCCAGGCCATGCCTCACAACTTTTGTCATTGTCTGCGTTTTCGCGTTGAACGTGTTTTCTTCCGAGTCGTAGATGGTTTCACCGCTTGCCATCTGCGTGGGCGTCGCCGTGTAACTCGACGTGGTCCCGGCATTGGGATCATTATCTTGCTCGTGGGTAGTGCCGTTCGCGTCCAGTTTTCTGTCAATGGTGCGGCCATTGCTGTAATTTATTTTCTCCGTGGAGCTGCCGTCCGCATTTTTTTGCGCCGTGATCGTCGCCGTCACTCCGTTGGCATCCGGCGGAGTTGTGAAAGTCACCGTCCCGTCACCGTTCACCTGCCAAGTCGTTCCAACCGTGACCGGCACGGGAAAATCGAACGCTTTGCTCACGCTCGCCATCTCGTCCCCGTCTTCCGTCATCGTGCCCGCCGGACTGGGGAGCCCGTCGGCCTTTGCTGTGGCGTCGAGCGCGCTTGCTTGTGGTTGGCCGCCAGCTCCTTGAACCCAGGCGGCGCAAAAGCTCAGCGCCGCGATGATAACGATCGGCCATCGCGAATTTCCTACGGAGATATGTCGTTGCTGCATGGTCTCCTCCTTAATCGCGCGAGGCCCCTGCCTCGCTTCCGGAGAGCGTTTGAATTTTTCACGGATGAGCCGTCTGTTGAAGTTTGTTCAGCGCAGAGTGAATCTTCCGAACCGCACGGTGGCAGCCGAGAAACTTTCGCTCTCGTCTGTTGATCGCGTATAGACGCGCGCCAGTGGGCGCAGTGTGCGGCATACACCCTTCAAATTCAGCGAACAGTCCGGGATCTCAGATAAAGGCCAAGAATATTCGCGCTAAGCTAGCGGAACTATTTTCTTCCGTCAAGCGCAGCCCTGAAAATGCACGTCCAACTCTGCCGCGCCTCGGCTGAGCGGCGCATATCTCTCTATTGCGGCTCCGGTTCCGGGCAAACGATCGTGACCTTGTATTTTCTTGGTTCGTCGGTTTCGAGGGTCACCGTGTATGTCCCGGGTTTCCGGCACACAAAGGTAAACGATCCGCCTGGTCTGCGGCTGGTAATCGCTAACCCCGGGTGATCGACGTGGATATCCACCGGATTGACGATAACGGACGTCGAACTCCCTACTCCGATTCCATGCTCACTCAGAACGAAATTCTGCTCCACGCCGAGCTGGCCTGTGGCGTCCGGAGCCGGAGGCTTTGTCGCCGGGGTTTCTTGAGGCTTCGGTGGTGCCGGCGCAGGCTTTGGAGGGTTCAACCTCGACTGAGAAGCCAGCTGCGCCGCCCATAACTGGCAATTGTCGTCGTACGCTTTCTTTCGCGCGAGACAATCCTGCCAGGCCTTATACGCCGCATCCGCCTCCGCCTTCGCCTGATCCGCCTTCGCTTGAGCGTCACTCGAGCCATTGCGCAATTGCGCCGCCTCGGCCCTTAGCTTTGCCGCCAACGCGTCGTTCTTGCTTTCCGATTCCTCCAACTCATTCGCCCATTGGTTTCGTTGGGCCTCCTCTTTCAAGTCGTCTTCGTACATATCGTTCCACGAGTTCCAATCAGCGCTCCCTGGAGGAAACGCGTTGCGCCGCTGTAGCGCGGTCTGCGCTAGGGCGTCCATGTTCCCCGCCATCTTTTGCCATTCTTTGGCGTGGGCGGTGTCTGCGTCTCCACCCGCCTGAGCACTGTCGGCTTGCGTTTCCAGACCAGCCGCGATCTGATTGTTGAAGTCCTGCTCCTCCTTTGCTTGGTCCGCCAACGCCTGGGCTACGTCGGCCAGGTTTTTCAGTCCTTGCCACTTAGCTTTCAGCAGGTCGCAGTTCTCCGGAAAAGGAGGGCACGGACTTGATTGCGTTTGCGGAACTGGGACCGCCTCAGGAACCGGCACGACTACAGGTTGGGGCGCGACCGCAGGGGGTGGCACGCCTTCGGTCTTCGGGATTTCAGGCTTTTGCCCATGTGGGGGGTTGCCAGTGGGCAAAGTTGGAATAATCGGCCAGGGTAAATAGAGGTCGGAGCCGTTAAATGGGTTTCCCAGTGACAAACCCTCATGTGAAGATAGCGGGCAGGATTTGACGAGATTCTTAACGCACTCCTGGTATGCCGCAGCCGCTTCGTCATAATCCTCCCACGATGCATCAAGTAAGACAGCCGCGCCCAGTGCTGCATCCTCCGCGCGGGCCTCATCGGCATCGGCTTCAACGCACTTATCCCAGGCACGCTGCACAGCCAGTACCACGCTAAGCACATACGCCTGGCCACTAGCGTCGTAAGCCTTCAGGGTGTCGAGATAATCAGATCCCTCTTGAGCGTCCTCGCAGTAGTAATCCGCCCAATATTGAGCCACTGCCGCACTCCCAATCGCACTCCAATAATTCTCCCAATCCTGGTTGAACGTTGCTTGTGCCGCGAGCATCTCCTTGCGAAGCTCATCGCAGTCCGTCATGGAAGTATTGCAATTCGGGGCGACCGGGATCGGAGGGGTTGGCTCTCCTACCGTAGTCATCCCACCTTCCGTGATCGTCCCGCCTATTGTGATCGCCCCGCCCGTTGGGTTGGTGGGGTTGGAGCCACTGGTCGGTGTCGTGCCCCCGCTGGTAGGAGTCGTGCCACCGCTGGTCGGCGTAGTTCCACCACTTGTTGGGGGCGAGCCGCCACTCGTTGGTGTGGTACCGCCGCTAGTGGGAGTCGTGCCGCCGCTCGTCGGTGTCGTCCCGCCGCTCGGAGTTGTGCCGCCTGTGGGTGTGGTTCCACCGGTCGGCGTCGTGCCACCGCTGGTCGGATTCGTCGCGCTGGTTGGATTCGTGGTGCTGGTTGGATTCATCGTGCTGCTTGGGGTCGTGGTGTTGGTTGGGTTCGTCGTGCTAGTAGGAGCCGCGGTCGTTGTGCCGCCGCTCGTCGGAGTCGTACCGTTGCTCGGAGTTGCTTCGACTCCAGTGGGCGTGGTCTCCGAAGGAGCCGCGATGATTGTGACCTCCGGCGCCAGAGTCTTCTTATCCTGCACGCAAGGAGGAATCTCCGCGCAATCGACGCAAAGAATCGTCACCAGGCCCGTGTGATAGCCCAAGTCCAGCCCGGTCGTGTCAAACACCGCGGGCAAACTGACCGACTTCTTCCCGGGAACTGTTACGCGCGTCACTCCATTCAGACTGAGAAATGGCGCGTCCACGGTTATGGAAAAAGTGTGCGTTTTCTTGCAATCATTCGTAAGCGTAAGGTTGCTGGTGAGCTTCTTGTCGGCAGGCTGATTTCCCGCATTCCACGGCTGGGTTTGCGGTTGCTCCGTGGTCTCCGTCTGCGGGCGCGGCGCGGCGTGAGCGACCGGCGACAGAAAGAGCGCCAGCACAGCCAATTACGATTGCGAGGAATTTCTGCCGGGAGGAATGCGATTCGGATACACGATTCCCGAGGGGGATGGGCGCGACATACAGACCTCCATTGCCGAAGACGGTCCCGAAGGCCTTGAGATAAGAGCAAAAAGAATTGCGCCAAAGCTAGCGGAACTTTTCCCAGGCGTCAAGCCATCCGTGAATGAAAAGTGGCCCGCTGCTCTTGACCCGCCACTTCGCGCGCGGGTTGCGAATGTCCCGCCTCGCTGTGGTACTCTCGATGCACGACGCATTCACTCCGCTCGCGGAGTGTGCCGTCGGGGGGAGACGATGGGAATCCGAGACGCGTGGATTGACAAGAGACTTGCCGCGGTGGCTAGCGCGAACGGCGAACGCAACGTTTCGCAAATGCACTATCGCGCGCCAGAATGTGGTCACCGAAGAGATGGCCTACGTCGCGCAGCGTGAAAAAATCGAGCCGGAACTTGTCCGCAGCGAAGTCGCGCGCGGCCGCGCCATCATTCCCGCCAACATCCATCACAAATCGCTCGAGCCCATGGGCATCGGCATCGCGTTCAAATGCAAAATCAACGCCAATATCGGCAATTCCGCCGTCACCTCCGAGGTCGAACAGGAACTTCAGAAGCTGCACCACGCCGTCCACTATGGCGCGGACACCGCGATGGATCTTTCCACCGGCGGCGACATCCCCACGATCCGCAAAGCCATCATCGACGCTTCGCCCGTCCCCATCGGCACAGTGCCGATTTACGAAGCCATCTCGCGCATCAAGCGGACCGAAGACCTCTCCGCCGAAATCATGCTCGAAGTGATCGAGGAGCAAGCCGAGCAGGGCGTGGACTACATGACGATTCACGCCGGCGTGCTGCGCGAATTCGTGCCGCTCGTGCGCAACCGCATCACCGGCATCGTCAGCCGCGGCGGCGCGCTGATGGCGCAATGGATGGGCGCGCACAAGAAAGAAAATTTCCTCTACGAGCGCTTCACCGATATCTGCAAGATTTTCAAGAAGCACGACGTCAGCTTTTCTCTTGGCGACGGCCTCCGCCCGGGTTCTCTCGCCGACGCCAGTGACGCCGCGCAGTTCGCCGAGTTGAAAGTCCTAGGCGAACTCACCAAAAAAGCCTGGGAGTACGACGTGCAAGTGATGATCGAAGGCCCGGGCCACGTCCCGATGGATCAGATCGAACTGCAAGTGAAAAAAGAAATGGAGCTGTGCCACGAAGCGCCGTTCTATACGCTCGGCCCGCTCGTCATTGACATCGCTCCCGGCTACGACCACATCACCAGCGCCATCGGCGCCGCGATGATCGGCTGGCACGGCGCTTCAATGCTGTGCTACGTCACGCCGAAAGAGCACCTCGGCCTGCCCAACGCCGAAGACGTGAAGCAGGGCGTCATCGCCTACAAGATCGCCGCGCACGCCGCCGACGTCGCCCGTCATCGCCCCGGCGCGCGCGATCGCGACGACGCGCTCTCCTACGCGCGTTTCCTCTTCGATTGGAACAAGCAGTTCGAGCTTTCGCTCGATCCGCAAACCGCGCGCGCCATGCACGACGAAACGCTGCCCGACGATTTCTACAAGGAAGCGAAATTCTGCTCCATGTGCGGACCGAAATTCTGCTCCATGAACGTCACGCAGCTAGCCGAAGCCTACGGCGGCCAGGACCAGTCCGAGCGCCAGCAAAAATTCGTCGAGCTGCTGGCAAAGGTGGAGAAGTAGCCCGGGGCTTGCATCGCTTCTCCGTATGACGTCATTTGTTGCCTGAAGCCCCGGAGGGGCGGCACAATCTAGCCCAGGGTGGAAACCCTGGGTGTGCAAGACATATTCGGGCGAGCCCCGGAGGGGCGACACAATCTCTGGACGCTCGGCGCGACCCCCGCCAAATTATGCTTGACATATAGCGAACAAAAAGCGAATATGACCACCCGCCGCGCCCACGCATCTTATCCCGGCGGTAGGGGCCACGGCCCTCTGAATCTTTCTCAGTCAGGAGACACCATGAGCATCGCGCAATCCATGCTTCCCGAATTCGATCACGAAATGGCCAACACCCGCAAAACCCTCGAACGCGTTCCCGACAACAAGTGGGATTGGAAACCGCATCCGAAGTCCGGCTCGATGGGCTGGCTCGCCAACCACATCGCCTTTATGCCCAGTTGGGCCGCGAGCACTCTCACGACCGATTCCTTCGATTTCGCGCCCGGTGGCAAGCAGGTCGAGATGCCGAGCTCAAGAAGTCGCGCCGAAGCCTTGGCGATGTTCGATAAGGGCGTTGCCGCCGCGCGCAAGGAGCTTGCCGCCGCCACGGACGCGCAATTGATGCAACCTTGGTCGCTGCTCCAGAACGGCCAGCCGATCTTCACGCTGCCCCGGATCGCCGTTCTTCGCGGCCCGATGTTCAACCACATCATTCATCATCGCGCGCAGTTGTGCGTCTATTTCCGGCTCAACGACATCGCGGTTCCCGGCCTCTACGGCCCCTCCGCGGACGAAGCCGCCGGAACCGTCGCGGCCAACGCGTAAGATTGCCGGCAACTTTCTGTGTGGAGTCATTCCGAGGAGCGGAGCGACGAGGAATCTCTCCGTTCTTCGGAATTTCGCCGCGCCATGGATTCATGACCACCCATCCCGACCCCTCCGCCAACGACCGCCTCCGCGATGAATTCAATCGCTGGGCCGACGAAGGCCGCGGCGAAGGCATGGAGGAAGACCATCTCCCCATCACGTTGCCGGTCCTCGATCGCATGGCGCTCGCGCCCGATGACAACGTCCTCGACGTCGGCTGCGGCGCCGGATGGCTCGCACGCTTACTAGCGGAGCGCGTACCCGACGGCCGCGTCGTCGGCGTGGATCTCTCCGACGAAATGATCCGCCGCGCCCGCCGCCGTTTGGTGGACGTTGAAAATGTAATGTTTGTTTTGGGTGCTGCCGACGAAATTCCCTGGGAGGCGAATTTTTTCACGCACGCGATTTCGATCGAATCCGCCTACTACTGGCCCGACCCGCCGCGCGGCCTGCAAGAAATCGCGCGCGTACTTCGCGAAGCCGGCTCCGTCTGGATCCTCATCAACTACTTTCGCGACAATCCCCACTGCCACCAGTGGGCTCCGCATTTCAAGACGCCCGCGCATCTACATTCCGCCGCAGAGTGGAAGGCCATGCTGCAAGGCGCCGGCTTCATCAACGTCGCCCACGAATTCATCCCCGATCCCACGCCCGCCGAATCCTACTCCGGCCGCTGGTTCCGTGACGTCGCCCAACTCCGCGCCTTCCGTCAATTCGGCGCGCTCCTCGTCCACGGCACAAAATCCACCGCGTAACCCGCCTTCCCCCTTTGGAGTGCGGCGGCTCGACGCCGCTTTGTCTTTTCCGCTGCAGGAGCGGCTTGTACTGAGCCGAAGGGCTCCATTCTCCGCCGCGCGCTACCGCGCCGAAATCTCCAGCACCTCGATCGAGTACCCCGGCACCGTGCGCGTGAACTCTTTCCCCACGCCCTTGACGATGCTCTCCACCGGCACCACGCGCCGCGGGTCGGTAATCGAATTCGTCTCGGCGGTAGTCGCCGCGCTCAAAGTGATGAGCTTCGCGTCGGGCTTCACGCCTTTGACGCCGTCGAGCGATATCTTCAATTGTTGCGCGGACGACGACGCGTTCACCAGTTTCAAATACACCACGCCCTTCGCCGCGTCGCGCGTCACCGAATAGAAGAATCGGTCGCCCGCGCCCTTCAGCTCTGACGCCACAATTTCCGTTCCGATGTGGTTCGCGAACATCGCCTGAGCGTAGTAGCTCGGCGAGCCATAGCTGCTGAACGCGTCGTATCCGATTAAATCCGAACGCCACTGCATCCCGCCCGGATTCACATTCACAAACAGCGGAGCGTAGCTCGACATCACGATGATGTCGCTGTTGCGCTCCATCCCGGTCATCCACGCCGCGTCGCCCAACGCCGCGCCGAAATTCGTCGCCGGCGTGCCTTCGCGAGTCGCCCACTCGCCCACGAAAATCTTCGGCCCATTGCGGTCGGTCGTGTCGTAGTGATGCACGTCCGCGAAGAATTCATCCGCGCGCCGGTAGTAGTGTTGATCGAGCACGTCCGGCGTGCGGCTCTTCACCGGCGCCGTGGCGATCACTTGCAGCGCGGGATACGCCTTCTTGATCGCGTCGTAGAACTGCGCGAAGCGCCCCTCGTAACTGTTCGACTTGTCGAAATAATCCTCGTTGCCGATCTCCACGTACGTCAATGGAAACGGCGCGGGGTGGCCGTCCTTCGCGCGCTCCGCTCCCCATTGTGTCGTAACGTCCCCGGTCACATATTCGATCTCGTCCACCGCGTCCTGCACGTAGGGTTCGAGCGCCGGCCCCGGCGCCACAAACTCCTGCCGTAACGAATAGCCCGCATACACCGCCAGCACCGGCTGCATGTGCAGGTCCTCGCACCATTCCAGATATTCCAGCAGGCCGAATCCGTCGGTCGACCAGTAATTCCACGGACTGCGGTGGCCGGGCCTATCGACCAGCGGCCCGATCGTTTTCTTCCAATCAAAGCGCTCGTTGATGTGGTCGCCCTCCAGATAATTTCCGCCCGGCATTCGCAAGAACGCCGGATGCATCGCCGCGAGCAGCTCCATGATGTCGCTGCGGTTGCCGTTCACGCGATCGTGATACGTCGGCCCAAAGAGCGAGGCCAGTTGCAGCCACACCGTGCCGGGACGATTGAACTCCACCATCAGTTGATTTCGCGAGGACGCCGCCACTTCCCCCGCATGCAGCGTGAATGTGTACTGCTTCCAGTCCGTCCCCACTGGCGGCAGCGTGGCCGTCGCGATCACCTTGCCCGTGTCGTTCGCGATGAGGCTCACTTTTATTTCGGTTCCGGCCGTGTCCGCCTTCGCGTAAAACGACCCGTGAAACGTTTCGTTCGGACGCACCGGGATTCCCCACCAGCCCTCATTGCGCAGCCCCAGAGGATTTGCCGCGTCCGCCTGCGTCACCGTCACTTGCAAACTCGTCGGCAGCGCCGCGCTCGGCCCGGTCGTCTTGTCGACCGTGATCGAACCGCGCGCCGTGCCTCGCGGGGTCACGATCCAGGTCGCGTCGTCCCATGCGCGCTGGAAAGTCCCGTTCTCTAGAAGCTCCCCGTAAAGCCCGCCCTCGTAGGAGTAGTTGATCTCCTCCGTCATCAAGCCATAGAGCGTAGGGCTAACCTTCGCCACCGCCTTGCTAGCATCAATGGTTAACGTAGCCGCCGCCGCCGGCGCCGCCGGCTGCGAATCCGCCGACTGCGCCCGTCCCGCCAGCGCCAACGCCAAACCCGCCGCCACCACGCACAAAAGTCTCGCAGTTCTGTCAAATCGCATCATCGGCAGTTTCTCCCGGCCGAGCACTATACATCCACAATCGATTCCGTGGCACGCCTCGGATGTGAATTCGCAGAGCTGGGCTGAAGCCCGGCCTCTACACGCCAGCTCAACACGAGCTGGATTACCTCGTTTGACGCATTTGTGCACCGCAGTTATACTCGCGCATTCGCCGGGCATTTGGAGGCTTGATGGGCGTACTGGACCAGCGCTTTGAGAAGAATTTCCTGATCAGCTCGGTGGACTACGTCTTCAACTGGGCGCGCAAGTCCGCCATTTGGCCGCTTACGTTTGGCCTCGCCTGCTGCGCCATCGAGATGATCGCTTCGACGACTTCGCGCTTTGATATTGCGCGTTTCGGCGCGGAAGTCTTTCGTCCCTCGCCGCGCCAGGCGGACTTGATGATTGTCGCCGGCACCGTAACGCTGAAAATGGCGCCGGTGCTGAAGCGCGTGTGGGACCAGATGCCGGACCCGAAGTGGTGCATTTCGATGGGTGCCTGCTCCAGCGTCGGCGGCCCGTTCAACGCCTATCCGGTGCTACAGGGCGTGGACAAGATTGTGCCGGTGGACGTTTACGTCATCGGCTGTCCGCCGCGTCCCGAGGCGCTCTTTTACGCGCTGCTGAAGCTGCAGGACAAGATCGACCAGATGTCGCTCGGGAAGCGCCCGACCGAAGTCCGGTTGCGCCCCGAGATGGTGGACCATTTCAAGCGTGGCGTGATGGTCGCGCAGACGCCTTCGCCACGGTGAAGCCTCTTGGTAGGACAGGCACTCTTGCCTGTCCAGGTCTTTTCGCAGGAAGAAAGAGGACAGGCAGGAGTGCCTGTCCTAATGGGAGCGAAGCAAAATGTCCTTGATGCGCGCCGCAAAGACGGACGAGATCCCCGTGGGAGCCGTCCGCGAGTTCCAGGTGGACGGCAAGACGCTCGCCATCGCCAATGTGGACGGCAAGTTCTACGCCATCAACAATACCTGCCTGCACCGCGGCGGTCCGCTCGGCCAGGGCGTGCTTTCGGGTAAAATCGTTACATGCCCCTGGCATGGCTGGGAGTATGACGTCACCACGGGTAAACTGGCCGCGAATCCCTCTGTCGGAGTCGAGTGTTACCCCCTCCAAATCCGCGGAGAAGACATCTGGGTGGACGCTTAGTTAGGTACTAGTACCCACAAGTTTCCCTTAGATTGTTGTTCTTCTGCAACTTACGACCTGCCCAGTGCGTCTAATTATTTAGATTTTTATATGAGACCCATGTATAGTGTCCGCCCAAAGTTGGCGCCCGAGGAAGAAACGGGGCGTCCCGAACCGGGGGGTAAGCACGGCTTGAGCGTCATTCGCCCGCCTGCGAAGCGGCAGTATTGGCTGTTCTCGGTTGACCCGCACTACTACCACTGGGACACCTTGTTCGTGAAGGGCAAGGAGATGTGGCGTGGGGCGGGGTCGCGACCGGACATCGTTCGCCAGTTGAAGCAGGTGCGGCAAGGCGATCGCGTTCTATGCTACCACTTCGCGCCGGAGCGCTCTCTCTACGCCCTCGCCGAAGTGACGCGCAATCCTTATCCGGATCCGAACGATCCGGAAGGCAAGGCGCTGGTGGCGGATTTGCGCTCGATCGAGCGATTGCCGCGGCAGCGAGACGGCGCTCGGAGCCGCCGGACCTTCGGCTCATTCCGCCGCGATGCTGCCCCGGCCCGTCTTATGGTCCGCGAGTAGATGTCCTTCAGCTGACCCAGATCTCTCCTCAGGTCCTCGGCGGTTCCCTCGAGGGCGATCTTCCCGCGCTGCATGACGTAGACACGGTCCGCTATCGAGAGCGCCCTCGGAACGTGCTGCTCGACGAGCAACACGCCGATGCGACGGTCGCTCGCCGCGTCACGCAGCACGCGGAGAAGACGCTCGACGATCACCGGCGCCAGCCCGAGCGAGAGCTCGTCGATAAGGAGCACCTTCGGATCTCGAGCCAGCGCCCGGGCGATGGCGAGCATCTGCTGCTCCCCACCCGACAGCAGCCCGGCGCGGCGCCGCATCAGAGCCCGGAGCTCGGGGAACACCGCGAGCGCTCGACCCTGCTGTATCCGTCCGAGACTCAGGTTGTCGGCCGTCGACAGCCCCATGAACACCGACCGGTCCTCCGTGACCAAGCCAAGATCCTTGCCGCGCCCGCTTGTGCAGGGGAGCCTTCGTGCGACTCCTTGCCAGACGATCTCCCCTGCGATCGGAGCAGCTCACCGCTCAGCGTCAGAAGGGTAGTCGTCTTCCCTACGCCGTTCGGACCGAGGAGGGCGACCACCTCGCCCCGATCGACGCGCAAGTCGACGTCGCGGACGACAGGTACCCCGTTGTACCCGACCGTCAGGCCGCGAGCTTCGAGCCCGATGTGCCGCGGACACTCAGCTTCTCCGGTCGCTTGACCTGGCGTCCGGCCAGTCGGCGGCATCGAACCCGGCAGCCAGGAAGCCGATGTCATCGCCTTCGGCGATCGTGACCCCCAGGGCCGGGGTATCCGCGTCCGATCGCTGTCGTGGCCGAATTGCCCGCAGCGTACAGACCGGGATCGGCTGGCCGTCGCGAGTCCAGCACCGACCGCCGGCGTCGGTCACCAGTCCACTTCGTCCCAAGGTCGCTCGGTACACCTCCACCGCGTAGAACGGTGGCGTCTCGACGGGTCCGAGCGAAGATCGGTTTCGCGGCGAGAATCGAGTAATAGCGGTCGTGCGAATCTCACCGACGATGGAAGTCGAGATCCACACCCGTTCGCCGCGTTCGCGTCGAACCGCTCAACGCACTCGCGGCGCAGGCGGGGTCGAGTCGGATCTGGGCGGCCAAGAGCTCCAGCGTGCTCGCCTTGTGAAGCCAGCCGGCGCCGGCCGCCCAGAGCGGAAAGCGCTTTGCCAGTTTCTTGTCGTTCATGACAACCCCGGGATCCACGGGTCCGATCGGAAAACTTCTCCGGTAGGTCGCATCGAGCACCCACCAGCACGGGACGGTTGAGCCGGTGACAGCGTCGTCGGCGTACATGGCCTGGACGACAGCGGTATAGCTGGCGGCTTCGTTGGTGAATCGCTCGGCGAGGCGATCGACGAAGATCGTGCGGGAGGCTCTTCTCGATCACCAGGACACGGCTGTAGCCAAGTCCGGTGGTTGCACCGCGGCGTCCAACATGCCTCGCGCATGAGCGCGCTATCGAGTGCGGCGCCGACCCCTTCCCCCAGGTTTATACCGTCGCCCGCGTTACCAAGCGACCCGACACTCCACGACGACTCGATCGGCTGCTGCTGGTACTGTGGCGCATCTCGTCGTTGCGCTCGAAGCCCCCGGCAGCGACCAGGACGCCACGGCGCGGCGTCGATCTGAACCTCGCGGCCGTCGCGGAGCAGCGTAACGCCCGTCACGCGTTTGCCGCCTGTCACAAGGTCGGTGACCGGCGACATCAGCCACATGGGGACGTCACGGTCACGGAGGGACAGCCGGAGCCCGGCCATCAGTGCCTGCCCCATCGTCATATACGGGTCGCGCCGCCGAGTTGTCTCCGGCGGCGGCTGCGAATCCCGTATTTGAGCAGACCTTTGCCATGGCGCGCAGCGGTGCCGAACCCTGGCTCCAGCAGTTTTCGCGCCTCGGGTATCGACATCATGAACCTTCCGAGCATCAGCTCCCGGGGTAGGCCGGCTCGAGGGTGGCCATTCCTCCGCCGATGCGGCGCCATCCACCGGGTCGGGTTCCAACCCGCGTCCTCCGGCGCGGCGCACCGTCGAGATTGTCGTGGTAATCGGGATAGCGCACCATCGAGCTCAGCCTCATTCGTGAATTGGCCTCGAGGTACTCGACCATCCGGTTCGACTCACGCACGAACGCTCGGAGGCGGGCCTTGGGGGACCTCGTTATGAGTGGCAGCCAAGAGATAGCGAACCGCGTCGTCGTCGGAATCCTCGAGTCCTTCTGCGCGCATCCACTTGTTCGCCGGGACCCAGAACGCGCCAGCTGACATCGCCGCGCTGCCGCCCCACGTGGCTTGTTTCTCGACCATGAGCACTTCCAAGCCCAGATCGTGAGCGCGAAGGGCAGCGCAGTGGCCGGCAGCACGGAGCCCATCACGAGCACGTCGACGGAGCTGTCCCAGGGCATCGTTTCCTCACCCGGTCGCGTGCACACCGACGCGGCCGAGCCGGCGGAACGTCGCGTCGACCTGTCGGCCGGGAGTCAGGGGCTGGGCGTCGGTGAGGCCGCCGGCGAGCACCACCCAGCCGGCCTCCAGCCTTCGGCCCCGCACACCCAGGGCGTTCGCGAGATGTGCGACCGCTTCGGCGGGGTGTCCGAGGACGGCCGCACCGGCCGCGGTGGCGACGATCTCCTGGTCGACCTCGAGAAGGCACCCCTCGAGCGCGAGGTCGAAGTCGGGGAGGACCCGACGTGGGCCCAGGACGAAGCGCGCCGCGGAGGCATTGTCGGCGACGACATCGGGCAGAGTGAACCGGAAATCGATGTATCGACTGTCGATGATCTCGAGGCCGCAGCACACGGCGCTGGTCGCGTCCAGAACCGTTTGGGCACTCACGCCCGGACCCAGAAGATCGCGTCGCAGCAGAACACGATCTCGGGCTCTGCCCGCGGGTGTATCAAATTCCCGAGGGACAATGGTGCCTCGAGAGGGACCAACATGCGGTCGGTCAGCCAGGCGTACACGGGCTCGTGGACGCCCATCGACTCCTGTTTGGCACACGACGTCAGTCCGATCTTCGCACCTATGAGGCGCTCTCCGTGGGCGAGCTTCCACCCCGAGGAGCTCGTCCTGGATACGGTACGCGTCGGCGAGATCAAGAGCCGTCTCGGTGTCGGTGATCGGCGCCACTGCTTGGGCGGACGCCTCGGCGAGACGCAGGTAATCTGCCCATTTCGCATGGTCGGTCATCGGACAAGCCTCTCCTACACGAACCTGACCGTGACGCTCCCGAGCTCGTCGAACTCGCCACGGATGTTGTGGCCGGCAACCACGTCGACGGCCCGGGTGCATGCGCCGGGCATGATGACGTGACCCGCCCCGAGCCGCGCACCGAGTTGGGCGAGCTTGTTGGCGAGCCACACGACCGCCGTGGCCGGGTTCCCGAGCACCGCGCCCGACGCGCCCGTCTCGACGATCTCGCCGTTCCGGCGCAGGACGCAGCCGAGCAAACGCAAGTCGACCGCGTCCGGTCGTATCGCGTTTCCGCCGAGCACGACGCGTGCGGAAGACGCATTGTCGGCGATCGTGTCTGGGAGAGTGATCTTCCAGTCGCGTACGCGGCTGTCGATGATCTCGATGGCCGGTAGCACAAACGCAGTCGCCCTGAGCACATCAGCCACGGTCACCCCGGGACCCTCCAAGGCTTCCCCGAGGACGAAAGCAACCTCGACCTCGACTCGTGGCTTGCAGAACTCCGCGGTGGTGAGCGCGCTTGCCTCCGGCACGAACATGTCGGAAAGGAGATGGCCGTAGTCGGGCTCGTCGACTCCGAGCATCTGCTGCATGGCTCGTGACGTGAGCCCTACCTTGTGGCCCCGGAGCACGGCTCCTTTTGCCAGGCGATCTCTTGTGTTGATCAGCTGAACCTCGTACGCGTCGGACGCGTCCAGCCCCGGCCACTGCTCGGTAGGCGGGGCGATCGGGGCTCGGTTGAGCTCCGCGGCCGCGAGCGCAGCGGCGGCTGATTGCCGGTCACCGTCGGAGATCATGTAATTGCATCCGGACGATCCAGAGGTCCTCCGTTCACGGACTCAACGCCGAAAACTGTACACAGTTTCCCACGCGCTGGCTCGGCGGGCGGGGCCTTGAGGCACCTCGCGGACCCCTCTATCGAGCGTGTCTATCCACGAACCTCAAGATTGCGATGTGCTTTTCCGTGTCCCTGCGCATCGTGTCGACGAGCAGGCTCCAAAGCGTTGTATTCCTGACGTCGCGCAACTCGCGCTGCAATCGCTTGAGCTCGTGTTCATCTGCCCGTTCACGCGTCAACAGCCGCCGCGTAACGTCGAGGACCAGAGCTCGATTGGCTTTTTGAAAGTCCATCTCCGGCACTTCGGGGTCTTCGCCACTCAGCTCTGCCAGCGTCGTCAGCGACTCGGTCAGCTGTTCGAACACTCTGTGGTGCCGAATCTCGTCCTCGATCAGCAGGTTAACGAGATAGGCGAGTGCCTTTGACTCGGTTTGTTTCGCCGCCGCGGCGTACTCGTCGAGAAGACCCCGTTCAGCCTCCGCGTGGCTTGAAAGGTGGGCGAAAAGATCCGCCTCCCAAGCCGATGCACCTATAGGAGGGGAGGTTTTGGACTCGGTCGGTTCTCCTGCTGCTGTCATGCCTAGGAGTCCCCCTTCCTGCACCGCTCAAGCTAGCCCACTCCCGGCCGATCGCCACTCGGCCACCAGTCCGGTCGTGAGCGCCGATCGGTCACCCATCGTTACAGCACATGGCCAGTCCATGGCCCAGTCGGCCGGCCGGCGCCGGCGGACCTGGCTGGCAGACTCGCGACCGTTGCTGCAGCTCGCGAGGTGGAGGGCTCCCATCGACCCGCGCCGGTCGGCCCCGCTGCAACCAGGCGTCGGAGCGAGACGTACGTCGCCCGCCGGAGACCCGCAGCGCTGGTGTTCGGGCTCAAATCCCTTGCAATCCGCGTCTACCAGGCGCGCTGGACGCTTCGAGTCATGTCGGTAACCGCAGCCGCGGCAGGGGCGACCTGGGCCGTCTGCCTCCCGTTCGGCGGGTTTGCACCAGCCTTCGGCGCGGCGTCCGCCGTCTACGCCGTCCAGTTGACGGTTCGAACATCGGTGCTCGACGGAGCAAAACGGACGGCGCTCATGGGCATCAGCGTCTTGTTGTCCGTGCTGATCCTGAGGACCGTCGGGCTGTCGGACGTCGCCGTGATGGCCCTGGTCTTCGTGTCGCTCGGCGTCGGGCAGCTGCTGCGCCTCGGAGTGAGCGGATCGCTCCAGATCCCGGGCACGGCCATCTTCATCCTCGCCCTCGGGACCTCGGTCTCCACTGACCAGTTGCTGGACCGGGTCTGGGCGACGTTCATCGGTGCTGCGGCTTCCTACGTCGCCTACCCGGGCGACCCGCGCGCGGGCGCGGACGACGCTCGCGGAGCTCGCCCTGTCGATCGCCGAATTGCTCTCGGAGATGAGCGCCGGCGTCGAGAGATCCCCGACGGCGACCGAGACAGAGCTGTGGCTCGCCCGCTCGCGGGCGCTGGACGAGGAAGTCGATAGCGCGCGCCCACTCGTCGACGAGGCGGCGGCCTTTCTCCGAGTCGACCCTTTCGGTCGCAGGTCCGGCTCGACCGACCTGTCGAAGGAGCTTGCAACCCTCTCGCACTCGGTCGCCCAGGTGCGAGGGATCGCGCGCACCCTGTTCGACCACCGGGCCGACGGGGCCCCCCGGCTTCCCGCCAGCCTCGCGGAGGTGCTCTCCCGGACAGCCGCGGCCTATCGCGTCCGGGGCGAAGCCCTCGAGTCGGATGCCCCGAACGTCGATGCCGCGCTCGACGCAGTTCGCCAGGCGCGACTCCAATCACTGCGGAGCCTTCGCCGAGTCGACGAGACGGGCGCGTGGGTCCTGTCAGGGGCCATCCTCACCGACGTCGACAGGATGGTCCGGCAACTCGAAGGAGGCAGTCCAGCCCTCGGGGCCCCGAGCGGCGCGCCCGCGCCGCCGGTCGCGCTGGAGGTTCTGAAGACCGACGTCACGGGTTGTCGGGTATATCCTCCCTGTGGTTCACGTATGAGGCAGCACTCCGACCCTCGGGGTGAGATCGGGGTTTCTCTTGGAACCCGAAACGGGCAACGAAGGCGCACCCTCCTCGTCACAGTTGGACGGGGCGCCAGGCGAGACGCCACCGGTTCACGCCCAGGACGCCGCGGGCGTCCAGGGCCCCCTGGGCGCCAAGGCCACCCCGGGCGTGCCCGTTCTGCAGAGTCGTGCCGGTCGAGCCTGGTGGAGCGTGGTTCCTGCGCTCGTCGCGGCTGCCGTGATGCTGGTGTTCGTGTTTCAGAATCGTCAGGACGCGAAGGTCAGTTTCCTGGCGTGGTCGGGCCGGTTCCCTCTCGCGCTGGCGCTCCTCGTGGCCGCAGCGCTCGGCGCCCTCGTCGTGTTCGGCCTGGGGTCGGTCCGCATCCTTCAGCTTCGCAAGGCCGTTCGGCACCGTCACGGGCTGGGCGAGACGACCCCCGAGAGCCGATGAAGATCGAGTACCGGGTGAGGGAATGGCACACCGGGTCGGTGCACGCCGGAGCGACAGGAGCCCAAGGGCTCGAGGCCATGCTCAACGAGCCCGAATTGCTCGGCTACCGCCTTCATACCGTGCTGGGCGGCTTGGACCAGTCACTCTTGATATTTGCCAAGGAGACCGCGGACCACCGCGCACGCGCGGGCAACGATGCCGCCGCGAGCAGGTCCGACCCCTTGTCGTAGGGGCTGTCGGCAGGTTGTCCTAGAGGCCGTCGACCGAGATGGCGCCGCCGCTCGAGACGTGCTCGGTCCACTCCGACCCGTCGAAGTAGCGCAGCTCATTGCGGCCGGTCGGGTCGGGCAGCCAGGCGGCGAGCCGGACCATCGGTGGTGCTGGCGCAGAGCGGTCCAAGGCGCCGAAGCCGGGGGCCGTTGAATAATCGGCTGTTGGCGCGTACGTGGCGCCCGTGTCAGCATGCCTTCGGTACGGATGACAGGCGATGATCGACAGCAAGGTGCCGAAGACGGCGACGAAGACGCTGGCAACGCCCCACACGACGGGATGGATGTGCCACGGGCTGTTCCCGGTGCGCTGCTTGTAGGCATTGGTGCGCGGCGAACGAGAGCACTCCGAACACCACGCCGAAGGTGAGGTACCAACCGGTCCGGATGAAGATCAGGCTGCCCATCACGCGCACGTCACGAGTGTAAGCCCAGAACTTCGACGCACGCGATAAGTCGCGGCGGTCGCGGCGGTCGCGGCGGTCGCGGCGGTCGCGGCTTGCTCGAGGCACTTCCGTCTCCCTCGTCGGATGGCCTGGCGTTGACGCGGTACTTTGCAAGGTGATCTGTACCGCTCGAGGACAAGGATATGACGATGAGGCGCGTCAGAACCCCGATCCGGGCCACGTCCGCTGCCGCCAGACGTGCCCTGAAGATCCTTGCTGTTGCGGCACTATTGTCCGGGCCGCTCGCAGTGTTCGCCACGGCGCCGGCGAGCTCCGCCACGGGGCCGGCGAGGTCCGCCTCGGCGCCGGCGAGGTCCGCGGTCACGCCATCGGGTCCTGATATCGGCATTTCCCGCGGGATCGAGCTCACGAGCGGGTTTGCAAACGTGAAAGGCGACGGCTACACCTGGCACCTTTCGATCGGATGGGTCGACGTGTTCCAGGGTCAGGGTCTGATCTTGCCGCGCAACGATCTCGCCGTCGACGTCGCCGTCGAACGGACGGTGGCGGGGCCCGGGTACGAGACCCATTCGTGGTCCTTTTTCGCGCCCGTGTCCAGCCTGACGGTCAAGCCCAACGGCTACGCGACGCTTAATTCGGGCACGAGCCTGGACCCGGTGGCCGCCGTCGACGTCAGCTTCGTGCCGGCCAAGAAGACGGTCGAGACCGGCTGCTCCGGAGGGGGCAGCGCGACCCTTTACACCGGAGCACTCAGTGGAACGGTGGACCTGCACGCGGGGACGACGCCGAAGAACCTGTCTTTCTTGGACAGGGTGTCCTTCGCGACGGGACCCAACACCTTGAGCCTCGGCACGTGCGTCCGCGATCTCTGTTCCGGGACCGTTTGGAGCGAGCCTTCAGGGAGCCCGCCCGCCGGAGCGGTCGAGGCTGGAGGCGTCGAGACCTACGAGTCCGGGAAGCCAATCAGCCTGGTCTCTTTGAGCCGGGAGACGGAGCTGAAGCTGCCGAGGGGGGCCACCCGCGACGACGTGGCCCAGGTGGAGGCGTCCGCCGCACGGTTCAACGCCAGGACGAGCTCCCTCGCGGTGAGCGCGTCCGGGTTCGTGTCCGGCTCGGGCGTCTTGACCGGGGTCAGGGCCGATACTTCTTCGGAGCCGTGTCAGATATCGGGGACGGGCAAGAAGTACACCGAGACTGTTAGCTCCTACTCCGGTGCAAGGCTCACGGCGTGGAAGGCGTTCGCCGCGCACACGTCGCTCACCGGCCTGCTGACGGCGTCCGCCAAGGCGACCGGCGGCTTCACGATCGTCGCCCTGAAGTAGGCCGACGCGGCCTCGTGGGTCGCTGTGAGCTCTTCGTCATCGCGCCAGTGGGAACGCACCGGTCATCGAGACGCAGCCGCTCGGGGAGATGACGTAGCCCTCGTAGCCCTCGGCGGCCTCGATGTGAACCAGGCCCGCCTCACCTGAGACGAGCAGCCCGGTCGCGAGCGCGTCCGCCAGCCAGAGCTCGGGGCCGGCGACGGTGGCCGACACGCAGCGCGTCCCGGCCAGCCCGGTGTGCGGGTCGACGACGTGGTTTCCGCGTTCGTAGCAGCCCGAGGTGGCCACGGCGCCCGGCGATTCGAGGACGCAGGCAACCTTGTCGGCCGCCCACGGGTCGTGCACGCCGATTCTCCACGCCGATCCCGGCTCGGGGCCACCGAGCGTGGCTAGGTCGCCTCCGGCGCTCACGAGCGCCGCGCTGACGCCGGCGGCGCGGCAGCTCGGCGAGCGCCCTGCAGGCCGCCCAGCCCTTCACGAGCCCGGTCGGGTCGACGCCACCAGGCATTGCCCAAGGGTCGAACCAGCCACCCGAGAAATCACGGGCTACGGAGCACAGCTCGAGCACCGAGCGATGCGTGG
>CAWCYS010000039.1:0-15296 GCA_963799715.1 Terriglobia bacterium | reverse complement strand
TGAAATTGCTTGATCCAACTTCTCCATCTGCAACTGCGCTTGCTTGCGCTCTTCTCGAAGCTGCTGAAGCGCGTTGGTTAGATTTGACATTGTTGCCCCCTCAAGATTGACAGCGGGAGATATTGTATAAGATTGATCGGAAACTCTCACTCCGGCTGGTACAGCGAACGGGGGCACGTCAAAGGGACTGGAGTTAGCCAAGTTGGCCAGGAGGGACAGGGAGCACTTCGATTGTGCAACCTGGTTGCACAAAGCTCGGGAGATGCCCAAAGAGGAGTTCAGGCAGGAGGTCGAGAGGGAACTGACGGGAAAGGAAACTGAACCGTGGGAGATTATCTACTTCAAACTGTACCAGAGCCAGATGCCAGTCATCGAGCGGGCTATCGAGACTGCGTGTTTGATGTTGGGTAGCGACCGCTCCCGCGGCTACTGTCTGGAAATGATCTGCGCGGACTTTCTGGCGGGAGCGAACCTGGATCACGGAGCAATCCGGAGATGCTGCTTTTCTCGATGACGAGGTTCTTCAAGTTCCTTCCCGAAGAGCAGCGGCAGCAATTCCTGTCCGGCCTGGAGCAGAAAGCTTCGTGACCGGAACTCTTCCGAAACGCCCACGCTTGCGGTTAGATCCCCACTCCTACAAGGAGCTTTGTCGCCAGGTCTTGGCACGAGACAACTGGAAATGCCAAGTCTGCGGCTCAAGAAATAATCTGCAGGTTCACCACCAGCAACTGCGCAGCCAGCAGGGCTCGGATGAGGAATAATCTAATCTGATCACGCTGTGCGCGGGCTGCCATGCACAACTGCATGGCGGCCATAGTGAGAATCATCGGCTAGGGAATGACAAAAAAGTCCTGTGCAGTGAGCGGCAGGCATGAGAATGGGGCCAGGGGGAGACAACGTCAGCAGCGGCGGTCAACTCGCTTCCGCTGAACGCCGGGGCAGAGACTCGCTCCGCAGCAAGGCGCAAAATCGTGCGCACAAAGTTCTTCCCTTCTGTCGGCAGCGCCAGCGCGATCTGCCGCCCTTTCGACGTGGTGAATTGCCCCCGCACCCAGCGCCGCTGTTCCGAGGTCAGCACGAGGCTGTCCGCATCCTTCCCGGCGATGTCTTGCGCGTGTACGTGGCCCGCGAGGTTTTCGACGATGAGCAAGCGCCGCCCCTAAAAAAGAAAATATCGCTGCGCCATCGGCAACACCTGCGACGGCTCACAGGTCAGGATTTTTCCATCGGCGCGCACTTCGTACGTTTCCGGATCCACTTCGATCTTCGGCAAGCAATCGTTGTGAATCATGTCGCGCTTGGTGAGGCCGCGGCAGTGCAGCACGTGCGCGATGCGCTTCTTCAATCCAAGTTGCTTCGGCACGCCCGCTTCGTGCGCGGCGCGCGAAATGAAAGTGAGCGAAGTCGAGTGGAGCGCGGCGCCGAAGCTGCCGAACATCGGCTGGTACAGCACGGGCTGCGGCGTGGGAATCGAAGCGTTGGCGTCTCCCATCGCGGCCCAGGCGATGAAGCCGCCTTTCAGCACGATCTCCGGCTTCACGCCGAACATCGCCGGCTTCCACAAGACCAGGTCCGCGAATTTTCCCGTCTCGACGGAACCCACCTCGTGCGAGATCCCGTGCGCGATCGCGGGATTGATCGTGTATTTCGCCACGTAACGGCGGACGCGCGCGTTGTCGCTGCCGGCTTTATCTCCCGGCAACGCGCCGCGCTGGCGCTTCATTTTGTCTGCGGTTTGCCAGGTGCGAATCACGACTTCGCCGATGCGGCCCATCGCCTGCGAATCCGAGGACATCATGCTGATCGCGCCCAGATCGTGCAGCACGTCTTCTGCCGCAATAGTCTCCGCGCGAATGCGCGATTCCGCAAAAGCCACATCCTCCGGAATTTTCGCGCTCAGGTGGTGGCACACCATCAGCATGTCCAGATGCTCGTCGAGCGTGTTCACCGTGAACGGCATCGTCGGATTCGTCGAGGACGGCAAGCAATTCGCTTCGCCGCAGACGGTGATGATGTCCGGCGCATGCCCGCCGCCCGCGCCTTCCGTGTGATACGTGTGGATCGTGCGTCCCTTGAACGCGCGGATGGATTCCTGCACGAAGCCCGCTTCGTTCAGCGTGTCCGTGTGAATCGCCACCTGCACGTCGAACTCTTCCGCGACGGAGAGCGCGCAATCGATTGCCGCAGGAGTCGTGCCCCAGTCCTCATGCAGTTTCAATCCAATCGCGCCCGCTGCAATCTGCTCGCGTAGCGGCATCGGCATGGACGCGTTGCCCTTGCCGAGAAATCCCAAATTGATGGGAAAGCCTTCCGCGGATTCGAGCATGCGATGAATGTTCCAAGGGCCGGGCGTGCACGTCGTCGCGTTCGTGCCGGTCGCGGGGCCCGTGCCGCCGCCGAGCAGCGTCGTTACGCCCGCGGCCAGGGCCGTCCAGACGAGCTGCGGGCAAATAAAATGAATGTGCGAATCGATTCCGCCCGCGGTGACAATTTTCCCTTCGCCGGCGATCACTTCCGTGCTGGCGCCGACCACCATGCCGGGCGTCACACCGTTCATTAAATCCGGATTGCCCGCTTTACCGATCCCGGCGATGCGCCCGCCGCGAATTCCTACGTCGGCCTTGACGATTCCCCAGTGATCCACGATGACGGCGTTGGTGATGACCAGATCGAGCGCGTGGTCGGCGGACGTGAGCGAAGGCGATTGCCCCATGCCGTCGCGCAAAACTTTCCCGCCGCCGAATTTCGCTTCTTCGCCCGGCGTGGCGAAATCGCGTTCGATTTCGATGAAGAGATCGGTATCGGCCAGACGCAGGCGGTCGCCCGTGGTTGGCCCGTAAAGATCGGCGTATTGCCGGCGTGGAATTTTCAGGCTCATAGCGTCACGCCCCCAGATAACCTTGCTCGCGCGCGCGTTTCAGCGCCGCGGGCTTGGCCGCATCGTTCGTCGCGCCCTCGGTCAGCGAATTCAAACCGTGAACTGTCGCCGTCCCGCCGATCGCGACCAACGGGACGCGCTTGGTGTCCCCCGGCTCGAAACGCACGGCCGTTCCGGCCGGAATATTCAGCCGCATCCCGAAGGCCTGCGCGCGATCGAAGCGCAGGGCTTTATTCACCTCGAAAAAATGAAAGTGCGAGCCGACCTGAATCGGCCGGTCCCCGGTGTTGGCCACTTCCAATTCAATCGTGCGGCGCCCAACGTTCGCTTCCACGGCGCCCTCCGCGAGAAAATATTCACCAGGAATCATCGGCGAATTCCCTCCTCTGCGAATCTCCGCGCTCTCTGCGCCTCTGCGTTACCTTGATCCAAATCGAAAGACGCCGCACGCTCTCAAATTCGCGAAAACTTCCCTGGCCTGTCTCGCAGTCCCGGCAAAAAGGTAGGCGACGCGGCCTAGCGAATCGGTTGATGGATCGTCACTAACTTGGTGCCGTCCGGAAATGTGCCTTCCACCTGAATCTCTTCGATCATGTCCGGCACGCCTTCCATCACATCCGCGCGCGTGAGAATCGTGGCGCCGAATTCCATCAGCTCGGAGACCGAGCGGCCGTCGCGGATCGCTTCAAGGAGTTCCGCCGTAATCAAGGCCACGGCTTCGGGATGATTCAGCAGGAGTTTGCGGGCACGGCGTTTGCGCGCCAGTTCGCCGGCGGAAAAAATAAGCAGCTTATCAATCTCTCGCGGCGTGAGATGCATGGCGAAAGAGTAGCAGAGGCAACCCGGCGCAACAATCGGGTTTTAGGCCGGAAATCAGTGCGGCGTCCACACCGGATGCGCCGTAAAAAGGCCCTGCACAAAGCCGATGTGATAGACGAGGAACAGCCCAAACACGAGGCTGATGGCGCCGCTCGCCAAACGCAGGTTGCGATTCAGCCAGTTCAGGCGTTGGGCTGTGTAGGCGAACGGAACGGCAACAGCGGCCGTGATGAACATCATTCCCGCAATCGTTCCGAACCCAAAGATCAGCAGATAGACGATTCCCCATGATGCGCTGGGAATCGTAGCGAGCACCAGCAGCGCGATCGCCGCGGAACCCGCGAGCCCGTGCACGATTCCCACCACCAGCGGCCGCATCACTTGATAGAGCCCCATGCCGCCGAAGGTACGGTCCATCCAATCCACGCCGGGAACTTCGTGAGTGTGGCCGTGCGGGTGGGCATGGACCGCGCCGCCGTGATCGTGAACGTGTTCCGGCTCCATCTCCTGTTTCGCCGCTAGCACACTTTCCGGCACGGCGCGCGTGAACCCCAGCAAATTCGCCGCGCCGAGCAAAATCAGCATCAAGCCGACGGACCACTCCATTCCCAGCCCCAAACGAGTCGGGATCTCGACGCGAAATAAAATAATCGCCACGCCCACCACCGCAATCGTCAGCGTGTGACCGATGCCCCAGATGATCCCAATCAGCGCGGAGCGGCGAATGCTTTTCTGCTGGCTCACGATCGTCGCCACCGCAACGACGTGATCCGGATCCGTGGCGTGCCGCATCCCGAGGAAAAATCCCAGCGCGATGATAGAAAGCAGTTGCAAGCGATCCCCTTTTCTACGCCAGCACACCTGAAACGCGAAACACGCTGGCGTAGTCGCTGGGCCGCTCGGGCGGCAACTGCACGTGCAGGCCGGCGTAGTCCTGCGACCAAGTCAATTTACCCGGAAATCCCAGCAGCTCGACGTTCTCAACCTTGCCCGCCACGTATGCGCTTTGCGAACCCAGAGGCGGAAGCAGAGCTTCCTTGGCGGGCCAACCCATCACAAACGCAAAGAGGTCCTTGCCTTTCGTCGTGAAGCGGCAATCGTCCGCCGTCAGATCCTGCCTTTTATTCTCGTTGAAGCTGGACGTGTTGCGGCCTGCGGTGGCATCGGTCGAGGAGGCGGGTCGCGTGCTGGGCCCGCTGCCGTAAATTTTCCACGGACGCGTTGCGTAGATGGCTTCGCTATTCACCGCCATCCATTTCGTGATTCCGTCCAACACCTGCAATTCATCATTATCGAGCATGCCCACGTTCGGCAGCGGAAAATTCAGGAGCAAATTTCCGTTGCGGCTGACGACGTCCGCCAGCATGTCCACGACGCGCTTGGGGGTCTTGTACGTGATGCCCTTGTGGTAGTGCCACTCGCCGATGCACGTGTCCGTCTGCCAGGGGTCGGGCCAAATCGAATCCACGATGCCGCGCTCGACGTCGAGCGCGCACACGCCGGTTTTGCAATCCTCGATTCGTTTGCTGTTGTACACGGCGTCCACCACGCCGCCGTTGCGCGCCGCGCTGCTGTTGTAAAGATGCGCGACGAGGTTGTAGCCCCACTGCTCAAAGGGCAGCGGGCCATCGTTGTAAAGAAGATCGGGATGGTAGTTGTCCACCAAGTCCTTGATGCGCATGAACCATTCGCGCTTCCACGCCTCGGGGATGGCGTCGTCGTTCCACTCGAACTTTTCAGCCGGGACGTATCCCGTCGGGCGATAGTCGTGGTAAAGATCCGACCAGCGCGGATCGGCGCCGTCGTAAGGAACGCCGGCGAGCGGCCCGTCTTTGTCGCTCATGTGGCTCACCGCGAACCATTTGTAACTGATCCAAAGATGATCGCTCACCCCAAACCGCAGACCGTGATCGTGCGCCGCCTTGCGCCACAGGCCGACGACGTCTTTCTTCGGCCCCATTTTCGCGGCGTTCCAACGCTGGTGTTTTGAGTTCCACAAATCGAAATTGTCGTGGTGCACGCCCATGCTCACGAAATATTTCGCGCCCGCTTTCTTGTAAAGGCTCATCAGATGATCGGGATCGAATTGCGAAGCGGTCCAAATATTGACGATGTCCTTGTGGCCGAATTTCGAGGGATGGCCGTAGTGCTCCACGTGATAGAGATTCTGCCTCGATCCTTGAATGTAGATGTTGCGCGCGTACCAATCGCCTTGCTCGGCGGCCGATTGCGGCCCCCAGTGCGCCCAGATGCCGAACTTTGCTTCGCGGAACCAGCCGGGAATCTCGTAGGCCTGCAACGATTCAAACGTGCCTTGAAATGGGCCTGCCGCGATGCTGGGCACCGCCAGTTGCGGGACAGCGCCAGCGGCACGCGCCGCCATCCACGCGGGGACGGCAGCGCCGAGAATCTTCATTGCGGTGCGGCGATCCATGGCCATAACTGGTCATCCTCCTGAAATAAATGCGTCGCAATCGCAAACTGGCGTCGCGACCTGCCTCGCGGCAGACCCTGCGCCTCTGATAGGCGGAGGCATGATACATCTGGAAGAGGCGTGCGGGGCCATAGATTTGGTTGCGGTGAAGTTGCCCACATCGGTTGCGAACAAAGTGTTACTCTCGTTGCCGGGCGTGCTGTTCAATTCGATACATCCCGAACGCCCGCGCCGCCATCAGACAATCCAGATAGCCGGACCCCCTTCCGGGTCGCGCGGCGTAGCCGCAAGAGAACAGATAAAGGACCTACGAGGACATCATGCGAATCGCGGGCACCGGAAGCGCCTTCCCACCCTACTACCACTCCCAAGAGGAACTTTCCGCCGCGCTGAAAGCAAAGTGGGCGCCGAAGATGAAAAATCCGGACGTGCTGGATCGCATGCTTTCGCGCGTCGGCGTGGACGGCCGGCACCTCTCGCTGCCCATGATGGACTACTACGGACTGGACACCTGGGGAAAAGCCAACGACGCCTGGATTCGCGTGGCGACAGAAATCGGCGAAAAGGCGTTGTGCCGGGCGCTGACAAACGCGGGCGTGCAGCCGCAGGATCTTGACGCCATTTATTTCGTCTCGGTAACCGGCATCTGCAGCCCTTCGATCGATGCGCGTCTCGTAAATCGCATGGGCTTGCCGGCACGAATCAAACGCGTCCCAATCTTTGGCCTCGGATGCGTGGCGGGCGCGGCGGGAATTTCGCGCGCCGCCGACTACGTGCGTGGATTCCCGGAACATACGGCGGCACTGCTGTCGGTGGAATTGTGCTCACTGACGTTGCAGCAGGAAGACCTGTCCATGGCAAACATTATTTCCGCGGGGCTATTCGGCGATGGGGCCGGCGCCGTAGTCGTGACGGGCGCAAAACGCGAATCCTCGGGACCCGAGATTCTCGCCACGCGATCTTCATTCTATAAAGACACCGAAGACGCCATGGGTTGGAACGTCTCTGAAAAGGGCTTTCACATTGTGCTTTCTCCAGCAGTGCCGCAAATCGTGATCGATCATCTCGCGCAAGACGTGGACGCCTTCCTGAATGAACAAGGATTGCGGCGCAGCGACATCTCGAGTTGGATCATGCACACCGGCGGGCCGAAAGTCCTGGAAGCGACGGCCACCGCGCTCGAAGTGCCGCGCGAAGCGCTCGAAGTATCCTGGGAGTGCCTGCGCAAAGTGGGCAACCTATCCTCCGCGTCGGTGCTCTTAGTCTTAGACGAATTCATGAATCGCAAGCGGCCCGAATCCGGCACATACAGCATTCTTGCGGCCATGGGCCCGGGATTTTGCGCGGAACTTCTGTTGTTGCGCTGGTGACGAGGCTGGCGAACCTGTGCCCCAAGGGATGGGAAAATACGACGCCGAAGTTTTTGTCGCTGGCGGCGGGCCAGCGGGGCTGAGCGCCGCAATTGCCGCGCGGCTTGCGGGTTTCGACGTTCTGCTCGCCGACCGGGCGCGCCCTCCGATCGATAAGTCCTGCGGCGAAGGAATTCTGCCGCGAGGGTTGGCAATCCTCGAAGAGTTAGGCGTGGCGCTGCCGTGTGAGCGCGTGCGGCCGTTTCGCGGGATTCGTTTTGCGGACGCGACGGGCCAGGCCGACGCGATTTTCCCCGATGGCAGATTCGGAGCCGGCGTACGCCGGACGGTCCTTCATGAAGCGCTCGTGCGGCGCGCCGAGGAAATCGGCGTGCGATTGCAGTGGGGTGCGCGCGTCGAACGCTGGACGGCGGATGGCGTGGCGGTTGACGGGAGATCGTTCCGCGCACGATGGTACGTCTGCGCGGATGGGCAAAGCTCGCGATTGCGCGCGCAGGCGGGACTCGAGCCGCGAAGGGCGCCGACTCTGCGGAAAGGCCAAAGACGCCACTTCCGCATCGCTCCGTGGGCGGATCTCGTGGAGGTCTACTGGAACGACCGCGGCCAGCTCTACGTGACGCCCGTCTCCGAGTCGGAAATCTGCGTGGCTTACCTCACGCGGCATCTTGCCGTGCGATTCGAGGACGCTCTGCGCGATTTTCCGGAGGTCGCGCACAAATTGGCCGGGGCCTTCCCGACTTCGCCGCTTTCCGGCGCTGTGACGCTTTCGAGGCGAGTGCGAAGAGTGACGAGCGGGAATGTGGCTCTCGTTGGAGAAGCGGCGGGCTCCGTGGATGCAATCACGGGCGCGGGCCTGACGATTGCGTTCCAGCAAGCCCTGGCGCTGGCGAATTCGATGCGCGCGGGGAATCTTTCTTCTTATGCGGCCGAACACCGGAAGATCACGCGCCTCGCGAATGTACTGAGCGAGATGCTTCTTTCGATGGATCGCGTCCCGGCGCTGCGGCGTCGAGCGTTTCGGGCGTTCGCCGCCGATCCGCGTTTATTCTCGGGCTTGCTCGCGATTCATTCCGGGCCTTCGCCGCGCGTCACGAATAGCGCGCGCGAAATGCTCTCGCTGGGCTGGCACCTCCTGACGGCTTAACAAGACCATGCGCGCCTCAACGACCCAAGTGAGAGTGCCTCCGCACGCGGCCCTTGGCACGACACGTATCACCCTACTGGCCTTCGCGATCGCCACCTGGGGCGCGCTGCCGGCGCGGGCTGCTCCGGTCACGGTCGTTGAACTTGATCCGTCGCACTCCAACATCGCATTCTTGCTTGCCGGGAATGTTCACGATACGCATGGCACGTTCAAGCTGAAAAGCGGAACGATGCGATTCGATCCGGCCACCGGCGAGGCCGACGGATCCATCGTGGTGGATGTAACGAGCGGCGACACCGGAAACTCCTCGCGCGATAACAAGATGCACCACGAAATCCTGGAGAGTTACAAATTCGGCGAAGCCATATTCACGCCGCGGCGCGTGGTGGGCCGCGTCGCACCCGAGGGCGCTTCGCAGGTGGACGTGCCGGGCATACTGCGCATTCACGGCGCGGACCACAACGTCACGATGAAGATGTCGATCACGGCGAGCGGCGGGAAGTTTTCGGCACAGACGCGATTCGTCATCCCTTACCAATCGTGGGGAATGAAAAACCCCAGCACGTTTTTGCTCTCCGTGGCAGGCGATGTGACCGTCGAAATCTCCGTGGCCGGCAGCCTGAGCACACTCCCTTAATCGATCGCGCCTGTCTGCGCCCAATCTCACATGGAATCGGATTTACGGGGAAATGTGCGCAAGTTCCTCGGCGTAAAGCCGATTCTGAGGGGATGATTGCGAGAGCCCGGCACGAATCAAGTGGCGATTCAGTTTCACCGAGAGGCTCGCCGCGCGAATCTTGAAATCGATGTTCGTCGCGATAGAATCATTCCGATCTCGCGCTGCCGCCGCTCGCTTGCCGCAGTCCACGGCCCGATACGCTGCTAGTGGCGGACGCCACAATACGCTTCGCCGTCTTCCGGTTCGATCGCGATATCCCGAGGAGACTGAAGGGGAACGGTTCCACGATGAAAGCGTTCTATTTGGACGCGCCGGAGAAACCGGCGTTGCGCGAAACTCCTGAGCCGATCCTCAAGGCCGGTGAAGCGTTGGTGCGCGTGCGATACGTCGGCTTGTGCGGCACGGACCTCAACACGTTTCGCGGGCGCAATCCGCTGGTCAGCTATCCGCGAATCCTGGGCCATGAAGTGGGCGGCACCATCGAGAAAGTGGCCGCGGGCGCGCCGGCGTGGATTCAGCCCGGCGTGGATGTTGCGGTGATGCCGGGCCTCGCGTGCGGCGAGTGTCCCGCGTGCCGCGCGGGACGGCCGAACGCCTGCCGCACCCAGAAGACCCTCGGCGTGCAGAGGGACGGCGCGCTGGCGGAATGGGTTGTTGCGCCGTGGGAGAAGTTGCGCACATCGCGCACACTTTCGGCGCGCGAACTGTGCCTCGTCGAGCCGCTGACGATCGGCTTTCACGCCGTCGCGCGCGCGCGAGTGCAGAAGAGCGACACCGTCCTGGTGATCGGTTGCGGCATGGTGGGTTACGGCGCGATCGCGGGCGCGGCGCAACGCGACGCGACGATCATCGCCCTGGACATGGATGACAAGAAACTCGCCGTCGCGCGACAGATCGGCGCGACGCACATAATTAATTCGCATCCCTCGGCGATCGGCAACGGCGCGCCCGTGCACGAACGTCTGCTTGCGCTTACGTCCGGCGACGGCCCGAGCGTGACGATCGAAGCCGTCGGCACCCCCGACACGTTTCGCATGGCGGTCGAGGAAGTGGCGTTCGCGGGGCGCGTGGCTTACGTGGGATGGTCGAAGGAGCCGGTGACCTACGAGACGCGCCACTTCGTGCAAAAAGAATTGGACATTCTCGGCTCGCGCAACTCCACGCCTGAAGATTTCGAGGCCGTGATCCGGATGCTCGAGCGCGGGGAGTTTCCGCTGGAGGAAACGATCAGCGCGGTCATCTCGCTCGAACAAGTGGGGGAGACGCTGCGCGCCTGGGCTGAAAACCCGGTGGCCTATCGCAAGATTCTGGTGGAAGTCGCGCCGAACGGCCGCTAGGCCTGCGCCAAAACCGCTTTACTTTTTCACCGGCTTGCGAATTTCGTCGTAAACGAAGATCGAAAGTACGACGAGAATCCAAATGGGGAAAATCGCCATCCCGGGAATCGCCTCGGCGATGAGCCCGGGAAGAAGCGCCCACCGGCGGCCCAACACCAAGAACAAAAGAAACGCCGTGGTCATGTCCACGGCCCACTGCACGGGTGGAACAAATTCCGTCCAGAACGAAATGATGTCCGAAATTCCCGCCACGCCGAGTGCGAGCGCGAGGCGTCCCCAGGACATGCGCTTGGAAGACAGATCGGCGCGTTCGACGATTACGACGGGCGGCTGGCCCGGCGACGCAAGAGCGGCATCGTTGAATGGATCGGCCATAATGATAACTATGGTGCCATGCGCGTTCTCCGCACGCAACTCAAGCGGACGCCTCGCGTGCCCTGCATGAGAACGCGCTTGCCGGACGCGATTGTGCTAGGATTCTGACCGCTCGCTGCCGCCACTGCGCGCCCTCGAAGGAGCCCCACCATGAAAAAGCCGGTTCGTTACGCCCTCATCGCGATTGCCATCGTCATCGTGGTTCTGATCGCGTTGCCGTTCTTCATCAGCATCAACCAATTTCGCCCGACCATCCAAGACAAACTTTCGGCGGCGCTGGGACGACAGGTGCAGGTCGGCAATCTGAGCCTCTCGATTCTGAGCGGATCGCTCTCGGCGGACGACCTCGCGATCGCCGACGATCCGGCGTTCGGCAAATCGGCATTTCTGACGGCCAAATCGCTGCACATCGGCGTGAAATTGATGCCCTTGATTTTCTCCCGCTCTCTCGATGTCACTGGCCTGACGATTGAGAGTCCGCAAGTGACCTTGCTGCACAATCCGCAAGGCCGGTGGAATTTTTCATCGCTGGGCGCGGGCAGCAGCTCTTCGTCATCAAGCGGCGGAACCAGCAGCTCAGCATCCTCGTTTGTGGTCGAGAAACTGGAATTGAAGGGCGGAGAGTTGATTGTCGGCTCCACCGCTTCCGCGAAACGCAGCACGTACAGCGGTATGAATCTTGAAATGGACAACGTTTCGCTCGCTTCCACATTTCCGATTATCTTTTCGGCCACATTGCCGGGCGGCGGCACGCTCAAACTGAACGGCAGCGCCGGCCCGGTGGACGCCACCGACGCCGCGATTACGCCGCTCGAAGCCAAGCTGGACATTTCCGGACTCGATCTCGCATCGACGGGATTTGTGGACCCGGGCTCCGGCCTCGGTGGAAAGCTGGACTTGGATTGCAGAGTTTCGTCGAAAGGCGGATCGGCGGACGCCCAGGGCGATTTGAAATTGACGAAGCTGCAACTCGTCAAGGGCGGTTCGCCGGCAGATGCGACCGTGAATGTCGCGTTCAATTCGACATACGATCTGCGCAAAAACACCGGCGTACTGAAGGAAGGAAACATCACCATCGGCAAAGCGATCGCGCACGTCAGCGGCACGTACGACCTAAGCGGCGAAACTCCCACGCTGAATGTCAAATTGAGCGGACAGGACATGCCCGCACCGGATCTGGAAGCGGTGCTGCCCGCGCTGGCAATTATTTTGCCGAAGGGAGCGACGCTGCAATCGGGCACGCTCAGCGCGAATCTTGAATCGTCAGGGCCGACGAGCCGGCTCGTCACTACCGGTACCGTCGGGCTGTTGAATGCGAAGCTCGCCGGATTCGATATCGGCTCGAAGATGTCGTCGCTCTCGGCGCTGGGCGGGCTGGCGAAAGGGCCGGACACGACGATTGAGAAATTTTCGTCCAACGTTCACGTCGCGCCGGACGGAACGCAATTGTCCGCGCTCGACATGGTGGTTTCCGGGATCGGCGAAATCACCGGAAGCGGGACGATCGCCTCCAACAGCGCGCTCGATTTCAAGATGTCCGCGGGGCTGGCCGTGCTGGGCGGGGGAAAGCACGGCGTTCCTTTCAAGATCGAGGGGACGACCTCGGACCCGAAATTCATTCCCGACGTGGGTGGAATGGTGAGTGGCGTGGTGGGCAGCGCGATCAAGAGCCCCTCGGGCGCCACGAACGCACTCGGCGGGCTGCTG
The DNA here is from genome assembly GCA_963799715.1 of Terriglobia bacterium. GTDB lineage: Bacteria > Acidobacteriota > Terriglobia > Acidiferrales > UBA7541 > DASPOJ01. The sequence goes on along the minus strand of CAWCYS010000039.1, from coordinate 2,553 downwards.
GGGAAAAAGAAAAAGCCGCTTTGATGGAGATCGCTCGCCGCGCGGGCCAGCGATTCAGTACAGCAAGATCGCGAGGTGGTAGGTGGTGAATCCGCTCCCGCCGCCTTCACTCGTGCTGGTTGCGCAGGCGCCCGCTGCTGCGGCACTGTAGCGGCCGGAAGCAATCTTGCTCCGAAGCTGCGCGGGCACGGAATCCAAGTCCACGGCATCGAATCGAAAATAGAGCAGCGGCTGCGCGGCCCCGCTCGCGAGACGGCCGCCTTCGCAAATGCGCCGCGCATCCTCTGTGTGCGGCAACATGCGCAACCCTTGCGCGCGCAGGAGCGAATCCAATTTCGCTTCCTGCTCCTCGAGGGTCAATTGCTCCACGGCGCGGGAAAAATCCTCCGAAGCGAATAACTCGCCGCCGCGCACGGCGACGGAAATTCCGACCGAGTCCAATTGCGGATCCAGAAGATTTTCACGATGCGGCGGCGAATTCATCCAGCCGGTGTGAATCTCCTCCGCGCTCGGCGCTTCGGCGACGTTTTCCGCGAGCGCGCTGAAATGCGCGCCGGCGCGGAACGCGCGCTCGGTCATGTCGGGTTCTCCCGGAAACTGGTGCGAGATTTCGTTGCGCTGCGCCATGTGGAGGGCGTGTTGTCGTGCGGCGCTGGCGAGCTGGACATTCCAGCGGAGTTGCGGCAAGCCGCGAGCCGCGCGCTCGCGATTGGCGGCGTCGTAAAGATAGCGCTCGGAAGTGGAATCGGTCTGCTGGGCATGGGCGCCCACGGCGAAAACGATCGCGGAGAAGACCCATACAATCGTGACGATTCGTGCGGCGCGCATCGGTGCTTCCCTCTCTTCATTAGACCCCAGCGCGGTAACATTTACTCGGCGATTCGAGCAGAGGGTTCGTCTCCGGCAATGCGGCCGACCAGGCCGGCAGCGGTGTGAGATTCGCGGCTTCGGCGAGGCATTCGGCAGAAACGGCTCGCAGAACGGCAGCGGCACGTTGACGGGAGCGCCTTGCGGTGTCAATTTGTGGGTTCTTAGATTGATCTTGAAGACCGCGAGGCTATACTCGGCGGGTGCTGCGCGGCTCGATGAGCCGCCGGAAATTGACCCGCACCTCCGGTCTCGATTTCAATTCGCGTGAGGCACTGTGGCCGTGAAAATTGAAGTTGAAAAACTCGGCGAAGAAGAATTCCTCGTCCGCGTGAGCGAAGGCTCCAGCGAGAGCAAACATCACGTCACGCTCAAGCCGGCGGATTGTCAACGGCTGACCGGGGGAAAGTCTCCGCCGAAGAACTGGTTCGCAAGTCCTTCGATTTCCTCCTCGAGCGCGAATCGAAAGAATCGATTCTGCCGCGTTTCGATTTGGTGCTGATTGCGCGATATTTTCCGGAATTCGACCGGGAGATCAAGCGGCGGCTATGACTGGCGGCAGGAGAACGGCCTGGCCACCGGCGAGGCGAACTAGCTGGGGAAAATCCCCACACGCAAACAAGGCGTGTGGGCCACCCTCAGAAAAAAGGCGGCACAGGCCCTAAGCCTGCGCCGCCCCGTTTTCACAATTACGGCTTGCCGTGATGGTCGCCGCCACCGGCTGGAGGATGCCCTCCGCCTTTGTTGCCGCCGCCCTTGTTATTTCCCTGCCCGCCGCCTTGGTGCCCATTGTTTCCCTGCCCCTTTGGCGTGGTGTTCGGATGGGCCGTGCCCGATGTATTTCCCGGATGCGAACCGTTCGCGTTGCCGTTGCCACTGTGATTTCCGTTCGCGGTTCCGCTGCCATGATTCCCATTCGCATTCCCACTGCCGTGATTGCCACTCGCGGTGGCGCCGGCGTTTCCGTTGCCTCCGTGTTCTCCATTGGTGTGTCCGCCGGCACCCGCGCCGCCCGGCCGATAAGTGCCATTGTTGCGTGCCGATTCCGAGCCGCGTGCCCCGATGGCGCCGTGCTCGAAGTCACCGGCATGCGTCGTGGCAGCGACATCGGGATGGCCGTGATTCGCTGAGGCGAATTGCGCGTGGTTCGTGCTGGCCGAGTGCTCGTGCGCCGTCTGCTCGGAGGTCGCGGGCGTGTGATTCTCGTGGGAATAGCGCTCTTCATCCGCGTTCGGGTGCGCATCCACTCCACCTTGGCCGCCGTTGTAGCTGACGTGGCTTGAATTGTTGTTGATCACTGTCCGGTTGTAGGTGTTGTGGATGTTGGTGACATTGATGTTGGCCACCGTGCGATTGTAGAAAAAGGCCCCACCACGCCATTCCCCGCCCCAGAAGCCCACGCCGCCGTAGCCGAATCCGTAGTTAATGCCGCCGTAGAAACCCACGTGCGGGCCCCAATAACCCCCATGCCAGGCGTAGAACCCGCCGCCCCAGCCCCAATACCCCGGCGTCCAGAGCACGCCGACGACCGGGGGCCGGACCCAGGTTCCCGGCACCCAGTAATAATCAGCCGAAGCGTAGCCCCAATAGCCGGGCGTCCAGAGATAGCCGTCGCCGGGGCAGATCGGCTGCGCGTACACCGAGATATGCACCATCATGCCGACGGTGATCGCAATACGTCGGCGT
>CAWCYS010000038.1:0-50436 GCA_963799715.1 Terriglobia bacterium | reverse complement strand
TCGGTGGTGGGGGCGGCGGCGGTGGAGGCGGAGGAGGAGCCATCAGGACGGTCATGAGCGTCGCTTTGGGAAGCACTTCCGTATAGATCAGTGGAATCAGCACGAAGACTACGATTACCAGTACTTGCATGACGAAGGACGCGAATACCGAAGCCCCTTTGCGGGTCTGATTCCGTTGTTCGACGAAGCTTTGTTCAAACATACTAAAACATTAGTACGATACAATTAGGATGTCAATACTTGACATGCGATTCAATTCGTACTAATTTCATCGTATGCGCCCCTCCAAACCGACTCTTACCGAACAAGAGCTCGAAATCATGAAGGTCATCTGGAAAATAGACACCGCCACCGTCCGGCAGGTTTATGAAACCATGCTGGAGCATCGACGCATCGCCTACACCACCGTGATGACCATGATGAACATCCTGGAACAGAAAGGGTATCTGAAGAAGCAGCAGGGGGACCGGGCCTACGTTTATCGCCCGGCCCAGCCCCAGAAACAGGTGATTCGCTCCATGGTGCGCGAATTCCTGGATCGCGTCTTCAACGGATCGGCCGAGCCCCTCCTGGCACATTTAGTCGAGGACCGGCGTCTAACTGAGACGGATCTGGAGGAAATCCGCCGGACCATCAAAACCGCACGGAGGCAGTGATGACGCCTGCTTGGCTGCTGGATAATCTTCTGGCCTGGTCCGCACAGGTCGCGGTGTTGGTAGCGTTTGCAGCCGGAGCCGCGCTGACGATAAAGTCTCCGCGCGCGCGCCTCTTCTTCTGGCAGGGCATTCTGGTTATGGCGATCCTGCTGCCGGTGGTCGAGCCGTGGATGCATGCGGTCGACGGCAGTGTGAATTACGGCCCGCTCACCGCCGCGCCTATCTTAGTGACCCCGCACACGACTCCGCGTCCAGGATTCGTCTGGCGCCGCGAATATCTGCTCGTGTTCATTGCCGCTGGAGCCATGTTGCGCGTCTTATGGATGGCGATCGGGTTCCGGCGTCTGCGCCGTCATCGCATGGCCGCGCACGTCCTGACTCATCCTCCCGTGCTCTTTGAAAGCTCGCATGTGATGTGGTATCGGTCCGACACTATTTCAGGTCCGGTGACGTTCGGGTGGCTGCGCCCGTCGATTCTTCTGCCTTCGCGCATCGACGAATTTTCCGACGACATGCGTGAAGCGATCGCGTGTCATGAGCTGGTTCATGTCCGCCGCCACGATTGGCTTTTCGTGATCGCCGAAGAAATTCTGCGCGCGGCGTTGTGGTTCCATCCTGCCATCTGGTTCGTGCTGAGCCAGATTCAGCTTGCGCGGGAACAGACGGTGGATCTGGAAGTGATCGGCCTGACGCGAGATCGCGAACGCTACCTGGACGCACTGGTCGCCGTTGCCGAGCTGAAGATCGAACGCATTGCCTGGCCGAATTATCGAGGGTCGGACGTTGCGCCGGCTCCCTTATTTCCGAAGAGACGCCAGCTCGCCTCGCGGGTGGCCGCGGTTTTGAAGGAGACCCCTATGTCGAAAGCTCGTCTGTTCGCCAGCCTCACAACGATCGGTTCCGCGGTGCTGGCCGCCGCGTCGATCGCGGTGTGGTTTTTCCCGCTGCAAAGCCCCGCGCAAGCCGCTCCGCAATCGGCCGACGCGATTTTGGGAGACGACCCCGCAATCACGATCGATGCCGGCGGCCTGTTGATGCATCGCACGCCGATTTTCCGCGGCGCAGGCGTCACCGCCAGCGGAACCGTGGTGGTGGACGCGACGACCGATGCAAAAGGCGAAGTCTCCGACGCCCGCGTCGTCAGCGGACCCGACGAGTTGACCAACTGGGCAAACTGCGCCTATTGCGGCGCAAAACTCTCCGGCGATTCGCAGAGCGGCGGCTAAAATTTCATCTTGGCGCGGTGAGCAGCTTCAGTCGCTCTGGTGAATCTCCATCGTCTGATCGATGGTAAGTGTGGGGTAGTGCTGCGGCAGTGCGCCCGTGGGCGTGGGAGGAATCGGGGCCGTGTAGGTCGCAGTTGCGGTGAAGCCGTTGTCGGTGGCGTCCACCGAATAGGTATAGCCATCGCGGCCGGAGCGCGTCATGGTCAGGGAGCCGCTGGAGGTGAGCTTATCGAGATCGACGTAGCTGCCGTTCTGAGCCCAATACATCCGCTCGGCTTGAGCGATCTGCAATAGGTCGCCCTGCACTCCCGTCAGAGAGATTTGCTGAATGGCGTTGGTCCCCGTTCCGGAAACCGACTGTTTGAAAAAATAGTAGTAAGAGCCGATGGCGATGGCCATGGTCAGCACAATGCTCAGGAGTCCAAACGTCGCGCGCATAGGACAATTATACGCGGCGAAACTTCACGTACGCGGACCTGGCGAGAGTGCGGTGTCCATCCAGGAAAGGGGTTCCATGCCCGTGGCAGGGAATTCCCGATAGGGAAGGCGATGCGAAAAGAAGAAAGGGGCTGGGCAGAAATGGATGACGATTCAGAGCAAACATCCAGTGCGGGAACCACCACGCGGAGCGCAAAAGCGAGGGACAACACGAGCTTTATCCGATATCGAGGCGTGGCAATAAAGTTGCCATTCGCGCCGCCAAAGAGCATGCAGGCGGGAGATCGCACGGGACTCGCGCGCGTCTAGAGAGGAAAAGGAGGTGGGAATTCCGCCAGCCAGGATTCGAGGACTTTCAACTGATCTTTCGGCGGATCGAAGAATTGTACGCCCATGCCCAATCGCTCGAGGACATAGATGATTTTGCCCTTGGTCTCGAAAGCGCCGTGATCGCAGGAGATTCGCACGTCGAGCACGGTTCCCACCGGGAGAGCGTTCAAACTGTCCACGTAACAACCGTTGTGGCTGATTTCCGAGATCCTGCCGGAAAGATGCATGGCGCTTGCGGGATCGGTCAGCTCCGCCGTGGCGACAAAGGTGTAGCGGGGAACCGCGCGACGTTCACCATGCGGCGCGGCCGGATCGCCCCGCGAATCGTGGGAATCACTCAGGGTCAAAACCTCGCGGGGAGAGTCCACCCGGGACTTTCGTTTGGAGTTTCCCCTTCGCGCGAAAGCCTAGACCTCCTGCCCCTTGGTGTCAACGGCAGGTCACGCTGAAAGTCATAGGAGTGAGAATGATGCTCCCGCGTGCCCTGGAGACCGACCCTGCCCCGTGAGGAACGGTCGCGGGGCCAGCGGGTGCGGTGTGGGACGTCGTTCGGGCCGTTGCGCCCCACATGGCGGATAAACTACACTGCCAACGGCCAGCGTTGACATGGCCCCCTTGCCTCCAGTAACAAGGCAGATGCCAATCTTTCGTTCTTGGGGGAAAACAACCATGCACAAGCGATCCCCGCTTGCAGCAGTCATTGTGGCTCTACTTTCGGTTTCCATCTCTCTTCCGCCGCAAGTGGCGGCGCAAGCGCCGCAGCGCGCCGGAGAGATTTCGCGCTTGATTCCCACCGTGGATATCGCGCGCGGTTCGCAGCAGTTGACCGCCGAAATGAAGTCTCCGGTGGATTGGGGCGACTCCATCCAGACGCAGGCCGACGGCCGGGCGCGCGTCAGCCTCGACGACGGTTCCCTGCTCAATATCGGCGCGGATTCCACGTTTCAGGTCACGCAACACAATCCCGGCGAACAGCAAACCCAAGTGGACCTCACCTATGGACGCATCCGTTCGAAGGTGGTGCACCTCTCGCGCCCCGGAGCGAAGTTCGAGGTACACACCCCGGTGGGCGTAGCGGGCGTGGTGGGCACGGATTTCTACGTTTTTTACGAAAATCAAATGATGAAGCTGGTGGTCTTTGAAGGCCACGTGCATTTCTGCAATCTTGCGGGCGTGTGCGTGGAGGTTCTGGCGGGGCAAGTCTCCACCATTCGCGCGGATCACGCTCCGGACGCCGCCGCTCAGGCCACGGACGCCGAGGCTGCCGAAGCGGCCGCCAGCACGTCGCTCGAAGGCACTCCCTCGGGCAACGAGCCCCCGGTTCCCCATCACCTCAATCCGTGGGTGGTCACCGGCGTGGTAGTCGGGATTGTGGTTCCATCGGTCGTGATTCCGATCGCCACGCGCAACAATAAGCCGACGATACCCTGTCAGGTCGGAGTTAAAGCCGGCTGCTGACCGCAGCCTGCAAGGCTCTTCGATGGTTCGCAAGCTGCCTTATGTTGTTCAGGCGCATCCAAGTTCAGGGTGGTGGGGTGCGCGGAAGCGACACCGCTGTTTGGCGGGAAACTTGTGGACTCCGGCCGCGTCTAATCGTTAGCATCACAGCGGAATTGCGGGGAAGCCTGAATCAGCCCCAAATGGGAATCCAGGAGATCAATGTGGTGAAAGTGCGAGGGCTGGCGTGCGCGCTGGTGGGAATGGCTCTGCTGTTCGCACCGTCGGCATGGTGTCAAGAACCGCAGCCGGAATCGGCGGCGCGGGAAGCCGCCCAACCCGCTCAATTGAAAGTGGTCACGCGGACCCTCCCGAACGGACTCCGCCTGGTGATGGTGGAAAACCATGAGGCGCCCGTGGTCAGTCTCCAGATGTGGTACCACGTCGGCTCGAAAGATGAGCGGCCCGGCCGGACGGGATTCGCTCACTTGTTCGAGCATCTGATGTTTCAAGGTTCGGCGCACGTTGCACCGGAGCAGCACACGCGAATTATCGAAGCCCTCGGCGGCGAAGCGAACGCCGAAACTCGCGACGACGTCACCGTTTTCTACGAAACATTTCCCAGCAACGCCCTCGAGCGCGTGATGTGGCTGGAAGCGGACCGGCTGGGCGGCCTCAGCATTACGCAAGAGCATTTCGAGTCCGAGCGCGAAGTGGTCAAAGAAGAGCGGCGACTCGACGTAGACAATCGCCCGTACGGAGAAGTCTACGACGACCTCTACGCCGCCGCGTTCACCGTGCATCCCTACCATCACACCACCATCGGCAGCATGGACGATCTGAATAAGGCCACGCTCGCCGACGTGCAGGAATTTTTTCACACCTACTACCGTCCGGATAATTGCACCATGATTCTCGTAGGCGATTTTTCCGCGGACGACGCCTTTGCCGCAGCCGGGAAATATTTCGGCGGAATCGCCAAGCCCGCCGGAGCGATTCCGCGCGTCACCGCCGTCGAGCCGCCGCAAACCGCCGAGCGCCACATCACGAAGTCGTATCCCAATTCGCCGCTGCCCGCGGTGGTGTACGGCTACAAGATGCCCGCGGCGTTTTCGCCCGATTCGTACGCGCTGACGCTCGCCTCCAATATTCTCGCGGGCGGGGAAAGCAGCTGGCTCTACCGCAAGCTCGTGTATGACGACCGCATCGCCGTCGGCGTGGATGGCAGCGGAAATTTCACCGAGGACCCGAACCTTTTCTTCTGCATTGCGGTGATGGGCCAGGGCGCGACGGATGAGCAAGGCGAAAAGGAAATCCAAACCGTGCTCGACCGTTTGAAGGCTGCGCCGCTCGAGGCGCGCGAGTTGCAGAAGGCAAAAAATCAGCAAATCGCCGAATTTATTCTGGGCCACGATAGCGATGAAGATATCGCTTCGGCGCTCGGCCCCTACGCCGTCTTGGCCAACGATCCGTCTCTGATCAATACGGACCTGGATCGTTATCTGAGCATCACCGGCGAAGATATTCAGCGCGTCGCGCGAGAATATCTGGTCCCAGAGCGCGCCACGCTTCTTGAGATTCAGCCGCCGCCCGCAAGCGGGCCGGCCGGGGCTGGAGGCAACCAGTGAGAAAGATCCGCCGCACCTCCGGCCGTTTGCCGCGCTTGAGCGTGGCGATTGCGATCTCCGCAATCTTCTTTGCCGGCGCTGTGGGCATTGCGGCGCAGCAACCGCCCGCCGCCGCTGCGACCTCGCAGTCCAATTCTGCGAATTTGCAGACGCCCGTCACGCAACTGGTGAGCCAAATGCCGCCGCTCGCGCCGCCGCGGCCGTTTCATTTTCCAGATGTGGCGACGAAAACGCTGTCCAACGGTCTTCGCGTGTTCGTCGTTTCGGAAACGAGTTCCCCAACCGCACAGCCCGATGTGAGCGTGGAACTTCTGCTTCCGCAAGCGGGCTCCGTCGCCGACCCGGCGGGCAAGCCCGGTACTGCGGCGATGGTCGCCAGCCTGATTACCGAGGGAACCGAGCGGCGCACGGCGCAGGAGATCAACGGCGCAATTGATTTCGTCGGTGGATCATTGAACGCCAGCGCCACCTCGGACGCGACCACCGTTTCCGCCACCGTGGTGAAAAAGGATTTCGATCTCGCGATGGACTTGCTCTCCGACGTCACGTTGCGTCCCGCATTCACCGCCGCCGAGATCGAGCGGCGCCGCCAGCAAGCGCTTTCGGATCTCGCACTCAATTACGACGATGCGGAATATCTGGCTTCGGCAACGTTTCGCCGCGTCGTCTACGGAGCCAATGCCTACGGGCTCCCGCCGGACGGCACTCCCGATACCGTCGGCGCGCTCACGCGCGAGGATCTGGTCCGTTTCCACGACAGCGGATACCTCCCGCAGGGCGCCCTCCTGGCCATCGCCGGTGACGTGACTCCCGAGGAAGGATTCGCCGCCGCGGAGAAATATTTCGGCGCGTGGCAAAGCAAAGCCGCCGCTCCGGCCGCGGCTCCGGGAGCGCTGCGTCCGAAGGGCCTGCGCATCTTTCTGATTGAAAAGCCCGATGCCGTGCAAACGCAGATTCGCGTCGGCCGCACGGGAATCCAGCGCAATCACCCCGATTACATGGCGCTCACCGTCACCAACCAAATCTTCGGCGGATCCTACAACGCCCGGCTCAACACGGCGGTCCGGCTGAAGAAGGGACTCACCTACGACGCATCGTCGGAGTTTCTGAGCTATCGCGGTGCGGGAAATTTTGTGGTGAGCACGTTCACGCGAACCGAACAGACCGTCGCTGCCACGCAGTTGGTGCTGGACGAAATCCGCAAAATGTCATCGGGTGATGTGACGCCGGAAGAACTCGACGTCGCGCGCGATTTCCTCGCCTACGTTTTCCCGCTGCACGCGGAAACGCCCGAGGATATTGCCGATCGGACGCTGGGTGTCGCGTTCTACGGATTGCCCGCGGATTATCTGGATACCTATCAGACGCACGTCCGCGCGGTGAGCGCCGCCGAAGTCAAGCGCATCGCGCAAACCTATTTTGATCCCTCCGATCTGGACCTCGTATTGGTCGGAAACGTTTCCGGCTTTCGCGACGCCCTCGAGAAAATGTTGCCCGGCGCGAAGGTCGTGGATATTCCCGCGGAGAGACTCGATCTTCTTTCGCAGGATTTGCAACGGCCGGCGGCCACTCCGACGCAAGCGGGCGGCCAGCCGCCAGCCGCGTCACCGGCCGGCACCAGCGGACATCAGTAATGCAGGGATGAGCGGCACAATTTTGAGAATGGCGGCCACCAGGCATACACTAAAAGTTTCCGCCTCGCGTCACAACGCGCTGAAGGAGCACTCTTGAAAATCATCCGTTACGTCCTATTCTGTGCGGTCGTTTCGCTGGCCCTTTCGACTTTCGGTCTCCATGCTGCCGGCGGAACGGGCAAGCATCCGGCCGCCCCGCCTCAAGGCACGGCGGCCGCGCCGAAAGGCCCGCAGCTCGCGCCTGCCCCGTGTCTCGTGACGATGGGCCAGGAACTCGACCGCGAGATGCCGGTTCTCAGTAAGGCCGATCCGCCCGCTTACTTCATCGGCTACACGCTGACGTCGATGGACCACGCGGAAGTGATGGGTTCGAACGGCGCCTTGCTGAGCAGCGACGAAACGAAATCGCGCTGGCTCGAAGCGCGCGTGCGCGTCGGCACCTACGACCTCGACAATACCCACCAAATCGGCAACGCGCCTTCGCAGCAGCAGACCAGTTTCGGCCGCGCCGCTCCCGTGGAAGACGATCCCGGCGTTTTGCGCCGCTCGTTCTGGCTGGAGACGGACAAGCAGTATCGCGCCGCTGCTGAGGCGTTCATCAAGGTGCAGACTAGCAACGACGTGCAGGCGCAAACCGCCGAAGCGCACGCTCCGGATTTTTCGCACGAACAGGCCGCGGTTTCCTACGGCCCGGAAGTCTCTCTGAAATTGGATCGCAAGCCTTGGGAAGACAAAGTCCGGCTGTACACGGCCACTTTCCGCAGTTCGGCTCAGATTTTGAATTCCATCGTCACGTTCACCGCCCAGGCGGACAATCAGTATGAGGCCACCACCGAAGGCACGCGATTGCAATTCGGCCAGATCCGCTACCGTCTCGAGCTCTTCATCCAGGGCAAAGCCACCGACGGCATGGACATCGACCGTTATTACAATTTCGATTGGAACAATCCCGCCGAGGCTCCCGACGACAAGACGGTTCTGGCCGAGTGCGCCGCCCTCCGGAAGGAATTGGAAGCGCTCGTCGTAGCGCCCATCGTCGAGCCTTATGCCGGGCCCGCTCTGCTCACGGGACGCGCCACCGCCGTTTTCTTCCACGAAGTTTTCGGCCATCGCGACGAAGGCTTCCGTCAGAAGGACATCAACGAAGGCCAAACGTTCGCGCGCAAGGTCGGCGAGCAGATTCTGCCGGATTTCATCTCGATCTACGACGATCCCACGACGCATCGCGTCGGCTCGACGGTTCTCTTAGGCGATTACCCCTACGACGATGAGGGTGTCCCGTCCTCGCGCGTGCTGCTGGTGGATCACGGGGTCCTGAAGAATTTCGAGATGTCGCGCCAGGCCATTCTGGGCTTTCTCCAATCCAATGGCCATGGACGGCGCCAGATCGGATATCAGCCGGAATCGCGCCAAGGCAATCTGATCGTCGAGAGCAGCAACGCTGTCTCCAACGCCGAACTGCGCAAGATGTTGATCGCGGAAATCCAGAAGCAAGGAAAGCCGTTCGGATTGCTGATTGATGATATCGAGGGCGGCTTCACCATGACCGGCCGCAGCCAGCCGCAGGCGTTCCAGGTGGAACCGCTGGTCGTCTACAAGGTGTATCCCGACGGCCGCCCCGATGAGATGGTGCGCGGCGTCAACATCGTCGGCACGCCGCTTGTCTCCTTGACGAAAATCATCGCCACCGGCGACACGCCGGAAGTGTTCAATGGATATTGCGGCGCGGAATCCGGTTCGGTCCCCGTCGCCGCGGTCGCCCCCGCGATTTTGATTTCCGAGATGGAAGTGCAGAAGAAGGAGACCTCGACGGATCGGCCGCCGATCCTTCCGCCTCCCGCACACGACCCGCAAGCCGCCGGCGCGTCCGGCTCGAATGGAGGCCAGCAATGAGCCGCGCGCGGAAAAGCTTCGCTCTAATCTGTGCGGTATGTTTCGCGCTCGGGTCGTGCGGCGCGGCCGCAGCCACCACGCACAACAAATCCAATGCCGCAACTCCGCCCGCGCCGGCTCCCGCCAAGCCCCGGCCTCGAAGGTGGATCACACCCTCGACGCGATGCGCGATGAGATGCAGCGCTCGCACGATCGCCTCACGCTTCAGACCGGCGATCCCACCACGCCCTCGAAGCCATACTACATCGAGTACCGCTTGCTCGATCTCGATGAGCGCACCATCGTGGCCGAGTTCGGCGCCCTTGTTTCCTCCACGACGTCACGCAATCGCTTCATGAGCGTGGACGTTCGCGTCGGCAACTACAAAGTGGACAGCTCAAATTTCATTTCCGGCGGATGGCTTCAGCGGTTTCATCGGCACTGGGCCCGGCCAAGTCGGCATCGATCACGATTACAATTCCCTGCGCGAGGATTTGTGGCTCGCCACCGATCAAGCCTTCAAGGCCGCCCTCGAAAGCTATTCCAAGAAGCAGGCGTTCTTGAATCGCCTCGCCCACGCGCCCACGATTGACGATTTCGAGCAGGAGCCGGCCACGGTGCAGATCGATCCGCTTCAAGACCCGGATTGGACCACGCGCAATTGGGAAGCAGAGGCGAAGGCGGCTTCCGCCGCGTTGCGCGCCTTTCCGCAAATTTTCGGCTCGCGCGTCACCTATCATCTGATCTACGCCACCACCTACTTGATGAACACGGAAGGCACGCACCTTCGCAAGATCACCACGCTCGCTTCCGTCGAGGCCAGCCTCGAAAGCGAATCGGACGACGGCATGGCCATGCACGATTACTATGCCGCGTACGCGACGCATCCCGCGGACTTGCCGTCCCCGCAAACGGTTCACGACGCGCTCACGAAAAAGGGCCAGGAAATGGTCGAACTGCGTGCGGCTCCGCCCGTTGCCGATTACGACGGCCCGGTGCTGTTCGACGCTTCCGCCACCGGCTCGCTCCTGGCGCAACTCCTGGGGCCGTCCATTTCCGGCGCGCGTTCCCCGCTCTCGATGATGCCGCATTCGATGAGATGATGGATCAACTCGGCGGCCACAGCGATTGGACGGGCAAGATCGGCACGCGCGTCCTGCCAACCAGCGTGACGCTGGTGGATGATCCGACGGCGACGCAATGGAACGGCCACGAACTCATCGGCGCTTACGGTTTGGACCAAGAGGGCGTGCAGGGCCAAAAGGTCACCATCGTCTCCAACGGAATGCTCCGCCAGCTCCTGATGTCGCGCCGGCCCGGGCCGGACTTCGACGAATCGAACGGCCACGGCCGCTCGACGTTCCTCTCCGATCCGAAACCTCTAATCAGCAATCTCTTCTTCCTTTCGAGCGACGAGCAAGACGCCGCGGCTCTCCGCCAGAAGTTCCTGGACGCCTGCAAGCAGAACGGCCAGGCCTGGGGCCTCGAAGTCCGGCTCATGGATAATCCGACGGTCGCCATCGCCGATCAGGATAATGCTTCGGATTTCCTGGCCACAGCCGCCGGAGGAGCCGCCACCGGCGAGCGCTTGCCGCTGCTCGTCTATCGCGTCAATTTGGCCGACGGCCATGAAGAGCTGGTTCGCGGCGCGCGGCTCGAAGGACTCACGCTCAAGGATCTGCGCAACCTCGATGCGCATCGGCAACGACCAGACGCTTTTCTCATTTGCGCAAAATCAATCGGCGGGTTTCAACGGCACCGCGCTGCAGCCGTTCGGCAGTTCCGAAGGCGGAGTGCCGAGCACGGTCATCTCGCCGTCCCTGCTGTTCGACGAAATCGAAGTCCGCGGCCCGCGCAGCGAGCCGGAGCGTCTGCCGCTGGTGCCGGCGCCGCCGCTCGACTGATTGTGATGGACGGACATTTCCCTTGGTGAATCTCGCGGAATATTGTGAAAGTTCGTCGTATGAAGTGCGGGGGCTTGACGCCGCTTTTCTTCGCGCCGACTTGCCTCTATATTCTGCGAGCCTCAATAGCGGTCGCGCGTAGAAGTTCGCTCTCCCCGGTCACTTAGGCTGGCCACGGCGATTCCGTTCGCTCCGGCGTATAATCGGGCGCCATGCCAGCCTCCGCACAAACCAGCGAGCCCTTCGGACGCGCGCACATTAGCCGGCCGGTCCGCCAAGCAAATGGCCGCGCTTGGTTCGATTGGCTCGGCGGTCGTGCTGGTGCTCATCAAGGTCGTGCTCACCGTCGCCACGCACAGCCTCGGCGTGCTCTCCGAGGCGATGCATTCCAGCCTCGACCTCGTCGCTGCGATTCTCACCTATCTGTCCGTTCGCGTCTCCGATCTCCCGGCCGACGCCGGCCACCCGTACGGCCACGGCAAAGTCGAAAGTTTTTCGGCGTTTGTCGAAACGGGCTTGTTGATGATCGCCTCCTTCTACATCATCTGGGAGGCGATCCAGCGGCTCTTCTTTCACTCCGTGGAGATCGAGCCGAGCTGGTTCGCCATCGGCGCTCTCGCCATCGCCATGCTGGTGGATTTGTTTCGCTCGCGAATGCTCGCGCGAGTCGCGCGCCAATACCAGAGCGAAGCGCTCGAAGCCGACGCCCTGCATTTTTCCACCGACGTTTGGAGCACCCTCGTCGTGATCTTCGGAATCGCCGCCGTCTGGCTCGGGCGGCGCACCGGCATCGCCTGGCTGCGCTACGCCGATCCGATTGCGGCGCTGGTGGTGGCGGCGGTGGTGATCTGGGTTGGATCGCGGCTTGCCAAGCGGACGATGGACGGCCTGCTCGACGCGCGCTCCGGCCGGTCTGCAGGAGCGTCTCGCGAGCGCGATCGAGCAAGTGGATGGCGTGCTCGGCGCCGAACGCCTGCGCGTGCGCCGCGCCGGAAACCGCTACTTTGTGGACGTCACCATCAGCGTCCCGCGCACCGCGCCCTTCGAGCGCGTTCACGCCATCAGCAACGAAGTCGAGCAGCGCGTGGCGGAGGTCGTCCCCGCGGACGTTGTCGTGCACATGGAGCCCCGCGCGCTGATTGGCGAGCACCTCTTCGATTCGATTCGCGCCGTTGCCGAACAGCGCGGCCTCGCCATTCACGAACTCGCGGCCCACCAGCTCGACGGCCAGTTGGCCGTGGATCTGCATCTCGAAGTGGACGAGCATTCCACGCTTCGCGAAGCGCACCGGCGCGCCAGCGAACTCGAAGACGCCATCCGGCTCCTGCCCGCGGTCCAATCGCGCGGCAATCCGCTGAAGCAGGCGCAAGTGAACGTGCACATCGAGCCGCTCGGCACGCACATCGCCGCCGCCGATTCCACCGCCGGCGAAATGAAGATCGCTCGCTCGCGCCGTAGAGGACTACATCAACGGCCTGGTCCGCGAATACCACGAGCTGGTGGATTGCCACGAGGTGCATGTGCACCGCGTCGAGAACAAAATTCTAGCGGCCTGTCACTGCGCCATGGACGGCGATCTGCCCATCACCGAAATCCACGACGTGACCGTGGCGCTCGAAGACCGCGTCAAGGAAAAGTTCCCTCAAATTTTCCGCGTAAATATCCATCCCGAGCCGGTGGAAGAACGCTGAAGCGTGCCCAGCTCCCGCGCCGTGCGAAAATTTCTCGCCGCGGATTGCCGGTTTGATTTTTTCATTACTGGATGGGAGTATTGACCGGACCGCAACTCTCAAATGACACCTCGCAACGATCCTTCCCTGACGGATTCTCCCGCCGTTGCGGCACTTCCCGCGAAATCCTCCGCGTCCTACCGATGGTTGTGGATCGCCGCAATCCTCGCGGCGCTGGCCCTGCGCATATTCTTTGTCCTCACGACCAGCCCCGATGACGGCGATGGCCCGATGTACGAGGAGCTCGCGAAAAACTGGCGCACCAACGGAATCTACGGCCTCGATGTGGGCCACAATACGCCGACCCCGGTCGACATCCGCATGCCCGGTTATCCGGCCTTCTTGGCCGTGGTCTCCCGCGTCTTTGGAGACGGCCTGAGGCCCCCGATGTTGGTCCAGGCCGTCGTGGATGTCGGGACTTGTTTCCTGGCCGCAATGCTGGCCACGTGGCTTGTGCCGCCGGAGTGGCGGAAGCGAGCGGCCTTGGTGGCCATGTGGCTCGCCGCGGTCTGCCCGTTCCTCGCGAGTTATAGCGCGGCGGTTCTCAGCGAAGTCCTGGCCACATTTTGTACGGCTGTCGCGCTTCTCGCGCTGGCGGGAGCTTGCGCTGGGTGTGAGTATTTCAACTGGAGACGCGCGGCTGCCGCATCGGCTGTCCCGCCCGAAGCCGCGGAATCTCCTCCCCTCAACAGGGCCGCCTCGTTCCTCTTGAACCGGTGGTTCCTGGGTGGGTTAGCCGTCGGCCTCGGAACGCTGGTGCGGCCGGAAACTCCGTTGCTGCTCGTTGCATTGGCCTTGCTTTTGCTCTGGCGGTGGCGCCGCGGGTCGGATTGGGGAAAGCTCCTGCGCGCGGGTGCGCTCACCGCCGCGGGTTTCGTGCTTCCCTTGATCCCTTGGACCGCGCGCAATGCGATCACCCTTCACGAGTTCCAGCCCCTTGCGGCTCGTTACGCGCAACTCCCGGGCGAATACGTGCCGCGCGGATTCATGGCTTGGACGGGAACCTGGCTGGTTCGTTACCGCGACGTTTACCTCACCTCTTGGAACCTTGGCGAGCAACCGCTCAACATTTCCGATCTCCCCGCATCGGCCTTCGATTCCGAACAGGAGCGCGAGCGCGTGAAAGCGCTCTACGATGCGTACGATGACGATTGCTGCGACTTCAGCCCCGAATGGGACGCGCAGTTTGCGGCTTTGGCGCGCGAGCGCACCGCGCGGCATCCTGTGCGGACCTACTTTCAGGTTCCGTTCGAACGTTCCTTCACGCTGTGGCTGACGCCGCGCATCGAACTCTCGAACTATTCCGGCAAGCTCTGGCCGCCTCTCGTGCAATTTCGCCAGGATCCCGAAGATTTCGGCGTGACCGCCCTGTTCGGCGCGATTGGCATATTCTATGGGGCGCTGGCGCTTGCGGGTCCGTGGCGAGCGGTCGCGCTTCGCGCCGTTTTGCCTTCGCCGCAGCGCTGGGCGATCGCATTCCTGGTTGTCTTCTGCGTCGTGCGGACCGTTTATTTCACGCGTGTGGATACGCCGGAGCCGCGCTACGTCCTCGAATGCTATCCGGCGGTCTTTGCCCTGGGAGCCATCTTCTTTGCCCGCCCGAAGAGAGTCGCCTAGTTACCCGTGGCCGGGCGTCGGCGCATCCACGCTGGAATAAGAGGCGTACCCAGAGCCGAATGCGTACTTGATTCGCCCGACCCGCCCGATTCGTACACGCACTGATTTTTCAATGTACAATCCGGGCCGGTTCGACTTCTGCCATGATCCGTATTCATGATGTTTGGAACCGCAAGACGCGAAAGCACCTCGCCATCGCATTGCTCCTGGGATTACTTCTAAGACTGTTTTTCGTCCTTTACCTTCCAGTTGCGGATGTCGATTCCGAACTCTACGAGGAACTCGGCCAGAACGTTGTGGTGAATCACGCTTACGCTTACGATTCCGGCAACGGCCTGGTTCCCACCGATGCCCGCGTGCCTGGTTATCCGTTATTCCTTGGCTTCCTATACATCTTCTTCGGGGATTCTCAGCGGGCCATCCTCATCGCGCAGGTTTTCGTGGATCTGGGCACATGTCTCCTGCTCGCGGTCCTCGCCGCCTCTCTCGCGCCGGAGGTGTCGCGAACACGCGTAGCGATTGCCGCATTGTGGCTGGGTGCGACGTGCCCATTCGTTGCCAACTACGCTGCCGATGCTCTTACTGAAGTGCTTGCCACATTTTTCACCACCGCCGCGCTCTTATTTCTCGTTTGGGCGTATCAGAGCGAGTTTGGACCGGCGGCTGCCGCGCGAAAAATGGGGCCGGGGCAGCTCTGGTTTTTGGGTGGGGTGATAGTCGGGCTAGGGTCGCTGGTACGGCCCGAAGTGCCCATCACGCTCGCCGCGCCCGCGGTGGTGCTGGCTGCAAAGTGGTACAAACCCGGCAACTGGCCACGTCTGATTCGCACCGGGCTTCTCCTCGGTGCGGGAGTGTTGGTCCCACTTCTGCCGTGGGCGGCGCGCAATTGGATCACCCTGCACAAGGTGCAGTTTCTGACCGCTCGGTACATCCAGTTGCCCGGTGCATACATTCCGGTGGGCTTCTATGCGTGGACGCATACGTGGCTGGTGTCCTACAGCGATGTGGATAATGTGCTCAACCGCTTGGAGTTGGCGCCTCTCAACCTCAAGGATTTTCCGGCGTCTGCTTTTGACTCTCCCGAGGAACGTGCGCGCGTTCAAACTCTCTTGGAGGACCAACACAAAAACTCCTTCGTGTTCTCTCCAGAGGCGGACGCCCAATTCTCCGCACTCGCCAGCGAGCGTACAGCGCGGCACCCATTGAGGACCTATCTAACAGTGCCTTTTCGGCGTTCGCTGACGCTTTGGTTTACTCCCCGGACGGAATTGCTGCCCTACGCAGGCAATTGGTGGCCGCCGTTCCGCCAATGGAGGCGTTATGACTTGGACTTTGCAATTGGTTTGTTCTATACGACGCTGAATTTCTTTTACGCGGGGCTCGCGCTCGCGGGCGCATTCCTCACGCGGAGACAGCGAGGAGTCGCACTTCTCGCAGCTTTTCTCGTCGCCCGCACGGTCTTCATTGCCGTTGGCCACTTCACCGTCGAGCCGCGTTTCGTCCTTCCTTGCGTCCCTGCGGTTCTGGCACTCGGGGCGCTGGTGTGGGCCGTGCGCCGCCAGCAAGAAGCGATTGTCGTTTGACCTGTGGCCATGACAAGTGTCGTGCTGCGCAAGAACCTCACCGGGGCACGCCGCACACCTGTCGAGGTGATACTCGTGATGTAGTCCATCCAAGATCGGCTGCTTCCTGGCTGAGAAGCCCTCAGAAACCTCAGGTCCATGGATTTGTTGTTCAGCCGGCAGGCCGGGCGGAAGTTCGGGAATGCCGGTTGATACTCCATGGGATGACTCTGCGGCCCTCTCGCGGTAACATCGAAGTCTGAATCTGCTCGGAGGGAGCCGCAGGCAAGTCTTAGCCGGACGATTTGCCTGAATTCCCCGGATGGAAAACCACAGGCCCATATTCTACGACGAGCGCCGCCGCCGATGGCGACGTCTGCGCTGGATTCTCGAGCTGACTGCGGTCGTGCTCGCGCTCATTCTAATTGTGTTTGCGGCGAGCGTATTGCACCGCGTGAATTTGCCGGTGGGGGCGCAACTGACCGCCGGCCGCACGGGACTCCGCCCATTCCAGACCGCCGCGCCGAAGCCGAAACCGCCGCTCAAGCGCCCCGGCCGCCGGCGCCGGGTGAACGAGTTGGGCGTCGAGACCCCGCCTGCCAGCTACGATCCGTTGCGCGCCGCGTTTTACGTTTCCTACGACGCCACCAGCCTCGCGTCGCTCCAGCAGCACTATAAGGATCTCGACTTGCTGATTCCCGACACCTTGTATTCCGATACCGCGGACGGCAAGTTGACCAGCCAGCTCGATCCGAAACTCATCGACTGGATGAATACGCTGGGGAACGACAAAGTCCCCATGATGCCGCTTCTCCAGAATACGGACGGCACAAACTGGCAACCGGCGCAAACGGCCGCCATGCTCGCCAATCCTGACACCCGGCTGTGGCTCGAAAAACAGCTCCTGCAATGGGTCATGGACCATAATAATCCCGGCCTCGTGGTGGATTTTGAGGAGCTTGCTCCCAACAGCCAACAGAACTTTTCTCATTTCATTGATGAACTTGCCGCAGGGATGCACGCGGAAGGCGCCAAGTTGATGGTCGCCTTGCCGGCCGGCGATTGGGATTACGACTACGCGGGCATCGCCAGGGTTTCCGACGCCATCATCGTGATGGATTACGACCAATTTTCGCAGAACACGCAATCGGGCCCCATCGCGGCGCAGGATTGGTATGTCGCGCGCCTGCAAGCAATTCTCAAAGTCGTCCCGGCCCAAAAGATTGTCGCCGGCATTGCCAATTATGCTTACGACTGGACCGAACCTTTCAATGAAGCCAAGCCAAAGCCCGCGACAGTCGAAACATTCCAAGACGCGGTCGTAACCGCTTCGGAATCAGATGCCACGATTGAATTTGATCCGGATACGTTCAATCCCCATTTTTCCTACTACGACGAGCACAACCAGGTTCACAACGTCTGGATGCTGGACGCCGTCACGGCCTACAACCAGTTGCGCGCCGCCGAACGCCTGGGAGTTCAGGGAACCGTGATGTGGCGGCTCGGCATGGAGGACAACTCCATCTGGTCGATTTGGGATGAGACGCGGCCGGACGACACCGCGCGCGCGAAGCTGGATACTATTCCGTCCGGATTTGACTTGATCCTCGAGGGCGATGGCGATATCTGGAATAGGATTGATACGCCGAAGCAAGGAAGCCGCACGTTCGATTACGACGCGGATTCCGAAGTGATCACCGGCGAAACCTACACGACGCTGCCCTTGTCCTACCGCATCTACCAGACAGGCGCGCAGCCGAAGGAGATCGCTCTCAGTTTCGATGACGGGCCCGATCCCCGCAATACGCCGAAGATTCTCGACATTTTGAAAGCGAAGCACGCTCCGGCCACGTTCTTCGTCATCGGCGAAGAAGCGGACGCGTCGCTGGACCTCTTGCGCCGTGAATACGATGAAGGCCACGAAATCGGCAATCACACCTAGACGCATCCGGCGTTCGTGCCCGGCCTCCCGCCCGCTCAGATTGAGCTGGAATTGAATTTGAACGAGCGCTTGCTGGCCAGCACGCTGGGAATCAAGACGCTCTTCTTCCGCCCGCCCTACGGCATTGACCACCAGCCGGAAACCGCCGACGAGGTGGAACTGTTGCCGATCCCGCTTTCGATGGGCTACATGCTCGTCGGCGCGCAGATCGATCCGCACGATTGGGGAGAAGTGGGAGGCGTTCCGCCTCCCCCGGCGCAGAAGATCGTGGATAGCGTCATGGAGCAGGTGCGGGCCGGCAAAGGCAATATCGTCCTGATGCACGACGGCGGCGGCGACCGCAGCCACACGATTGCGGCGCTGCCCGATGGTCATCGATCAATTGCGCGCCGCGGGATACACGTTGGTGCCCATATCCGATCTGCTCGGCGAAACGCGCGCGCAAGTCATGCCGCAATTGAGTTTCCGCGAACGGCTTGGTCGCGCGCACCGATGGCTTGATCTTCGACGCTGGTGCGAGTGGCTTGCGCAACGGCATCGCCTCCATCTTCGTGCTGGGAATTTTTCTTGTCAGCTTGCGGGCGCTGATCATCGGGTTGCTCGCCCTCATCGAAAAACTGCGTCCCAACCCGCCGGAACGCGCCGGCTACGCGCCGCCCGTGAGCGTTCTCATCCCCGCGTACAACGAAGAAGACGCCATCGTCGCCACGGTCCGTTCGGCTTTGGCTTCTGACTATTCGCCGCTCGAAGTGATCGTCGTGGATGACGGTTCGGTGGACCGGACGGGCGAATTGCTCGACGAAAATTTTGGCGCGAACCCGCGCGTCCGCATCCTGCACCAGCCGAATCGCGGCAAGCCCGCCGCGCTCCGCATCGCGCTGGCCGAGAGCAAGAGCGAGGTCATCGTCAGCATCGACGCCGATACGCACATCGAGCCCGACGCGGTGCGCCACCTCGTGCGCCATTTCGCGGAAGATCACGTCGGCGCCGTCGCGGGCAACGTCAAGGTCGGCAATCGCGACCGCTGGATTACGCGCTGGCAGGCGCTCGAATACGTCACCAGCCAGAATCTCGAAAAGCGCGCCTTCGATCTTCTCAATTGCATCCCGGTCGTTCCCGGCGCGCTCAGCGCGTGGCGCACCGAAGCGATTCGCGCCGCCGGCGGCTTCACCGCGGACACCGTCGCGGAAGACACCGACTTGACCATCGCCATTCGCCGCGCGGGCTGGGCGATTCGCTACGACGAGGAAGCGATCGGCTGGACCGAAGCGCCGGAAACGCCCGGCCAGTTGGTGCGCCAACGTTTCCGCTGGACGTTCGGCACGCTGCAATCGTTCTGGAAGCATCGCGACACGCTCGGCCGCTGGCGCTACGGCACGCTCGGATCCGTCGCCTTGCCGAATATTTTCTTGTTCCAGTTCCTGCTTCCGCTTTTTTCTCCGATCATCGATCTCCTGTTCATCGGTTCGCTGGTGCTCTGGGGACTGGCGCAATTTCACTGGACGAAAATTCCGCCCATCTGGACCTCCGCCGACGTCGAGCTTTCCCTCATCTTTTTCGCGGGCTTCATGCTGATTGATTTGTTCACCTGCGTGATCGCGTTCTCGCTGGAGAAAAAAGAAGATTGGTCGCTCCTCTGGCCGATTCTCCTGCAGCGCTTCTACTACCGCCAGATGATGTACGTCGTGCTTGTTCCGCGCCGTGATGGGCGCCGTCCAAGGCAAGTCGGTAGGCTGGAAAGGCGTAGAGCCCGAAGTCCCCCGCCCCATGGCCCACGCCTCACCCTGACGCCTCAGGAGGTCTCACGTAAGGGCGGAGCTTACCTCCGCCCGCCGTGGCAGCGCCTGCATTGCCGATCCAAGTTTTTGGTCATGATGAGGAGCCGCCTTCAAAAGCGATACCAGTCACCTGGCTGAGACTTACCGGAGTGGTATGATTGGCCGACGAATGCCCGTCGATAGAAAAAACATGAAAAGCGCCTGCCGCTCGCCTATGATTGATCGAAGAAGCTCCCGCGTTCTTGCTAATTGTCATCGTTGGGTGGCTGGCGACGCAAACTACCGAGACTCTGTACGCACAGCCCAACTCGACACCGCAAACTGCCCCTGCCCAGCCTGACAGCACACCGCTTAATCCCCTGAAGTACCTCGCGAGTAGTTGGCCTGCGGACATCACGCTCAAGGATAAGGGGCATTTGCTGGAAATCTGCCCAGACAACACCTGTGATGGATTTGTTTCGTCCGCAAACGTACCGGTGGCGGAACTGAAGGACTTCGCCTATTTGTACATCTACTATTTCTCGGACTACGTGGACCTACCGGCATGGCGCAGCAACGCCGAGGCGAAGAATGCCGCAGCGCACATTCTTTCAAAGCCCGAGTATCGCAACTGCAAGAATCAAAGTGATCGCGAATCGGCACGCTGCGTCTTGCTCGACCACAGTCGCGGCGGAAGAATCAAACTAATCTATGTCGATTACGACGAGAATGCGCGCAATGTAGTTCCAGAAGATATCCGCAAAGAGCTATCGAAGAGCCCAGACTCGGCACATTAGTGCTGTTCCTTCGTGGGTGAAGAGGCGGATGGTCTCCCTTTTTCGATAAACTCGCTTAACGGACCAAGCTGATACCGCACTTTCGTCGATTTTCTGGTAGCATAGCAGTGATGGGCTGCACCCCGGTTACCGGGGGCAGCACCGGAGGACAACATGAGTACTGCGCCCCGAGATGGGCTGCCAGCCTCGGCCTTCCCAGCAAGAATCACCGTACCTGAAATTCTGAAACGCAAAACTTCGCGGGATTCGTCCGGCCAGCCGCAATCGAAAATTGTCTGCTTGACCGCGTACGACTATCCGACCGCGCGTGCGCTCGACGAAGCGGGCATCGACATCCTGCTCGTCGGCGACTCGATGGGGATGGCCGTGCTGGGTTACGACAGCACGCTGCCCGTCACCGTCGAAGATATTCTTTTTTGTTCGCGCGCCGTCGTGCGCGGCACATCGCGCGCGCTCGTCGTGGCGGACATGCCGTTTGGCAGTTACCAGATCAACGCGGAAGACGCGATGCGCGAGGCCGTGCGCTTGATCAAAGAAGCCGGAGTCGCGGCCGTGAAAGTCGAAGGCGGCGAACGCCGACTGGATTTGATCGCGCGTCTCGTGGACGCGGAAATTCCGGTGATGGGTCACGTCGGATTGACGCCGCAATCGGTGCACGCGATGGGTGGCTATTCGGTGCAGGGCCGCACGGAAGATGCGGCGGAACGTGTTCTTCGCGATGCGCGCGCGGTGGAAGCGGCGGGCGCGTTCTCCGTGGTGCTGGAATCCGTGCCGCGCGAATTGGCCGCGCGCATCACGGCGGAGCTGCGCATCCCGACGATCGGCATCGGCGCCGGCCCCGATTGCGACGGACAGATTCTGGTCTTCCACGATTTCGCCGGCTGGACGTACGGCCACACCGCGAAATTCGTGCGCGCCTTCGCGCATTTGCGCGAAGAGCTTGCGCAAGCCGCAGCCGAATACCGCGACGCCGTTCGCTCGGGAACATTTCCCGGCGACGCGGAGTCGTACCACGCGGCCGCGGAACTCCGCGAGAGACTCGCGCCCGGCAAGCCGGCGCGTCCCATCGGCGCGCGCCGTTGATCGAGCCGCGTCGAATCCCCATTCAGGAGCAAACGCATGACTCCGAGTGAAATCCACGAACTATTTCTCTACAACCAGTGGGCGAACCGCCGCTCGCAGGGCGCGTGCGAAGCGCTCACACCGGAGCAATTCACGCGCAATCTCGGCTCGAGTTTTCCTTCCGTTCGCGACACTCTGGCGCACATCGTCCGCGGCGAGTGGATTTGGCTTGGCCGGTTGCGCGGCCAGTCCGACCCGCCGTTGCCGCCCGGCTCGGAATTTCCGGATCTCGCCGCTGTGCGCGCGCGGCTTGAAGAGCTCGATTCCGCGCTGCTGCAATTCGTCTCCGAGCTCAACGCCGCCGGACTCGAACGCATCGTTGAATACAAATCGCTCGCGGGCGAGAAATTTGCGGACCCGCTCACGCCGCTGCTGCAACACCTGGTGGACCACGGCACGTATCACCGCGGGCAGGTCGCGACGCTGCTGCGGCAACTTGGCGTAAAGCCGGCCTCGACTGGCTTTGTAGTGTTTCTCCGCGAGCGCGCCGCAAACGCCGGAAAATAAATTCGCAGCCTCCGCTTGGAAACGATTCACACCATCGAATGGATGAAACAAACCGCGCGCCAGTGCCGCGCGGAAGGGCGCGAGCCGCTGCTCGTGCCGACGATGGGAGCGCTGCACGAAGGGCACCTCTCGCTGGTGCGCGCGGCGCACGCGGACGGCGGGCCGGTGGTTGTTTCGATTTTCGTGAATCCCAAACAATTTGGACCCAAAGAGGATTTGGAAAAATATCCACGCGATCTCGCGCAGGATCGCGCTTTGCTCGAACGCGAAGGCGTCGCCTATGTGTTCGCGCCGCCGGCGGAGGAGATGTACCCAGCGGGGTTTGCGACGCACGCCGAAGTCGACGGACTCTCGACGCGGCTGGAAGGCCGCGTGCGGCCGGGCCATTTTCGCGGCGTCGCGACAGTCGTGCTGAAGCTGCTGGAGATCGTGCGTCCGGCGCGCGCGTACTTCGGCCGCAAGGACGCTCAGCAGGCGCGGCTGGTGAAGCAAATGGTGTGGGACCTGAACGTCGATACGGAAATCATCGTGCGTCCGATCGTGCGCGAGCCGGATGGTCTCGCACTTTCCTCGCGCAACGCGTACCTCTCGCGCGAGGAGCGGCGCGCCGCGACGGTGTTGTATCGCGCGCTCGACGGCGCGCGGCGGCGAATTGCCGAGGGCGAGCGCGACGCGTCGCGGATTCTTGCGGGCGTTCGCGAGACGATCGCGAAGGAGCCGCTGGCCGCGCTCGACTACGCGGAACTCGCGAGCGCGGAAACGTTCGAGCCGGTTCTTTTCGTGCGCGGCGCGGCGTATCTTCTGCTGGCGGTGCGCATCGGGGCGACGCGGCTGATCGACAATTTATTCTTGGAAGAGAGCGCCGGCCTTGTTATCACCTCGTTGTGAAATCAGAAGGAAGAGGGATTCCTCGTCGCCCGCCGCGGCGGGCTCCTCGGAATGAAGGAGTTGAGGAATGACGCAATGAGTCCCCGACATTCACGCCGTGGCGGCAGCGGCGCTTTTCAATTCCTTCAAGGCGGCGAGAACTTCGGCGGCGTGGCCTCTCGCGGAGGCCGTTTCCCAGATCTTTGCGACCTTGCCGTCCGGCGAGATAAGAACCGTGCTGCGGACAATCCCGAGGAAACTTTTCCCCAGGAATTTCTTCATGCGGCGTGCGCCGTAGGCTTCGATCACCTCGAAATTCGGATCGCTGAGCAGGTTGAAATTCAGATTCTGCTTCTCGTGGAAGCGCGCTTGCGCGGCCACCTGGTCGGCGCTGCAGCCGAGGATGACGGCGCCGAGCTTGTCGAACTCCTTTTTGCTGTCGCGAAATTCATTCGCTTCGCAAGTGCAGCCCGGCGTGCTGGCTTTGGGATAGAAATACAGCACGACGTATTTTCCCCTGAGGCTGGCGAGGGAAATCTCCTTGCCGTCGTCGCCGGGGAGATGGAAATCCGGAGCGGGTTCGCCGATGTTCAGCACAAGGGCCTCTCTTCCTTAAATCAAATCACGGGGTGCGCACGCTCAGCCGAGCAGGCGGCGCAGCGTCTCCTGCACGGCTTGCGGATTGGACTGGCCGCGCGACGCTTTCATGACTTGGCCCACGAAATGATTGAACACGTTCTGATTGCCGGCGCGGTATTTCGCCGCATTGTCCGGGCTGGCGGCGATGGCCTCGCTACAGAGTTTTTCAATCGCTGAGGTGTCGTCGATCTTTTGCAACCCTTGCGACGCGGCAATTTCGGCCGCGCTTTTTCCCGTGGCGAACATTTGCGGAAAGATTTTCTTGGCCATCGCGCCGGTGATTTCGTTTTTCTCGATCATCGCGAGCAGCGCCGCCAGATTCTTCGGTGTGATACGGAAATCTTCGCCGACGCCTTCCGCGGGATTCGATTGATTCATCTGGCGCAATAGTTCGGTTTGAATCCAGGAGGCGGCGAGTTTCGGCGGCGCGCCCGCGCGGACGGTTTCCTCGAAGTACTCGCCCAATTCGCGCGTGGCGGTGAGGACTCCGGCGTCGTACGGCGAGAGCGCGAAATCGGCGAGGTAACGCGCGCGGCGAGCGTCCGGCAATTCGGGCATGTGCGCCGCAATTTCCGCGAGCAGCGCAGCGGAGACGCGAACGGGAAGCAAGTCGGGATCGGGGAAATAGCGATAGTCGTGCGCGAACTCCTTGGAGCGCATGGCCTCGGTGCGTCCGGCGGCGACGTTCCAGAGGCGCGTCTCCTGCTCCACGCGTCCGCCGGATTCGAGGACGCCGATCTGGCGCTCGATCTCGTATTCGAGGGCGCGCTGGAGATAACGGAAGGAATTGAGATTTTTCACTTCGGCCTTGACGCCGAATTTCTCCGCGCCGCGGCGGCGAACGCTCACGTTGGCGTCGCAGCGCAGCGTGCCCTTTTCCATGTCGCAATCGCTGACTCCGGCGTACTGCATGATCTGCTTGAGCGCCGTGAGATACGCGTGCGCCTCGGCGGGGCTGCGCAGGTCCGGCTCGGAGACGATCTCGGCGAGGGGAATGCCGCCACGGTTGTAGTCCACGTAGGATTTTTCGGCGGAATCCGGGAAACCTTCGTGCAGATTCTTTGCGGCGTCCTCTTCCAGGTGGAGGCGCGTGATGCCGATGCGCTTGGTCTTGCCTTCGTCTTCGATTTCGAGCCAGCCGCGCAGGGCGAGCGGCAGCTCGTACATGGAGATTTGATAGCCCTTGGGCAGATCGGGATAAAAATAATTCTTGCGGGCGAAGCGCGAAGATTCCTCGACGTTCAAATGCAGCGCCAGGGCGGCGCGCGCGGCGAACTCCAGCGCCTTCTTGTTCATCACGGGCAGCGAACCGGGCAGGCCGAGGCAGACGGGACAGGTATTCCTGTTGGGCTCGTCGCCGAAGCGCGTGGAGCAGCCGCAGAAGATTTTCGTCTCGGTCTTGAGTTGGACGTGGACTTCGAGGCCGATGACGGGCTCGTAGCCCGCCAGCACTTCCGGTGCGATGCGTGATGCTTCCGTCCCCGCCTTAGCCATGGGAAGCGGCATTATAGCATCTGGGGACGCGGTAGGATGCCGACCGTGGACGCGACCTGAGGCTTGCGAGACGGGGAGTCGTGATTCGAGGGGACCCCCTCCCCCCATGTTTTCTTGTAAGTGTTGAATCCAAAGAACTTGCGGTGAAAAAACACGTAAGTGTTGATTCTGGAGGGTTTGAAGCTGCTTGTTTTCAAGGAGATGCGGGCGGCTTGTAAGTGCTGATTCTAAAGGGGTTAGGGGCACGGTAAGTCCTTTACTGTGTACCAGATTTGGGTCGTGCGAAAGGGCGATGCAGATTCTGGGATTCCCTGCGGGGCGCGACGTAGCCAAACGAGCGTATTCGAAGATTCGTCTTGAGTTCACACAATTGGATACCACGAAAATTAACAACTGTCAATACTTATTTGTAGGTTACTATTCGAAGAGAGGCGCTGCGGAGCGCCGTGGGGCGGCCGATTCAGAAAGACCCGACCCTTCGCTTGCGAAGGGTCGGGCACCCAAAAATTCAAAGGCTGGGCCACCCGCCGGAGCGTCGATGGGGTCGAAGCCCTGCAAACCTGACTTCGATGGTTGAATCAATGGGCCGATACTACGGCTCAAGTTCGCGAATCTGAATGAATTCTTTCTTCGGGCCGAGTAGTATCCTCGTCTTTGGTTCAAATCTTGGATTTGCGAGCGCCTGGAGCCGATGATCGATTGCGCCCACGTCCGTGAACAATCCACGATACGCTTGATACCTTTTGAGCCAGATTCGTTTATGAGTGGAAATCTCAGAAGTCAGATCTTTTCCAAGGTCGAACAGCTGGCCGGCGATATCATTTATTTTGGTGTGATAGTCGCTGCTCGATAGGTAGTCGTACACTCGCTGCACAGCTTCTTCTTTAGCTTTGTGTGTAATCTTCAGCAGCGCCATCCTGATGAGGCTCTCTCGAAGCGTATAGGTTACTGGCTCAAGGCTCAGGGGACTAATCACGAATACTGTTTTCTCAACAAAGTAAAATTGTTGTTTCGCAGGGAAGGCGTTGGTAACCAAAACTGCAAAGTCTGCTTTCCGGGTTCTCCTAGCTTCTCGTGCTTGTTCGACATGCTTCTTGTCAAAGTGCTTGACTCTCTTGCATTCATAAACAATTTTCCCGACTTCGCTATTTCGATCTCTCACGACCTGTATGATGTCGCCGCCCTTCCCCGGGTGCTCAAATTTGTCATGAGGAAACAATTCGATGAGTTTGTTGAGTAGCTTGTCTTCTTCGAGAAGACCTTCGATTTGTGGCGTGATCCCCTTCTTGATTTGTTCTTTCAATCTTTTGATTTCATTGCTCGCGGTTTCATATCTATTTGCTGAAAGCTCAAGACTCTTTTCCAGCTGATCCATCTTGTTCTTCGTTTTTCTCAATTCAGCTTCCTGCTTCTTATATTGCTTCTTTTGTTCCTCCACTCCAGTTTTGATGCCTTGTTTGACCTCAGACTTGAGTCTCTCGTCAAACTTCTTTTCCCACGCCACCCGCTGCTCTCGGAGTTGTGTTGCAGCTTTTTTCTTTTCTTCGGCCACGACTCGCCTTGCCCTCTTCTCTATCGCCGCTTCGCGTCTGCGAAACTTTAGTTCTCGCCTCTCAAAGTCGCGTCTAAGTTCGAGGCCCTGCTTTCTCAGGCTTTTTCTTTCGTCCTCTAGATGCTTTATGTGCTCTTGCTTGTCCTTCCACAGTCCTAGTGCTCGGTCGAACTCGCGCTCAGTAAGGGGTTTACCGCAGACTGGACACTTCAGTTTTCTATTCACAGGAACCTCCGATATTGACTCCTGGGGCAGTCATCCGAATGAAATCGCGCTCCCCAAGGATGCGAATGCCTTGTCCCCTTGCGATCAGATTTTCAGCTTTTCGATGTTTTGAACTCTTTTCGTGACCGGCGAGTTTGCGGACGTTTTGATCGCCCACGACGAGCAACGTCGTTCGCTTTGTCACATCTGCATCCACCTCGCAGCCGGCATTGGACGCGGCGTTCGCCGCCTGAGTACGTGAGAGCGATAACGCCCCTGTAAAAACAATAACTTCGCCATAAAGCGGCCCGTCGGGGTTTCCTGTACGCATCTTGGGGAGCGCAAGGGAAGGATCGAGTGGCTGTTTGACGCTCCCAATCCACTGGCCCAAGTTCAGACCGGTTTCGGAAATTGCTCGCATTAGAATCTCGCCTGCGCAGCGAGCATCCTCCAGTGCATTATGTTGCCTGTAGGTGATGCCAAATACTGCTGCTACATTTGCGAGCCCGTAGCCCGACCGCGAGAACTGCGGCCAAGCTCGCCTTACTACTTTGGCCGAATCAAGCCAGTTACACTCGCAAAGGGTGAGTTTGTTCTTCTCGCAAGTTTGAATTAAGGCAAGGCGGTCAAAGGCTGTATGACTGACAACTACTTTGTCTTGCAAGAAGGGCCTTACTTTCGAATAAACGGCGTGCCAGTCTGGTGCGAGCCGAACTTCTTCTTCATCGATTCCGTGTATAGAAACATTAATAGGGTCGAAACTATCTCGGGGATTAACGAGCGATTCCCAAGGGTCATGGAGTACACCGTCGCGAAAGGGCGCGATTCCGACTTGACAGATGCTGGACAGGTCAGGGTTAGCCGTTTCGACATCAATCACGACAAAGTTCATGTGGCACCTTACGTCGATATTTGGTGAGTCTACTTGTCAGCCGGAAAGAAGGGAAGCACTCGTCGACTGCGCGGGCGGGGGAAAACACGCAGCCACCCGCCTTCGCCAAGGCTACGGCGCGGCAAGCCCGCAAGCGCGAGATCGGCGCCTGGGACGCGCGGCGGAGGCGAGAGTATATTGAAGGCAAAGCGGCGTCGAGCCTGCCTGCCGGCAGGCCGCCGCACTCAACAGGCGGAGACAAGCGCGCGACGGCGGACAGGTTGCCTTATGGGGAAGGGGCAATTTCAAATTTCGGGATTTGAGATTTGAGAGGGGGAGAAAACCCCCGGACGCAAGTACGGCGTCTCGGGCGCCCGCGGAACAGGCAGAGAGATTCCTCACTCCGTTCGGAATGACTACGTATGGGGAGCGGCGTGCGTTAGGGAGGCGTCGGGGATGGCGTGGTCGGCGGGGAGGGATTGGCCGGGCCAGAGGAGTTGTGAGATCCAGGGCGCGGGCAGGGCGGACCAGAATTGGTCGGTGGGCGAGAGAGGCAGAGAGATTCCTCACTCCGTTCGGAATGACTACGTATGGAGAAGTAGCGAAGATCGCAGGCGCAGACACGATGCCGGGGGCGACCGCGGAGATGGAGGATACAAAGAGGGATTCTTCGACTGCGTCCCGACCTGTCCGCGCAACGCGGACAGAGGAAGCCGGAGTGTCGGGGCTTCGCTCAGAATGACAAGCGTTAGTAAGGCAAAGCGGCGTCGAGCCGCCGCACTCCAAAGGGTGGGGCGCGTGAACGAAAAGCTTTTTTCGACACGGGAGTGAGGTAGAATTCGGCGCATGAAAACCTACCTTAGAAGCTGTTTGTTGGGAGTGTTGTTTGCGGCGGTGGCGATTGCGGCGACATCGCGCCGGCGCCGGAGATTCAGAGGCTCGATCCGGCGCTGGACGCGATCGTGCCGGCGGACGCGCAGGTGGAACGCGTCGCGACGGGATTCGACAAATGGACGAAGGGCCGGTGTGGTCGCACGACGGGAGTCTTTACTTCGCGGAGATTCCGGCGAACAACATCGACCGTTGGACTCCGGCGGGCGGGGCGACCGTCTTTCTGCATCCGAGCGGCTACCAGGGAACGGAGCCGTACAAGGGGCCGGAGTCCGGCTCGAACGCGATGACGTTTGACGCGATGGGGCGAATGACCGTGGCGGGACACGCGAGGCGCAACGTCTTTCGATTTGAAACGCTCGACCCGCACGGCAAATCACGGTGCTGGCGGATTCCTACCAGGGCAAGCGGCTCAGCAGCCCGAACGACCTCGTGTACAAATCGGACGGCTCGCTCTACTTCACCGATCCGCCTTACGGTCTGCCGACGCAGGGCGACAACGACCCGGAGAAAGAGTTGAAGGTGAACGGCGTCTACCGCATTCCGAACGCGACGCAGCAGAAGCCGGGCGCGCCGCCGGACCGCGACAAATTGCAACTCGTCATCAGCGACCTTTCGCGGCCGAACGGAATCGCATTTTCGCCGGACGAGAAATACCTGTACATCGCGGAGTCCGGAGTGAAGCAGTGGTGGAGGTATCGCGTGCTGCCGGACGGCTCGGTGACGGGTGGAATGGTTTTCTGCGATGCGTCGAAGACGCCGGGAGATGGGCGGGCCGGACGGCATCAAGGTGGATAAAGTAGGGAACTTGTATGGGTCGGGGCCGGGCGGCGTGTGGATCATTTCGCCGGAGGGAAAACATCTGGGGACGATCACGGTTCCGGAGCGGATGGCGAATCTGACGTGGGGCGACGCGGACGGCAAGACGCTTTACATCACGGCGAGCACGAGCGTGTATCGGATTAAGTTGAAGATTGAGGGCGTGAGGCCGTGACCGCCGTCGTTCGCAAGAGCGCACTTTGGTGGGGTGGCGCGCAGAAAGACGGGCGGAGGAAGCTCCGCCCCTACGGCAGAGTAAGACCGACTAGTTCGCGGATGGTGCGGCGGCGGGCTCCCACTTATTCAAGAAGGCGAGGATGTCTTCGGGCGCCATGGAGCGGGCGTCTTGAAATGCGCCGTCCTGCTGGCTGAAGACTGAGTTTGCCTGTGGCGTCGAGGACGGCGAGCGCGGGGACGCCTTTGGTGAGCGGGACCTGATATTGTTCGGCGATATCGAGATTTTTGTCGAAGCGGCCGATGTTGATGTGGACGACTACGAACCCAGCGAGCCAGCGTGGGCTGGATTTCAGGGCTGTGAAAGGCTTCGTCCAGAACGTGGCAATCGAAACACCAATTCCCGCCGAAAACCAGCAGCACTCGCTTTTTCGTTGCGGCGGCTCTGCGCAGGCCGTCGGCGATTTCGGCGCGGGCGTTTAGATCCGGCGGATAGATTACGTTGTCCGTATTCAGCGGCTGGCGGAGGCGCGCGGGAACTCCGCGGGCGGCGGTGGCGATTTGCCACCGGGCGTCGCGGCGGACCCAGTATTGCGCGGTGGCGATGAAGAGATTTTGCTGGGCCGCCGTTCTGCGGCGGAGAAATGCAGAGCGGCCTGGAAAAAGATTTGGCGCTCGTCGAGCGTGGGCGATTGCTGCTGGACGATTTCCAGTTTGATCGACGTCAGACCCTTTGCTTTCCAACTTTGCCAGAAGGTCGCGTCTTCGGAGGCGCTTACTGTTTGTTGATCGCCGGTGTTGATCTGAGCCGGGGGCGAGGCGCTGTAGAGACTGGCTGAGTTGCGTGGGGTCGCCGGAGAAGATTGCTTGGCGCCAATGATCTAGAGGCGCGAAGGCGGGCGCGCGGTTTGCGCGTGGGACGCTGCGGCGCAGAAGAAGCAGCAGCGCTGCGATGGTGCGAAAATTCTTAGGATGCGCATGAATGGCGGCCTCTCCGAAATTATAGCAAAGGAGAGGAAGGGAGGGTGCCCCACACGCCGTAGTTGCGTGTGGGGGTTCTCTCCGGGCCGAGTGAGCGAGTGCTTCGGCAAAGTGAAAGAAAAGCCCCACACGTAGAAGCGACGTGTGGGGCACCCGCAGAAGACCGCAGAGCGGGCGGAGGCCCACCTTCGTCCGCCGCGGCGGGCTACGGCGCGGCAAGCAAGCTCCTTTCGACTTCGCTCAGGACAAGCCGCCCGTACCTACCGAAAACCGAAAAACCATCGCGGGCGATCACTCTTTATCGAAGGTTAGGCGCAGGCCGCCGCTGTAGCCGCGGTGATAGCCCGGGTAGCCGAGCGCATCCTCGTAGAATTCGTTGAATAGGTTCTCTACGCGACCGATGAATTCCACTTCGCGGGAGACGCGATAACTGGCCGCCAGATTCACGAGGACGTAGCCGGGATCGCGCGTGAGATTAGCGGTGGATAAAGAAAATCGCTGTCGGTGCGGACGCCGACGAAGCGCGTTGCGAGATTCCAATTCATGCGGCGGAACGTGGCGTTGACGATCAAGTTGCCGGAATTCACGGGACGGCGCAGGAGGTGATTGCCCGCGGTCCTTCGGTGGCGATCGAAGGCGTTGGGCGCGGCGATGACGCGGCTGTCGTCGTACGTGTAGTTGCCCGTGATGCTCAGCCATTTTTCGGGCCGAGCGGTAGCGGTGAGTCGCGCGCCGCGCGAAACGGCCAGGTCGGTATTGAAATAGGTGCCGGCAAATGCCGCCGGCAGTAACACCGGGAAAGCGGCGGTTGACGGGGCAGGGTTGGTCCGGAAGGCAGCTCGCCGAACGTGATCATGTTGCTGGAAATTGTCGTAGAAATAGTCGGCCGAAATTTCGATGCGATCGTTGCGCGAGGCGCTGCTCGATTCCGGCTTCGTAGGTTTGACTTTGCTCCGGCTTGAGGACGGGATTCGGGGGATTGCAGGGGTCGGAGCCGAAGGATTCATCGAGGCTGGGCTCTTTGATGCCCTGGCCATACGAGAAAAGAACGCGCGTGTCGCGCCAAAGAAGTCGGAGCCTTCGCGCAGCAGTCAAGAGAATGCCGGCCCGCGGGACGCCGCGCGTGCCGAAATTGGAATTGTCTTCCACGCGAAAACCCACCGTGAAAACGACGCGCGGCCATAGAGTCCAGCGCGAATCGAGATAGCCCGCTTGATTGCGGCGCTGGGCATGAATGGGGGAGATGTCGCCGGGGAAACCATTTTCGACGATGTATTCGTAACCGGCCGTCACGACGCCTTTGCGGAAAATGTAACTCGATTGCGCTTCGCTGTCCGCGCGGTTGTATTGATTGAGCGTGCGGAACGTGTAGTCGCAATACGCCGAGGGAACTGCCTGGGGCGAACGCGGATTGAGCGACGGATCGCAAGTATCGTACGGATCGGGTGAAGTGTAGTAGTCGGCGAGGGGATTGGCGTACAGCTCGTGAATCGAAGCGTCACCGAACGACACGCGATGCTCCCAGTGGGAACCGGTCGCGAAGTCCCACGCGAGGCCGCCGACAAAATTGTGCAGAGTTGTCGTGCTCGTGAAGGGTGGGCGGCGTGAAAAGCGTTTGGCCCGGCGCGCCGGCGTTGCTGTAAATATCGAGAAGCACGAGGCGAAGCGTGTCGTGCTCGCCTATGCGATAGCCGAAATTGCCGTTGAGCGTGCGATTGAGGTAGCCGTCGTTCGGGCCCTGTCCGGCGGTGACGAAGTACGCGGCGCCCGCGGAATAGTCGAACTGCGCCGAGTCCGCCGGAGACGTCCGCTGTGCCGTGCCCCGTGGAAAATGTTCCGCCGTCGGATTCCAGATTTAGCTCAGGAGTGCGCGTGGTGCCGCGGTGCGTGAAGATTTGCACGGCGCCGTCCACGGCGTCCGAGCCAAACAGAGCTGCTTTCGGCGCCGTGGACGACTTCGATCTTGTCCACGTCGTCGAGGGAGAAGTTGGAGAGATCGAGATAGCCGCCAGGCTCGTTGACGGGCACGCCGTCGATCAGGACCTTGGTGAAATTGGAATTGCCGCCATCGAGGAATAGATCCGTGGCGCCGCCCTCGCGGCCGAGGCGCGCGAACGACACGCCGGGCAGGCTTGCGAGCAGCGGCACGAGCGACGTTTGCTGCTGATTTTCGATGTCGACGCGCGTGAGGATTGAAACGGGCGTGCTGGCCGCGACGGTGGCTACTGGCTCAGCAGCGGCGGTGACAACGACGCTGGCCGACAGCGGTTCGAGTTCGAGTGGGATGCGCAAGTCGCGCGATTGGCCGGCGGCGAGCTCGATTTGCGTTTGGCCTGGGGCGAACGTTTCGTGTGCGACTTCGATTTTGTATTTTCCGGCGGCGAGGGAAAGTGTGAAGCGGCCATCGGCGCCCGTGAGCGTCTCGCCTGCGGATTTGTTCTGGCCGGGCTGTGTGGCTACGACGCGAGCGCCGGCGATGCCTGCGCCGCTGGAATCCACTACCGAGCCTGTGAGCGTAGCCTGCGCTTGCGATTGCGCGCGTGCGGCCGCGGTGAGCGTGAAGATGAAACTTGCAACGAAGAAAAATCGGAACAGCGAAGACCTTGCAGAAAATGCGCATCGGAAATCCCCCTCTCCCGTCTCGCGCGGGAGTTGAAGGTTGGCCGGCAGCCGGGATCGCTTCCGGCTTTCGCGGCTGCAGACTCCGCAGGTTTCCTGGCTCAGCGGCACTTACTGGCGCGCGGCCTTCCCACTCCCGCAATTGCCGGAACAGTGGCACGCGCGCGGTGACATTTCTTGATCGCCCCTTATCGGGGCGAACAATCCGCTTTACAGTCGCGCGGCGGCGACGGATTTGCACCGTCTTCCCATTCGCGGAGTCCGCGGTTGATGTGATCGGAGTTTCCGGCGCGAAATTTCAGCTTCGCGCCATCCGCTCCGGATGAATTACTGCCCCTTCGCACGAGCGCCGCGAACTGCCGGCGCCCGGCGAATTACATCGTTCGGCGCGCGTTCTCCTGCGGAGCGCGACCGCAGGCTTACGCGCGGCCGGCCGGCGGGGCCGATTTCCACGTCCATGGCGGCGCCGAAAACTTGTTCGAGCAATTCGCGCTGATAGACCTCCGCGGCGGTTCCGACGCGGAGGCATTTTCCCGCGTGCAGCAAGCACGACCTGATCGGCGAATTCGGCGGCGAGGCCGAGCTCGTGCGTGACGACGATCACGGTCTGGCGATTTTCTTCGCAGAGGCGGCGCAAGCGTTCGAGGAGGTCCACCTGCGCGCCGATATCGAGGTGAAGCGTCGGCTCATCGAGCAGAAGCAAGCAGCGGCTGCTGTGCGAGCGCGCGCGCCAGAATCACGCGCTGCTTTTCACCGCCGGAGATTTGGTCCATGCGGCGATCCGCCAAGATGTTCAGCGCCCACCTGGGCCAGCGCATTCATCGCGAGGCCGACGTCCTCCTCAGTGGCGAGGTGGAGCGCCCGGCCGTACGCGTGGCGGCCCTGCAAGACGTAGTCGCCGACGGTAGCGGGGAAGACGAGCGGGCTCTGCTGTTCGACGAGAGCGATGCGCTGGGCGCGCGTGCGCGTGCCGAGGCTCCGAATCTCGACGCCGTCCAGGAGGACGCGGCCGGAGAGCGGCTTGAGCGCGCCGGAAATAACCTGCATGAGTGTGGACTTGCCGCTCGCGTTCGGTCCGAGGATGGCGACGACTTCACGCTGGCGGGCCTGGAAACTCGTGGCACCCAGAGTGAACATGGGCGCGGAACGTCGCTGATGAGCGTAGGCGTAGCTGGCCTGTTCGACGGCGAGGCGCGGCAATTCCGCGGGCGGCGCGGCGGCGTCGCGGGCGGCGAGCGTGGCGTTGGCGTCGCTCACGCTCAACGCATCCTCCTGCGCAAGAGATAAATGAAGATGGGCGCGCCGGCGATGGCCGTCACGGCGCCGACGGGTAATTCCGTGGGCGCGGCTACCGTGCGGGCGAGCGCGTCCGCAGCTACGATGGCGATCGCGCCCCCGAGCGCCGAGGTGGGGATCAAGATGCGATAGTCCGAGCCAAACAAGAAGCGCATGGCGTGCGGCACGAGCAGCCCGATGTAACCGATGGCGCCGCTCGCGGAAACGGCCAGCGCCGTGAGCAGCGACGCCGCGACGTACACGACGAGCTTCACCCGCGTCACTTCCACGCCGAGGTGCGCGGCTTCGCGCTCACCGGTGAGCAAGAGATTCAAGTCGGCAGCGGTGGTGTAGATCGCGCCGATGCCGACGATGAGTCCCACCAGAAAAATCCATTGCAACTCCGAGACCGGCGGGGTTGAAAGGTCGCCCATCAGCCAGAACGGCATTCCGCGGAGATCCCGAGGAGAAAGTGTCAAAAGAAACATGATGACGGACGAGAGGAACGAAGCGGAGATGATTCCGCCCAGAAGGAGCGTCGTACTGTCGAGATTGCCATCGCGCAGTCCGAGGAAATAAACGCCGGTGATGGTGAGCACGGCGCCAAGAAACGCCGCAAGCGGCGTCGCCAGCGCGAATTGTGGCGCAACCATCATGGCAATCAACGCACCGGTCGCCGAACCGCTCGATACGCCAAGGACATACGGATCGGCGAGCGGATTCCGGAGCAGAGCCTGGAACGACGCTCCGGCGACCGAAAGAGACGCCCCGACCATGACGCCGAGCAGAATCCGCGGCAAACGTATGCCGAAGACAATCAGCTGGTCGTCGGCGGGCAATTGGTTGATTCGACCGATGGCCATGCGGCCCAGGTTCATCACCAGCTCGGTAACAGAAATCGGCGCCGGACCCAGCCTCAGTACCAACACGATCAAGACCAACAGCACCGCTACAAGCGAGCCGCAGGTCCACAGCAGGCGACGAAGAGTCAGAGGTCTCAAGGCTGATTCTCCGGGAAAACTTCCGGGTGCAAGTCGCGGGCCAACTCTTCGATCGCATCGACGATGCGAGGGCACGGGCGGGCCAACGCGGCCGAAACGATTGCTAAGCGTCCCGCGCGCACTGCTTCAAGGTCGCGCCACACGGGACGGTTTTGCAAGTCGGCCAAAGACGGAACAGCGGCGTCTCCGTGTTGGCCAGCGAATACCAAATATTCAGGCCTCAATTGGACGATCGCTTCCAAACTCACGTGCGGCCAGTCCTGGCTTGTTTCCACCACAGATTGCGCGTCCGCCCAACTGAGAGCGTCGGTGATGAACGTGTTTCGTCCAATCGAGATCAGTGGGTCCATCCAAACCACGAAGAGAATGCGCCGCGGGGGGACGCCGGACAAGCGCTGGCGTAGAGAATTCAAACGCGTCTGGAGGTTCGCAACCAGGGCTTGGCCGCCATGGGTCGCGCCAATAACGTTTGCTAAGCGCGCCGTCGAAGTCAGGACTTCCTGGACCGTGTGGGGATCCGTGACATAGACCGGTACGCCGAGGCGGCTGAGCGCCTCGACTGTGGCGTCGCGATTCAGCGATTTCGTGGCCAGCACCAAGTCCGGGCGAAGCGTGACGATCGTCTCAATGCTCGGCGCTTGCACGCTTCCGACTTTCGCGATCGTTTGCGCGGCGGCGGGATAATCGCAGGCGGTGGTGTCGCCGACGAGCCGATCGCCCGCGCCCAGCGCGAAAACCGTTTCCGTCATGCTGGGGGCGAGCGACACCATGCGTCGCACCGGCTGGGGTACTTCGATCGTCCGGCCGAGATCATCCGTGACGGTGAGGCGCGCGGGCGCGTTCTGCGATCTTGCCGATGCGTGGAGCGGAAGCGAGAAGGTTCCAGCGGCGGCAAGCAACACCAACGCGGCGACGGCGAAACGCATCGCGCGCATTTCGCTTCGCCACCGCCCCTGTTTGATGTGATCCACAAACATCCGCACGGATAAACCTCACACACCGGACAACAAAAAAGCCCCACGAGAGAGAATGGGGCTTGAGGCCACACCCTTTCTCGCGAAGAGTGTCAGCGACTACGGTGCGAGAGGGTGTCCTGACTCACGGCTGAAAGCCGATTACAGTGGCGGGACCGTGGCCGATTTTCACGGCCTTCCCCGCTTCTCGCGCCTGCCGATTGTGAATGGGAAGTGTAGTGCGCCCACCAGGTCGTGTCAATGCGGCGCCTCTCTTAGAAAAGGAATTTCGCGCCGAA
Source organism: Terriglobia bacterium (assembly GCA_963799715.1). Classification (GTDB taxonomy): domain Bacteria; phylum Acidobacteriota; class Terriglobia; order Acidiferrales; family UBA7541; genus DASPOJ01. The sequence continues at coordinate 13,638 of CAWCYS010000038.1, read as the reverse complement.
CTGAAGGAGGCGGGGAGGATCGGCGCTGACAACGTGGCCGAAGGTAGAACTACTGATATTGCCGTCAACGGATTGCGGTCCGAAGAATTGAGCGTGATTGAAGACGTTGAACGCTTCGAGCCGTAACTGGAGGGACTTCGATTCCGTAAGGCGCAAATTCTTGAGGATGGCCATGTCGTAGTTGTCCATGCCCGGACCGTAGAAGAAGCGCCGCGAGGCCGTTCCGGGCGTGCCCAGGGCATTCTCGGTGAATGCCGAGGTGTTGAAATAGGGCTGTCCGTTGCGGGGATTGGGATTCAGATTGAGAGGCGCGCCCGTGTAGTCCGGTTCATCCACGCCATAATTATTGATACCGTTGGGCTCGGCCCCGAGCAGAGAATTGTCGCCGTAGTCGACGAGAGTGACCGGCAGGCCGCTGCTGATGTGAGTGATGCCGGAAAGTTCCCAACCCTCCGTCCAGCGGTTCCCAACGCGAAAAAGACGCTCGAAGGGAAGTAGGTAGTTGTAGCTCACGACGAAATTGTGTTTCACATCAAAAGAGGACAGAGCCTTGCTGAGCGCGGGGTCGAGAGGATTCACTTCTTCGCCGACGTTCGATGACTGGTCCTCAGACTTGCTGAAGGTGTAGCCGGCGAGAACGCTGAGCCGTTTGCTGCTATGGTGCAGAATAACTTGCAGAGCGTTGTAATTGGAGTTTCCGATGGTCGCCTGGTTGGCATCGCTGCCGAAGTTCGATCCCAACGGGCCGCGAGTTCCGTTATAGATGTAGCCCGTCGAAGTGGTGTAGGTGCTGTCTTCGCCGAAGGGACCGCATGGGGTTTGTCCCGGGGCGAGATTAGCGGGATCGCTCAAGAAGAGACAGAGTGATGGGGAGCCCGGGTTCGCTTCCTCAAGCGCCAGAAGACGATGCGCCTGGGTGCCTACGTAATTCACGCTGAGCACCGTATCCGCGCCAAAGCCCCGCTGGAGCGAGAGCATGTATTCCTCGGTGTAAGGAATGCGGTTGGTGGTGGGGTAGTTGGGAAGTCCAGTAATCGGTTCGAATTGCGCCCAGTTTACGTTGGGATCGGGATGGCTTGCGCTCGTGTCGAGTGGCGCAAGCGTGACGGGGAAATACTGGCCAAGGTTCTGGCCAGTCGCCGCAGTGACAAACGGAGTGGCAAACAGCGGTGGGGCAGGGCTCGTGTACGTGGTCCCGTAGGGTGCGTTGGCGCTCATCACGCCAATCGTAAGGGCCTCGATCGAGGCGTAGAACATTCCGTAGCTGGCGCGAATGCTGGTCCTGCCAGGGCCGCCTAAGATTTTTGCGAGCAGGCCGTCTCCCGAAGCGCTTGGGGAATAAGCCAGGCCGATACGCGGGGCAAAGTCGAGATTGCCCGGGGGAGCGAGAGTCCGCGGGACTCCGGAGTCCGTGGGATAGAGGATGCCGGCGGGAGCGCCGGGAAAAACGACCGACTGACGGCCGGGAACAAATGTCGCGATCTGGTTGTACTTCTCATACCACGGTTCGATGCGGTCCCATCGCAAACCGTAGTTCAGCGTGAGGCTGTGCGTCGCGCGCCAGCTATCCTGGGCGTAGAGGCCGACGTACTTATTGCGGCCGTAAAAGGGCTGGAGCTGGCTCTGGTTGTACTGGCTTGGAATCCCCAGCAGGAAATCCGCGAAGTCGGACCCGGTCTCCGTGCCGAAGAACAGAAAGCTGCCATTGAATTGAGCGATCGGATTCACATTGACCTGATCGTAGTGAAATTCTCCACCGAACTTGAGCGTGTGAGTTCCCAATACTTTAGAAAAGTTGTCGAGCCACTGAAACGTGTTGCCGACCTGATTCAACTCGTTTGTGTTCGTTCCAATTGTGAAGCTGTTGAAGCCGACGCTTTCCACTCCTTCGGTGCTTGGCGAAAGGGGCACGATCCCCGGTGTCCCGGGGCCCGTCTCGAAACCCTGTGATGCGAGGCTCACGCCAACTCCACCGACCGGCTTGCCGAGGTCATTGGCGTCGCGCAGGTAACTGAAGTGGAATTCATTCACAGCCGTCGGGCTCAGCGTCTTGGTGAGGCCAAGATCGAGTAATTGGGAACGGCCGGTGTAGAGCGCGTTGAAGCCGGGGACATTCGCCCCGCCTTGAGCTACGGGGAACGGATTGTCCTGGGACCAGTCGTCGATGAAATAGTAGGTGGAGACCAGACCCCAACGCGTGTTGGCGTCCAGCCGATAGGCGCCTTTGTCGTCGCGCAAGGTTTGGTTAGATGAAGAGGCGGAGAACGTGCCGTTCGCATTCGTGGGCGCGGGGATGTATTTCAAAAGATTGATAGCCGGAGCGGACCACGCGCTCTGAGGAATCACGGCGCCGGGGAACACGCACGTTGCGCTGCTGCATCCGGGTGTGTAGTACGGCTCTCCCGCCGAGACCGTGTAGCCGAGCTTCTGAGAAAGCAGCCCCGCCCAATAGGAGCCACTCACCGTGGTGGGCACCGTATTTCCTTCCGCAACCGTCGTAACGAAGGAGCTCGCGATATCGGACAGATTGCCCTGCCTGTCCTGTAGCGAGGGAACGGGGATTTGGCCCGTGTCCACCCCCTGGGTCAATCGAGTGCCCTGATAGTCGGCAAAGAAGAAAATCCTGTTCCTGAGGATGGGGCCGCCGAACGTTCCGCCGAACTGATTTTGATCGAATGCGCCGCGAGTAGGCGAAAAGAAGTTGCGCGCGTCGAGAGCCGTGTTGCGCACAAATTCGAAAGCGTCGCCATGAAATTGATTGGCGCCAGACTTCGTAACGACATTGATCTGGCCCCCGCTGAACTCACCGTATTCGGCGTCGAAATTACTGGTGAGAATCCGAAACTCGGCGATGGAATCGAGGTTGGGAATGACCGCCGCCCCCATGTTGACGTCTTCTTCGACGTCGCTCCCGTTCACGATGAAACTGTTGGCAAATTCGCGCTGGCCGTTGATCGAAATGGTTCCCGGATTCAAGTCGCCAGAAGGGGTAAGTGCGCTGACGCCCACATCCTGTTGGGTGTTGGAAGTAAGCGAACTTGCTGGCACAACTCCTGGCTGGAGGGCCAGCAAGTCAGTGTAGCTGCGGCCGTTGAGGGGCACAGCACTCAGCTGTTTGCCCGAGATGACCTCACCCATCTGCGTATCGGAAGTCTCGGCATGAACAGCGCCCTCATTCACCGTGATCGCTTGCGCCTCTTCGCCGACTTGCAAGGTGGCGTCGACCACGACATGGCTATCCGCATCGACCGCTATGCCGGTTCGCCGGTAAATTTTGAATCCGGGCTTTTCAATGGAAATGTTGTACCGCCCGATCGGGAGTGTAGGAAAGGAAAAGAATCCCTGGTCGTTTGTCGCAACTTGCTGCGGGACCTGTGTGTCCACGTTTGTTGCCTTGACTGTTGCGTACGGAACCACGGCGTTGCTTGCATCCTTCACAGTGCCCAGGACACTCCCGCCAACTCCAGCCTGCAAATCAAGGGCGCAGAGCATCATGAGAAACGACACAGAAATCAATAAAGCGAGGCGCGCAAAGCGGCCTCGACCCAAGGGGGGAAACAAAAAGAAGTAACTCTGAGCGGGAGGAACCCGCTTTCGAGCGGCTGCGGCCAGTGACGCCGGAAGTTCGCATCCGGCGAAAGCTGGTCGCCGGGGTAATCTCTCAAATCGAAAACGGGGCGCAGACACCATGTCTCCTTGAAAGGCCCTGGCTGGCGCACCTAGAATATGGGCAACTCGCCAGCCCTCCGGGCTGCCGAACGCCGATCCCCACTGTCCTCTGCCGAAGAGTTTGCAGTGGGGATCGGGTCCTTCTCAGTTTTACGAATCAACCACTAAACTTTTCCGGGCGCTCCTTCGTGGCGGTGCTCCTAGTTGCGAAACTGTCGCAACATGATTGCGGCGAACCCCGGATTTGCAATTCGACCCCAATTCACTTTACGGGAGGCCTTTGAATCTGAGCCTTGACGCGGCGGGAAGCCCCGCTCTTGCGGCAATTCTTGCAGAGACCGCCGATTTCCAGGCGAATCACTTCGATCGTGAACCCGCTCTGTTGCGCCATCTTGCTCTTGAGGCGATCGAAGGCCGGGCTCGCGTATTCCAGGATTGCGCCGCATTCCAGGCAGGCGAGATGGCAGTGGTCGTGGCTGGTTTTCACTTCGTAGTAGTGCTTTTCACCCTCGAGATGCATCAAGTCCAGCTCGTCGATTAATCCCTGGCGCTTCAGGAGATCCAGGGTGCGGTAAACGGTGGCGCGATCGATTTCGGGATCCTGTTTGCGCGCGAGACGCAGCAGCGCGGAAGCGTCCAGGTGCCGGGAGGCTTCCTGAATGATGCCGACGAGCACGCGCCGCTGCGCGGTCATGCGGATTCCGCGCTCTTTCAATTGTTTCAAGAGCGGCCGGCGGCGGATCGGGGAGCGGCCGGGGGCGCGTCCTAGTTGCGAATCGGTCGCAACAACAGTCTGATCCATCCCTACCTCCCTTTTTCGTCGTTTCCTAGTTGCAATTGGTTTTCAACTGGAAAAGGCATTTTGCGGGCTTCCCGGACTTCTGTCAAGCGAGAATTCGCGTCACAACCCGGAATCGCCGCCGCTCCGCGAGCGGTGTGGAACTCCTCGCGGAATTCGGGGGCTTTGAATTTGGGCGAAATACGTTATTCTCTCCTTCATGCACGAACTCCATTTTTTCCGCGAGCACTTGCCGGAATTCGAGAAGATGGCCGCGAATCGCGGCGCGCGGATCGATTTCTCCGGATTTCGCGCCCTGGACCGGGAGCGCCGCGAACGAGTCACCGCCGTCGAGCAGTTGAAATCGCAGCGCAACAAAGCCAGCGACGAAATCGCCCGCCGCAAAAAAGCGGGGGAGGACGCCGCGCCGCTGCTGGCCGAAATGAAACGCGTCTCGGACGAGATTAAGCGATCGGACGAAGACGTTGCGGCGCTTGACTCGCGATTGACCGAGTTCATGCTGACCGTGCCGAACCTTCCGCATAGCTCGGTGCCTGTCGGACATGATGCCGCGGCGAACGTCGAAGTGCGGCGCTGGGGCGCGCCACCGAAGTTTTCCTTCGCGCCGCGGCCGCATTGGGAGATCGGCGAAAGCGCGGGGATATTGAACTTCGAGCGCGCCGCGAAGATTGCAGGCGCGCGCTTTGCGTTGTATCGCGGGCTGGGCGCGAAGCTCGAGCGCGCGCTGGCCGCGTTATTTCTCGATACGCACACGGCTAACGGCTACACCGAAGTGCTGCCGCCGTTCCTCGTGAACACGGCTTCGCTTATCGGCGTGGGCCAGTTGCCGAAGTTCGCGGCGGACATGTTTCACCTGGAAGGGACGGACTTGTGGCTCACGCCAACGTCCGAGGTCGAGATGACCAGCATGTATCGCGATGAGACGCTCGACGTGAACGAACTTCCCATCAAGCTGTGCGCGTGGACTGCCTGTTTTCGCTCCGAAGCGGGCGCGGCGGGAAAGGACACGCGCGGCCTCAAGCGTCAGCACCAGTTTCAAAAGGTCGAACTGTTCAAGTTTGCGCGCCCGGACCAGAGTTACGAGGAACTGGAATCTTTAGTGGCCGATGCGGAGCGCGTGCTCCAGAAACTCAGCTTGCACTATCGCGTCGTGCAACTTTGCACCGGAGACATGGGATTTGCGTCGGCGAAGACGTACGACGTCGAAGTGTGGCTGCCGTCGTCGGGCGAATTCATGGAGATTTCCTCGTGCTCGAATTGCGAAGCGTTTCAAGCGCGGCGATCGGGCATTCGTTTCCGGCCGAAGGGCGGCAAGAGCGAATTCGTACACACTCTGAATGGCTCGGGGCTAGCGGTCGGGCGCACCTGGATCGCCATTCTGGAGAATTACCAGCAAGCCGACGGCTCGGTGGCGGTGCCGGAAGCGCTGCGATCGTATCTCGGGGCCGACGTAATACCCGCCGCGATGTAAAGCCGGGAGCCCGCCGCAGGATAAACGCACAGGACCACTGCATGATAGACCTACGGGTACGCGGCAGCGGGTCAGCTTCCGAGTACGCCGTGATCCGACCGGAATCGCTCGCAAGCGTCAATGGAACTCGCAACTTCCCGCAAGGGGACATCTGGAGACTTGGCTAGATTTTACTTGTCTTGTAAAAGTCGGGTTGCCGGACAAGTGAACGCACGATTCCTCGGTTTCGCAGTAAACCGTGTGCGCAGTTAGCCCAGAGCAGAACTCCCGTCCCGATATTGCTCCACGCTACGAGCGTATGGGAACGGAACAAAATCGCGCAGAGACCGCACCAGAGCGTTATTGCCATCCCCCAAAAATAGTAACGGGCCTGCCGAAAAATCTTGCCGAGGGGAAGGAAATGGAGTCCGACCACGATAGCGGTCAAGACAGGAACCAGGTCTGGACGATGAAAGGCGTAAGCGATCGTAGCGAGAATTGCGATTGCCGTAAATTCCACAACAACTACGCCGATGAACTGTTTGTCCATCCTTTGCGTCAGCTGTGTCAGTGTGTTGGATGACGCAGGGTAGTTTCGGCGCAGTGACCTGCCCTTCCGAATGAAGTAAATGGAACATCCCAACAGAAGGATTCCAAAGACGTTCGAAAAGAATAATAACAATCGGCTTGAATGCGTGGGCCGTTCCGAGCCCCCCAGCCAAGCCAACCCATGCCAAACATGCCTGCGGCCAGCGCTCCGAAGCCGGACCGGAGGACCAGTTGCGCTTGGAAGGAAGGATCTGTGCTCATTGTGGGAATGCTATCCGAGCCGCATGGACAAGGCAATCCAAATCCATTACATAAAAGTATCCGTAAAATGGCGTTCTAGGAAATTTCCGTCCGAAGGAAATCTGCCGAATCTGGACGAACAGCCGGCAACTCAGAAACCACAGCCCTGGGGCGTCTCCAGTCCACAGTGCGGCTACCCGGCCCTTTGGCCGCAAGCCAGTAATTTACCCACTACCATGCACGCCACAGGATAGATGCCGGGGATTTCGCGTGGTCCATGCAAAAAAAAGCCTGAGCGCGCACCACACACGGCGATGCGCGCTCAGGCCCGAGATGAATTGCTCGAGGTTGCGTTACATACTTCCGGCGGCAACAGGTGCGATGGACGCGACGTGCAGCGAGCCGTCCTGGTTGACGGTCCCGGTGACGGTCACTTCGACGCCGAGATCCTTATCGGCATTGATGACGTCCTGGTTCTGAATCGCGATAACTTTCTTGTCCTTGTCGTTGACGAAGACGTACGAGGCGCCCTTCGTCTTCACGCAGGTGATGGCGCAGCTCTTGTGTCCCGCGCTGGCGCCTTTCGCGCCGCACAGACTATCGCTGATCCATCCCGTCCAGGACGTTGAGTTGTCGGCGGCATAGACAATCGCGCTGGCCAAGGCCACTACGAATACAAAAAGACAGACAATGCTGATTGCTTTCTTCATCTCTGCGTACCTCCGATCGAATCTCCGGCGCGACTCTGCTTGCAGATTGAGTCCGTCAGGGTCTGCAGAGTTGAATTGCTTCCCCAACCGCCGCAAACTTGGGCAGTTTTGAAATCAATCCCCCTCAGACGGTTACCACCGGCGGCAGAGTCTCGGGGACGCGCCGCCCTGAAGATAATGCTCCAATAGTGCCCAGACTTCAACTGCAACGTTTCCCATCGCTAACCAACGCCTAAAACGTTGAAATATAAGGAGTTACAGAGTCCTTTTCGTTACGGCTGAACGGTCTTGGCCGGCCGCGGCTAAACCAAATCAGGCTGATTTTTCCCAGCGAATTGTTGACACTTCTTTTAACGCTGCATACACTTCGCCCGTTGCGCGGCTTGCGGCGCAACGCGGGTGGCGTCGGCCAGCCTGACCTCGTAGCGTGGCGAGGCGCACGCGGCGTACACGGGAAATCGCACGCCGCCGGAAAGCGTCGGTCAAAAGTGAAGCTGCTGGGCCGGGTGGTACGGTTTCTTGCATGGCTCGTTGCGCTGGGATGGGCCGCATGGCTCATCCGGCGGGTTTTTGCACCGAGCGAAGCGCGGCGCAGGGTGGCGCCGCAAGCGCCAAGCCCGCAGCCGCCGATGCGGTTGTACCGGGATCCCTGGTGCGGGACGCACGTATCGCCGGAGATCTCCTTTCCCCTAGAGGAAGAAGGCCGCCGGATTCATTTTTGTTCGGCGGAATGCCGCAACCGCTACGCGCGCATGGAGCACCGAGCGGTCGGAGCGTAAGCCAAGGAGAAACCCTGATGGGCACTGTGGCAAAAGCGGTTCCGCAGCCGGTGATGCCGAGGATGGCGCCGCGCGAGGACCTCAATCCGTTCCGCATCTCGCAGATTCAGTTCGACATGGCGGCGGAGTATCTGAAGCTCGATCCGGGGCTGCGGCAAATCCTGCGCACGCCCAAGCGGGTGATGGAAGTTTCGATCCCCGTCAAGATGGACAACGGGCAACTGAAAGTCTTCACGGGATATCGCGTGCAGCACAACGTCGCGCGCGGCCCGGCGAAGGGCGGTTTGCGGTATCACCCGAACGTCACGCTGGATGAAGTGAAAGCGCTCGCGGCCTGGATGACGTGGAAAACCGCGGCGGTGAATATTCCGTACGGCGGCGGCAAGGGCGGCGTGATTTGCGATCCGAAGCGGATGTCGCGCGGCGAGCTGGAACGGATGACGCGCCGCTACACCTCGGAAATCCTTCCGATCATCGGGCCGGAGCGGGATGTGCCGGCGCCGGACGTTTACACCGACTCGCAAACCATGGCGTGGATCATGGACACGTATTCGATGACGCTCGGCTACTCGTCGCTGGGCGTGGTGACGGGCAAGCCGACCTCGCTGGGCGGTTCGGTGGGCCGGGCGGAAGCGACGGCGCGCGGCTGTCTGTTCGTCGACGGAGGAAGCTTGCAAGCTGAAGAAGATTTCACTGCGCGGGGCCACCGTGGCGATTCAGGGTTTCGGGAACGCGGGCTCGGTAGCGGCGCGGCTCTTCACGGAGAGGAAGGCGAAGGTCGTGGCGGTGAGCGATTCGCGGGGCGGCGTTTACAATTCGCGGGGCATCGATCCGCTGAAGGCGCTGCGTTACAAGGAGCGCTCGGGCACGGTGGTGGGGATGCCGGGGGCGTCGCGAATCAGCAACGACGATTTGCTGACCCTGAAGTGCGACATCCTGATCCCGGCCGCGCTCGAGAACGTGATCACGTCTGCACAACGCGGATCAGATCAAAGCCAAGATCGTGGCGGAAGCGGCGAACGGTCCGACGACGCCGCACGCGGACGAAGTTCTTGCGCGCAAGGGGATTCTGGTGTTGCCGGATATTCTCGCCAATGCCGGCGGCGTGACCGTCAGTTACTTCGAGTGGGCGCAGGACCTGCAGGGTTACTTCTGGCAAGAGGACGAAGTCAACAAGCGGCTCGAATTCGTGATGAAGAAGGCGTTCGCGGACGTGCAGGAAATGATGCGCAAGTACCACGTGCACTCGCGGGCGTCCGCTTACATTCTGGCCGTGGGCCGCGTGGCGGAGGCGACGCTGGTACGCGGACTTTTCCCCTGAGGCGTTCAGTTCTGGCGGCGCCGGCGCTTCGCCGCCGGCGCACGCCGGCACGGCTGCGCGGCGATATCCTGCAGGTAGTAAACGTCCGGCGCGGTGTTCGCGACGATCGCGAACGCGTCGGAAGGCAGCGCCATCGAATTCGGTCCAGGCCTGAAGAGCAACGCCACCTGCCAGAGGCGCGGCAAGTCCACGGTAGCCGCAGGTCGTAATCGAAACAATTTCAGAGGAATAAGTACTGCGGTGATCCCCGCCCAGCCGCTCGTGCCAGGCGAACAAGCGATCTCGCGATTTCTTGTCGGTCCAGGACGCTGGCCATCTGCCAGTTGAGATCGAGCCATTCGTCCAGGAATTCCTCAGGCCCCCAGGCGAGCGGCGCGACGCGCGTGAAGTCATAGCCCTTCACCTGAAAATTCAGGACGTGTTCGCGCTGGTTGGCGACGGTCTCGAGACGCATGCTGCCGATGAAGTGCACTTGCATGGTCTTCAGGTCGGCGACGGTCGTTAAGTCATGGTCCCAACGGGCGTTTTCACTGCCGCTCAACAAAACATTGGGGTGCCAGGGGTCGCGCGTCGGCCGCAGAACTTCGTAGGTCATCGGCCTCCAGAGCGAGGTGCATTGCGGGCTCATCCGCGCGGCGAGCGCGTACCAGTGGCCGCTGCGATCCGGCGGAGAGATGCTGAAGGAGAAATGGCCGTTGGCGCCGGAGACGTTGTCGTAAGAGGCGGCTTCGAGCGCCAGCACGTTACGCCAGCCCCGGCCGCTGTCCCCGAAGACATATAGAGAAGAATCGTCGCCGCAAGCAATCTCGATGGAGGTCTCCACCGTGAGGAGGCGCGGATTATTGGCCGGGTGCCCCATGCGGATGCTGACGGTTTGAGCGTACTGCCGGCCGGACAGCGCGGAATAGTCGGGCGCCTGGGGATCGAGCTGAAGACCTTGCGGTCCCAGCGCCCCACTGAGCACGGCGGCGGGGTCGGGGACGTGGCCGTTCTCCAGACTGCGCGCAATCAAATCGCGGAGCTGCTGTTTGAGCGATTGCAGAAGCGGACGCGCTTGGGGCGGAACTTGACTCGCCGTCGCGGGGTCGTCCGGCACGGGAATTGCGCGCAGGTTCTGGATCAGTTGGGGGATTTCCCCGGCTGGCTGCTGAGCGCGCAGGCACAGCGCCGGCAGGAATAAGAAAATGCTGGCGCAGACGGCGAGGAACCGTGCGTGCGGCGATCGCATGTGAGAATTCTAGCAGGAGAGCGAAGTTTTTCTGCGGAAACTGTATTTTCCAGGGACGCCGCGGAACAAAATATTCCTTGCGTTGACAAGACACTGCGCGTAAATTGCGACTGCCGGCTCGCCCCGCATCTGGCGCGAAGCCGGTTGAACTTTCTGCGGATGAATTTGCGCGAAGGAATTGCGATTTGAGCAATCATACGAACCCGGCGCCGCCGGTGCTGCTCACGATTGCGGGATTCGATCCATCCTGCGGCGCGGGAATTGCGGCGGACCTGAAAACGTTTGCGGCGCACAATTGTTACGGCGTCGCGGCGGTCACCGCGCTGACGGTGCAGTCCACGCAGGGAGTGAAGGCGACGCACATCATCGCCGCGGCGACGCTGCGCGCGCAATTGGACGCCCTGGCCGAGGATTTGCGCATCGCTGCGGTGAAGATTGGTATGCTCGGCAATCGCGCGAACGCCGTGGCCGTGTCCGAATTCCTGGACCACAGCAAGATTTCGCACGTCGTCCTCGATCCGGTGGTGAAACCCTCACTGGGCGGCGCGGACTTGCTGGATTCTTCCGGAGTGAAATATCTCGCCGAAGAATTATTCAAGCGCGCCACGGTGGTCACGCCCAACGTTCCGGAAGCGGAGCTTCTTTCGGGAATCGAAATCAAGGATTTGGCGGCGATGGAGGCGGCGGCGCGAAAAATTGTGGAACGCGGCGCGCACGCGGTGATCGTCAAGGGCGGGCACATGGGCAAGCCCGTGGACGTGCTTTTCGACGGCGCGGAAGTGCTGCACCTCGGCGGCGATCACATCCACACGCAGAATACGCACGGCACCGGCTGCACGTTTGCTTCGGCGATCGCCGCGCAACTCGCCTCCGGGCGCCCGTTGCAAGAAGCCGCGATGCTGGCGAAGGCTTACGTCACGATGGCCATGGAGAACGGTTTCTTGATCGGCAAAGGACCGGGCCCGCTGGATCATTTTTACCGGATTCACCACGAACCGCCGCCACGCGGCGTTCACGAAGTGCCGCAGCACGGCATGCATCCCGCTGCGGAGCCTACCGCGCGATAAAGTTCGCCACTCGTTCCCTCGAGCATTCGTGAACTCCAGTTGCGTGCGGACTGCTGCGTGTTTTTCCAAGTATTCCCAGCAGGTTGGGCAATCCGCTCCGGACGGAGGTTTTTTCTCTGCGTATCTCTGTGTACGCTGCGCCTCTGCGTTAACTTTTTCTTGTTGGCACGCCACTTAAGCGCTGAAAAGAACAAAGACCACGCAGAGACACAGAGAACGCCGAGACGCGCGGAGAAATACGAGACCGGGTTCCGCACTCTGGCTCATTGCTTGTGAGAAATGCGGGCTAGCGGCGATACGCGACGCCCCCGGCGACGATGGTCATCATCGGCGCGCCGCGAAAGGAGCGGCCGTCGAACGGCGAGTTGCGCGATTTGCTGGCGGAGTCCGCCACGTGGTACTTCCATTCGTGGGATGTGGAGAAGAGCGTCAAATCGGCGGGCTCGCCCGGCGCCACACTGCGCCGCATGCCGAGGACGCGCGCGGGCCCCGCGGTGAACAATTCCACCATGCGCATCAGCCTGAGCTTGCCTGAATGCACGAGTTCCAATGCCAGGGAGAGCGCGGTCTCGAAGCCGAGGATGCCGAACGGCGCGCGATCGAATTCGACATCCTTGGTCGAGCGTTCGTGCGGGGCGTGATCGGTGGCGATGACGTCCACGGCGCCGTCGGCCAGGCCGGCGATAAGCGCGTCGCGGTCCTCGCGCGAACCGAGCGGCGGATTCATTTTTCGATTCGTGTCGTAGCCCACCTCTTCATCAATCATGGTGAAATGATGCGGCGTCACCTCGCAGGTGACGCGCAGGCCGTCGCGCTTCGCGCCGCGCACCAGATCGAGCGAGGCGCGCGTGGAAAGATGCGCGACGTGATAGCGGCAGCCGGTCAACGCGGCGACTTGAATATCGCGCGCGACGCAAATGGATTCAGTGGCTGCGGGCATGCCGCGCAGCCCGAGTCGCACGGACGACGACCCTTCGCGCATCGAAGCACCCGCGGCGAGCGAGACGTCTTCGCAATGATCGATCACCGGCAGGTCCAGAGCGCGGCAATAGTCCATCACCTGGCGCAACAACTTCGCCGTCGCGACGGGCTTCCCATCGTCGGACACGGCGACCGCGCCGGCCTTCTGCATCGCGGCGATCTCCGCGAGCGCTTCGCCGTGGCTGCCGACCGACGCCGCGCCGATCGGCCACACGCGCGTGTGCGCGACCGCCTGCGCGCGCTCGAGGATGGAACGCGTGACGGAAGCGTTGTCGTTCACCGGGCGCGTGTTCGGCATGGGGCAGACGGCTGTGAAACCGCCGCGAGCGGCTGCCAGCGTGCCCGTTTCGATCGTCTCGGAGATTTCTCCGCCGGGCTCGCGCAAGTGGCAGTGCAGATCAATGAAGCCCGGGGCAACTACCAGGCCGGAAGCGTCAATCTGTTCCGCGCCAGCGGCGCGGCCGTTCAGCGCGCCGGGAGTCTCCACCGCGATGATGCGCTCGCCGTCGAGCAAGACGTCGTGCGGCGCGTCCGTGCCGCTCGTGGGATCGAGCAGGCGGCCACCTTTAAGAAGCAGCATGAGAGGAATCCTTCTCTGCATTGGCATCCGAGCCGTGGCCGATCAGCTCAAAGAGAATCGCCATGCGGACGGCCAGTCCGTTCGTGACTTGCTCGAGCACGCAGGACTGCGTGCCGTCGGCCACGACCGGATCGATTTCGAGGCCGCGGATCATCGGGCCGGGATGCATGACCAACGCTTCGGGCCGCGCGAGGCGCAGGCGCTCCGGCGTGAGCTGATAGAGAAGAATGTAGTCATCGAGCGAGAGCGCCGGCTCGTGCAGGCG
>CAWCYS010000037.1:0-8176 GCA_963799715.1 Terriglobia bacterium | reverse complement strand
CGTCGACGATGACACTAGGAATGCCGTATCCGATGGCTCGCTCGGCGAGGTCTTTGCAGCGATACTGCAATTCTGAGGGCGTGGAGTACGCCCACAGATTGCTTTCCACAAAGAGCACGAGGCCGAGGTTCTGGACGGCGGCGAAGTTGATGCCTTCGTAGGTAACGCCGGTGGATTGGCCTCCGTCGCCGATATAAGTCATGACGGCGAGGTTGTGGCCCTGCAGGCGCCCGCCGAGCGCTACGCCCGAGAGCACGGGGATGAGATCACCGAGCATGGAGATGGGTGAGACCATGTTGCGCTTTTCGATGTCGCCGAAGTGCGAGGTGCCGTCGCGGCCGCGGGTGGGCGAATCAGCTTTGGCCATGTACTGCATCATGGTGTCGCTGGCGCGGAAGCCGCGGACCAGCAACGATCCCTGGTTGCGGATCAAAGGGAGAGCGTAACGGCCAGCAGGACTGCCGTCCATAGTTTCGGGGACGGGTCCGTGCGTGGCAGAGGAGTCGCGGCGAAGAGGCAGCACCATAAAATCACAATCGCCGCGCCCAGGAAACGCGATTCCACGTGCACCAGGGCGTAGAGAGCGAGCGTTGCGGCGGCGGGCAACCAGAGCGGCCAGAGGAAAGCGAATTCGCTCAGGAGCGCGCCCTTCCTCCCGGAGAAAAAAACCATGGCGAGCAGCCCTACGGCGATTCCCTTCTCTGCCGAGAGGAGACGAAAGTACTCGGCGAAATCGAGTGCGAGCGCCCTCAGTTGGCCGCCCCATTTCAGATGCGCCTGCGTGGGACCGGCCCAATAGTTCGGGTCGTACCACGGAGGATACGTTCCCACAAGGTGATCGGCGAACGCTTCGACCGGCGGCGACGCGCTGAGGATGCGCAGGCCGGGCGGCGTCGCGCCGTGATTCGCGGACTGCGACTCGGCCGGGGACGTCGTCTCGACGCCGCTCGTGTACGCGGCATAATTCAAGCGGCCGGAATCCCCGAACGTCAGGCGTCCCTCCGCTCTCGATAGGACCGCGAGCCACGGCCCGGCCGCAACCACAAATGCCACGAGCGCCAGCGCCGCGAGGGGCGCGCGCTTTCGCAAGTTCCCTCCCACGAAGGCACTGCAAAAGATAAAGCAAAGTGCGAGCGGGAACATCACCGCCTTCGCGAGGTACCCCACGGCCAGCAGGACGCCCAGCGCAAAATAGATCGGCCATTTCGGTGCACCGCCGCGCGACAAACGAATCAGCAACGCCGTCGCGAACAACATGACGCCGGAAACGAGCAGGTCCGGCGTATCCGTGTTGACACCGATCAATTCGACGGAGGCGTAAACGAACAGCGAATAGCCGAAGAGGGTCCAGGCCCAGCCGAGGCGAAAGGGTTCTCCCGGGGCGCTGCGCCGCGATTCGATGAGCGCGGTCAGCTCGCGAAAGAAAAATGCGAAGCAGGCGAGCGAAAGAAAATAGTCGAACAGATTCACCGCGTGCAGGACCGTGGATTCCCAGTACGGCGAGGGATGCAAGAGCGCGATCGCCGCGGCCAGGAGCCAGGAGTAAAGCGGGCTCCAGTAGCTGTTGATGGCGGCGTGGAAATCGCCGCGCAGGTAGGCGCGGGCGACATCGAGGTAATTCACTCCGTCGGGCTCGATGTAAAAACGCGAGGCCCAGGCTTGCAGCGCGCCGACGATCGCGGCAGCGGCGCACAACGCGAGCCGGAATCTTCGCGCCGGCGCGCGCCGCGAATCGCTCTGCGGAAGTTCTCCTTCCATTTTATCCGCCATGCCAGCTCGCCAAACCTTATACCACGGGCGCCCGGCGAAAGCCCCACACCCAAGTACGGCGTGCGGGGCACCCGGGGAAAAACCTTGTTATGATGTGGCGACGTCGCTATGCGAACCTCTGCCCCCACCACGGCGCCCTCGGCGGCAGGACTGGAACAGCCAGCCTTGAAAACCCGTCGCCAAATTCAAAAGGAGATCGCCGGGATTCACGAGTTCTGCCGGCAATTTTCCGAAGCGACGCACGGACCCGCGCCGCTAGTGGCCGTCTCGCCGGACGTGAAGCGCGTCTCGATGCTGATCTCGCTGGCCCTCGAGCTGTGCGGCGAATTGCGCGCGGGAAACGGCCTGGAGATCGGCGCCGGCTTCGGGAGCCTGCTGTTTCCGATGGCCGCCGCGCTGCCCCACATTCACTGGACGGCGATCGAGCATCCGGGGCGCGAGTTCGTCAGCAAACCCGAATATCGCGCCGCGTTCGATAAATTCCATTGCGAACTAATTCTCTCGGACATCGTGCGCGCACCATTTCCCTTCCCCGACGACGCATTCGACGTGGTCACCTTCTCCGAAGTGCTCGAACATTTGCCCGCGGAGCGGCTATATCCCATCCTGGGCGAAATCGCGCGCGTGACGAAGACCGGCGGAATCCTGATCGTGTCGTCGCCGAATCTCACCTCGCTCGAAAATCGCATCCGCCTAGCCAAGGGGAAAAGCATTCTCGAGATGCCGGACGAGATGAGTTACGCCGCGGGCACGTACGGCCACATTCGTCTCTACGCCACGGCGGAGATATTGCAGGCGATGGAGCGGCTCGGCTTCGAGAAGCTGCGCTGCGAAATCGAATCGTGCAACGCGGGCTATCGCGGCAAGTCCGAACGTTCGCTGCGGCGGCGCGCCTATCGGATGTACGAACGCGTGGAACGTCTCCTGCCCCCGCTCAAACGCCTGGGCGATACGTGGTACCTCGCACTCGCCAAGCGGCCGAGGAGCGGAGAATCAATGTGAGCCACGTTTCACGCAGCGCGGCACGCACCGAGCGGCGTCTCACGGCATGTAGAGAACGCCCAGCCCCGAGGATGGCATCGGGGGACCGCTGATGGCCACCGGCCAGTTACCGGCGGTCATTCCCTCGACAAATTCCTGATGGCGGTAACGCTGCCGGATCTCTTCCCAGAATTTGGCGACTTCGCAGTTCGGGTTCGGATGGTAATTGAAGATGTCGTGGAAGGCCACGACCCCGCCGCTGCGCACGAGCGGCGAATACATTTGGAAGTCGGACTCGACGCCGCGATAGCTATGGTCTGCGTCGATGAACAGATAATCCAGCGGCTCGCCGTTGAGAATCCGCATCACGCGATTCTTGGTCTCCGGTGAGTGCGAATCCGCGCGGAGGAGATGCAGCCGCTGCCCATCTCTTGCAAACCTTCGATAGAGCGGCACTCGCCGCCGCCGGTATCCTTGTCCCTGTATGCCTGCGCCGGGGAAATCCACGCTGATGATTCGGGCGCCGGGCGGAGAAAGCGCGCAAAGCAGATAAAGGGTGCCGCCGAAGTTGGTTCCGATTTCCAGGCTGCATTTGGGCGCGAGGTCCTGCAGGATTTTGCCCAGTTGCACGATCTCGGACCGCACCTGATCGATCAGGATGGGCCAGTCCAAACTGCGGTCAATCGCCTGTTCGACGCTGTCCGGGCGCTCGCCGAAAGTCAACTCACGATAACATCGGGCGTAGCGCGCGAGTCTGGAAATCAAATTCGGCATTTTGCAACACCAGGATTCAAAGTCCAGAATTGTATCATCGCTCTGCGGTTGGGCTTAATGCGGAAACGCGGCCGCCAGAATTGTGAACGCTTGCGCGCGTCTGCCGGAGGCCAGGCCGCCATCGCCTAGCCCGCACTACTGCATGCGGTACTGCACCTCGACGTTTACGTTCGCCGGCGAAGTGGTGCAGCCGCTCGCGGCGGTGCTGACGCTGATCGTTAGCGCGGCGCCGGCGGCGTAATTCTGCGTGATCGCGCCGCTATCATTCGCTGCGGCGCTGAGCGTGACGTTGATGGGCGAAGTCCCGTCGGTGACGCGCACCACCGCATTCGTGCTGCAGCCGCTCGGCGCGGTGATGGCCTGCGCCTGCACGCGCGTGACGGTCACGCCCTTATCGAGCGTCAAAGTGGCGTCCGTCGAAGTGGACGTCAACACCGGCACGAACGCGTGATACATCGCGCGCGGCGAATTGGTGAACGCCGGATCGCTCGTGCCGGCGACGAAGCCCGATTGCCCGCGCACCGTGCCGCCGGCAACATCCAGTTTGATTCCGCTGCCGCTGCCCGGGTCAATTTGTGTGCCGATTCCCAGCCGCCCGCCCGCCACGGAGTCCGCAAGCAAATAGCTGAACACGTTGTTGTCCATCAGCATCTTGCTGGTGAATGCGGTGTCGGAGTTTGCTAGTGATGCCGACGTGCGAGTGTAAGCGCCGTTGTCCAGATAGTTTCTGCTATTGCAGGGACACTGGGCCGTATAGTTGTTGGAGCCATTCTTGAGGTACTGGTTTTCTCCTCCACTGCTTGTCCCGACGTAGAAGCGATACGCCTGGCAGCCGTAGGGCATGTTGGACCCGGAGGTTATTTCGATTTCCCCTGTCGCCGTAAGCGTCGCATTCAACTCGCCGGAGGCAAGCGTCTCGCCGCCGTCGGGGTTAATGCAGGAAATTCTGTAATAGTAAGTTCCGGCAACGAGAGATCCTGTGCCCGTCTGCGGAGTCAAAATGAAATTGCCCGTGGGGGGAGCAGCAACGAGTTGACCCCATTGCACGTTGCCGGTAGATGCATTTGTCGAACCCATGACGCCCAAATTTTCGTCAATGAGGGAACCCCCCGCGCAGATACTCGCAACTCCAGGCCCCGTCAGCTGCCCGCCTGGATTGAATCCTCCGTTTGACGCGCTCGCTTCGCAGAAACCGGTGGTTTCGATGCCTGGGTCAACACCGACTGTATTGATGGTGCAAGCCCCGCCGAAACACGCGCCGGGGGATTGTGAAGTCAGCGCAACTCCTACGCCAGTGATACCCGTGGCATAGTTTGGTCCGAAGGCTCCCTTCGGCCCAATTAAAAGGACGCCGGGGTTGAAGTTTGAATAGTTGGAGTCTTGGTCGAGCGCGGAGAACTCTAGGTTTAGAGTGTTGACCTCTGACCCCGTAGAGCCACCGTCAATCACTACCAATCCGTGATCGTGATTCTCCTCCGTCTGGATATTGTCAAATCCGGCGTTCTGTAAGGTCAGGCCGTTGCTGTCGCACTTACACGGATTGTCAATCTTAATTGAATGGTACGCCATGAAGGATATATGGGAAAAATATATTTCAGAGTCACTTTGCCCGCCAGCACCGTTCGTCTCGCCGTTGAACCAGATGGCGGGGGGGCCTCCAACAAGCGATGACGCTGTGAGCGATAGGTGGTCGGCCCAAAACTCGATGATGCCATCGTCCAAACGAATAGGAGAGCCGACGACGTTAGTGCCTCCGCTGCCCGAGTTGATGCTGATGTCCTGAAGATTATCGGCCCCTGCGTTCGCTTGCACGTAAATGCCGTCACCCTGAGAGTTAATCGAAACACCCTGAAGCCATGCACCAGAACCAAGCACAAACGCGGCTTGGACGTTTGGACCGACCTCGATGTTCGACGTAATGCCGCTGTTGCCGTTGCCGCCTCCAAACGCCCCGTATCCCTTCCATGCGTTGAAGTTGTAGCTTCCAGGCAACGGGTTGATGATTGGCAGTTGATTCAATACAACGGTTCCACGCTGCTCAATAAACACGGTGACGGGGAGGGTTGGCATGTGCGCGAAACGGTAGAAGCCCGGTGGAATGACCAGCGCGTTCGCATAACCGTCCGTAGTAACACCTATCGCAGCGGCGGCTGCCGTCAATTCCCATGAGTCATCGGGATAGACGAGCTGAGTTGTTGCCGTGTTCGTGGCCGTGGCATTCAGTGTGAGGGTGTTGGTGCCATTGCCGGCGGTGGTTTGCGCGAAGAGTCCTTGCGGGCCGTCCGCGGCGGGCGGCGTCGCGGGAATAAAATCCGGGACCGGGGCCTGGATGCCGCCGTTCGCGGATTGCCAGAAGCCCATGTCGCAATACGCGGTCGTGTAACTGGTGCCGACGGCCGTCCAACTCGTGCCGTTCGGACTTTCGTAGATGACGTAGCCGACCGCGCCGCTCACCGCGGTCCAATAGAGATAGTTGTACGAATCGCGGCCGAGCGTCGCCACGCCGTTCGCGATGTGGACGCTCGACGAAGCCGGCCCATAGCCGAGATTGTTGTCGATCGCGATCACTTGGTAATAGTAGTTGGTGCTCCCCGTGAAGGTGTGCGCCGTGCCGGTGAGTCCCGTGGGCGCCGTAAGCGTGGCGGTCGGCCCCGCGCCGTAGACCACCACACCGCAACCGTTCGGAATGCTCCAATTGCCGCTGGATTTCACAAGCTGATTCGAGGTGGCGCTGATGCTGCCTGTGCCGATGTTCGTGACGTAGTACACCTGCGCGCAGCCGCCGGCCGGACCGAACGAGGTGATATCGCGATACGGAATCGGCCCTTTGAAGCGCTGGTTGCTCGCCCACTGCAAATCCTGCGCAGTGCTGGGCACGGGAGCGCCGCCGACGGTGAGCGTTCCGCTGACGGCGGAATTTCCCGCGACGCTGAGATTTCCGCCGAGTGTGAGCGAAAACGCCGCGATGCCGCTGGTGGTGGTGACGCTTGCAAACGTGGGCGTGGAAGGATCGCTGGGCAGGATCACGTCCGGAATGACTTTCGTGGTGACGCTCGGGCCGTAGATTTGCACCGTGTAGCGGCCGGGAAGCGCGTAGAAGCTGTAATTACCGAGGCCGTCCGCGGTGATGGGATTGGCCAGCGCCTGGGTGAGTGTGACGTTGGAATAAAGGGTGGCGAGGGGCGAGCACGGCGCCGTCGTGGTCACCGCCGGCTGCGTGCAGATCGCCACGCTGGCGCCGCCCAGCGGAGTGCCGCGCGGACCGATGGCGATGTCGTCCTTGCGCGAGCCTTGCGCGTGCGCGCACTGCGGCGCGGCGGCGGCCAAGACGAGCACTAGAAGCGCAGCGATCGCGGCGAGCCTCGCAGGACAAGCATTCCCGCCGCTCGTCTTGTCCGCGGGTGCCCCACGCGTCGGTTTTACGTGTGGGGATTCCCCATTCGTCGGGGAACAATCCCCACACGCAGCTACGGCGTGTGGGGCACCCAGGAATCCTCGAATGAAAAAGTGTGGCGAATTGCGTTTCATCATCATTGCGGATGACCCCAAGTAAGAGTTTGCGCGCGGAGCGCGCGGTGGCTGGATCACGCCGCGCCCGGGTGGCGCCGAACAGCTTCGTAAATCATAATTCCTGTCATTCTGAGCGAAGCGAAGAATCTCGCGGTCGCGTGCGGCGACGATACCCGCCCCGAATGGAGAGGAGTGACGACTGCGCTGAACCGCTGGATTCTTCACCGCCCAACGCGGCAAAATCAGCCGCATTTGTGTCGCCCCTACGGGGCTAAAGAACTTAAAGAAGTTTCGTGACGATGCGTTTTTTCAGGGCCTCCCCGCCTTCGCCGAACCCGCGGCGCGCCAGGCGCCCGGGGCTTCTGGTTTGTTTCGCCCCTACGGGGCTTTCGCATTCTTATTCGCTCGTGATGAGTCGAATCATAAATCCAGCGCCGCAGGCGCGGCACAATCTAGCCCAGGGCGGAAGCCCTGGGAACGCTCGCCAAAAGCCAATCATCCAAGGAAGAGATTATTAAGCCCCGGAGGGGCGACACAAATCAGAAGCCCAGGGCGGAAGCCCCGGGAACACGCGCACAAAATAATCCCCCACAAAATGATTCCCAAGCCCCGGAGGGGCGACACAAACCTGCGCAAAAACCGCGGAATTCTTCGTTCCGCAGCGCGGCAGACTCGGCCGCATTTGTGTCGCCCCTACGGGGCTTGCTTGAAGAAGAATAAAATTGTGATGCCTACCCAGGGCTTACGCCCTGGGCTCTTGGTTTATTCCGCCCCTACGGGGCTGCCTCATCCTTGTTCGGGAGTGATGAGCCTAAGCGGCAATCCAGCGCCGCAGGCGCGGCACAATCTAGCCCAGGGCGGAAGCCCTGGGTACGCGCGCACAAAATAATCCCCAACAAAATGATCCTCAAGCCCCGGAGGGGCGACACAAACCTGTGCAAGACCGCGAGATTCTTCGCTCCCACCAACGATCGAGCGCCCTCTGGGTACCACAGGCAAGAGTGCCTGTGCCACTAATCGCATCGCCCTTCGTGCAGCAACATCAGCGTCGGTGAACACACCGCGCCGCCGGCGCCTTTGTACGTCATGACCGCGATCGCCGTCGCATCGGCCGCGCCGATGCTGAACGTGGCATGTCGCG
>CAWCYS010000036.1:0-43616 GCA_963799715.1 Terriglobia bacterium | reverse complement strand
CTGGACTGGGCGGGCCGGCATAAGCCTGTTGCACGCGGGCAGGACTCGCCACGCTTGCCGCTCGACCATTCTTGCGGCGGGTCGAAGTTCATTCGTAGGTGCGGCGGGGAAGGCAGGATTCCCTTTCATTGGACCGTGCATGCTGTCTCGTCGGTCCTGAAACTCGCGTTGGCGTTTCTGGGCTCGTCGCGCCGCTGGGAGTTTGAACGCGGTCGGCGATTCCCTGCTGAGTTTCTTCTCTGCTGTGCGCGTTGTTTCTTCGCGCGCGCGGACGCGCGTCGGGGAATCCGCGTGGGCTCATTGCGCAGTTAGTTTGGCGTGGATTGGCGGGCGGCCGACGGCGTGGCTGCGAACAGCGTGCCGGCGCCGTGGATGATGAGGGTCTCGGCGGAATCGAAAGGGACGGTCAATTTCTGAGACTTGGCGTCGAATTGGAAGTCGTGGCCGCGGACCAGGGGCACGTTATGGCGCGTGTTGGTGAGGGTGGCGGGCCGGCGATGGCGTTGCAACGGCGGAAAATGTCGGCGTAAGTGGGGCCGTAGCGAATGCCATAGGTGAGCTGCGCGTGTTGAAGGTGAAGCTGGTGCGGCCCGCATGCGCGAACGCGAAATGGCCTGGCGCTTGGCTTTCGAGGTAGATGCCGTACTTGCGCGAGGAGAATTTCGCCCGTGGATTTTTCGATTACGCGATAGGAGTACGGGCTGGCGGTGACTTCCAGGCGCAGGGCGAAAGAGTCCAGCGTGGTGGGGGTTAGTGGCACAGGCGCGGATTGGGCGGCATGCGAGGGAGCAACCCCCACACGTAACACCGGCGTGTGAGGCACCCGCAGAGAAAGCGGCGGACGGGCGGAGACAAGCTCCCTTCGGCTTCGCTCAGGACGAGCCGCCCCTACGGCGGAAAGAGACAAGGGAACAGCGAGGAGCAAGGCTGCGCGAACCAAAGTCCGAGTCGTCGGCATGAATTCAGAAAGGCGGTGCTCCGCGCTAACAGAAAAGTGAGTTTAATTCCCTTCTGGATGGGAGTAAAGGCGGGAAGAGCTCAAGCTCCCTTCGATTCCCACAAGTGACGGTCGAGGCTAAGATGCTGAATGATCCTCGCCAATTTCTCCGGAAGTCGGCTCGACGGATTGCGCTCTGCTGATCATCCGCTTTACTTCTGAACTAGCGTGGATTGCATGTAGTTCGATGCCTGGATGATTTTGGTGGAATACACGAAAGATTTCATCCGCAAAGGCCTGCCCAATGGCGGATAAACCCGCGAAATCGAAGATGACAACCTTAAAGAGATCTACCCTCTCAAGCACTCTCTTAGCTTGAGAGCGCGAGATGAGCTTATCGTCACCATATTGCGCGAGACGCACGGGAACCACAGTCTTGTTAAATCCATAGTCATCGCCGGAAGTGAAACGATCGAATATCTTCTTGGCTGTTCTTGACGTGTGGTTGTCCAGCCTCATCACAACTGCTGTAGAGTTGTGAAACTTGTCGTCCTCCATCTGATACACCCAATCCTCCAGGTTGCCGAAGGAATGCATGAAGTGGACCTCATCGGAAATAATACTGAAATTGTCGCACATTCTAGACGTGAAAAAGATACCTTCCCCCGTATGATGCTTCGGGTCGGTGGTTAGTTTACCCTTGGAAAGTTCCAGCACAGCGTGCCGTTCATCCAGAAGATTCAATTTTGTCTGAATGTTTTTAAAAATTCCGACTCCATCGTCCACTATCACGATTACGGTGTTGATGGCGGTCTTCGCAATGCGCACTCGGACCTGCGAACCACCAGAATGAGAAACTACGTTGTTGAACATTTCCGTGAACGCGTATTGCCAAATATCCAGGACATTTTCGGGAAGCTGCCCGAGAACCGGTGCAATATCTTCTGTGAGAACAACGTCCTCTGCCAAATCCTGGGAGATCGGATAGTATCTCTGCCACTCCACGAGGGTTGCAACCTTATAGATGCGATTCCTTGTGTGGCCGGTTTCCGCGAGAGACTTTTCCCTCACTAGTCTCTGAAGATGCTTGTTTACGGCTTGACGTGTTATCTTGAAATGTGCAGACGTCACCTTGCTAATTTCCGCGGGATGCTTTTCCGCGTTTTCCAAAATGAAGCGCCGGATTTCCTCTCCGCGTAATCGGATTCTAGCCATAGGGTGTTTGCCTCAGGAGCATTGTCAACCATAGACCCCGCATTGTCAACCTTTAGACTCCGCCTTGTCAAACCATACGTGTGTATTGTCAACCTTACTTTCGAGGCACCGAAGTCACTCAACGGAATCAATGAGATGCGTAGGGGATAGAATGCTCATAATTGGGCCAACCTTTTAGCAGGGATTGCGCCATGCGCTCGCCAACATCGTATATCGTGTTTAACGCTGGCAGATAGGCCCTGTAGTTGCCGCACTTGTCACGATTGGGTCTTTCGGAGGCGGACATGCTCGGCGGCTGCATGACGTAATTGCTGACGGCTAGGATGACGAAGGCGGCCAAGAAACCATACGCAAGCACGGCGTGCGGAGCGGTCGCTGCAATGAAAAATTGGAGAGCACGCCGTCGGCTGCATGGTTGTATCCCGTTCATGCCGATTCCCTTCCCTGCGATTTGCGTGCGAATGGCGGGTATTCTGACCCGAGGGCACGGTGGCAATTATTGCGATTCCGAGTGAGCCTGCCGGCCGCCTGCCCTGCTTACCAGCAGGCCGGCGCTCCGGGCCGCGATTTTTGCGGGGCGCGTCACCCTTGAAATATTAAATTCTTGCTTTAATGTTGTTAAACTCTGGCTTGGCTTAGAAGCCAGCCGCGCGGGATTTAGTAGCACCGGCCGGCCTACCTGCCGGTAGGGAGGGCAGGCACTCACTTGGCCCCGCAGGGCGTGCGTGAGAACTACGAAAAGCGAACCTCAGCGGCTAGAGTCGCACTGAGTCTGTGGCGCTTACGGCACGACTGAAGTCGTGCCCTGACAGGATTCCTTAGTTCTCACGCACGCTCGCAGGGGCTTGCCAGCGTGTCTTTCCGCGGCCGAAGCAAGGGCGCACAGCCGGTCGCCAGAGTGCGGCGCGCCAAGCGAGTGGCTGTGCTACCGGGAGCGGCAAATGGATCTGCATCAACTGGAAATTTTTCTGGCGGTGATGGAATCGGCGGGAATCACGCGCGCCGCGGAGAAGGTGCACCTCACGCCGGGGGCCGTGAGCATTCAGGTTCAGCGGCTCTCGAACGAACTGCACACCCAGCTCTTCGTGCGCAACGGCCGACAATTGATGCCCACGCCCGCGGCCGCGCGGCTCGCGGACCACGCGCGACGCGTCCTGAAACAGGTGCGGCACATCCAACAGGATTTCGAGGACGATCCGCGCGAGGACAACCGCCCCTTTCACTTCGCGACAGGCGTGACCACGCTGGTTTACCGGCTGGGGATTCCGCTGCGCAAATTGCGGCTGAAATTTCCGCGATGCGATTTTCACGTGTCGGTCGGGGTGACGGAAGAGATCGTGAGCGGCCTCCTGGACCGGCAACTCGACCTGGGGCTGATTTCCCTTCCGGTGTCCAACGAGCAGCTGGAAATCACGCCGCTGTTCGACGAGGAGCTTTTCCTGCTGCGTCCATCGCCCACGCCGGTGCGCACGGGGCCGATCACGTCCGTGGCGCCGGCGAGCCTCGAGGGCGTGCCGTTTCTCCTCTATCCGAAACGCAGCAACATGCGCTCGAAAATCGACCGGTTTCTAAAAGAGTGCGGCGTCACGCCGCGGGTGCTGATGGAAGCGGACGACACGGAAGCGATCAAGCGACTGGTGGAATCGGGGTTCGGCTATTCGATTTTGCCGGCGCACGCGATCCGCGGCCAGCGAAGATTTTTTCACGTGCACCGCATCGGCGAGAAGCGGTTGATCCGCAAGCAGGCGCTGGCCACGGCGCGTTCGGATTTTCCGCGGAAGCTGACGGTGGCCATCGCGAATTTTCTACAGGCTGCGATGCGGGAAGAGTGAGGCGGGCAGGACAGGCCCGTCTGTCCGGTAGTGGCCCTCACAATCACCCCGTGCAGATGCAAGCCCGCACGCTCAGCCACAAAAATGTAAGCCCCGTAGGGGCGAAATAAACCAGAAGCCCAGGGCGCCTGCCCGCCGTAGCCTTGGCGCAGGCGGGTAAGCCCTGGGTACGCTCAACGATCTCTACAATCTCCCCAAGCCCCGTAGGGGCGGCACAAGCTAACCCATCACAAATCTCGCATCGAATTCCACGCCATGCTTCTTCAGCAGCGCCAGATATTCCTGCTCGAAACTAATCTTTCGATGATGCGCTTCCTGATTCTGAATGTACCGGGTCACCGCGTCCAAATTCGAGACGCTCACGCTGAACGCGCTGTATCCCTCCTGCCATGCAAAATCTCTTCTTTGTTTATTCAACAATTTTGAAGAATTGGCTTTCAGAAGAAGAATCGCCTTCGCCAGCGGCATCTCCGCCGGCAAGCGAAATAACAGATGTGCGTGGTCCGCGCCGCCACCAGCGACCGTAACCTCCAGTCCATTATTTCTGCCGATTTCCGCGAGGTACGCCCAGAGCTGCGGTTGAATTTCGCGGGGAATAATTTTGCGGCGACCTTTGGTGCTGAACACCACATGCAAATGATTCTGCGCGTAGGAATGGGGCATCTGCGCCTCGTCCGCGGAGATTGGATTTTGCGCGCAAGTATAATCCCAGCCTCGTGGCGGGGAGAGGTTTATGTCGCCCCTACGGGGCTTGGGGAGATTGAAGAGGTCGTTGGGGAGTGGGCGTACCCAGGGCTCACCCGCCTGCGCCAAGGCTACGGCGGGCAGGCGCCCTGGGCTTCTGGCTTATTTCGCCGCTACGGGGCTTTCATTATCTTGACTGGGCGTGCCGGGCTTCTATCTTCACGGGGTGTTTATGCCGCCCCTACGGGGCTTACATTCTTGTGGCTGAGCGTGCGGGCTTACATCTTCGAGGGGATGCTTGTGTCGCCCCCTACGGGGCTTACATTATTATTGCGGCTCGGCATGCGGGTCCGTATCTCCGTTGGGATGATTGTGTCGTCTCTACGGGGCTGATCCGGGAGTTCCTCGCGGTGCTGCCATGCTCGCTCGGGTTGGAAGATAAGAGCTAAGAAAATGAAAGGGGGGCGACCGGTGGCCATGTTGCGAGCGGTCGCCCCGTCTTTGTTATCCTGTTTGCGGCGGGGGTGCGACGCCCAGCACCAACAGGAAACACCCTGACTTCGCGCGGCGGGCAACCGAGTTGCTACGCCGGCTGGACGCAAGAAAACCAACTGCCGCCTTTCGCCCCTTACGCGAAAAGTGGCCACACGCATATATCTGCACAGGCGGACACAGTTAGTCAAGTTTGGAAAACTATACGACAGGTTTAGATTAATTAAACGATGGCGCGGGCCCCGGCTCGGTCCTTACCACAGGCATTCCGGCTGGCGGAATCGCGAGCATGTTGACTTGAAGCTGTCTCATAAATGCTTTGGGCGCCGGATGCATGCCCACTTCAGGGGCTGAAGCCCCATGTTTTTTGCGGCTAGTTGTCGGAGCTAAAGCCTGCCTGCCGTCAGGCAGGCTCCGACCCCCTAAAACCCATTTATGCGATGACTTGGCTCTGTTGACATGCAAGGATTCAGATCTTGCGGGGCCGAAAAGCAGATCCCTCACCCCGCAGAATTCGCGGGGATTCGGGATGACAAGCCCGCGGTAGAGAGCGGGACAACTTGGATGTCAGCAAAGTCCGATGGCTTTCACAGGACGCCGACCACCGTGGGCGGGACTTCGGCGCTGCTGACGCGATCGCGGCCGCGCTCTTTGGCGTCGTACAGGGCTTCGTCAGCGCAGGCCAGCAGCTCGGAGGGCGTCGAGCCATTCTCCGGGTAGGTGGCGACGCCGATGGACACCGTCAACGGGCCGAGCACCTGCTCGCCATCATGCACGGCGAGCCGATGAATATTGTCGCGAATCTGTTCGGCGCGGATGAGCGCGCCTTCCCGCGTGGAATCGGTGAGAATCAGTGCGAACTCCTCGCCGCCGTAACGGCAGGCCACGTCTTCCTTGCGCGTGCCCGCGCGCAGCACCGTCCCCACTTCACGCAGGACCGAATCCCCGGCGGCATGGCCGAACTCATCGTTGAAATTCTTGAAGTGATCGATGTCCACCATCAGGACCGCCAGCGGCCGCTTGCGGCGCGAGGCGCGATGCATTTCGCGCTCGAACGCCTCTTCGAGATAGCGGCGGTTGTGCAGCCCGGTGAGCGGATCGCGAATGGATTGCCGCAGCAGCGTCTCGCGCAACTGGATATTCGCGAGCGCCAGCGCGAACTGCTGCGCCACGGCTTCGGCCATGGCTTGGCGCGTCTCGGTCCAGGCCGACGCGCCGCGGTAATCGGGCGCCGCGAGCAGCAGGACGCCGATGAGGTCTCCCTGCGCGTTCAACGGAATGCATAGGCTGGAGGTGCCGGGCTCGATCCGGCGCAAGTGCTCGCAAGCCACGCCGGCAGAGGCGCCCGCATGATGGATGCGGTTGAGCCGCAGTCCCCAACACTTCTCCGGCGGAAAGAAATCGTCGGTGTGCAGCCGCTCGCCCCAGCGCCCGAGCGGCTCCAGCATGGCGTGCGATTTCGCCAGCACGAGAATTTGTCCCGAAGCAAACGGGAACAGTTCCTCCAGCACGGGCTGCGTGACGCGATAGGCTTCGTCCACCGTGCGGCAGGAGTGCAGGAACTCGCCCAGTTTGCTGAGGCGCTTGAAGTGGCCTTCGCGCTCCTGCAAGGCGAGCTCGGCGGCGCGGCGATGGGTGGCGTCGCGCGTGAGCTTGCTGTAGCCGCGCAAGGCCCCGTTCGCTTCGCGCAGCGCCGTGACGGTGACGTCGGCCCAAAACCGTTTGCCGTCCTTGCGCACGCGCCAACCCTCGTCGTGATACTGCCCTTGCGCGCGCGCCAGTTCGAGGACGTGCGATGCTTCGCCCTGGGCAACGTCGTCCGGCGGATAAAAAATCTGAAAGGATTTGCCGAGGATTTCCTCGTCGTGATAACCAGTCATGCGTTCGGCGCCCTGGTTCCAGGTGGAGACGCAGCCGCGCCGATCGAGCTGAAGGATGGCGTAGTCGCGGGCCTGGTCCACAATCATCTGGAGATTTTCGCGGCTCTCGCGCAACGATTCGCTGGTGCGGCGGTAGCGATCGTTCTCGCGCTTGAGCAGCAAGAAAAGGCCCAGCAGCATGGAAGGGACGAGGATGCTGCTGCCGCCCACCAGCGCGGAAGTGACGCGGAGGTTGCGGCGATAGCGGGCCTCGCGCTGCTCGAGCAATTGACTCTCGGTGTCCTGAAACGAATCCATCAGGGCGTTGCTCTGCGCCATGGCGGCGAAATTGTCTTGCGAGAAGTCGACGGCCGGGGCCG
Organism: Terriglobia bacterium; assembly: GCA_963799715.1. Classification (GTDB taxonomy): domain Bacteria; phylum Acidobacteriota; class Terriglobia; order Acidiferrales; family UBA7541; genus DASPOJ01. The sequence continues at coordinate 36,217 of CAWCYS010000036.1, read as the reverse complement.
GCCCCCTCACGCCGGCTTTCAGTGGCGACTCGGAGAACGATTCGCGCAGGTACTTCATCCGCGCATCGATCAGCAGCGCCAGATCGGTGATTCGCTGCTCCTGTGTGGGGTTGTCCGCGGTGAGCGACGCGAGGGTCTGGAGATCGCCCTGCACGGCGATTTGCGAGCGCTGTAACGCTGTGCGAGCGTCCCGCTGCTGCTCTTGTCCCAGCCGGTAGCCGGTGCGAGCTTGCTGCGCGGAGAGCAGGTCGGCGCGCAACTGGCCCAGACTTTGGAGGATCGCATTCGTGTGCGCGACGGAAGCGTGCGAATCGCTCAGGAATCTCACGCTGAGCATCGAGCAGACGCTGGCCGCAAATGTCGTGATCGCCGCCAATACAAACAGCACCAGTACTGCGGGCGGCAGGCGATTTTTGTCCCCACGATTGGCCGACATTCGGTGTCCCAAGTGGGATCCCCTATAGGCGGGCGAGGGGCATCCCTATTTTATTAATTTTAGCAAACGGGGCGCGCGGCTTGGAGTGACGTTCAGGGCACGCTTTCGTGGGGTGCAATACCCCGCAGGAGTATCTCCCACGGCGGCATGGGCGGGTGGCCCCGCAGCAGAGTGGCCCGAGTTACGAGGGGCAGTTCCCTGCCCTGCGTGGGGTGCGCAGGAGGGCTTGTGCCGCCCCTACGGGGCTGGCCTAAAATAAAATTGCTACAGCCACCCAGGGCTTCCCCGCCTTCGTGCGCCGCGGCGGACTACGGCACGGCAGGCGCCCTTGGCTCTTGGCTTGTTTCGCCCCTACTGGGTTGGGCTTTCGAGCGCAGGGCGGGAGGTTAGAATTGTTGTTTCGTGCGCCCCGAACTGGGAGATTCGATTTTGTCTGGGCGCGATGGGCCTAATCAGCAACGAAGCGCCGTAGGCGCGGCACAATTTAGCCCAGGGCGTAAGCCCTGGGTAAACGAACAACGAAAAGAAATTCTTAGAGCCCCGTAGGGGCAGCGCAATCTTCGGAAAAAGCCCCACACGAAAAACCGTCGTGTGGGGCACCCGCGGAGAAGAGCAACGGCGCGGCTCAGAAGATCCACTCGCGGGGCTCGCCGACGAAGCGAAAGCCGCAACTGGGACTGGGCGCCATCTCGGGCCATTCGAGCCAAGCGAGTTGGGCTTCGCCGACAAAGCGCCGTGCGGGCCGCGTCCACAAGAAAACTTCCACGACGGCCTTCTCGCTCAGCACGGCGTTGAGGCTGCAGGAGAATCCGCGGCGGCTGACGTCTTCGGTAGCGGTGACGATCTCGAACGCGCCTTGCTTTTCGTCGTGGCCGCGCAGCTTGATGCCGACTTTCAAACGGATACGCGCTTCGACTCGGCGTTCTTCGGGGATCTGGCTGAGGGCGGCGGTCAGTTGCGCCTCCAACAAATCGAAATCGATGGGCTTCTCAAAGTAGCCTTTGGCCCCCAGCGAGACGCAGAAATCCTTATAGAGCGCCTTGGGGGCGCCAGACACTACAAACACGGGAATAAGCTTCGTGAAGCTCATGCCCGTCAGGGTCTGACAAATCTCAAAGCCCGTGTGCTCCGGCATCATCAAGTCCACCAGGACCGCGTCCGGCTGCTGCTGTAGAGCGAGCAACAGACCCTCTTTCGGAGACGCCGCCTCGAGGATCTCGTACTTCTCTTTCAGCCGGAAGCGATACATCTTCCGGAGCAACGGATCGTCGTCAATGATGAGAATGCGTGGCATGCGGACTCCTCGGGCCAAGGGTGCGTCGCGGCACCCAGCCCAGCGTGATGCAGCCCACCGGAAATTGCGGTAGGGCGCAATGGCCAGGCGCTAATCTATGCGCGCGTGGTTCAGTTTGCAACGGGTGAGGCTGCGAAGTGGCTGCACGGGCGTTCTTGGCGCTTCACTGTGCGCGTTTTGCCGCGGATCGCAGCTTTGGTGTGGGAGATCTCTTGACAGGTGTAGACCTCCGAGGTTTGCGAAGAAAGTGAGTGAGGCTCACTGTGGCGTCGGGCAATACGGCGCGCACCTCGATCTTGCCGCCAAGGGCTTCGACGTAGTCCCGCAGCGTGTTGACGAGCATCTGTGGCCGCTTCTCCAAGCGAGAGACGGCGGCTTGTGTGGTCTTCAGCTTCTTGGCGAGCTCGACCTGCGTCACCTGCAACGCTTCCCGCAGATCGCGCAGCTCCATCTCCGCCAAGTCTTCCATGGCCAGCTTGTGAGCACGCGCCTGCTGCGCCCTGGTCATGGACTCATTCTTGATGTCACGCCAACTCGTTCGCATGGTCGCTTCTCCTTGCTTCTTCACAACCACGATCGCTTCTAAATCAGTCCCTCGGCTTTAAGTTCCTTCAGGTACCGCTCGTAGATTCGGTCGGCGGCAGCGACGGCTGATTTGTACCATTTCTTGTCGGCTTTCCGGCCGCCCAGGAGCAGGATGCCTACTCTGCGCGGATCGAACGCGGAAGGAATCCTGTAGGCGTCGCCGGCATGCTGCACGATTAGTTCTTTCATGTTCGGATAGCGGGAGCCTTTGAGATTGTCCGCGTCGGGCCTGCCAAGCCCCGGGCCTACCTGTTCCAGAAGGTCGACCTTGCGGGCGACGGAGATCCGTTGGGCATCCGTCAGGCTGAGAAACCAGAGCCGAAATTCGTCGCTGCCCTCGATCTCCCATGCCATGCAGGCAATATTACACGTAGGGCATATCGGCGTCAAGAGGGATAGATGGCGGTTCGCACAGGATTTGCAGCTTGAGTTGACGGGCTCGGTCGGGCGCGAAAGAAGCCCCACCCTTCCGGGCTGAAGAGTGGGGCACCCTCAGAGGCTAATTCAAAGGCCCAGCCACCCGCCCGCATCCGCGAATCCCTGCGCGGCGGCGCAGAGAAAAAGATCTACCTGGATGTTGACGCTCGCGCTCATTACGCCAACGTAAAAGTTGCCCTCGACGAGGTTCGCGCGGCCGGAATTACAAACGTCAGTTTTATTGTGCAGGGGGGCACTCCCATGTTGCCGACACGCTAATCCCGCTGGCCCACCTTGTGTCGCCCCTACGGGGCTCTCATGAAATTAGATCGAATTCCTATGGCTACCCAGGGCTTCCCCGCCTTCGTCCGCCGCGGCGGACTACGGCGCGGCAGGCGCCCTGGGCTATTGGCTTATGCCGCCCCTCCGGGGCTTGCTTGAAAGAAAACTAGATTTATTACGGGTGCCTAGGGCTTCCGCCTGCCTGCCGGTAGGCAGGTCCTGGGCTAACTTGTGCCCCGCCTCCGGCGCTGCGGCCGCGAGTGGGGCCATCACACCCAGACAAGAACGGCTAAGCCCCGCAGGGGCGAAATAAAGCCATAGCCCAGGGCGGAAGCCCTGGGTAGACATGGCAATTTAATTTTTCTTTCTATGAGCCCCGTAGGGGCGGCACAAACCTTCCGAAAAATCCACACACCTAAGACCGACGCGAAGAGCACCCTCCTTCGGCGTGGCTACGGGGGCGGGCCCGCGGCCCGGGCGAAAAGGCGATTTAACGGCGCCGGTGCGCGGGCGGGTGTACGATGCAGGCCGCACTGAACGGCCAAATCAAAAATACACGTCGAGGAGAATAGAGAATGGTGAAGAGGATTGGCACGATTGTGGCTTTCGGATTGGTGTTGGCGCTGGGGATGGCGATGCACGCTACGCCGGCGTCGGCGCAGGCGACCACGTATTTCACTTACGTTTCGGAATGGCAAGTGCCGCGCGCCCAGTGGGCGGCGTTTGAGAAAGAACGCGATCAGGGTAACGCGACGCTGCAGAGCCTCGTCGCCGACGGCACCATCATCGCCTGGGGCAACGACATCAACCTGGTGCACACCGACGACGGTTACACGCAGGAAGATTGGTTCACAGCGACCAGCCACGCGAACATCCTGAAGGCGCTCGACCTTCTGCGTCCCGGAGCGACCACCGGCGCGTACACGTCCGTCACCAAGCACCGCGACTATTTCCTGCGCACGCTGGCGCACAACGGCAAAACGACCTCCGGCGCGACGGGCTACATGCGCGTGGCAGTGTGGCAAGCCAAGCCCCACCAGGGAGAAGCCCTCGCGGCCAGCGTCAAGCGATACATCATTCCCTTGCTGGACGCGGAAGTCGCCGATGGCACCGTGCTGATGTACAACTTCGACGAAGAAGATCTGCACACCGACCCGATGGGCGCCTACTTCCTGGCGATCCTCTACCCCAGCGGCGCGGCGTATGACAAGGCCCGCGACGAATTTGGCGCGATGGAGAAGGCGAATCCCGCGTCCGAAGAGGAGATCGACAACCTCACGATCATGGAAGCGCACCGGGACGAGCTGGCCAAGGTGACGTCGTACCAGCACAAGTAAGCGCGGCAGCGCGTTCCCAGGGGAGGGCGAGCGCCCTTCCCTCGGAATTTGCGCGCCGCCCGCGTTCCAGAGCAACGCCCGCGTCGCAGCGGCCAATTCCCGCCCCGCTCGCCCACCCTCTTGATATATCGTAACACGATATAGTATGCTGGGCAACAAATAACGCATGTATCGCATCACGATATATGTGTGCCGTCGCGCGGACTGCCGGACGCGCGGCGAGCGGGAAGGCCAGGCGGGGCCGCAGTCGCATCCTCCATACGGCCCCGCCTGCGATCCGCCCGCGACGAGCGCACCCGGCCGGCAGCAATTCGCAGAGTTCAGGAAGGAGTATCGATGCAACGCAGAGCTTTGAAGTTCGGCCCCGTTCTTCTCGCCGCCGCGGCCCTTTTCATCGCGGCGCCCTTATACGCACAGTCCTCCGCACCAACCGGCAAACTGAAAATTCACGTCAGCCCCAAGCAAGCCTACGTGTTTGTGGACGGCAAGGCCATCCGCGACGGCAGCCAAACGATCCAATTGAGCGCCGGCATGCACGAGGTCGGCGTCTACAATTACGGCTACGCTCCCAACACCCAACAGGTGACCATTAACGCGGGTAAGACCACCGCTATGGACGTCACGCTGGCTTCCAACGGCGCGCAGGTTTCCGGCCCATTCGGCGAGGTCGAATTAAAAGGCGACCCGCGCGCGGCCGTCTTATTGAACGGCGCCACGCCGGCATTTTTCGTCGGCCACGTGGACGAATTCAACTGGGACTGGATCTGGCATCAGCGGCTGCTGCTTCATCCCGGCACGTATCAATTGACGGCGACGCGCGAAGGCCAGACGATCTGGTCCGGCCCGGTGACCGTCACCGCCGGCAAGCACATCACCGTCTACCTCGATCAGAATGGCAGAACGAAAACGCAAAACTGGGCGCAAGGTGAAACGATCGGCCCGCAGCCGCGCTTCATGGCGGGCATCGCCAGCGCGACGGTTCCGGTTGCCCCGGTGACGGCGCAACTTGCGCTTCAGCCGACGCAGGCCGGCTGCGGCCAGCCCGCCACGCTCGACTGGAACGCTTCCAATGCCGCGAGCACTTCGATTACGAATATCGGCCCGGTGCCGGAAGACGGCAGCCGCACCATCGATTCCACACAAAACACCGTCTTTGAACTTACCGCGACAGGCCCCGGCGGCACGGTGACCAAGAGCGTCACACTGAACGTCCAGGGTCAACCGGCGGCTTCGCTCTCGCTCAGCACGCCCGTCATCCACTTTCACAAAGTCGGCGATAAGGTCGTCGAGGACGATCCCGCCACATTGAGCTGGACCGCTTCCGACGGCGCGCACGTGACCATCACCCCGCTCGGCTCCGAAATTCCGGACGGCGCCCGAACCATGCACGTGCAGCCGCAACAGACCGCCGACGGCCCGGTAAACGAGGACGTCACCTACACACTCACCGCGTCGAACGCGTGCGGCGCCACGGTTTCCCGCACGGCGACGCTCCATATCGTCGGCTCGATTGATCCGGCGCCGTCCATCACGGTGGCCAGCCTCTTCTACCCCACCGACTATCCGACGCGCCGGCACCCGCGGCTCGGTCTCTTGCCGTCCGAGAAGCAAATGCTCGCGGACGCCGCGACGCAGTTCAAGAAGTTCGAGCAGTACAACCAAAACGCCAGCCTCACGATCGTCGGCCATGCGGACGTTCGCGGCTCCAGCCGATTCAACGAAGGCCTCAGCGAGCGGCGCGCGCAACTCGTGCGGGAATACCTGATTTCGCAGGGCATCCCGGCGAATCGCATCGTCGTGCAAGCCGAAGGCAAGAACCAGCAACTCTCGCGCGAACAGGTGCAGGAGTTGCAGGCCAAGGATCCGCAAAAGCCCGAGAAGTGGATGACGCACAGCGCGCGGGCCACTTGGCTTGCCTACAATCGCCGCGTGGACGTGCTGCTCGAACCCGCGGGGCAGCATTCGATCGAGGAATTTCCCAACGATGCGGCCCACGCGCGGCTCTTGTGGGAGATCAAGGCGCCAAGTCTCAAGTCCATGGAGAAAACCACGCAGACTTCGGGGGTGGTGCAGCAGGCCAGCGCGTCCACTGCGGGCGATTGATTACATGAATCGCACCTGCTTTGTTGAGTAGACCCGCCACTAGGCGCGGGCGCGCCGAATCTCCTCGCACGGCGCGCCCGCGGCGGGTCCCGCGCTCTTCTCGATTTCCCCTGTTGTAATTGTGCGCGCGGCCGAAGCGGAGTACGATGCGGGCCAGCGGCGCCCCTCATGCCGGACTTTCCGGTTACGCTGATTCCCTTCTGGAGGCGACGATGTCTTCCCTTACTTCCTATCTAAGCAAGCTCATCGGGGTTTACTGCATTCTTCTCGCGCTGTTCATGTTCACGCACAAAGCAACAGTCCGTGGACGCGGTGTCCGCGCTGCTGCACAGCCCCACGGCGCTGTTCGTGACCGGATTGTTCACGATCCTCATTGGGCTGGCGATGATTCTCGGGCACAACATATGGTCCGGCGGGGCGCTGCCGGTAGTGATCACCCTGATTGGCTGGTGGTCGCTGGTGAAAGGGTTGGTGATTTTGTTTTTGTCGCCGACGCAGGCGCCGACGCTCTTCCTCGGCGAGATGCACTACGCGAAGCTGTTTTATTTTTACACCGCGCTTTCGTTGGTGCTCGGCGTGTATTTGACGTATGCGGGGAGCCGGACGCCGCAGCGCGCGAAGTAAGGCCTAGATCTTTCGGCGGGTGCCTCATACACCGAACTTGCGTGTGGGGCTCTTTTTTGTGCCACGAAATTCAACCGCAGCAATCGAAAACGAAGAGTCGGGTTTGTGTCGCCCCTACGGGGCTTCAGGAATTAAAGCAAGAATGCTACGACTACCCAGGGCGCGCCTGCCCGCAGGCAGGCGGAAGCCCTGGGTAGGCATCGCAATTCTATTTTTCTTCAGGTGAGCCCCGTAGGGGCGACACAAGCCTTCGCAAAAAAACTTCCACACGTAACACCGACGTGCGGGGCACCCGCTTGACTGCGGCGGCGTGGGCTGTATACTCGCGCGGCGCTGTCGCGCACACCAGAAATTCGGGCCCCTTCGAGAACGCCTTCTCAAAATCAACGCGGAGGAAACACCATGCTGGGAGAGTTGATCGGAGAAAATAGCGGTAAGCGGCTCGTGCGGAGAATGCTCGAAGCCACTCCGCCGACCGTGGAAGTCACGTTTGAAGATACCGGAAAGTATTTCGGAGTCAGCGCCAAGGGATTCGGCACCTATCAATCCGTGATCCGGCCAGACGGATCCATCTACGGCGAAGGACAGGGACTGATCACCACCGCCGAAGGCGACGCCGCCACATGGAAAGGCGCCGGCCAGGGAAAATTCGGACCGAACGGCGCTGTGAGTTATCGCGGCATTCTTTTCTTTCAGATGGCCACGGGAAAACTCGCGCGATTCACCGCGTGCCCGGCCGTGTTCGAGTACGAAGTGGATTCGGAGGGCAAGACGCAAACGAAATTGTGGGAGTGGAAATAGGCGATCCTTCGCACCTCGCGGGTGCCCCACACGCCGAACTCGCGTGTGGGGTTTTCCCCGTTCACAACAGTCTGAGCCGCAGCGCCCAAACGGAGGCTAGATGATCGGCACGGCCATCAAAGGAGCCATGCGGGCGGCCAGCATTCCGTTGCTCCTGCTGGGTTTCGTGTTTATCGAATCGTGGCGAGAAAAGCCGCTGCCGTGGATGTGGATTTGCCTGCTCGGCTCGGCGTGCCTGGGCGGGGCGGCGATCGGCGCGGCGGACGCGAATCGCCGCGCGAATCACGAAAAAGTGATGCGCTGGCGCCCCATGCTCGTGGCGGTGGTGGTGAGCTATGTGGGCACGTTTGTGATGTATCGTTTCGCCGAGCCCCATATTTTCCGGCCGGGGATTGACGATCCTTCCTTTCCGCTCGCGGCGGTAAGCGGATTTGGCGCGATTGCCTTTGGCTTTCTGCTGGCGGTGGTGCTGCCAATCTTCTTGGAGGAGGCGCGGCCGCGGGTGAACATCTTCGCGGTGCGGCTCGTGATTTGGATCGTTCTGATGATCTGCGTCCTCCCCTGGACCAGCAGCGTGACTGTGGGGATTGCGACTGGTTTACTGGCGCTAGGCGCGGTGTCGCTGGCGATTCCGTAGCGGTGCGCGCGAAGTAGAACCCTCGTACCATTGACCCGTACGAGCGCGGATAGTATTTAGTAGCTAATAAGCTGGTGCTGTTCCAACGTTCTGCCAAGTCGCATAACGGATTCCGCAGGCGGCGTACGGTCGATTTTCTGTGGGTGTATTCGGAGCGATTCGATTGGTGAACGAACGTGTCAGAAACAACGCCAAATCCGCTCTCGCAGTTTCGCCGGTTTCGAGTGCTGCTGGACGCCATTCCGCAGCCCGCGATCCTGAAAGACACTTGCGGCCGCATCGCGCTGGCCAATGAAGCCGCCGCGCGTCTGTGGCGCCGGACGCCGGAAGAGTTCGTCGGCCTGACCGCCGGCGATCTCGTGGACCCGGCCTCGGCCTGCTGGACGGAAGCCGCCGCGACCATTGCGCTGCATTCGAGCGCGCCGAAATTGTTGCGCCGCCGGATGAAGCTGCGCGGGCGGGACCAATCCTTCTTGATCAGCGTCGCACCGATTTATCTCACGCGCGAAGATCGCCCGGACGGAATCATCGTCGTCGTGCATCCCAGCGGCAATCTGACGGCCTCGCCGGCGAACGCGCGCGAAGAAATTCCGGACGAATTCACGCAGCGGCAGTTCGCGGAACTGGCGCTGATTCGCTGCCACGTGCAGGACGAACAGCAACAAGTGGAGCGGATACAACACGTGCTCGACTTGCTGTGCCTCCCGGACCGTCTTGCAACGGCCCATGCCGAACCCGTAACCGCAGCCGTCGCCGCGGCGACTCCGCAGCCGGCGGCGGCCAATTCCCTTTCGTATCTCTCCGATGAACGCCACTGGTGGCCCCTCAAGCGATTGATGGAAGAGCTGTAAGCGCGCGGCGCTCTCTCCATGGTACTTCTCCGCTCAGGAAACTCCGCGCGAGATTGGCGCGCCGGGGTGCGCGCCGGGCGATAACATTTGAATTGACGAAGTAGCGCGCCCCGTCTTGGAAGGTTTTCGCGTAGCGCAACAGCCGCAACTTCCTGGCACCGGCCGCACCGAGCACGCCCGAGCGAACGATCGCTCCCCCGCCCCCGGCCCGTCCGGCCACTCGCTGGAACCTGCGAGCTGAAAAAGGAAACCTGCCAAAGCTCAAACCGGAGGTTTCATCATGCGTCGCTTTGTTGCGTCGGTAATTCTCATCGCACTCGCGTTCGGCGCGGGCATCCTGATGGCCAAGGATGAAGCGTCGAAATACAAGAATATCCAGGTCAAGCATTTCACGGTTGCGGACGGAGTCGTCCTGCCCGACGGCTTCACCGACGGTTTCTACACCTATCTGCGCGAGCAACTCACCAAGCAAAAGGCCGCCGACCAGGTGCTCGAAGACGGCGCCACGATTCCCGATGCCGACGCCGCCGATTCCATCGTCGTGGAAGGCAAATTCACGTCATACAAGCCGGCGGGACACACGATGCTGTCGCTCGGGAAATTGGGCTGGGAGATCAATGCCTACCGCAAGAGCGATCACTCGCTCATCGCGACCGACACCAAAGGCACCGATACGCGGCCCGGTTGGAAAGAAGACCAACTGGAAGAAGGCACCGCATTCTACGCGGCCTACGACATCAAGAAGGATTTGAAGTAGCGCGGGTGAGTGGGACCGGCCTGCCTGTTTACCCTGAGCGATGGCGAAGGGTTTACCCTGAGTCCGCCGCGGCGGATGAAGGCGGGGAAGCCCTGGGAAAGCATTGTAATTCCATTGTTCCTCAAGCGAGCCCCGTAGGGGCGAAATAGACCAGAAGCCCAGGGCGTAAGCCCTGGGAGTACGTCGCAATCGAAAACATTTCTTGAGCCCCGTAGGGGCGACACAAGCCGATCCCTGCCGGGGTCGAGATAATTGCTACGACGCGCACGATTTTCGCGGCTGACGATTCTGATCCGCTTCGATCCCGCAACGATTGCAAGTGTCCGGCTTGTGTCGCCCCTACGGGGCTGGCATGAAATAAAATCAAATTGCTTCTGCTACCCAGGGCATCCGCCCTGGGCTATTTGCTTGTTTCGCCTCTACGGGGCTGGCGTCGAATCGCTCCCTGTTCCGGCATGCTCATCACTCTCAAGGCAAGCCCCCAGTTCCGAAGCCCTTGAATAGTCATTGTCTCAGGGTGACGCGTGACGTAGGATGCTTCGTCCCCAATCCTGCATCACCTCAGAGGAGAACACTTTGAAAGCACTGCGATATTTCTTGCTTTGCCTTGTGTTGCCGTTATTTTTTGCTCCGCGCGCCGTGGCGCAAACCACCGACATGGAGGGCTGCAAGGACTCGCCCTTGATTCCGCGTTACCCGGGCGCGATCATCGTGGACTGCAAAGACAGCGCGGATGATACGCACACCTACGACAATCTCGGCCCGAAGCAGGAGTCCAAGACGGTGGAAGGCGAGCTGCATTACGTGCAGTACAACTTCCCCGACGGCGCGACGGCGGCCCAGGTGCTGCGCAACGTCAAGACCGCGCTGAAGAATGCGGGCTATACATTTCTTTACGATGACGGGTCGGCGGGCGATTTCACCGTGCACATGGGCAACACCTGGATCGGCGAAGAGGTCAGCGCCGGCGGCAGTTACCGGCAAACCATTCTCATCGAAATGCCCGAAGCGCAGGTGATGGTGGCCAACGCAGCCGCGCTGGGCAGCGACCTCACCATGATGGGCCACGTGGTGGTGAACGGCATTCTGTTCGACACCGGGAAGTCCGAGGTGAAACCGGAATCCGCTCCGGCGCTGCAGCAAGTCGCGGCGCTTTTGAAACAGGACCCGGGCCTGAAACTTTACGTCGTGGGACACACGGATAACGTGGGCACGTTCGCGGCGAACATGGATCTTTCGCGGGCGCGCGCCGCGGCGGTGATGCAAGCGCTGGTGACGCAATACGGCGTGGCGGCGTCGCGGCTGCAAGCCGTCGGCGACGGCCCCACCGCACCCGTGGCCACGAACGACACGGACGACGGCCGCGCCCAGAATCGCCGCGTGGAATTGGTGAAGCAGTAGTAGGACAGGCACTCTTGCCTGTCCTCTTTTTCTTCTCGGTTAAAAACCCTGGACAGGCAAGAGTGCCTGTCCTACCAGGAACGTCGCCGCGCGGGTGCCCCGTACGCCGATTTTGCGTGTGGGGATTTTTCTTTCTGTGGAAGACCCGAAGTACGGAAACGGAAAAATCCCCACACGGAACCCCGCGCATGTGAGCACCCCCTTCGCCTAGGCTACGGGGGCAAGCCCACGGAGAAAACCGCGGCCCCCAAGGTCGCACAAGCCCCGTAGGGGCGAAATAAACCAGAAGCCCAGGGCGGAAGCCCTGGGTGAACATTGCAATTTCATTCTTCCTCACGCGAGCCCCGTAGGGGCGACATAAGCCAATCCCCGGCTGAATCGAGATAGTTGCCGGAACGCGCTCGATTTCCCCGGCTGACGATTCTGATATGCCTCGATCCCGTAACGCGTGCAAGTGTCTGGCTTGTGTCGCCCCTATGGGGCTGGCTTGAAATGAAGCTTAATTGCTGCGGCTTACCCAGGGCTTACGCCCTGGGCTCTTGCTTTATTCCGCCCCTACGGGGCTTAGAGTTTTCTTTCTTGCGCGCGTCGTGTGGGTTCGGCGGATTCATCTCAGTCGCACGGGTTAAGTAGGACAGGCACTCCTGCCTGTCCAGGGGTTTTCAATTGAAAAGAAAAATCGGACAGGCAGGAGTGCCTGTCCTACTAAACCGCGGAGCGGCCGCTACCGCGAGCCGATGGTGGGCAGCCGCGGGGTGTCCGGGGCCGCTATTTGGAATTGATTGAGGGCGGAGATTTCGATTCAAGTTTTTCGGGGTACATGCGCTCGAATTCCGGATCGCCGTGAAGCGGCAGCAGGTCCGGATCGCGGCGCGTCCAGACGGCGTCTTTCGAGCCCGCCTCCCACGCTTTGCGCAGCGCATCGAGCGCTTCCGTTTTCCGATTCAAGCCGCAATAGACGCACGCGGCGTTGTAGAGAATCGAAGCCTCGTTGGCGCGCAGGGTGACGGAGAGGTTGAGTTCGCGCAAGGCGTCGTCCTCGCGACCCAACCGCGCGTACGTGGCGCCCAACAAAATCCGCGCGCGGGCGTCCTCCGGCACTTCTTTCAAGTGCTTCTCGATCGCCGCGGCGAATCTCTCGTTCATGTTGAGTTTGGCTTTTTCCCGATTCAAGGTGCCCAGCGCGTTGAGGATGGGCACGTAGACGTTGTAATCCTCGCCGGCGGCGTCGATCGCGGACTCCGAAATGTCCATCACCTCCTGGGCGCGGCCCGCGGCAAAGAGCGCGCGGCACAGAAGGTAATAGGAGCCGTCGCAATCGCGTTTGCGTTCGATGGCTTTTTTCACCATGCGCACGGCTTCGTCGTACAGGCCCGCGGCGTACAGCACCCACGCCTGGCTGATGTGCGTTTCCGGCAAGTCCCAGCGCAGCGCCACGGCGTGGCCGCTCGCCTCGCGCGCCCGTTCGACCCACACTTGATCGCGGCTGAAGAAAGAGTAGTACATCGCGCAGGCGTTGGCGCAGGCGGCGTAGGCCAGCGCGAAGCTGGGATCGAGCGCGACCGCGTTCTCGAACATTTGCAGCGCGAACTCGACGTCCTGGCGCGTAAGCCGGCGCGCGTAACGCTTGCCGCGCAGGTAAAGATCGTAGGCCTGCAAATTTTCCGTGGGCTTGTCGGCGAGGGCTTCGAGCTCCTGCGGGGAAAGCGTGACGCGCAACGCCTCCGCGATCTTGCGCGCCATTTCGTCCTGTATCTCGAAGACGTCTTTCATTTCGCGGTCGAAACGCTCGGACCACAGCGGAAAATCGGTGCGCGTATCCACCAGCTGAGCGCTGATGCGCAGACGCGCGCCCGCGCGCCGCAGCGTGCCGGTGAGGACGTACGCCGCGCCGAGCTGCTGGCCGATTTGCGCGGGGGTGACGGTCTTGTCGCGAAACGCCAGCACCGTCGGCCGCGAAAACGTGTTCAGGCCGCGAATCTTCGAGAGTTCGGTAATGACGTCCTCGGTGATGCCGTCGCGCAGGTATTCGTCTTCCTTTGCGCCGCTGAGATTTTCAAAGTAAAGCACGGCGACGGACTTATGCGGGGCGCCGTGCGCGCCCGAATTGCCGCTCGCGCCGGCGGAATGCGCGGCGGCTACGCCGGCCTTTTCCGCGGCGGCGGGATGGCGCTTGGAGTCGATGTCGCGCTTGATGCGCTTGAGGTCGGCGCGCAACTCGCCGGCGGTCTGATAGCGCAGATCGGAATCTTTTTCGAGCGCCTTGCTGAACACATTTTCCATCGCCGGCGGGCAATCGCGGATTGAGCTTCGTGGCCGGGACGGCGTCGGTGTGCAGGATGCCGTCGAAAATTAAAGCGGCCGTGGCGCCGGAGAACGGCAGAATCCCCGTGGCCATCTCGTACAGCACCACGCCCAGCGAAAACAAATCCGAACGCGCGTCTAATTCTTCGCCGCGCGCCTGCTCGGGCGACATGTACGCCACCGTGCCGACGCTGCTGCCCGGGCTGGTGAGCTGATCGAGCCCTACGTGCGTCAGCGTGCGCATGGAAGTTTCGCCCGCCGGCGTGCCGCCGGTGCTCTGCGGCACGACGGGCGCGAGCTTCGCGAGACCGAAATCCAGAATTTTCGCCTGGCCGCGCTCGACGAGAAAAATATTCGCGGGCTTGATGTCGCGATGGACGATGCCTTTGGCGTGCGCGGCGTCGAGGCCATTCGCGATTTGAATGCCGGTGTCCAGCAGCTCGGTGATCTCGATGGGCTTGCCGTTGATGCGATGTTTGAGCGTCTGGCCTTCGAGCAATTCCATGGCGATGAACGGGCGGCCGTCGAAATCGCCGATATCGTAGATGGTGCAGATGTTGGGATGATTCAGCGAGGACGCGGCGCGCGCTTCGCGGCGAAAACGCTCGATGGTCTGCGCGTCCTGGAGCGATGTCGTCCGGCAGAAATTTCAGCGCGACGTTGCGGCCCAGGCGCGTGTCCTTGGCTTTGTAGACGACGCCCATCCCGCCGCCGCCCAATTTTTCAATCACGGTGTAATGGGAAACACTGCCACCGGCGATGGGAGCGCTGTCGGCACAGGCCGTGCATTTTACGCCAGCCGATACAGGCACGCAATCCGCCGAGTAGGACAGGCACTCTTGCCTGTCCAGGGTTCTTCCATTGGCGGCGAATATTGGCGGCCGCTCGCTGGAGCGCAGACAAAAGAGGACAGGCAAGAGTGCCTGTCCTACTCACACCGCGTTCTGTAGTAGTCTCCGATGTGTGAGTTACTCTTATCGCCACCTGCCACACTGGCAACCGGAGGACCGCACGATCTTCATCACTTGGCGGCTGTACGGTTCACTTCCGAGAGAGGTTCTGCGCGCTATTGAGTTGCTCCGTCTGTCTCCAGGAAAACAATTCGTTTCCGCCGACCGGCATCTCGACGCCGCCTCCACCGGCCCACGTTGGATGGGCAGGCCCGAAATCGCCAAAGTCGTGCAGCAGACAATTTTGCGCGGGGGCGTTCTTGGGCACTACGTCCTGCGCGCCTATGTGGTCATGTCCAATCATGTTCACGTTCTGTTAGATCCGATCCAATCGCTGGCCAAAGTCACGCGTGGGGTGAAGGGAGTCTCGGCGCGCGAAGCAAACAAAGCCTTAAACCGCGTGGGAAAACGATTTTGGCAGGACGAATCCTTCGATCGTGGGATTCGCTCGCTTGCCGAATTCGAGCGAGTTCGCGCCTACATCGAAAATAATCCGGTGAAAACCGGATTGGTGGCTAAGCCAGAAGATTGGCGGTGGTCCAGCGCCGTCACTCGCGCGTCGGAGTAGGACAGGCACTCTTGCCTGTCCTCTCCTCTTCCGCACTTTCGGGAAGCAGAAAACCCTGGACAGGCAGCTGCCAGAATGCGGCGCGCCAGGGGAATGCCTGTCCTACTCAACCCCACGCGGCTAATGTCTGGGCGTTCCGCCGCCCCCTCCACCGCCGCCGCTACTGCCGCCACCACCGCCGCTGTGTCCACCACCCCCGCCGCTACTGCCACCACCGCCGCCTCCCCGCCTCCACGGGGTGCTCCGCCACCGCCACCACTACCGCCGCCACTACCGCCGCCACCGCGTGGAGCTCCACCGCCACCGCCGCCACGCGGCGCTCCGCCCCCTCCACCACCACGCGGACTTCCCCCTCCGCCACCACCACGGGGAGCGCCGCCTCCTCCACTGCGGGGCGGACTGCCACCGCCACCGCCGCTGCGGCCATGCGACCCGCCGGAGCTCCCGCCACCACCGTTAGTTCCGCCAGTGCCTCCAATGGAAACGGGGGGCCTGAAATATTCGGCGTGAGCACCGAAGTTGGCAATGACGACGGGCGGCGCCGGCCGCCCAGCGATGGGCGCACCCGCTTGAACGAATTTCTTGGAGGCGTAGTCATACGTGATTGGGACACCTCTATTCCCATTTCGTATGAGCCGCGCTTGGATTACCGGCTGTGGAGTGCCGGGCAGAGGCGGAAAGTCCGGGCCGCGAAAATCCTTCGGGGGCTGGCTGAGAGGCTGAACTTGTCCTTAGGCGAATAATCCACACGCTGGAAAGGTCCATCCGGCCCGTTGGTGGTCTCGAAAACGCCGTACTTGAGATTGAGCGGCGGCTTGCCTTTGACGTCGCTCGGGTGACGCGGCACGTAATAATCCTTTCCGTGCATGTGCCCCCAGCGCACCGGCGGGTGATGGTGCTTTCTGCCGACGACAAACGTGTACCGCGTTTGCCGGCCCCGCAGATGGACCCACGCGCCTGAATGACACAGCGCATACTCCCACATCTGAGGGGTGTAATTGTAGTCGCGCCGAACGACCTTTTCCTTTCCCGTGGCGGGATCTTTCACCGTGATGGTGTGAATTTCAAGATCGTAGGAATAACAATTCGGCGCCGGAAAATAATCGGAGTAACTCTTGAGTATTCGCTTTGGAGGTGTTCCCTGCGGCGTCGTTGGCGAACCTTGCCCCGGCGCTTGCGATGGCGGCGGCGCTTGCTGCGTTCCCGCTGCTCCGCCCTGCTGAGCGTCCGGCTGCTGGGAACCGACGCGCATGGCGACCAGCTGAAACCTTGCCGCCGGCGGAAGTGTGCCGCTCGGTGGCGCAGGCGAAGGCGACGACGGCGTGGCGTCGGGCCACGGGGTTGCGCTAGGTGTCTGCGGGGTGGCGGCCGGGGGAGCCGCGTCCGGCGTCGTCGTGTCGGACGCAGGCGTCGCGGCCAGCACGTTCGGTTCCCAGCACGTTCCGAATGGCGGGCACGGGAAGAAGGAACCCTCGTTATACAGATCGAGCAATCCGGGAATGAATCCAGTGAGGTTGGAAGCTTTCAAGGCCGCGACCGTGTTTTTTTGCCGCTGACTATCGCGAGCCCCCACCCAAGAATCCCAATCCAGCGGCGTCCCGGATGACTTCTTCACTTCCGCGCTCGCGGGGGAGTTTGGGTCGTTGTCGGTTTCACCCGATTCCGTCGCCAGGAATGTGGTGCCGGGCGAGCCGCCGATTTGTGGCGTCAGCGCAGTGGCATCGAGAAAGCTATCCACTCTCGATAATGCTGTATTCCCAAATGTGTATACCTGCGTCGGCGTGGTGAGGACAAATGATTCCTTGGGAATGGGGTGGTAGGAAACCGTCGCCGTTCCCGTGACGAGTTCCATTCTCGAGGAAGGCATGCCGTCCTGCGTGCTCAGCGCCTGAAACATCAAGACGGAATTCTCGGCCAGGTACACCACCGTGCCGTACTCAAATTCGATTTCGGCGCGGCCGTCGCCGGTCGCGATGGCGTAACCATTAAGGATGGTGACGTTGGGCACCGCTTCTTCCCACTGCTTGGTCAGATCGGGCTTCTTGCCGTCACCCCGGTTAAGGCGCACGTCGCCTTGCATGTAGCTGATGCGCACAATTTCCGGATACGTCTTCGCATGGGCGGGCGCGGCCACAAACGCCGAAAGGAGCAACGCGAAACATGCAAACTTAACGATGGAGTGGAAGTCAGGAGGCTTGCCGGAGAATTTCATGATCGATCCCCCTCGCCGGATTTAGGGGCGCATTATTATGACGTTCCGTTATGTTATCAGGTTTCAAATTGGCAACGTGCAAGCATAACCCCGACGATGGGGCACCCACTCAGAAAAACGCGGACCCCACGGTCGCACAAGCCCCGTAGGGGCGAAATAAAGCAGAAGCCCAGGGCGTAAGCCCTGGGTAAGCATTGCAATTTCATTCTTCCTCAAGCGAGCCCCGTAGGGGCGACACAAGCCAATCCCCGGCTGGATCAAGATAAATGCAACGACGCGCTCGAATTCCGCGGCTGACGAGTCTGATGCGCGCAGGTCCCCCAACGCGTGCAAATGTCTGGTTTGTGTCGCCCCTGCGGGGCTTGCCCGAAATAAAATGTAATTGCTACGGCTTACCCAGGGCTTACGCCCTGGGCTATTTGCTTATGTCGCCCCTACGGGGCTGGCTTGAGATGAGTCTAAATTCCTTCCGCTACCCAGGGCTTACCCGCCCTCGCCAAGCCTGCGGCGCGGCAGGCGCCTTGGGCTATTTGTTTATTTCACCCCTACGGGGCTTAGAATTTTCCTTCTTGTGCGCGAGGTGCGAATTCGACGGATTCATCCCAGTCGCCCGGGTCGAGGAGGACAGGCATTCCTTTGGCGCGCCGCGTTCTGGCCGCTGCCTGTCCTACTCAAAGCCGGGAAATTGTGGCGTCGCGAAACGCTCTGATTTATGCTGCGTGCATGCGAATCGACACTCGACGGCATGACCGGAGAACATTTCTCAAGACGGCGGCGCTGGGCGCGGCGGGCTGCGCGATGGCGCGCGGCGGATTTGCGCTGGGCGCGCCGAATCCCGCGGCATCGAGCGCCGCCGTGCCGCTTTTCGACGGCAAGACGCTTGACGGCTGGATTCAGATCCTGAACAGCGAGATTTCATTCAGCCCCAGCGAAATTCTCGATCTCGCCGCCATCGCGAAAAAGCTGAGCGACAAGTCCGACGGCGTCTCGCAAATCATCACCGACCGTCTGGACGATTCTCTGAAGGCGAGCTTGTCCGCGTTCGCGGCCATTCCCACCGAGGCCGACGCGCGCGAACTGAAATCCGAGCTGGCGAAAAACCTCACCAGCCTCATCGCCAACTGGCCCATCTATTCGAGCATTCCGATGGTGGATCACAGCCTGGTCCTGCGGGCGGAGACGCAGGAACTCATCTCCAAGGAGAAGGATCCGAAGGGCGCGGAACTCGCGCGGCTCAATCGCATGGTGCTCGAAGACACGTATCCGGGCGAGCTGGCGAAAAGCCCGCATGCCGGCTGGGAAGTGAAAGACGGCGCGATCGCCAGCACGGGCGCGGGACGCGGCGTGATTTACACCGCCAAGAATTACGGCCGCTTCCGGCTGAAGTTTGCGGTCCGCCACGTTTCCGGCAAACCCGATCATCAGCCGTGCGTGCTGATTTTTTGCACGCGTCCGAAGGAGGATGAGATTCCGCTGGACGCGCTCGGCGGAATTCAATTTCAGCCTCCGAGTGGCGGTCACTGGGATTATCGCGCGGGCAAGGATACTAGTGGCGGCGCGGAGTTCACGACTCCCGCGAAGGGCAATTTCGATCCGCACGAATGGAGCGACGTGGAAATTCTCGCGGACGCCTCGAAGGGCACGGCGCGCATGGCCGTTACGCAACCCATCGGGAGCAAGGCCGTCGAGATCCTCGATTTCAAGGATCCCGCGGCGGGCAAGAGCGGCCCGATCGCGTTGCAGATGCACAACGCCGGCCTTTTTGATCAGTACAAAGACATCACCATCGAAGTGGATCCGAAGTGCGATGAGCTTTAAAAGTGAAACGCGCCCTCCGGTTTTGGTAGGACAGGCATTCTTGCTTGTCCAGGCTGTCGCGTTAGAATGTGTGAAGCCACAGGCAGGAACGCAACACGGAGGGTTTTCTCTATGTCTTTCTACATTGCCGCGATGAAAGTTGGGACAGGCCCCTCGGCTACGCTCGGGATAAACAAGATTGCCTGTCCTACTCGAACCTGGGCGCGAATTGTGTTCTGCTCAATCTTGTTCGTCGCACTGCTGCTGTGTGCGATCGGCCCGACGGGCGCGGCGTTGTCCGCGGCGCCGACGGGCGCGAACGTGCTCGCCCCGGCGCCTCCGATGGGCTGGAACAGTTGGGACGGCTTCGGCGCCACGATCGGCGAAGCGCAGGTGCGCGCCACGGCCGATGCGTTCGCAAAGAATTTGAAGCCGTCGGGCTGGCAATACGTCGTGCTGGACATGGGCTGGTACCTGCTGAATCCCACGACCGAGTCCAATAAGGAATTGACGGGATTCTCGATGGACGGCTACGGCCGATTCACGCCCGCGGCGAATCGCTTTCCCTCCGCCGCACCGCCCGCGGGCGCGCCGGATTCCGCCGCGAATTTCAAGCCGCTGGTGGATTATCTGCATTCGCTCGGCCTGAAGTTCGGCATCCACATTCTGCGCGGCATCCCCCGGCAAGCCGTGGACGCGAATCTGCCCATCGCCAATTCTCCGTACCACGCGCGCGACGCCGCCAATACGTCGGACACTTGCGTGTGGAACACCTACACGTACGGGCTGGACGCGTCCAAACCCGCGGCGCAGGCCTATTACGATTCCATCGCGGCGCTCTACGCGAGTTGGGGCGTGGATTTCATCAAAGTGGATTGCATCTCCAGCGGGCCGTATCGCGGCGACGAAATCCGCATGCTCTCGACGGCCATCGCCAAGTCGGGGCGTCCGATGGTGCTGAGTCTTTCGCCCGGCCCCGCGCCGCTCGAAAAAATCGACGAGATGCGGCAGTACGCGCAGATGTGGCGCATCTCGAACGACATCTGGGATTTGTGGCACAGCGATTCGCCCTACCCGCAGGGCGTCGGCGATCAATTCGCCAACGCCGCGAAATGGGCGGGCCTCGCGCAGCCCGGTCATTGGCCGGACGCAGACATGTTGCCGCTCGGACGGCTAGGACCCGCGCCGGGTTGGGGCCAGCCGCGCGATACGCGTCTGACGCACGATGAACAACGCACGCTGCTCACGTTGTGGTGCATCTTCCATTCGCCGCTGATGCTCGGCGGCGATATCACGCAGCTCGATCCCTGGACGCTCTCGCTGCTGACCAATCCGGAAGTGATCGCGGTGGATCAGCACGCGGGGACCAATGCTGTGGCTTACGACGACGGCAAACTAACGGTATGGACTGCAAAGGCCGGCGCCTGGCACAACGTCGCGGTGTTCAACCGGAGTGATGCCGCGCAGGACGTGGATCTTTCGTGGTCGCAGCTCGGTCTGCCGCAAGGGGACGCGCCCGTGCGCGATTTGTGGGAGCGCAAGGACCTGGGCCCAATGCCCGGAGTGCGCGTGCACCTCGCGCCGCACGCGAGCGTACTCTATGGGGTGGGCTTGGTTGCGGCAAAATAGGACAGGCCTGTCCTGCTGAGACTATCCTCGCGTCCGCGCGGGCTTTAGTGGCACAGGCACTCACGTGGCCCCGCGGGGGCTGCCTGTGTGCCTTCCTCTTCGCCTACAGAAGACTGGCGGAGGCAAGCTCCGCCCCTACATACGGAAAAAAACATGCTGGCGCGCGAATGGTGTTTTCCGCCGTAGGGGCGGAGCTTGCCTCCGCCCGCTCTGCGACCGCAGGTGCCCCACACGTCGGTGTTACGCGTAGGGATTTGCTTTTGACGTTCGCGATTTCATCTCGAACCCGAAAGAAAAAACCCCATACGAAAATGCGGCGTGCGGGCCATCCATGAAGATCCTAACAATTCGTCCGCTCACGGATAACAAGCCCCGTAGGGGCGAAATAAAGCCAGAGCCCAGGGCGCCTGCCGCGCCGCAGGCTTGGCGAAGGCGGGTAAGCCCTGGGTAAGCAAAACCAAAACAACTTCTACAAATAATCTTGGAGCCCCGTAGGGGCGAAATAAAGCCAGAGCCCAGGGCGTAAGCCCTGGGAACGCCGCGAAGAAACAAACTTTCAAGGGAACGATCATCGAGCCCCGTAGGGGCGACATAAGCCAAATCCTTGTCGCGCCTTGGTTCAATTCAGGGTAGTCGCATGCGCCAGCCCACGCACGCTTTGTCTTGCCGAGTGCGCGTTCGGGTTTGTGTCGCCCTTACGGGGCTCGCCTGAGGAAGAATGGAATTGCAATGCTTACCCAGGGCTTACGCCCTGGGCTTCTGGTTTGTGTCGCCCCTACGGGGCTCAAGATCGATCTGTTAGAAGAGTGTTTTTTCTTGTCGCCACACCCAGGGCTTACGCCCTGGGCTATGGCTTTATGTCGCCCCTCCGGGGCTTCGGAATCGCGGACGTCTCGTGATCGCGTTGGATAGGCAGCCGTCAGAATACGGCGCGCCGGGGGGAATGTCTGCCCTGCCTACCGGGAGGCAGGCCTGTCCTACCCAGCCTATCCGCGCGCCCTTGCGGTGCGGGCTTGCAGCGCGATGACGGTGCGGGCGCAAATCTCTTCCGGCGTGCCAGTGGCGGGGATCGGCACCAAAAGTCCGAGCGCTTCGTAAAACTTGATCAGCGGCGCGGTGCTGCGTTCGTAGGCTTCCATGCGGACGGCGATGGCTTCGGGCCGGTCGTCCTCGCGCAGAATGAGTTTCCCGCCGCAACGATCGCACACGCCTTTGACTTTCGGCGGATGATGCATGACGTGAAACACGGCTTTGCATTTTTCGCAGACGCGCCGCCCGCTCAGTCGCGCGACGATCTCCTGCCGCGGCAGTTCGTAATTCACCACGGCGTCCAGCGCCAAATTCTCGCGCAGCATCGCGCGATGCAATTCTTCGGCTTGCGTCAGCGTGCGCGGGAATCCATCGAGCAGAAATCCGCCGCCGCAACGCAGGCATCCCGCGCGCTCGCGCACCATCTGCCAGACCGTTTCGTCGGGGACCAGATCGCCGCGGCGCATGTATTCGAGCGCGGAGATCATCGCCGGACTGGGATCGCATCCGGAGCGCGTCGCCGCGCGGAAGACGTCGCCGGTGGAGAGATGGCAGGCGTGCAAGCGCTCGTGCAGCAAATCCGCCTGCGTGCCCTTGCCGACGCCCGGCGCGCCTAAAAGGACCAGCCGCCACCGCGTGGCGTCATTCTCCGGCGGGACGGAGCATTCCGCCGGAGGCCCTTGCAACCATGCGGCTCGGTCGTTTTTCTTTTCGTCGGCCATGGGGGAGAGAGTCCGTCCTTGCGCCACGCCGTAAATGCGAGCATGGTGGCGTGCGCTGCGCGCCTGATTACAGCCAAGATATAGAATCATACAGCCAATCCCTCCCGCCACAAAAGAAAATTGCGCAGGCCGGTTTCGCGGACACTTCTGACTTCGCGATTCTTCAGGTTAGGATAGCGGTCGAGGGATGAGGGGCAGCCGGCTCTTGCCTGCCAGGCGAAGGAGTGTACCGGAACGGTGCAAAATAAACCCACACTCTTCGATGCGCCGGGCCGCAGCGACTTACCGGACATTTTGCTCGGCACCTCCGCGTTCACGGCGGACGGCTGGCCGGGCACATTTTATCCGGCGGGAATGAGGCCCTCGGAATATCTGAGCTATTACGCCACGCGCTTCCAGACCGTCGAGGTGGACAGCACGTTCTACCGCACGCCGTCGGCCGCGACGGTGCGCGGCTGGTATGCGAAGACGCCGCCGGAGTTCATTTTCGCCGTAAAAGTTCCGCGCGTGATCACGCACGAGAAAGTCCTGGTGGATTGCGATGCGGAATGGAACGCGTTTCTCTCCACGGTGGAATTGCTGGGCGCAAAGATGGGCCCGATCCTCTTGCAGTTCGGATACTTCAATAAGAGCGCGTTTCCGGGCGTCGACGAATTTCTCGCGCGGCTGCGGCCGTTCTTGAAGAAGCTGCCGCGCGACCGGCGCATCGCGCTGGAAATTCGCAATAAGAACTGGCTCGAGAATAAATTTACGGACGCGCTGCGCGAGCACAACGTGGCGCTGGCGCTGCTCGACCAATCCTGGATGCCGCGGCCGTGGGAGTGGAAGCGTTCCACGCCGCCGTTCGATCCCATCACCTCCAATTTCGTGTACGTGCGCTGGCTGGGCGACCGCAAAGGCATCGAAAACGTCACCACCACGTGGGACAAGGTCGTCGTCGACCGCAGCGCCGAGCTCGCGAAATGGGTGGAGCTGTTCCGCAAATTCGTGGCCCGCAATTTGCGCGTCTTCGCCTACGCCAATAATCACTACGCGGGCCACGGCCCCGCCACCGTCGAGCAGTTCCGCCAATTGTGGGACAAGAAGAAGCGGTAGGCCAGGCATTCGCACGTCGCGCGCAAGAAAGAAAACTCTAAGCCCCGTAGGGGCGACAGAAGCCAGACACCTGCCGCGTTGCGGGACCTGCGCGCATCAGACTCGTCAGCCGCGAATTCGAGCGCGTCGTTGCATTTATGTTGATCCAGCCGGGGATTGGCTTGTGTCGCCCCTACGGGGCTCGCTTGAGGAAGAATGAAATTGCAATCCTTACCCAGGGCTTACGCCCTGGGCTCTTGGTTTATTTCGCCCCTACGGGGCTCGCCCGACCTTGAGATCCGCGGTTTTCTCACTGGGGGCCCCACGCGTCGGGGTTGCGCGTGCGGCACCCTCATGGCGGTTGGCACATGCGGCGCTGCGCGCGCGGTTGCCGCTGGTCTTCGTTCGTGGCGCTTGGCACAATCAGCGCATGTGCGCATCTCTGCGAGGGATGCTGCACTCGGGCATCTTTACGCCTTGAAACGAAATGATTGTGCATCCCCATCGAACTTCATCCGCGTTAGAATCAAGCCCAGTCCACGGTGGGGTTCAACTCCGCCAAGCGAGGAACATCATGCGACGATTTTTAACCGGCCTCTTGGGAGCGTTGTTGCTGTGCTGCGCCGCCGTTGGCGCGCACGCCGCGCAGCTCGACACGGCCGCGAAACAGGCCGCGACCCAGGCGAAGCAGAGCCGGGCGGCAGCCACTCCGCAAAGCACGCCCGCGCCCGCGCCGGCGGACTCCGTCCTCAAACAATTTTCTTCCACCGCCGGCCGCTTCACCGTGATAATGCCCGCCACTCCGACCACCAGCTCGCAGCAGATCAACGTCGGCAACGACACTCCGCCGCAGCAGGTGCCGCTCTACGAGTTCGCCGTCAGCACCGATAACGACAACGTCGCCTACATGGTTTTTTACAACGATTATCCGCCGGGCTTCGTTTCCGACGGCGCCCCCGCGGTGTTGGCTCGCGCGCGCGACGCCATCGCCGAAGGAAAGACACTGCTCACCGACACCGCCATCGATTTCAACGGCGTGCCGGGGCGCGCGTTCACCGTGCACGGGCCGGACGGGTTCGGTTACGACATTCGGCAGTATCTCGACGGGCAGCGTCTCTATCAGGTGATGATCGTCACGTCGTCCGGGTACACGGCGAAGTATCGCGATGCCTTCATGAACTCTTTCAAGTTGACCGACGCGATGGGCCAAACTACCGCCGCCAGCACGAATGCAAACGCGCCGCGTCCGGCCACGGGCCCGGTGACTGCCACGCCAGTGCCCGCCCCGACGCCGAGTGCGCCTCCGGCGTCCCCTGCTTCCGACTTGAAGCAATTCTATTCCGCCGATGGCGGCTTCAGCGTACTGATGCCCGGCACTCCGCAAACGGATCAGACGCCGGAGAAGCTCAACGCGGACCCGCAGGGACGCTCGATTACGATGTATTCCTTCGTAGTCTCGACGCAGAACGACAACGTGGCCTACCTGGTGACCTACAATGATTACCCGCCGGACGTGGCGAATGACGGCTCCGACGCCGTGATGCAACGCGTGCGCGACGGCGCGTCATCCGGCAAGACGATTCTGACCGACGCGCCCATCACCCTGGGCGCCGTGCCGGGCCGCGCGTTCGTCTTTCGCGGCGACGACGGCACCACCTTCGACGAGCACGAATATTTCATCGGCCACCGGCTGTATCAGCTAATGGTGGTCACGGCGAAGGATTACACGGCGGCCGATCGCGACGCCTTCATGAACTCGTTCGCCATGACCGGGCGATAAGATTCCGTCCGGGCAACTGAGATATATTCGTCGAACGCGCACGTCACGCACCAAAAAGAAAACTGCAAGCCCCGTAGGGGCGAAATGAAGCAAGGGCCCAGGGCGCCTTCCCGCCGCAGTCCGCCGCGGCGGACGATGCCGGCCAATCCCTGGGTAACAGTAGTAATTTGATTTCACGCCATGCCAGCCCCGTAGGGGCGAAATAAGCAAATGGCCCAGGGCGCCTGCTTTATTTCGCCCCTATGGGGCTTGTCCGACATTCGGATCCGCGATTTTCTCCGCGGGTGCCCCACAGGTCGAGGTTACGCGTGGGGGTTTTGTTTCTGCGCGCTCGACGTGTGCCGATGAAACAAATCCCCACACGCAAAATCGGCGCGTGAGGCATCCTCTGTCTTCGTTTTTCGCTTGTAGTTGGCGACGCATCCCTTGTCAACACAGCGAGTTACGCCGATTCGACACACCTGTACTAAAGGCCAGTAGTTTCCCCCTGTTCCGCTTCGACACACTGGCTTTGTGAGGGTCATGCGGCATAGCTTCCCGCTGCTAGTGGTGTTTCTCGCCCTGCATCCCCCGGCGCACGCGCAATCCCCCGCCCCGGCTCCCCCGGAATCCGCCCGCACGCCCGCTCCGCAATCCGCCGAATTGCTCCCCGACGAAGACGATTACACTCCCAAGCGCATGTTCGGGATGATCCCGGATTTCCAAAACTCGAGCGACATCGGCGCGGTCGAGAAGCCGCTCACCGCCGGCCAAAAATTCCGTATCGCCGCGGGCGACGCCTTTGATATCAGCGCGCACGTCGGCAATCTCTTCCAGGCGAGCCTCCAGCAAGCCACCGACAGCCAGCCGAATTACGGCGAGGGATGGGCCGCGTTCGGCAAGCGCTTTGGCGCGGCCGAAGCGGATCAAATTTCCGGCAGCTTTCTAATCTACGGAATCATGCCGACGATCTTTCATGAGGACCCGCGCTATTTCCGGCGCGGGCACGGCAGCGCGGCGTCGCGCGCGTGGTACGCGTTCAGCCGCACGATCGTCACGCGCAACGACGATGGCCGCGCGGAATTCAATAAGTCGCAAGTCATCGGCCAGCTCATCGCCGACGGAATCTCCACCAGCTATTACCCTGCGCAGGATCGCAGCGCGAACGCCGTCGCCCTGAATTGGGCCGTGGACATGGGCTACAGCGGCGCGTTCAATATCCTCAGTGAATTCTATCCGGACCTGCTCAACGCCGTGCATCATCGCCATTCCCGCCCCGCCTAAGCCGCGCTGCCCGAAAGCGACTGGAGGCCATCTCATAAATGGGTTTTAGGGGGTCGGAGCTTCAGCTCCGACAATAAGCCGCAGAAAACATGGGGCTTTAGCCCCTGAAGTGGGCATGGACCCGGCACTCAAACATTCATGAGATGGCTTCCAGTTCGCTGCCTGGCGATGGCGTCCGGTCTTAGTGGCAGAGGCACTCTTGCCTGTGCGGGTTCATCCCCCACAGGCGTATACTCCATCAGCACGCAAGGACGCCCAATCGTGTGCCTTTTCGCGCGTAGCGAAACATTCCGGCGCATAACGACGCTCGCGGCGCTCATCGCAATTTTCGTTTTCAGCGCGCGTCCCAGCCAGGCCCATCCGCAAACCACTTGGGCGGACACCGCCCCGCCGATTGACGTTGCCGCTTCGCAAGGCAAACTCGACGTGGTCACTTCCCTGCTCGCCGGCGGCGCCGACGTCAACGCCAAAGATTCCGGCGACGACACGCCGTTGATGTTCGCCGCGGGCAACGCGCACACCGACATCGTGAAACTACTCCTTGCGCACGGCGCGGACGTAAACGCGCGCGACAAAAAAGGTTGGACGGCGCTGCTGCAAGCCGCCGTGGGCGGCAATCCCGAAGTGAACACGCTGCTGCTCGACGCGAAGTCCGACATCAACGCGAAAGACAACTAGGGCGAGACCGCCCTCATGGCAGAATGCCACGAACGGCAAGACCGACGTCGCCACCGTACTCGTCGCGCGCGGCGCGAACGTCGCGGCGAGAGATAAAGACGGCCTCACGCCGCTGATGTACGCCGCGTCCAGCGGCCGCGTCAGCATCGCGACGCTGCTGCTCGATCGCGGCGCCGACGTGAACGCCACGACCACGCATGGTTACACCGCGCTCATCTACGCGGCGCAGTACGCGCAAAGCGACATGGTCGCTTTTCTCGTCGGGCGCGTCGCGAACGTCAACGCCAAAACGAGCAACGGCGAGACGCCGCTGAGCGCCGCGCTCCAGGCTGACGACCCCACGGCCGCCGCGCTCCTGCTCGATCACGGCGCAAACGTCAACGTGAAGGACAAGAAGGGTTGGACGCCGCTGATGTACGCGGCGCAGTACGTGGGCACGGCACAAATGGCCAAGCTCTTGATCGATCGCGGCGCGAATGTCAACGCGACAAACCGAAGAGGCGAAACGGCGCTGGCGCTCGCCCTCAGCGCCGACAACAAACTCTTCGCGGACTATCTGATCCAAAGCGGCGCGAAGCAGTGAGATCTGAGTAGGACACGCCTTCCAGCGCCTCGCCGCATTCCGGCGGCTGTCTGTTCATGTCTTTCTTCATTTCCAGGAGGCGGGCGGAGGCAAGCTCTGCCCCTACGGCGGAAAACACCATTCGCGTTCGGATAAGGTTTTTTCGGTACGTAGGGGCGGAGTTCATCTCCGCCGGCTCTGAACTCTTGTTCGCGGGTGCCCACGCGTCGGCGTTACGTGTGGGGATTCTTCTTGGCCGTTGATCTTCGCCCGTATCAAACAAGAAAAAACCCCACACGCAAGCGCAGCGTGTGGGGCACCCTCTTCAGTAGGACAGGCACTCTTGCCTGTACTCTTTTTCGTTAATGCGAAGAAAAACCTGGACAGGCAGGAGTGCCTGTCCTACTCAATCTACTTCTGCGCCGCCGCGGCCGCCGCAAACCGCTCCTGCATTTGCCGCGTCAGGTGCGGCACGATCCCGATCTGCCGCTCGATCAACATCAACTGCCCGCGATGATGCATCTCGTGTTCCTTCGCGCTCATCAACATTTCGAAGCGGCCCTTCGACGCATACGGCGCACCCGGCGGCATCGCAATGCTCTCGGCGAGCGCTTCCTCGCTGACGCCGTCCAGGTACGTCGCCCATTGCTCGCCCTTTTCGCGCAGCAATGCGAGCGTCTGCTCCTTGGTGTAGTGGACAGCTTCCTTGGCGCGGTGTTCCGCGAACAGCGCGGAGAAATTGAGGCCCGCCATCGTCGTGGCCTGGTCCACCGCGTGAAATTGGTAGGGAAAGTTCGTCGAGAGCGCGATGTGCACCAGCATTTCGCCGACGCTGCGCACGTCCGGCGCGGCGCGATAGGAATATTTATCTTCGGGAATGTCCTCCGCGATCAAAATCGTGTTCTTGCGGACCGTGCGAAACGCGGCCGCCAAATCCTTGCCGCCATAGTAGGTCATCGGGCGCTCCTAGAGGTGAGTGAGTTCGTTGCCGGGGAATTGTATCACGCACCCCGCAGGACAGGCACTCCTGCCTGTCCTGCGAAACCCAGCGCCCCCTGTCGTATAATGCGCAAGACTTACAGCGTCAGCCTGGGCCTTATCATTTTTTACACATGAATATTTACCGCGCGTTTCCGTCGTGGCGAACCGTGCTATCCATCGCGGGCTTACTTCTTCTGCTTGTAGCTAACTTCTACGCTGGGCCGCTGGAGGAACTTTACCTGACTAGGCAAGACATTCGGAAATCTCAGGAGGTCTGGATTGTTCCCAAGCCGTTGCCGGACACCATGTTGGTTCAGACCCCCGGCAGACTTTTTTCTTATGCGGGGTTCGAGTTTGAATCGCCATGGTCCGACGTGAAATTGGAGAAGACCTACGAAACAGCGGGAGTGGTGCAATTCACGAATGGCGTGACAATCATGCTCTTGAACGCGACTTCGGATCTCCCGGCTGACAACAAGATGGACGTCAAGACTCGGGATGCCCTGAAAGGGCTTTTCGGGTACGACTTCAAAGCGGCTACACTCAACGCGACGCCGGCCGATTTGCGGATTTTGTCGAACCCGAAGAAGATCGTGCTCTACTCAACCCTGCTCCAGATTAAAATGGCGCTTACCCCAAAATCGAACGGTCACATGTATTCGCTTCAGACACCATGGATGCGCGGTTTTCAATTTGGGGATCCCAGCGCCGACAAGTTGGTCCAAATCGAGGCTTACGCTCCGCAGGATAAAAAGGTTATCGTGACATTCTCGGCGGCGTCAGGAGCGGCGAAACCGACGCAGGAAGAAGTGAATCGCGTAATCTTCTCACTGCGCCCGGCGGCGAGGTCCCAGTAGGACAGACATTCCTGTCCGTCCAGGGTTTTGCGCGCGGGTCTCCAAAAATACTCATAGGGCGCCCAGACGTATAAGACCAGCCCCGGAGGGGCGAAACAAGCCAATAGCCCAGGGCGTAAGCCCTGGGAACGCCTTCGAGCCCCGTAGGGGCGACACAAGCCCGGAAACGCGCAATCAGACGCATGGGGGAATCACTCCAAAAACAATTCGGGCGCTCGGCAGGAGTTTGGCTTATGCCGCCCCTACGGGGCTGAAAAACCTTCTTGAGGGATTCTGTATTTTGCGTCGCGTACCCAGGGCTTACGCCCTGGGCTTCTGCTCTGTTTCGCCCCTACGGGGCTTGGGCCACGCGCAATCGTCTCCGGTTTGAATAGCACAGGCACTCAATTGGCCGCGCAGGGGCTGACTGTGCGTCTTTCCCCAGCACAACAGACCTCGCGCCCTCACCCTGTCTTACTACTCCAGCCCCGGCGCGCTGCCGCCCGGAACATCGTGCAGCGTCTCTGTCTTCACCGAGCTGGGATCCGCCAGGAATTGCGCGACGATCGGCCCCGCCGAAATGCACGACAAACTCAAATGTCCGCAGGCGGAGTCCGAAGTGAGAATCGGCGCGCCGATCGCATTCGCAAATTCGATTGCGGGCGTGGGATTCACCAGGTGGTCTTCCGAGGAAACCACCACCAGCATTTTTGCGTGCACGCGCTTCGCGGCGTATTCGAGCGTGTCGCCGAACTCCGCTGCGACGTCCAGCCCCAGCATCGCCTGCCGCTGCCGAATGTGATTCGCGGCGTCGCCCGCGGTGAGCGTGGTGTCTCAAGATCACGCCGGAGAACGAATCGAACTCGCCGGACTTCGTGTGCGCCACGCGATACGCGGGAGACGTAAGCCCCATCAGCCGATTTCCTCCTCGAGCGCGGCGCCGCGCGTGAATGTGCCTGTGGGCGCGCCGTTGTTCCACGCGGGATCGAGCTCGAGCGCCACGATCTGCGCGTTCCACAGCAATTTGTCGTAGGAGGTCAATTGCGGCGAACCGTGCATCGGGAATCGCGAGGTCCATGAAATCCGGATGCGACGACCACCCACTCGAACGTCTGCATGCCGCCCATCGAAATTCCCATCACCGCGTGGAGATGCGGGATGTGCAGCACCTCGGCGACCAGCCGATATTGCGATTCCACCATGTCGCGAATATTGAAGCTCGGAAATTTCATCAGCGGCTGCGCGGAATCATTCGAAGGCGACGAGCGTGACGCCGTCGCCGATGGCGTCGACCAGGATGACGAAGTATTTTCCCGTGTCCACCACGTTGTCCGGTCCGACGAACGTCGAGCAGATCGTGCGATCTGCCGCCGAGCCACGTGGACCAAAGAATGGCGTTCGATTTCGCGGCGTTCAGAGTGCCGAGCGTGCGGTAGCCGATGCGGAAATCGTGAATGACGTCCCCGCTCTGCAATTTGAAATCGCCGAGCCGCGCCAATTGCAGCGCGCCGGTCTCCGGCGTGTTAGGCTCCGTCGCAGCCGGCGGCGCCTGCGCCCGCGCGCTAGAAACGAAGAGGATCCCAGCGAATGCGACGGATGCGAACGACTGCAGGAGTGGGCTTTTCATGTCCGGCATTTTAGATCAAATTGCGTTCCAAACTGAACAAAGCACCATCAAAGCGGTGTTGTCTGGAAGCCGACTTCGACCGTACTTTGGATCTGCGGCGGATTCGGCCCGGGCAAATACAATGGCTGAAACTGCCACTGCTTGACAGCGAGAACCGCCGGCCCCGCAAAATCAGCACCCCCGTTCACATTCACAGGCTCTGCCTTGGTGACCTTCCCGTTGGTGTCGATCAAGATGCGCACGGTCACCTCGCCTGGGATGTGCGCCGTCCCCTCCACACCGGGATACTCAGGCGCAACACTCCGCGCGATCATGAGAATCGACGGGTCACTGGCCACGCGAATGATGGGCGAGGGCTGACCGCTGAGGCCGAGAAAGAGCCGCGCGTCCACGTAGCGGAATCCGCCATCCACATAGACGTATTGCCCCAGGTCGATTGGCTGGGACCCATGCTTCCCGGTCGCCCTTGCGGCGTAAATCGTCACGGGCTGCACCATCGCCGCGAAGATCGGATGGATCCAATTAACATCCGGATCGGAGGTGTCCTGCCACAACGCGACACTGATCACGCTGGTCTTGTCCCGACATGCGTAAGACATGCGGAAAAGCAGTTCCTGCACCATGTGTTGCCAAAGGAGGCTATATCTGCTCTCGAGTGCTCTGCCCGTCCACCGAGCCGAAATTCTTAAGGAACCAAGCTGCGGAATCGGAAATCTTCAATGTCGAAACGTAATCCGACACATCCGCATTGGGGCGCGAACAAGCAGCAGTCAAAAACCCCACCAAATAGTTCTGCAGTTCGCCCTGCATGTCGGCATCGGTTTTCGCCGCCGCAACCGCAGGCGGCTGCGGCCCTTGCGGCCGCGCGCCGCCGAGCAAAACGCCCGCGCCCAGCGACAAAATAAGAACCATCGCGACCAGGAATGGCGAGTGTCTCATGCGCGCATTCTAGCGCAGATTTCACAAGCTGCGGGCGCACCTGTAACTGTGTCGCCATTTCAAAGGCTTGTACGGCGGGCAAATGGGGAGGGCTGGATAGGCGGGCTAAACCAGACGGGGCGAGCGATCGCGGCGCGAAGTGCGCGCGGTGAGATGGCCGCTGCGGGTGAGGGCGCCGGCGCGGCGCGGCTCGTACATGTCCAGCGCTTCGACAGCTTCGATCACGCTGCGATAAATGCCGCGCTTCGACGGCGCGCGCAACGGATACTCGCGTCCGGCGAGCGACGCCGCGCAACGCCGGCACACGGCGCGTCCGCATTTTTCAATTTCCGCGCGCGACTTGCACGTCGCAAAATTAAAGCATGGCGGCGGTATTACCGGTTTCGGTAGGACAGGCACTCCTGCCTGTCCAGGTTTTTCCAGCGCAGCACGAGAAGATTGGACAGGCCAGAGTGCCTGTCCTACTGCGCGGCGGTCCCCTGCCCTTCGTGATATTGTCTGCGACAAGAAGCACCACACTTGGTTTGGGAAAACGACGCGCCGGAGAATTGACATGCAGCAATCAAAACAAACGGAAGTCCTGCATCACCGCGGCACGACGCTCGTCCGCAGGCAACGGCTCGCGCCGGGCGAAGCCACGCCCTGGCATCGCGATCCGTTTCACCGCGTGATCGTCGTGTTGCGCGGCGATTCCGTGAATATTGAATTTCGCGATGGCAACGAGACGATCCCGTGGAAGGTCACTGTGGGCGAAGTGGATTGGGTCGAGCCCAGCGATCGCGTTCATCGCGCGGTGAACGTGGGGAAGGAAGTGTTCGAGGAAGTCGTGACGTTTTTTCTGGATCGGCCGGACGCCGTGCCGCAACCGGAGGAGGAATAGGTTCTGTAGCGCAGGCACTCATGCCGGTGCGGTTTTGCCTTACGGCGAGTGGGGCGCACATTCAGCCCCTACGGGGCCAAGCGAGTGACTGTGCCATCGCGTCAGGTTCTTCCGCCAAGCCGCGCTTCAGCCCGGCTCTTCGCCTCATGTCGTACATCGCAACGCCCTTTAGGGCGGCATCTGCTGCGCGTGGGGAAAAACGAAGATGCCGGGCTGAAGCCCGGCGCTACATTCACACCTCCGAAAAACCGGCGCTAGAATCGGCGCGCGCGCGCGAGGGCCGCTACGCCGCCGGCGCCTGCGCCGATTGACGAACCACTTTGCGTTGCGGCGGACGCGCGTCCAGAACTTGCCGCCTTTTGCGGCGGCGACGGCGGCGTCGCGCTGCGTGGTGAGCGCGGTGATTTGCGTTTGCGCGTCGGTGAGATCTTTGCGCGCGGCGTCGCGATCGAGCGTGGTGGCGCGGCACGCTTCGATGTAATCGTAGAGCGGCTTCAAGTCCTGCTGCGGGATTGTGGCTGTGGCGGGAGCGGTAACGGGGGCGTCGGGAAGAGCGTGGTGGCGCCCGGCGTCGCGCTTCCCGTGGCGGCGGGGACGGGTGACTGCTTTTGCGGCTGCGTTGGCAACGTCAACGTGACGGGCGACGGCAACGGCGGCAACGCTTTCAGGATTGCGGCGGCGGCTTGCTGCGGCGTCTGCACCTGCTGCTTGAGATCGTTGATTTGCGCGAGCTGCTGCGCGAGTTGCGCGTCGGTCTGTTTTTCGTGCGACGCGGCGGAATTAATCTGCTGCTGCGCGGCGGCGAGCGTGGCGGCGAGCTTCGCCGCGTCGGCGCGCGATTTCAGCCACGAATGCAGGAAGAGCCCGCCCGCGGCGAGCGCGATGACGATGATCGCGTTCGCGCCAGTGGCGAGTAAGAAAGCGAATCGAATTGAACAGAATGGTCATAGTGAAAATCGGATTCGATTGAAGTACAATCTCGCCCTTTGGTGGAAGGCGAAATTCAATTTTGAGAAAAAGGGAAAAAGGATGATGCGGCTCCGCGTTCTTTTCACGGTGTTTCTTATCTGCGGTTGTCTTTCTGCTCAGGAAAAGACTGCACCCCCAGGTGCCCAAACTCCAGCGGCGCAACCCTCCCAAACGCCGCCCGCGCTGGACCAATCGCCTGCTCTGGCACCGGCGCCGATCGCCCCGGCTGATGCCTCGTTGTATGTTTACCGGCAGCGCCGGTACGAAGGCTATGCGCTTGCGCCCTCCATCTATGTCGATGGTGTTCAGGTGACCCGAATGGCCAACGGGCGGCACGTGCACATCAAGCTTACGCCCGGCACACACGAGATACGTTCCGATGACAAGTCTTCCGTCATCTCCATCGATGCCAAAATCGGCCAGGACTACTACATCCGCGTCGACGAGGCCACCGGTTTCTGGAAAGGACACGGGCGACTGACGCTGGTCCTGCCGGAGCAGGGCTCCGCGGAATACAAGGTGGAGAAACCGATTGATGACGACCAGAAATTCGCCAAAGATCTCATCGTCGACGATCCCGATAACGCTCCGCCGGCGCCGAAGAGTTGACCGGTTGTTCGGGCCTTCAGTAGTTCACAACGCGCGCCAACACTTGCGCGGGATACGATTTGTCCGCGCCGCCATTCCAGAGCAACAGGGTGCGCTGCGTGTCGTTATTTGCCGCGGCTAATTTCGCTTTCAGCACGCGGCAACCGTACTCGAGTCCCGTCGCGGGATCGCACAATTGCGCGATAAATGCCGCCTCCGGCAGACCTTGTTCGCGCGCCACTTGACCCATCACCTGCATCAATCCCCAGGACATCGATCGCGTGTACGCTTCCGTCGCGCTGATTTTTCCCGCGGTGTAAAGCGGCGCCACATAACGCGCCAGAAATCCCGGCTCGTAACGCACCGCCCAGGTATTCCACGCGGACTCCTGCTCGACGACGGCGCACACCAGCGCCGCGTCCAGCGAGTGCGCCGCCGCGGCAGCGCGTGCGAGTGCGACGAGTTGTGTAGGTGCGGGCATGGGGGAGGTGTCCATTGCGATCGCAAGAAGTAAATGTAGCGCCGCCCTTCAGGGCGGCATCTGCGATTGGAACTACGGGAAGGCGAAGATGCCGGGCTGAAGCCCGGCGCTACATTTCAATCTCAGAAAAACCGCGCTCGAGATTAGCGCTCGCGGCGTTCCTTGCCGTCCAATTCCACGAACTGGACAGGCGGCGGCTCGTCCAATTCCACGCCGAGCCGGGTGGAGAGTTGCCAAAGCGCGTGATAGATGTGCGGGAGATGATTCACCGCCATGTCGCGCACGAAGGCGCGGTTGATTTCGTCGTCGCGCGTGCGACGATGCAGCCAGCGCAAAAAGATTCCGAGCTGAGCGATAATTGTGATGACAATGACGAACCAATAGGGATTCATGTGAGCGTCACCCTAAATCTGGAAGCGGGCAGCCTCCCGGTTCAATGCGCGGGCATGAGCCGGCGGGACACTTTCCAGCTTCCACTGCAAACTGCTGATTGGAAAACCGCGGACGGGCGGAGATAAACTCCGCCCCTACGGCGGAAACACCTGCCCCGAGCGGGCGATGGTTTTTGCACTTGTAGGGGCGGAGCTTGCCTCCGCCCGTTTTTTTCGGCGGGCTGCGGAAGCCTGCCGGCAGGCTGGCAGGAATGCCTGCCCTACTGCTGCGATCGTCAACTGCTGATTCCCGCGCCCAGCGAAATTCCACCCGGGCCGAATCCGAGTTTGAAACTATCTGTGGGCTGCGACGCGCGCTGCAACACACCGAGCAAATCCGACGGAATTCCCATCGCGCGTCCCAGCAGCGAGGAGTCCGTGCCGTAAATTCC